>JAFVUF010000007.1 GCA_017502875.1 Clostridia bacterium | reverse complement strand
TTACTATTACTGTTCTCATTTAGGAATTGTCGAGATTTTCTTGGTTGCCAAGTTTCCTTAGCTTCCTCTTTTGTACTCTTTTCGTACTTAACGTACTTTGTACTCTCTCTCAATCGTTGTTCAATTTTCAAGGATCATTTCGCACTCACTATAAGCTCATTTCCTTTTTTGCGAGCGCTTTGTTATTATAGCACTTTACAACAATAAAGTCAAGAGAATTTTTTCATTTTTCTCATTTTTGTTACATTTCACCAACAAAGTTACACAAATCCACAGTTGTTTTTGTCATATAACCCAATATCTTAAAGAAAAACACTCATATCCCGCATAGCTATTACTTTACTTTTCTCACAATCTATTGATAATTATATCTTGAATTTCTGATTTGTTTATGGTATAATAAGATGAGAATACCGTCTTAGAGGGGTTATATATATAATGAAGAAAACTGTTTTGATAATACTTGTCCTAACTACGGTGATAAGCTTGTTTCCCATAAGTATTTTTGCGGCAAACAGCACGGTAACAAAGACGCTGGATATGGCGGAGCTTAACGAACACGCCAACGGTTCAGGATACAGCTGGGATAATAATGAGCTAATATTTGAAATGGACAATTTCCATCTTGCCACCGCAGATGATTTCGGTCTAAGACTTCCCGGAGGCTCAACAGTGGTGCTTAAAGGTGATAACAAAATTACCGCAACCCGTTACGGAATTCACAGCTTCGGCTCTCTCACCTTCACCGGAAACGGAACTCTAACCATAACCGTTAGCGACATCGGAATACGCTCCGCGGGTTCGGTCGAAAAAGAAAACGTCATTTTCAGAAGCGGCAAGATAGTAATAAACGGCGCTTCCACCGGAATACTGGTTGATAGCGCAAAAACAGTTTTTTCGGGCGCAAACGTCGATATTAACGCAAAGGTAAACTCCATTTACGGCAACAGTATACAGTTTGCGGGCGGAAATCTGTCCTTTGTAGCGCCTGTGAAGGCAAAGGGCTCTGTGGAGATAAACGCGGCAAACCTCACAATAAGCGCTCAGTCCTCCGCTATCGTCGCGGACAAGGGTATAAAAACCGACAAGGTGAATATCAGTAGCGGTTCGTCGCTTGACTCGCTTACGAGCGTAGACGCCTACAACGGCGAAAACGCGGTAAAGCTCGTTTCCACCGCAAGAGTTGTGAAAAAGGGTATGCTCTTTGGCGGAAAGCTCCCCGCGTTTGTGGACTATATAACCTTTTCCTTAGTAATAATAGCTGTTGCGGCGGTCATAGCCGTTCCTCTGATAATCAAAAAGAGAAGAACTGATAAGCTGATAGCTAAGAGCAAGGTGTTTGAAAAGAACAGTAAATAAAATCGTACCAATAGAAAAGAGGACGTTACGGAAATCCGTTTCGTCCTCTATATTTTTATGCTTTTACTACGCCTTTGTTCTGAGGCCCTTCGGGTAATGGTTTTTGGCGACGCCCGAAACCACCTTCACGCCTCCTACGGCGCACCCGCAAACCGTAATTACCGCCCAACCGTCAGGTGCGCCGACCTCTATTTCCTCTCCGTGAAGGTACTTTTTAAGCTCCTCGCTGTCGGGTAAAAGGTCGATTTTGTTCCTGAAAAGGCTTCCCATAGCCATAAAAAAGCTATGGTGCGGCAAAAGGTAGTTTTTCTTGATTTCTCCTATGAGAACTCCGCACGTAAAGGTCGGAACACCGTCAAGACTTATCTCCGACGGGAAATATATCGGCGCCTCTCCCTTGAATTTAACGGCGCTTTTGTCGTACGAAACCAGCACAGCGTCAAGAAAATCGGTAACAGCACATGTATCTGTTGATGTATTAGCAGCTCTTGTGCCCCTTTCGGATTTTCTTGGCTTACTGTATGCGTTTGCTCTGTGAGGACTATCTTCACAAGGCTCGGATTTGCTGTGAAGCAGCGCCATAAACTGCCCCTCGCCCTTGCCCGTGTGCGGATAAAATCTTCTGGTATAGCTTAAATGATCGCACCCGCAACCGTCAAAAGCAATTCCGTCCTCGCTTGTCTCTCTCACCTCCGCCTTTACCGGCAGAAGCTCAAAATCCGGGTGGCGCGAAAGGAACTTATCAACCGTCATTTCGTTTTCCTCAAGAGAAAACGTGCAGGTGGAATAAACGATATAGCCGCCGTCCTTCAACGCCTTTACGGCGTTTTCAAGTATCTCCGCCTGCCTCTCGGCGCACATTTTCACGTTACCCTCGCTCCACTCGTCTATCGCTATTTCTTCTTTACGGAACATTCCCTCGCCGGAGCAGGGCGCGTCAACCATTATCATATCAAAGGTCTTTTTGAAAAGCGCCGCAATTTTCTCCGGACTGAGGCAGGTGGTAACGGTATTAATAAGCCCAAGTCTCTCTATATTCGACGCAAGTATTTTGCATCTTGATGAAATTATCTCGTTTGAAACAAGCACGCCCTTATTACCGAGCTTGTTTTTAAGCTGGGTGCTTTTTCCACCGGGAGCAGCGCACAGGTCAAGAATTTTCCAGTCCGGCTGAATATCAAGGCACTCCGCGGGCATCATTGCCGCGCTCTCCTGAACGTATATCATTCCAGCGTGGTGAAACGGGTGATTGCCTATCCTGTCGCAATCGAAGAAATAGCCGTTTTCAACGTACGGTATCTTTTCAATCGGAAATGGCGCTATCACCTCGAATTCTTCAAGGGATATTTTCTCGGTATTAACCCTGAGCGCCCTGCTTGGCGGCTCGCTGAGCGCCTTTTCGTAGCGCCCGTACCCCTCGTCTCCGAGCAGCGCCCTCATTCTGCTTATAAATTCTGTCGGTAGCTGCTTCATACGGTCTCCTCAACGTTCATTTCAGTGTGGAGCATACACATCGAAACCGCCGTCATCGCCGCAGTTTCTGTTCGAAGTATACGTTTGCCAAGAGAAACCGAAACTCCGCCTGCGCTCACCGCCTCCTCAACCTCTTTTTCCTCAAAGCCCCCCTCGGGCCCTATCATAATACCGACAGTCGAGCCGCTTTTTATCCTTTCAAGCGCCGCCTTGGTCGCCGCCATTCCTTCCTTACTCTCGTAAGGTATCATAAAGACGTCAAGCTTGTTAGCAAGCTCTAACGACTCCTTGAAGGTCATTATGGGAAGCACCTCGGGGACGGCATTTCTTTTACTCTGCTTTGCCGCGCTTTCGGCTATCGACTGCCAGCGCTCGCGTCTGCTCTCCTTTTTGTTGCCCTCAAGCTTCACTATGCATCTTGCCATTTCGATAGGCGCTATGGCGTAAACGCCAAGCTCAACGCACTTCTGAATTATAAGCTCCATTTTATCGCTTTTGGGAAGTCCCTGAAAAAGAAAAATTTTGATTGGCAGCTCGTTTAAGCGGTAGCTTTCCTCTACTACTCTGACACTTACGGCATCTGAATTCAGGTCCTCAATAACGCAAAGGTCGCTTTTCCCCTCACAGCTAACGAGAAGATTATCACCCTTTCGCATACGAAGAACGTTTTTTATATGATTAAAGTCGGCGCCCGTTATAAAGTAAAGCTCGCCCTGCTTTGCGTTCGGCTCAACAAAAAAATTATACATTCAATCACCGTCCTTTTCATTTATATTATAGCAGATATTTTGACGAAAGGCAATAGGTGTTCCGTTTTTTATTCAAGCAAAAATCCCGCCCACCGAAAAGGCAGACGGGAATTTTTTCTTTATTTCATTAAGTAGGTTATCTTATTTACGCCTTGCTTTAGTGTAAAATCTATAAACCATACCGTTTTATTTTTACTGTCCTGCACCGAGCTTACCGCAAGCTCGCAAAGCGACGGGTCAAAGCTTATACTGCCCTTGCCAACCTCAAGCTCACCCTCGCTTAATGCCTTCGGCTCAAATCTCGTTACTATTCTGTCAACAATCTTACCCTCTCCCGAATAGTCAAAGGTATCCGTAACGATGACCTCGCTCTCTTTTAACACGAATTCTCTTATTATGCTGTTAAGCCCCTCGCACTCATAAGCGCCCGCAATGTCAAGCGAGAAGGTTCCGTTTTCATACCTTGCTCCTTTTGCCTTAAATTCCTTTCCGAAGCTCTGTAAAACGCCGTTTATTATAGGTACGCTATGGCTTCTCGACGAGCTTTCAAGGAATTTATATCTTTCAGAATTCACGAAATATCCCTTTACGTACAGCGCGGCGCCCGGATCGGTAAACACGTGCTCGCCGTCCTTTGCGAAAATAAATGAGCCTACGTCGTTATGGTTATGGAATTCTTCGTTATCGCCTCCCTTAGCCGCAAATCCGTAAGATGAGGTTCTTTTTACCAGCCACTGAGCCTCAGGCGAATACATCTCGAATGACACCTCGTCATTTGCGGGATTTTTCATTATATTTTCGTCAAACCAGCCGAATGAGCGAATGTTGCACGCCGGCCACGTTGAATACTTAAAATCATAAACGAGAACGTCATCTGGATATTCATTCTTCAAAAAATGCATAAGGTGTATCGGATAACGAAGCTCTGCCTGACTGTCAGCAAACGAGACGCCCTTGTCTCCCGAAAGAAACATCTTTTGATAGTAACAGGCGATTTTTTTGACTTTTTCACGCTTAAAGAAGTCTACTCTGCCCTCTGTAAATCTACGAATCATATCTGCATATAAGACAAAATAACCAAACCCGTAGCTCCAATATCCGTTTCCCTCATAGCATATTCCCATCGAATCGAAGCCCTTTAAATAGCACTCCATAGAGGTAACCGTACGCTGTATGAATTCCTCAGTCATAAGCTCAGGACGCACAAGCATTATAGCTCTTGCCACACCGCCCGTACAAACCGCGGTCCAGTTATACGATCTCAGCTCCCACCAATAATTTGTTGCAGGGTAGAAGGTATTTATTACCCTTCTGTCGAGTTCAGCAACTATGCGGTTCTTTATCAGCGGCTCAAGTCTATCTCCAAGCAATGTATATACCTCCGCAAGCGACGCCGCAGTCGTAGCGGCATTAAGATCTACTCTTGCGCTATCAGGCTTCGAAAGCGCGCCATGATGAGCCGGCAGACACCAAGAATATTCGTCGCATATTGCAAAGAGGCTATCCATAAGGGTATCGAGATACTCCTGCTCCTCCGGGTAGATAAGCGAAAGTATCGCGGACGCCATCATTCTGCCGCCTATGTGGTTAAGACTGCCCTCATATTTGTAACGCTCTCCGGTGGTCCAGTACAGCTTGAATTCGCTGTATTTAAGACATTTGAGGTCTCCCTTTTCCATATTCTTAGTATATTCATTTTTGAGCTTTTCAACGAGTGGCTTATAGCATTCGGCATCTCTTACGTATGCCCAAAATTCCTTATCCTGCATTTTTCCGAGCAAATTCATAGCGATATTCTCCTTTTTTATATAGGTTTATGATAATTTTACCATAAAGCCCCTTTATTTTCAAGCAGTTAAAGTCATTTTAATCACGTTAAATTTACCAAAAAAATCCCTTGCTTTTTTACGTACTGTTTTTTATGTAAATACAAAACGCGCCGAGCCACTTGCGCTTTCCATTATTTATACGGTTTTATAAAGCCCGGTGTAAGCATTTCCGACGGCATATAATCGAAATTTCTCTTGATATGGTAAACGATTTCTATTGTCAGTATTTTTGTAAGCTCACCCTTTTCAAGAGTTTCAAGCTTTTTTACACCTATCCCGAGAAGTTTAGACATATCTTTTTTAGATAGCCCTTTATTAATACGAAGGTTTTTTATGTTCTCTCCAAATATTTCTATTTCTGATTTTGTTTCCATAATTGTTATCCCCTTCTATGTAGTGATAACATAATGATAACATACTGTTTGTAGAATGTCAACTAATTTCATGATAAAATGTTATCATAATGTTATCGAGGTGTTATTATGAGTAAAAACAAAATACAAACAGGAATCAGATTTGAACCGGAGCTGCTTTACAAAATTGCTTACATTGCTAAACAAAACAAAAGATCACTTAACGCTCAGCTCGAATTTTTAGCTTTAACTTGTGTAAAAGACTATGAAAACGAGAATGGGAAAATTGACGTCAGTGAAGACGAACTGTACAGTAAATAATTTTTAACGGGCTGTCGCATTTGCGACAGCCCGTTAAGTGTTATTTAGGTGC
This sequence comes from Clostridia bacterium, assembly GCA_017502875.1. Taxonomy (GTDB): domain Bacteria; phylum Bacillota; class Clostridia; order Oscillospirales; family CAG-272; genus SIG673. Next base: position 116,993 of record JAFVUF010000007.1, on the reverse strand, counting down.
CTATTTTTGAAAGCTCTGTTACGGACGGAGTCCCATTCCGCCTTCAAGAGTTACTGTTTCGCCGTTCATATACTTGAAATCGGGATTTGCGAGCTGAACGCAGACACGTCCTATCTCAGTTTCGGGGTCTCCGAAATGCCCCGCAGGCGGCATCTTTACGTTAGCCTTAAAAGCCTCCGGATATGCCTTCTCAAAATTCTCAAGCTGAGCAGTCCACGCAAGAGGACACACGACGTTTGTGTTAATTCCGTCCTTTGCCCATTCGGTAGCCGCTACACGTGAAAGCCCACGGATTCCCTCCTTTGCCGCGGCATAGGAGCACTGTCCGTAATTGCCGAACAGTCCCGCGCCTGAGGCAAAATTTATAATGCTGCCCTGAGTTTCTTTAAGATACGGATAGCACGCCTTCATATAGTAAAAGGTTGCGTAAAGTCCGGAATACATCGCGAGATCGAACTGCTCCGTGGTGTGATCCTGAATCGTTACGCCCGACGCCGAAGCCTGCGCGTTGTTGATAAGCACGTCTATGCGTCCAAACTCCTTGACAGCCGCCTCAGCGACACCCTTGGCGATAGCCTCGTTGTCAGCGCCCGCCGAGATATCAGCGGAAAGTGCAAGCACCTTTATGCCGTACTGCCCCTCAAGCGCCTCCTTAGCCTTTTCAAGCTTTGCGACGTTTCTTCCCGTAATAACGAGATTAGCTCCCTCCTTGGCGTACGCGGTAGCAATGCCGTATCCGATAGAGCCGCATCTGCCGTCGGAAAGAACGGCGTAGCCCGCGCCCGTAATAATCGCTGTTTTACCCGTTAAATGTCCCATTTTTTACATCTCCTTTGTTTTTTATTATACCACAATTTTAAGTGTTTTTTACTCTTTATGACAGTTAATTAATCAAATTTCCACTCGTTATCCCTAAAAAACTCAAAATACGTTCTGACCGATTCAAGCTCAGTCCATTTCCTTGTTTTTGGTGGAACAACGTCAATATCGTAGACAGACGCGCGCTCTATTGACAGCAAAAACGGCGAGTGAGTGGATATAATAAACTGACAGCCGTGATTTCTTACGCAGTCCTCGATAAAGTATTTAAGCTGTAACTGATTTGTCGCGGACAGACTGTTTTCAGGCTCATCAAGCAGATAAAGCGCATCGTCCTTTATGCAGTCCACAAAATAAGCAAGCGCGCTTTCTCCGTTTGAGCGCTCCTGCACGTTCCTCATAAGATTCTGTCTTATAAACGACGACTGCGATTTGTTGCGATTTCGCATATCGCTCGCCCTTTTCCACCTATTATAATCATCAATGCCGCGCAAGAGATTCGGCTCCTCGTTTGTTACCTCGGCTATATATTCCTTAACTATCTTATCTCGCCTGTCGTCTATGCCGTCATTTAATCTGCGTATATCGAGCACTCTCTCAAAAACGCCGTCGCTGGTAATTATTTCGCTGTTCTTCGGCACGTCGCTTTCAAGCGTATAGCCGCAAAGCTCGACGTAATCGTTAAAATAATCGGTTCTGTTATACGGCGCGCTTCTTTTCAGCTCCAGCTTTTCCGCTATAACGTTCAAAATAGTGCTTTTTCCGCTTCCGTTATTGCCGTAAAACAGCGTTATATCGTCAAAATAAAATTCCGGAAGCTCGCGGTATCTGAAAAGCCCAAAAGGATATTTGGAATCGTAGCACGTCATTTTAGCTTTAGGGTTATAAACAAAGAAGTCCGCTTCCTGATCCTGCGTAGGAAAGCTGAAGCTTTGTAGGTAAATCAATTTGACACCGCCTCTCTTATGCAACAGTTGTTGTTTTGCCGTAATCCTCGGCTTCATTATACCATAATTTTTAGCGTTTGTAAAGAGTGATGCCATACGCGACTTCGTCGCAATTACATACAATGCGACAAGCGCATTGGTTACATACCAAGCCTCATTTGTCGGATTGGATAAAAAAATCCGAAAGCTGTGCTTTCGGATTTTTTGGAGGCGCCTGCGGGATTTGCACCCGCGAATAACGGTGTTGCAGACCGGGGCCTTACTGCTTGGCTAAGGCGCCATTTCCTATCATGCTCTAATATTATAGCAAATAGCCGCGGTTTTGTCAATAGGTTTTAGAAATTTTCCGTTTTTATTTTACTTTATATGCGCAGCGGGCTTTTTTTATACCGCCGCGCATATAAACAACTGTAATTTTTTAAACTTTAACCGAGACGGCCTATGAAAATCTACATACCTTTTCCAAGCGGCAGGTGTTTTTCATCAGCTTCATAAACGGCGCGAATTCTTCCAAGCTCAACCTCGGTAACTATCTCCTCGCACTTAGGGTCTGCAAAATAAATCGGACAGACCCTATCGCCGTTTCCAATAGCGGAAACGGTAAAGACCTTCTTCTGCTTTCCGTAATCTCCGTAGATAGGCTCGTAAACGGTATAATCAAAGCTATACTCCGTCCACTCGCCTTTGCGGGTGCGTTCATTGCCTATATAATATCGGTAATCCACAAGATTTTCAGCTTTATTTGTGCAATTATTGAGAGAAAATTGGATATATCTCGACACAGTATCGTACACCTTAAAGCTTATCTTAAAGCGTCTTCCGATATCACTGTCGTCAAGCGCGTCTTCCTTAATTATACTGTCGCACTTAACAACGGGTCTTGGGTCTCTGTAATACTCCTGGGTGGGAAAGCGGGTAATAAGCTTAAGGCTGTCAACTCTGATTGCCTTTTTACCGTCAAACGCTACATTCTCGCAGCCTTCCGCAACTTCGCATAAAGTAAACGGAGCGCAAACCGACGCGCTTGCCGACTTTTTATCCACCCTCAAGGTTACGTCGGAAAGCTTTACATCGCTTTCGACAACGTTTATTTTATACCAACCCTTGCCGCTTGTATTTACACTTCCAATGTATTTGCCATCACCCGTAAATGCTGAAACGGTATTTACACCGTCATTTACGACCTCAAAGGCTATTGAACGCTTTGCGTATTCCGTAACAGCTGAGGAAAGCTCGGCGAGCTCGCCTTTACAAAGCTCAAAGGTCTTTTCAAAGCCCTTTTGTATCGGCTTTCCATTCTGACCGACAACGGTTTCGGGAACTTCAATAACGTAACCGCTTCCGTAACACGGCTCGCTCGGAGTAAATGTCCATTCACAGCCCCCGAATTCACACGTAAGCGTTCCTCCGACCAAGTCTCCGTTTTTATCAGTTACCTTTATCTTCGCCGCCTCGCTTTCGCTGATGGGGCCTGTAAACATTACCGTAACAGATGCGGGGAACATATACTTATTTTCTCTTACGCCGAGCGCCTTAACCGCATCGCCCTTAAGATAATAACCCGCGCAGTCAAAAAACGCCTTATAGGTATCTATACCGAAGTGCAGATCCTTGCCGTACGTAATTGTGTGTCCAAGAGGTATCTCAAACCACATAGCGGGCATACCGTAGGACCTCGCTATGTTTGCTATTGTATTTGCGACGGAAAAGCAGCCACCATCACGTCTGTTAGAGACGATAAACAGGGGGCTGTATCCCTTGGTAATAGTGTGCGGCGCTCCTCCGCAGCTTGAATACACGAGATTGGCGCGACTTGAAATAGGCTCTCCGTTATAGGTTAACCAAGGCTGCTGCTCTCCGCCCTTCACACCCTCTCTGTCCTCGGTGTCGCCATTTTCAAATCTGGTTTCATCGTGATGTCCCTTGAAAAATCTCTGAGACGGCACATTCTCCGGCTCGGCTTCACCGAGATAAGTAACAGCGCCCGCCTTGGAGTTTCCGTAAACGCCAATCGCGTTTATATCGAAACGGAATTTATCCCCCTGGCTTAACGCAAGGTAACGTATATATCTCATCGCCGCCCTATCAATGCCAAAGTTATACGCTTTAAGAGAATAAGTAACGTTATCTCCGGTTATATATCCTGCCTTTGGATATCCGTCAAAATAACCGTAGTGGTCGTTTCTTGCCATAGGAACATAGCCATAATCGTACATAACGCCCGCGTAACCGTTGAAAACAAATCCGTTCATATGAGGACGGTCAGCCGTTGCCGAACAAACACAAATATCCTCGCTTGAGCTCGCAAGGCACATTACCGGAACCTTTTCCTTGGGCTCGGTAGGATAGACGACGTGCATATAAAGCTTAAAGTCTATCATAGTACCGTCAGGCTTTGCGCAGTCGGTAACGTCTTTTACGAGAGTATGCTTTACCTTTACGTACTCTCCGTGTTCGCTCTCGTTTCCGTCTTTATCGTACCATATAGGCTCACTGCCGTCGTGTCCGTTTTGAGTAAACTTTCGCTGTCCTCTTTTATCTATCCATTTGACAAGGAATTCCCCTTTAGTGCCTCTGAAGTCGTTGTTCCATATCTCAACGATTTTTTCAAGAGTTCCGTCAGTACAGTGCCTGTCATACTCCCAATAAACCTCGCCGAACAAGACGTCATGACCAGACGGAATAACAAGGGTCTCCGGGTAATATCCTTTTCCCATGCAGGCTATTCCCTCAAAAAACTCACCGTTCATTATCCTTCTTCGTATTCCCTGCACCGAATAATCGAGGAAAGGACAAACAGCCGCTTCATTTTCCTTGTAGTCAAGCACCGTAACTACGTATCCTCTTTCAAGCATACCGGAAACTATCTGAGCGTCAGACAGGGTTCCCACTCTGCTTGCCATAGTGTTTATGACGTATACCATAATAGGTGTTCCGGTAAACCCACTGCTTACGGTAAAATTCTCCTTATCAAATAAAACGGTTAAGGTAACGGGAATACCAATATACCCGTCGTTTTCAAGCTCCGCTGTAAACAGACTGTATTTTTCAAACCCGTTATTAACAAAAGACATTTCATTTCTCCTTTGTATAAGTGTTTTTCTTTTAAGCTTATTATAGCATAACGTTCCGCTTTTGTAAAGCATAAAACGCAAAAACGAGCATTTGATTTTTATTAAAAGGTATGTCTGAAATCAATATAAAAACGCAACCCTAAAAAAAAATTCCGCACACTTGCGTGTACGGAATTTTTTGGAGCGGATTACGGGGCTCGAACCCGCCACCTCGACCTTGGCAAGGTCGCGCTCTACCAAATGAGCTAAATCCGCATATGGTGCCTCCGGTCGGAATTGAACCAACGACACGGGGATTTTCAGTCCCCTGCTCTACCAACTGAGCTACAGAGGCGTAACAATCCTTACGGGATTGTTGCGTAAATCGCTTCGCAATTTACTATCGACGCAATCCTGCTCGACGCTGCTCAAACAATTTACTTTCAGTACCAGGGGTCTGGTATTGGCGACCCGGAAGGGACTCGAACCCTCGACCTCTAGCGTGACAGGCTAGCGTTCTAACCAACTGAACTACCGGGCCATTTTGGTGGAAACAACAGGGCTCGAACCTGTGACCCCTTGCTTGTAAGGCAAGTGCTCTCCCAGCTGAGCTATGCTTCCAAACAGGCCATCGCTCTTGCGACGTTGACTATTATATCATAAACCATTTCGCTTGTCAATACCTTTTTTGAAATTTCTCGAAAAAAATTTTACGTAGCCAAAAAACAACTTTCTATCCTTTATTTATTAAAGGGGCACCGTACGACGTAGAACCTTTTTTCGTCCTTTTCCTCCGCCTTTTTCATATCAAAGCCGGAAAACACCGCGACCTTTTCAAGTCCGCTTTCGGTAAGCATATCCTCTATTTCACAGTCCGTCCAGAGCTTTTCCGTCTGAGTTTCGTCTCTCCTTACATATCTCCCGTCCTCGCCCTGCTCAAAAACAGTAAGATAGAAGTCGCAAAGTCCGGTTTTTTCATCAAAATCGCTTCTCCAACCAAGACAAACTCCCTCATCTTCAAGAAAATAGTCGCGCTTTGAAAGTACCTCCCTGAAGCGATACTCGGAATTGACGTCAAAAAGGAAGAGCGCGCCCGGGTCAAGATAGTTTCTTACCAGCTTAAAGCACTTAATTACGTCCTTGCGCTCGGTAAGGTAATTTATTCCGTCAAGAGCGCTGACCGCGCCGCTTACCGTTCCGTAAAGCTCAAAATCACGCATATCCTGCATAAGAAAAAGTATGCTTTTTTCGGCGCCGTATGCTCTTTCCGAGGCTATACTGAGCATTTCGGGTGAGATGTCCGCGCCTATCATATCGTATCCAAGCTCCGCCAGAGCGAGCGTGAGCGAGCCCGTTCCGCACCCAAGGTCAAGCATTAACGACTCGCTTCCCGAGCCGTATTTTTCAAGCACCCTTTGTACGTAGCGCGCGTATGCTTTATAATCAGCGCCGTTCAAGCGGTCGTAAACCTCCGCCAGCGCCGTGAACTGTCCGTTATCCATAGCTTGTCCTCCGCCTCGCTCAAAGCTCTATCATCATTATCGGAACTCCGCCCGACACCCTGTCTCCAACGGTGTAAAAGCAGGCGACTATCTCACCCGCAACCGCGGAATTCTCCTCAAAAGCGGCTCCGTCGTGCTCGTAAACAAACAGCGTTTCACCAACGCCTACTCTGTCTCCGACCTGCTTACAGAGCCGTAAAAGAAGCGGACTGTCCGCGCCCGGCACCTGACTTGGCATATTTACCGCGGTAAGCATTTTTCCGCCCCTTTCGCAATTTCCTTATACTACCGTTATCTCCATCTCGCTCATACCGTCCTTTGCGGAGATGGAAATGAGCGCCGCCTTGCTTTTAAGCTCTATTATCCTTTCAGCTATAACGTCCTCGACGTTAGTCTGAATATATCTGCGCATATTTCTCGCTCCGAAGCGCTCGGAGAAGGAATTCTCCGCTATCGCCTTGACCGCCTTTTCGTCGTAGGCGACCTTATAGCCCTTAGAGCTGAGCGCCGAGCTAAGCTCGTTAAGCATAATGACCGCAATCTTTTCGAAATCCTTCTTATCAAGCGAGCGGAAGGTTATTATCTCGTCCACGCGGTTGATAAATTCGGGGCGAAGGAACTCCGACAGCGCCGCCTGAGTTTTTTCCTCGCTCTGCGCCTGAGCGCTTTCGCCGAAGCCCAGAACTCCGCTTCCGCCGCGCGAGCCGGCATTCGTGGTCATAACTATGACCGTGTTTTCAAAATTAACAGTTCTGCCCTGAGCGTCCGTTACCCTGCCGTCGTCAAGTATCTGGAGCAGGATATTCATTACGTCTGGGTGAGCCTTTTCTATCTCGTCAAAGAGAACGACCGAGTAGGGCTTGCGGCGTATCTTCTCGGTAAGCTGACCGGCGTCGTCGTAGCCGACGTATCCGGGAGGCGCTCCGATTATTCTCGACACCGCGTGCTTCTCCATAAACTCCGACATATCAAGCCTTATAAGCGACTCGGGCGCGTTAAAAAGCTCGTCGGAGAGGCGCTTAACAAGCTCAGTCTTACCCACTCCCGTAGGTCCGGCAAAGATAAACGAAATAGGCTTACGCTTAGCGCTTACGCCCACACGGGAGCGCTTAATCGCCTTGGTTATGGCGCTTATCGCCTTATCCTGACCGACAACGTGTTCTCTAAGTGTTTGGTCAAGCCTTTCCAGCTTTTCAAATTCCTGCTCGGTTATGCTGCTCGCGGGTACTCCCGTCCATATCTCAATGACCTTGGCAAGCTCGTCCTCCGTTAAAACGAGCGACTTGACAGCAGCCAAAAGCCTGTCAATATCCTTTTCGCAGCTCATTATCTCGGTTTTAAGCTCGGCAAGACGCTTATACATCTCGTTCTGCTTCTCGCCCTCAGCCTCGGAGACCTTCTCGGATATATCCTTTTCCTCCGCGGCAAGCTCTATAAGCCTGTTCTCCGCCTCGGAAAGCTCGTCTATCTCCTTGGAGTTCAAGGCAAGGCGAGAGCATGCCTCGTCCAGCAGGTCTATCGCCTTATCGGGCAAAAACCTGTCGGTGATGTAGCGCTCGGCAAGCACTACGGTGCGTTCAAGTATCTCCGTCGGCACAGTCAGACGGTGGAAGGACTCGTAATAGTGCTTTATACCCTTGAGAATCTCAACGGTATCCGAAATAGAGGACTCCTCTATTATTATCGGCTGGAAGCGGCGTTCAAGCGCGGTATCCTTCTCTATATATTTGCGGTACTCAGAAAGCGTTGTAGCGCCGATAAGCTGTATCTCACCTCTTGAAAGCGCCGGCTTTAAAATATTGGCTGCGTTCATTGAGCCCTCGGCATCTCCCGCGCCCACTATGCTATGCACCTCGTCGATAACGAGAATTATATTTCCAAGCGCCTTTACCTCGTTTATAAGCGCCTTCATTCTTCCCTCGAACTGACCCCTGAACTGCGTTCCCGCGACAAGCGCCGTCATATCGACCAGCAGTATCTCCTTGTTTTTAAGCTTATACGGAACCTCGCCCTTGACTATCCTCTGCGCCAGCGCCTCGGCAATAGCCGTCTTACCTACTCCCGGCTCGCCTATAAGACAAGGATTGTTCTTTTGGCGGCGCAGAAGTATCTGCATAAGCCTTCCAAGCTCACGCTCCCTGCCGATAACGGCGTCCAGCTTACCCGCCTTTGCCCTCTCGGTAAGGTTTATACAGAACTGCTCTATTGATTTTCGGTTGTTTTGCGGAGCCGCCTTTTGCTTTTCCTGTCCTTTTCCGCCCTTTGCGCCCGGCGCGCCGTTTTGCCCCATTGGTCTGCCCTTGCCGAAGAACATCTCACCGAGCTTCTCGAAATCTATCATCGGAGCCTTTCCCTGACTTCCGTCGCCCTCTCCGTCCGACTCGATAAGCCCCTGCATCTGCTCGCTTAGGTTTTGGAGCGCCTCCTCTGCGTTCTCCATATGAGGAGGGAGCTTGATACCAAGCTCCTTTGCGCACGAAAGACAAAGTCCCTCGTTCTTTACGCCCGAAGCGTCCTGTCGCATAATATATACCATAGCGGGATTGCTACGGCATCTCGTACATAATTCCATTCGTCTTACCTTTATTACCTACGTTATGTTGTAACCCTTTTTCTTTGCGAATTCTATTATCCTCGCCAGACGGTGATTTACGCCCGACCTTGATATTTCCCCTCGGTGAAGCTCGGTTATCTCGTCCAGCGACTCGATTGGATTTTCCAGCCGTATCATTGCGGTCTCACGGAGGTTTATCGGAAGCTCGTCAAGCGCGCCGTGAGCTATTATGGCGCTTATTGCCGCCGTCTGTCTCTCCGCCGCCGAAAGCGACTTCATTATGTTAGTGGTATCGCAGTTCTTCTGCCTGTTCGCTACGGCTCGGCGCTCCTTTATAATACTGTCGTTTATGATGTCAAAGGACAGCGACACCGCCCCAATATACGCGATAAAATCCGACACCGCCTCTCTTTTTTTATAGTAAAGCAGTATCTCGCCCCGTCTTACCGTTTTCTTTGGCTCTATTCCAAGCTCCGCAAGCGACTGAGCGACTACGCTTGCCGCCCTCTCGCTCGGCATTGACATTTCAAGGTGAATGTCATTTTCGCCTCTGCTCGCCCTGCCGCAGACCATAAATGCGCCCCGCAGCATAGCGGCATGGCAGTACTGACACACCCTGCCGTGAGAAACGGGGAACACCTCCGCGTTTTCCTCGGCTCTCTGATAGCCTATGTCCACCTGCTCGTCAAAGAACGCTCTTTTTTTCTTCGACTGCAGCCTTTCCTTATACTCGGAAAGCGCCTCGGTAAACTCGTTTTTTCTGCTTTTGGCGAATATCTCGGCGCCCGTTATGAAGGACTTTTTGCAACACGGAGACTTGATATTAAGCAAAAGAAGCTGCTTTTTTATTTCGCTGCCGAAATTTATTCTTGCCAACTCTCCGTCGCCTCCTTTTTAGCTCCGAATTATTAATTTCAGCTTATTTTTTACCGAAAAGCCTTGCCGCCTTCAAGGTATTGGTGAGCAGCATAGCTATGGTCATAGGACCTACTCCGCCCGGAACGGGAGTTATAGCGCTCGCCTTAGGCTCCGCCGAAGCGAAATCAACGTCTCCGCAAAGCTTACCGTTTTCGTCTCTGTCCATTCCGACGTCTATAACCACGGCGCCAGGCTTTACGTAATCGCCCGTAATAAACTTCGCCTTACCGATAGCGACCACGAGAATATCCGCTTCAAGACATTCTTTTTTGAGGTCTGCCGTTCTTGAATGGCAAATAGTTACGGTGCCGTTCTGCTGAAGCAGAAGCATAGCCTGAGGCTTGCCGACTATGTTAGAGCGACCTACGACAACGCATTTTTTGCCCGATACCTCAACACCCGTCTCTTTAAGCAGTCTCATAACTCCCGCGGGGGTACAGGGAAGAAAATCGTAATCGCCTATCATAATTTTTCCCGTGTTTATGGGGTGGAAGGCGTCAACGTCCTTGTCGGCGCGGATAGCGTTTATGACTATCTTCTCGTCAAGGTGCTTAGGAAGCGGAAGCTGAACGAGTATTCCGTCTATTTTCTCGTTTGCGTTGAGCCTTTCAATAAGCGCAAGAAGCTCTGCCTCTGTGGTGCTTTCGGGAAGCTCGTGTACCTCCGAGTAGAAGCCTACCTCCTCGCAGCCCTTCGCCTTGTTTCTTACGTATACCTTGGAAGCGGGGTCCTCGCCCACTATTACTACCGCAAGTCCGGGCTTTACGGTCATCTTATCGACCTCCGCCTTTATCTCCGCCCTTACCTTTGCGGATATCGCTTTTCCGTCAATTACCGTTGCCATTGTCGTTTTTCTCCTTATCAGTTATGTCTTTAATATCAGTTTCAGTATTTTCTTCAAGACTGATTTTTGTCGGCTCAAGCTTTTCAAGCGCGCCCGTTAATGTATCTTTTATATCCTCAAGAGTGTTTTCAAGGTTTTCCTCGGTTAAGTCAAGCTTGTACCTTGCGCTTGCGTATCTCGGAGCTTTTTTTACGAAAAGGAAGATAAGCATCGCTCCGAGCGCCAGAGCAAAGGAAACGAATCCAACAAGCTGAGAAACGCGCAGCGGACCGATATAAAGGCTGTCCGTACGCAGCCCCTCGATAAAGCCCCTGCCAAGACCGTACCAGGCAAGATACCCCAGCACTATCTGACCGTCAAACCGCCTTCTTCTGTAAAGAATATTGAGCAGAACGAAGCCCAGAATATTCCATAGCGACTCATAAAGGAAGGTCGGGTGAACGCATACTCCGTTTAGCTGCATGCGGATAAAAATATCCGTTTCGCCACCGTGAGCCTCGCCGTTGATAAAATTGCCCCATCTTCCTATCGCCTGCGCTATCATAACGGCGGGAGCAAGCATATCGAAAAAGCAGGGAATACGTATCTTCTTCACAAGGCAGACAATCATAGCCGTAGCGGCTCCCGCGATTATTCCGCCATATATCGCAAGTCCCCCCTCCCATATCGCTATAACGTCGATAAAGGAGTCGTAATTCGGAGTCGGGTCAAAGATAACGTAGTAAAGGCGCGCACCTATAACACCGAATATTATTATAAACAGAGCGAAGTCTATTATATCGTCCGACTTTATGCCCTTGTATTCCCTCGTCCTATACATTACGTACGCGATAGCCACCATCATTCCGAAGGCAATGATTATTCCGTACCACGCCACAGGACGCCCGAAAATCTCAAACGCCACGCGTTCTACGGTAAACTCGTCTATCCCAAGTCCTGGGAAAGCTATTTTACTGCTGCCCATTTTCATCGTCCTTTCTTTGTCTCGGATATACCGCGCTCATAGCGATACGCTCAGGCGCTATCACTCTTTTTGCAAGAGCGCACACCTCTTCGTACGTAACGTAGCGGTAACGCTCCGCGCTGTCAATGAAGCTCTCTCCCGTAAGGAAGCTCTCAAACATCTCCTCGGCTATATTCTCGGAGCTATCGAAAATCCTTACCGTATCCGCGTAAACCTTGCGCTTAGCTCTCTCAAAGGCTTCCCTCGATACTCCGTTCTCGGCAACGCTTGCCGCAAGAGCTTTGACCTTACTAAGCACCTCGTCAGGCGATAGCGAATCTCCGCCCACCTCAAAATACGAGCAGGGTCTTGAATATTCATAGTAGTAATTGTACGAGGAGACCAGCTCATTTTCAAAGACCTCGCCGTAGAAGTCCTCGCTCGTTCCGAACAACGCCTCGCAAAGCACCGCGAGCGCGGGAGAGCTTTCGTTATCCGCCTCGCAAAGCTTGATACCTATGCTGAAAAGCGGCTTGGCTATCTCCGCCTCGGCTCTTATAACGGGCTCAAACACCGCCGCCGTATCCTCACATTCCTCAAAAACGACGGCTTCGCTTTTCTCATCGGGAATATATCTTTCAACTATGCTGAGTATTTTCTCAGCCTCAACGTCTCCGCAAACGCATATCGCCATATTGTTCATACGGTAAAAGGCGTTATAGCACTTATAAAGCAGCTCAGGGGTTATCCTCGCTATCGACTCGACAGTACCCGCGATAGGTATTCTGACGGGATTTTTCTCGTACATCGCCCTCATCAGATTATAATGCAGGGTGTTTGAGGGTCTGTCCTCGCACATCTTTATCTCCTGCGCGATTATGCCTTGCTCCTTATTTACGTTTTCCTTTGTGAAAACGGGCGTAAGCACCATTTTTATCAGCACCTCAAACGCCGAATAGAAATCCTCTGTGCAGGAGAAAAGGTACACCGTTCTGTCAGTAGAGGTGTAGGCGTTTGCGTCAGCGCCTATCTCGGAGAAAAGCTCGAATGTATCCTGACCGTCCTCGGTCTCAAACATCTTATGCTCAAGAAAATGAGCTATGCCGTGAGGAACTGAGACTCGTTCCCCCTCAAGCGTGAAAACGTTATCAAACGAGCCGTAGCGAGTACCGAAAAGCGCGTAAGCGCTTGCGAAATCCTTTCGCATAACGAATATCTCAAGTCCGCTTTTGTGCGTTATCTTCGTCATTTCCTCGCAAACAAAGCCGTTTTTTAGTATTTGCATCTTATTTTCTGTCAACTCGGTTACCTGACCTTTCATAATCCTAAGCCTGAGCGCCTTCCGTTCCGTTAAGGAAGTAGCTTACCTCAAGCTTAAGTGAGCGAGCTATCCTCGCTACGTCCTCGGCGCTCACCGCCTCTATTGCGGAGATTATCGCGTCAACGTCCGTTTCGTAGCCCGCTATACGCCTCATAACGTACCAGTCCGCATACTGCGAGCAGCTATCCTTTAACGCGGCGTAGGTACTTATACGGGATTTTTTCGCCATCATAAGCTCCTCGTCCGATATATTCTTCGCCTCGGAAAGCAGACCTATCTGACGCTTTATTTCCGCCATCGCCTCGTCTCGCTTTTCAAAATCAAGACCGCTGCGGACAAGCATACGGCTTAGCATTATATTTGCGCCCGAAGCGCAGTAATAGCAGAGAGAAAGTCTCTCTCTTACGTTCATAAACAGACGGCTTACGGGAGAGGCGCCGAATATCTCGTCAAAAAGCATCGGCGCTACGTCCGACTTACCGTCGCTTTCGTAGCTGTAACTCAGCACCATTCTTCCCTGCTTCGCTGATACGGGCTCTATAACCTCCTTCGTCTTATCAAAGGACGGAAGCGTAGCTCCGATATCTACGGAGAGAAGCTCTTTTCCCTCGCGCTCACGGGAAAGCTCGGAAAGGAATTTATCCAGAGCTCTTTCCTTATCCTCGGTGAAATCTCCCGAAAATACGGCATAGCAGGCGCATTTTTCGGTAATGTATTTAAGCATTTCATACGCCGAGCGAGGCGTTACGGAGGAAACTGAGTCAAGGCTTCCTCTTGTGCCGATAGCAAGCGGAGTACCCTCATAGGCAATCTCTGAGCAGCGCTTGACGGCATATCTGTCCTTGTTGTTTATATCCGCCTTTATAATGTCCGAAAGTCGCTTTTTTTCGCTCTCAACGTAGGCGGGGTTAAGCTCGGCGCCGTCAGTAAGCGGAGAAAACAGCATCTCCTTTACAAATTCAAGCGACTCGTAAAATAAGTCGAAATCCTTTTCAAGCGCGTACTTTCCGTCAATGATATTCACAACCACCCTGAATAGAAGGGCGTTTACGCAACTACTTACGTAGACGCCGACGCTTGCGTCGTAGAGCGCGCAGAGGTGTCTATTCATTAATGTAACAGTCGGATATTTTTCGCACCCTCTTTCAAGCGTAGCGGCAAGCGCCGAGGCGTTTGAAGCGTTACTCTCGGTCATAGGAAGCGTATATGTGAGCGAAAAATAGTTTTTCTTAAATTTTTTAGTATCAATAACCGCTGAGGTTATACCGTTTTTATAGACTTTTTCTATGATTTTCATATCTTTAAATACACCTATAATATTTTATATTTAGAGTATAGCATATATTAATGTGCAATTTAGGTAATAAATGCAAATTTTTTTATAATATTAAGCATTTCCGCTTGACTTATCTTGCGCTTTTTTTATAAGAGCCGAGTGTTTCTATCGAAACACGGCAAAAACCCACGTTTTTCTCAGTGTGCGAGGTTATATCCTGCGGTCTTACCATATCCGATAACATAAGATCAAGCGCCCAAGCGCTGAAAATACCGTCGTTTAATCCATTTAAATCGCTTTCCGCAAAAACCGCGCCGCTATTTTTCAGTCCCTCAGCAAGCCTAAAAATCCCCGACGGCTCGATAACCTCGAAATATTTTTCGCTGCTTTTCGCCGAAAAATTCTCTATATTATGCTTTAAAAAGTCCCTACCATCGCACCCGTAAATGCGATTCGCTGTTTTCGGACTCTCCTTGCGGGCTGAAAAAAACACTCTTTCAAAGCCGCTGTCAAGTGTTCCGTAGCACGGAAACAGCTCATCGTTTCTCCCGCTTGTGTATCTCCAAAGCGCTTTAAGCGCTCCAAGCGCTCCGCCCTCACAGGTATACCGTCGCATAGTACCCGTAATCTCACACCTTCTCTGCCTTATCCCGCAAAAAAAGCCTCCTCCGCAAAGCTCATTCAGCCTCTGCGCCGCCCTTTCGGCTCGCATTTCTGCTTCGCTGTCTCCCGCCATGCGATATAAGCAAGCGTCCTCAAGGTCTATAAGGGCGCAGTAGGCGTAGCTTTCGCTGAAATTAAGCTTATACATAGCATAAAGACGTGTAAAAACCTCTTGTATATCCCTCGCCTTTCCGTAAGCGCACACCAGAGTTTTGCTGTTCACTATTTTTCTCCTGACAAATACTTTTTAAAAATAGTATTTGCATGACAACAAAAAAAATCCGCAGAGAACAAGTCTCTGCGGATTTTTGACTGTTTTTTTAACCAACAAGTCCCGAACGCTCAATTCCCTCAACAAGATATCTCTGACAGAAGAGATATACGATAAGAAGGGGAATGATTATAAGAAGACCCTTGGTGTTCTGCACAGCTGCGTTATAAAGCGCCGCGGCAGGTCCTGCCGGTCCGGAGGCAGAGGTGTTAGCGTACATTGTTCCTATACCGGTGTTAATGATATCGGGAAGCAGCTCAAAGGTTTCACTACTGCTCGACCAGAACGTTGTGGTATAGAACTCATCTGTCCACTGCCACGAGAACGAGAACAGGAAGATGGTTATCATCATCGGTACCGAAAGCGGTATAACGATGAACATGAACGTCTTAAAGATTCCGTAACCGTCGATATACGCGGACTCCTCAAGCTCATCCGGAACACCCTTAAAGAACTGACGCATCATGTAGATATAAAGTCCGTTCTTAAAGCCAAGTCCCGTAAGGGAAAGGAGTATAAAGGGTATTGGCGAGTTCGTGAGGTTAATGGAATCTCCGTAAAGGAGAAGTCCCGTTCCGAGAGTCGTCGGATACATTTCTTGAAGCGTTACGAGCGGAGCGAAGCTCGGTATTACCTGACCGCTGAGCAGCTTGCATATACCGAAGATATCAAAGTGCTTAAAGTGAGTCTGAAGCGCTACCTGAATAGTTCCGTGAGGAACTATCATCGTAAAGAGAACAATAGCGAAAAGTATCTTCGAGCCCTTGAACTTGAACTTAGCAAAGCCGTATCCTATTACGCAACATGTGAAGGTTTGCAAAAGAGCTACACCTAGTGAAAGGAAGGCTGAGTGAATGAGCGCCTCAAAGAAGTTAACGTCATTTTTAAGGTCAAACATTATTGACTTATAAGTATCAAGCGTAGGATACTTAGGGATAAGCTTAACCGTAACGTCAACGAAGTCCTCGCCACTCATAAACGAGCCAGTTATCTTAGAGAAGAAGGGATAGAGGATAACGTAAGATACGCCAAGCAGGAGAAGGAATCTGAAAATTCTCCAGATAAGTCCTGCCACGTAGCTTATATTAAGATACTTAAGCTTAAGTCTCGTAGCGAGAGAGGTTCTCTCGAAATCAACGGTTATTTTATTTTTAGACTCCTTTAAAACCTTAGGAGCATTTACCTGATTATCCATTTATAAGAACCTCCTCTCTTAAGAATCTCTTCTTTGATAGAATACGTACGCGCGCATCGCTATAACGACTACGATAACCAATACTATGATTACCGAGAAGTATATCCACGCCATCGCGGTCTGAACGTTTACCTGCTCAACACTGTCTATATATTTCATAACAGAGCTGTTCTTTGACGTAAACGCGTCTATAACCGTATAGACCGTCGCAACCAATATCATCGGGCTTATCATCGGAAGCGTTATCTTCCAGAAGGTTTCCCACGTGGTAGCTCCGTCTATGGAGCAGGATTCGTATATAGCGGGTGAAATTGACTGAAGCGCTGCGAGAAGGATAAGCATCTGAACACCGCATCGGTCGATAATTCCCGAAACTCTGTTAACCGCGCCTACAACGAACTCGGCAATTCCGGAACCTATCTGCATGCTTTCAAACAGACTTGTTATCTTGTCTATGCTCATTGAGAAGCCGTCGTCCATCTCTCCGGTATTAATACCTTGGCTTTGGTCTCCCATGTAATCGTTTAAGGAGCTGGCGCTTTCCTCAACGCTATCCATAAGACCGGTAGCGCAGATAACGGGAATAAAGAATATTGCTCGGAAAACCGCGCGTCCGAGGACCTTCTGGTTAAGAATAACCGCTATGAAAAGTGAAAAAATAACTATCGAAGGAATGTCTACTACCATATCCTTCAAGCCCGAAATAAGATTCGTAACGAAATTCGGGTCTGTAAACAGAGCTTCCTGGTAGTTCTCAATGCCTACGAAGATTTCCTGCTTATCCTTAGCAACCTGGATAAAGGTTGATCTGAACGAATCGTAAATAACAGGAAAATAGATAAATATCAGTCCGATAACGAACGGTATGACAAACAGCCATCCGCCCATTGCCTTACGCTTATCAAGAGAGGCGGCCCTACGGCGCTTTGGTGCTTTACTCATTTTCATCTACCTCCCTTTCTTAAGCCGCGACAGTTCCCTGGACGAAGGCCTTGGGAGCTACCGTGTGATCTATTGTTCCGTCTCCGTTTATATCTACCTCAACTATAAAGCTATTGTAGTTAAGAACGAAGTAGGTTCCTGCCTGACCGGCTTCCTTATACTCAACGTATACGACGGAGCCGTCGGTAATCTTTCTGTTTTCGCTGTATTTCTTTTCGATAGGCTCCCTGAATTTATTAATATCAAGGGCATCTATCATGGACTTATAGTATTCCGCTTCACCGACTATTACAATTCTGTCGGAAACGCCGTAATTTACAAGGCGGTTGACTACCTCAGAATCGTAATCAGCCTTTAAAGCCGTATACTTTTCAGTCTTAGCCGCATCACCCGAAACGGCGTTAAGTATTGCGTCAAGCACAGATAACGTACCCTGCGCCTTAAGAGCTGCTATTGCGTCGGCATCACCTGCGTAGATAGCCTCAAGCTCCGCGTCAACGCCTGCGTCAGCGAGCTTTTTATCAAACTCCGCTATAACTCTGTCGTGCAGAGCGAGTCTGCTGAGAGCATTCTGATAGAACGCGTCAATCTCCGCATATCTTTCATCATACATACGCTTAGCCTCGGCATTGATATTATCAATCTCGGTAGCGGTATACTGACGCTCGCAGTTAATGAATCTGTGGTCATTGATACGGGTAGTCTGTACGCCCTTGAGCGCTTTATTAAGCTTATCGTAAAGACCTTCCGAGGTTACGTTTCCTGCCTCGTCGTACTTAGAGAGAAGAGTTTCCTTCCAGATCTCATAGCTTATAGCGTAGTAACGCGAGAGGTATTCGTCCTCTTTAAGAAGCTCAACGTTATCATACGAGAGCATCATAAAGAGCGTAGCTCCGTTTTCAAGTATTTTAAGCATCTCGTACTTGATATCTCCCGCCATATTGGTAGGAGCTCCCGCAAATACGATATATCCGTGATATACCATTCCAAAGAATGGAATAGCCTCACTTGCGTTCTCGTAACGGCTGGAATCAAGAGGAGCGTTAAGAACTACGTTTGCGTACTTGATAGCATAGGAGTTACCCGCATCTATCATTACCTTGTTGTAATTTGAGCTTGTTACGAACTGTCCGAGCATCTCTGCGGAGAATACCTTCGAGTCCTCTCTGTTGTACGGTTCGTCCTCATCAAAGTCTGAGTTGAGGTCGCTTCCGAGAGTTCCGAGCGATATACCCGTGTTCTTTCCGCCAAGAATCTTTGTCATGGACTTATTGAACTTTTCAAAATACTCTCTGTAAACGCTTGGAGAAATACAAATCTTACCGGATGTTCCAAACGTCTGGAGAACAGCGTCGTACTCTCTCTTTGTAATATAACGGTTGTCTATGGTCTTAACAGCATCTCTGTCGTAGTTAAATCCGTCAAGCATTCCGCTTGCCGTCATATACGCGAAATCGAACTCAGGATATACGTCAATTCCCTTTTCAGCAGCGTAGCTTAGGAAGTCGGTAAATCCGTCCTTTCCGCCCACAACTCTTTCAAACTTAACCTTAGTAGGAACGGTAGGCTTCATACCTCCGTTGGTGTAACCGGTAAGTCTGAAGCTTACGTTGGTAACCTTAGCCTTTGCCATCTCGTCAACCATAGTTTTAAGGTTTTCAAACGATGTCATAGCCTTCTTAACGGTTACCGGAATGCTAAGGAAATGCTCGTCAGTTTCAGTAACGCCGAACGCTTCAATATAAAGCGGGATATCAGCCTTTACGTCATTTTCAGTCAGTCTGTCAAGCACATTTACCCCATTATCATTATCGAGGTAATCACGGTACGCCTTTGCCATTCCGACGTAAGACGCGTCGTAATAGGTTCTTCCCTCGGTTCTGCCCTTGCCGAATTGGGTACCGTCGTTTTCGGGGTCGGTAAGCATAATATAGTTGATTCTGAACGAGCCTGTATATTTACGCTTGGAAACAACCGTTACTTTACCGTCTCCGCCTACGGAGATAGCGTCGGAAAGGTTATAAGAGTCCTTAGGTCTGGGGTTGAATGAGCAGTACGCGGAGTTGAAGTGGTGATCCTCATCTCCACCGCTCTCGGTTACTATCTTTGTAAGCGCGTCTCCCTCGGTTACTATCGCCACGAAGCCTGTGGAATAGGTCTTAGGAGTTTTAGACGGACCTACAATGGTTTCCTTAATTTGTGTCTTTGCTTCGTCCTCGTATGTGTTGTACTTATAATAGGGCTCATTAAGAGTAGAGTCCTTCTGAGGAGTCTTTGAGGTAACAACTCCGAATACCGGCATTCTGAATACCTCTCGGTTGGCGTTACCTATTTCCTGGTACGCGTAGTCCTCGCCGTAGACCGAACCGCTTATACTGTCAAATCTCTCGACGTCCTCAAATCTTATCAGCGTACCTGAGCCGTCAGGTATAAAGACATATCCGTTATAGTCGTTTGAGCCGGCGCCCATGTAAGGAAGTATCTTTACAGCTGAAAGCTGATAGTTACTCTCGTCAAAGGTAAGTCCGTTAGCGGGGAAGCGAACCTCAAGTCCGTTATCGGTTATGTAGTACTCAAGAGCCATCTTGAAGTTTGCGGGAGCCTTATCCTTTGCGGTATACTGGTTATCTCTGTGGTCCTTATCCAGCTCCTCAAAGGTATACTTAGGACAGTAGGTCTTAATGTATCTCTCGACTATCTTCTTCTGTCTGTATGAGGCAGCCTCGTCGAAAACCACTATATCCTCTTCCCTGAAGGATGGATAAAGCTGAATAAGCTCCTCACGGGCTGTTTTATAGTATTCGTCTGCATACTTGGATCTGTAATAGGTGTCATACCAAGCGAGGATTCTACCCGCAATCGGGTTTTCGGTGAGGCTCTCGCCAACCTCAAGGGTAATGTTTTCATTCAGCTGATCCAGAATCATGGTCTCCCATCTTTCGACGGTCATAACTCTCGGTATCAGCATTCTTGTTTCCTCTTCACCGATAGAGTACTCTACACGGACACCGCCGCGCAGTCTGGTTATCTCAACCTGGTCAAGAAGAGCCGCGTCGGTAAAGGAGTAGTAGCTATCTCCAACGTTATTCGAGAGGTAATCTATTCTTACCTGGCTAAGCAGCTGTTCCTTAGTATCGGTAGGAAGTGAGTGGTTACCCTTATCTCTTGTAGTTGCGTACTCGGAAATATCGTAAGGGTTGGAGAAAAGTATATCTCCTGTCGACGTATCAAGAAGAGCAACCTCTCCGGTAATCTCATCGACGTAAAGCTCGAAATCCCCCTTTACGTATCTCGCTTCTCCCATAGCTTCAAGACGCTTTTGCTCAGTCGTGAAGTCCGCGGCTGACATATTCTTGTCGCCCGCTGTTTCGGGATTGTACTCGGGATTGGTGTAATAATCCCTCCAGATATCACTAAACAGTCTATCCTTTTCTGCCGCTAAGGTCGGTATAAGTGAAAGCGACGCAAGCAGCATAAATACCGTCATAAACGCAAGGAAGCCCGAAAGAGATCTGGAAAATATTGATTTTGCGCTGTTTTTCATATTCAATTTCGTCCTCCTTTACATTCGGTATGATATTTCTGTTATAATGTTGCTTACAAGTCCGAACATGTCGGAAACGAGTGTCGCGAACAGTATAATGATGAACATAATAAACGCCATTCCGACTACCGTAACCACAACCGTAAGCATATTCTTGACCATCGGGTAATCGTGAGTTATCATGATTCCGAAGAACAGAAGCAGTCCTAACCAAATAAACGCCAAAGCATTTATAAGGGTGATAATTCCGGACTCGGACGATGAAAGAATGTGCGTAAGAAGAGTTGAGGGGATTATAAGAAGCGGAAGCGGTACGAGCGAATATCCCGTTGCGATAACAATATCCTTAATGCTTCCCTCTCCGTCGAACAGGGTGGTGATACACCAGTTAGCCGCCGCAAAGAGCGCTACCGGTATACATACGGAAGCTATCTGGATACCGATGCTTGAATATGCTCCTCTGGGGTTATACATATACGAGCGTCCGACGCTTTGGTATGTAAACGTTAATATTGCCACGCCTATATAGAACGCAGCGCCTCTCAGAGAGCCTCGCTTTTCGTGCTTCAGATCCCAGAAGCCGTCAAACGGGTGGAACATAAGGTGGAACGCGAACAGCAGCTCCTGACCGAAGGTTCTCTTGCCTGACGTTACCGCGGTCTTTGCGTTAACCTTGCCGGCATACTTGAAGAAGTAGTACACACCCGCGAAAACCGCTACCACTACTATCGGTACTACTATGACGTACTTTGATACCCAGTCTTTTCTGAACATCTTGAACGCCTGTGAATAGCCCGCAGTATTATACGCGTATGAATACTCCTCCATTGCCGCGTTATAATCGCCCGCGCGGTAAAGAGCCTTTGCCTTGCCGACGTAAGCGGTATCGAAGTTAAGGTTTCTTTCAAGAATTCTCTGATAATCGTCGACAGCCGCCTCATAGTTACGGAGGTTATCGTTGCGCAGAGCCGCGATAATAAGGTCGCCGTACTCGGTTCTTGTATAGGTGGTAATGGAGTCGGTCTTGTCATCGAGAACTACAATGTTGTTAAGTCCGTTATAGTTTTGATAGCAAATAGCCTTAATTCCTTTAAGGTTACCGAGCTGAAGTCCGCTATCACCGAAAGCGAACAGAAGGTTACCGTTCTTATCGTAAGTAAATATTCTCTGACGCTTCTGGTCGATTATAGACCATGTCTCCTCAGGACCTATCGCTACGTCAATAATAGTTGAAGCACCGCTCGGAGGTCCTCCTGAACGGGAAACGGTAGCAACCTTGACTTCACCCGATGGCGGATAAAAGCCTGAACGGTTGAGGATATCGTCTCCGTTAGTGTTAAGCTTTTTAATGGGAGCATATTCAGCGCTGGTTGACTTGCTGTTTATAGCGTTCTGCTGCATTTGCTCGTCAATCGAGGACGTGGTTACGTAAATGAAGCCCTCTTTATCCATTACTATGTTGTTGTACTCTGTCGCAACGTACTGAGTGGACTGCGCTCTCTGCTCGTCAGTCTGGAACATTCTCCACAGTATATCAAGAGCGTTTGCGCTAACCTTCTGCGCTCCTATAAAGCCCTGAAAGTTTCCGTCGATATCCATAGAGATAATACCCATATTGGTGGTTGAGGAAACAACGTATACATGGCTATCATCAGATGCCACAGCCACGGGCTTATAGATGTCGCTTTCACCGAATATATCCGCTTGAGGACGGGCTATAATCTTTTTGAATGTCATTTTATCGCGTCCGCCGTTCACACGGTTGAACACTACTATTCTTGCGTTGTCGGTATCGGCAACGTAGATATAATCCTCGGTAACGCAAAGTCCTCTGGGATTATTGAAGGTGTTGTACGCGCCGGACTCGGAGGTGAACTCATAAAAATCGTATAAGAACTTAAAGTAAGGGTCGAGAACGACTATTCTGTATACGTTTTGGCTGTTCTTCTCGTCTATCTGAATGGTAATTTTATCAATTATATATATATTACCGTCAGAGTCTATGGTAAGCTCACACGGCTCCTGCAGAGGAAGCTGGTGATAGCTTCCGGCTGTAATACCGGTCTTATCGGAATCATAGTGCGCGTCGGGGACGTAAGCGTCGGGAGACGCGAGCTGTGTTCCGTCTATTGAATAAGTATAAGTCGAATAAGCTGCCGCGTAGGAAGGCAGGAGAGTGATTGCGAGTGTTACCACAAGCATCATAAGCACGACAAATACTCTCAAAATGGATTTTTTCATCATTGCTTCTCCCTTCTTAATCCTTCATACCGGAAGATCCCATGGTTTCAACGATCTTACTCTGCGATATAATAAATACTATTATCGGTACGCTCATCATGATTACGGTAGCAGCTGAGCCTGCGCCCTGAGTACCGGAAGCGGAGATGATATTGTTGATCGATTCACTAAAGGTCTTGAGGTTTTCACTGTAAACGTAGCCTGACGCTCCGGCGTTCCAGACCGACTGGAAAACGGTTATCATAAGAGTCAGCCACGCCGGCTTAACGAGTGGCATTACGAGCGTGAGGTATATTCTGAATTCAGAACAGCCCTCAATTCTCGCCGCCTCTATCATTGAGTCGGGAACGGTTGAGTCGATAAAGTTCTTCATAAGGTAAAGACCGAGAGTCGATGCCCATACGGGAACTATTGATATCGTATAAGTATTTAGCCAGCCCAAAGCCACGAAAATAATAAAGTGCGCTATTCCCGTAACAGTGGACGAAATCATAAGCGAATACGTTATCAGCTGAGATACTATTCTTGAACCGGGGAAACGTACCTTAGAAACAGCGTACGCAGCCATAGATCCGATAATCAAGCAACCGAAAGTAGCTCCGAGAGAGATATATATAGTGTTGAAGGCATATCTTGAAATCGGAACCCATGTCGCGGTCATAGACGCGAACAGGTCGATGAAGTTCTGGAACGTAGGCTTAATAACGTAGAAGTTAGGGGGGGTAAGGAACATTTCTCCTATGGGCTTAAACGCCGTAATAACGAGGTAGTACATAGGTAGGAACATGAACAAACCGAATATAGTAAGTACAATCGTGATTGCGGTATCACCGCCAACGCTTCGGTTAAGAACGACGGCATGCTTTCTGGTTCTAAGTTTTTTAGCCATAATTACCTACCTACCTTACTGAGAGCGTTCCTGATCATTATGTTCGCGCCGAACATAAGCACGAACAGAACTATCGAAATACACGATGCGTATCCTACCTCAAAACGGGCTCCGAGGTAGTCTGCCATATGGTGCTGCAGCGTCCACGCAACGTAGTCGGTAGAGGGGTTTCCGCAAAGCGCGTTAACTATTCCTCCGAATCCAAACGCGCCGGTGATAGATAGAACCGCACCGAACATAAGTATGGACTTCATTGAAGGAAGAGTAATGTACCAAAGCTCCTGCCAACGGTTCTTTACGCCGTCAACAGCGCCCGCCTCGTAAAGGCTTCTGTCAACGCCCTGAAGACCCGCGATAAATGAAAGGAACGCGGTTCCGAGCGATGTCCATATCGAAACTACGATACAGATAGGCACTATGTAGGTCGTGTTCTGAAGGAACACTATCGGTTTTGAAATAAGACCCATTTTCATTAAGAAACCGTTTGCCAGTCCGTAAATATCTCCCTGGAAGATGAGCTTCCATACGAGGTACGCGGAGCCGGAGATGGAGGGTCCGTAGAAAACGAAGGTTACAATAGATCTCATTCTCGGCGAAAGCTCGTTAATGAACCAAGCCAAAAGGAATGAAAGTATGTAGGACAAAGGTCCTGTGGTTATCGCGAATATTAATGTATTCTGAAAAGCTGTAAGGAAGAGGTCGTCCTCAAGGAAGAGTCGAATATAGTTATCAAACCAGCAAATTTCAGGCAGCTCGAGCATATTGAAATTTGTGAAGCTTAATAAAATTGACACCGCAACCGGCACTACCGTAAACGCCATGAACATGATAAAGAACGGCGCTACCATCACGTAGCCTGCCCATTTCTTTTTCATCTCACGCTTTGTGTACTGCCATCTCGTTACCTGAGTCTTGGAAACGTAAACTTCTTCTTGAGTTTCCTGTACAGCAACTGCGTTATCAGACATATGCTATCTCCTATTCTATAATACTTTGCCCTTTATCCTCGCGTGAAACGGCGAGGATAAAGGAGTTTCACTGTGATTTTACGTTACCTTATTTTTCCTCAGGAACTATTAGCTCGCCGTCCTTGAGGTAGGGAAGGTGGTATTCTTCACGCTTACGCGAGAGCTCTTTATTGATGTCGACTACATAATCAAGGAATTGGTCTACCGCGTTCGCGTTTGAGTTGTAAACCGCGAGGAACGCAAATTCGATATAACGGCTGATGTTGTAGTCGCCTGGGTTGAAGGGAAGTCCCTTAAGGTGTGGGATCTGCTCACGCATAGCGTCTCTTTCATCATCAGTCCAAGCCTGAGAAAGGAGGGCATTGAGGTTCGCAGTGTTGTATTTAATGGTAGTGTTGTTCTGGTCCGCGAGGTTGAGACGGCAAAGTCTCTCCTGAGCGTCATCGTCTGAGTACCACTTTATGTACTCCCAAACGTGCTGAGGATTGTGGCTTCCTTTCGGAATAACGATACCCTCAACGTTAAGGATAGACGAGCGATCTACGTATGTTTCTCCGGTAGCCTCGTCATAATGCTCCCAACCGATGAGCGATTCCATTGTCCAGAGTCCACGCAGCTCGTAGTAGCCCATAAAGGTATTGTACGTAGACCAGTTAGCTACGACTATCGGAATTTCTCCCGTACGGAAACGGGTAAGGTCGTAAACGACAGGAAGCGAGTAATCGTTAAACAGGTCGCAAAGAGTTTCAAACGCCTCAAGCGCTATACCGGACTTATTAAACTCACAGTAATCGGAGGCGTACATCGTATCGCCCATCTGATACAGAAGCATCTGATATCCCGCAAGAGACGTCTGCATACCCATTGTCATATGCTGAGTAGTGAGCTTGGGGATTACGTCGAGAAGCTCCTGCCAGGTTCTGGGAGGCTCAAGTCCGTACTTCGCGAATACGTCCACTCTGTAGAACGACATTTCGAAGTTCATCGTAGTGGGGATAAGGTAGGTTTTGTTGTTCAGAGAAACAGCCTCAAGCGCAGCGTTTGAGAACTTAACGGGAACATTTCCGGTTACGTCCTTGAATTCCGCTTTATCGGTGGCTTCATTATAAAAGTAATGAGGGATAACGAATTCTCCGGCAACCTGCTTTTCGGTAACAGTCTTGCCAACCGAGTTGACGTACTGAACGTCCTTGGTTTCGGTGTATACGGGGGCGAGCTCTCTGAAGCCAGCGAACATATACTCGCCAACCGCCGCGCCCTCACGGAGATTTTTCTTATTTTTAATATCTTCCTCGGTGTAGATACGGCTGAGGTCCTCAACGGAGTTACGAATTCCCCATGAAACAGCCGTTCCCGACGCCATGCTGGCAACGTCAGGGCCGACGCCCGCAAGAACGGATTCCTGCAAGCCCTGCGCAACGTATCTAATGTTAACAGCGATATTGGATTTAGGCGTGAACTGACCGTCTATCATTGTACGGAGAATAAGCGCGTCCTCACGGCTGACGGTGTTCCACATGAGTATCTCACCCTTGTATTCCTCGTTTCCGTCGGTCTTAAAGCCTATGATGTTGTAATCCTTAACGAAGCTGGCGGCAAACGCCTTTGCCTCGTGGGCTATCGCATAGAAGAATGTAGCCTTAGCTCTCGGCATCTCCGTCTCCTCGGTCTGTATGCAGAGGTAGTCGAGCTTCAGCGGCTGAGAAAGCGAGGTATACAGCCAGTTACTGAGAGCCGTAAGGTAGTTTTTAAATGATAGGAAGTTCGGAGCAATCTCATACTCGTCCATCGCCATTTTGGATACAAGGTCCCGTATCGTATCCAGCGTAGCGATATGCTGACCTGTCGCGCCCGTTATCTCAACGAGAGACTCGTATATTCTCTCAAGCTCGATAGCGCAGTTAGCAAGGTCTGTCATAACCTCAGGAATAAGGCTCGGGAAGTCGTAATCACGCACGGTATCGGGGTTAGTACCCGTAATTTGAAGTATCTTCTGATACGAATCGGTCATCGTGGTGATAACGTTTGCTATGTCGTAGATATACAAAGACATATCTCCGAGAACAATTTCCATTTCAACGGTATTCCAGCCCTTCTTCAAATGGAAGAAATATGCGCCGTTTTCCTCGTCTCCAAGGTAGATGTTCTGGAAAGACGTATCGTAGTTGAATCTAAGGGAGTTTGCTTCCTTGAACTGAACCTCATCGTTAATCTTTATACGTCTTGACGTAAACATACCCGCCATCGTATTTTGACGGAAACGGGCAACGATGTTATACAGTCCCTCCTCCTCAACGTAAACCTTGTATGTCATGTACTGACCGACAAAGCTGGAGTTGGATATGTTATAAACAAGGTTAGCGGGGTGCGATGGGGAGTTTATGGACGAGGTACGGTCTGTACCGGGGAAAAGAACCTGGTCGGAAACGAACACAGGGCTTTCCGCCTCTACCATATAAGCCTTTTCGCCCTTGACAACGTTTATACCGCTGCTTATCCATCTCTTGTACTGATAGTCGTAAGAATCCTCAGCCTTGTAGCCGTAAAGCCTTATGCTTGAGATGAAAAGCGGCTCTCTTGTCGCTTCAAAGGTGAAGCTGTGCCAGCCCTCTTCGAGATAGTACTGGAATGGCTCAATGGTGTAACCGAGCCAGTCACGCAGGAAGTATGTACGGAGACGCTGAACCTCGGTACGCTCAGGACGCATATCGTTGTCCTGAATATCCTTGTCCCAGTAGAAGTTACCAGCGCCGCCGTTAGTCTTACTCGCCCAAAGGTCGAGTGCCGCGACGTATTCGGCATCGCTATTGTAATACTGTCTTCTGGGCTCTCTCTTACCCTCCGCGGCAGCTCTGAGGTAAAAGTCCTTCATTGCCGCGTTGTAAGCCTCCTCCGTAGGATATTTGGAACGGACGGGGTCTACCCAATCCTCATCCTCCATATCATCTCGGTAGAGATAACCGCTGAGGTCGTTCTTCTTATACTCCCACGTTCTGGGAATATACAGATAACGGCACTCGTTAAAGGGAAGCTCGCCGTCGATAAAGAACATACGCTCAATGGTAGTCTTGGTACCAACCGTAACAGCGCCCTTATTGGAGCCGTCAGGATTGGTATCCCCCTTGAAATCGTACTTCTCAAGCGAAATGTAATCGAGATCCATGGCGTACATACCGTCCTCAGGAACGTATATCCTGAAGGTAACCTTGCCGGTTGCGGGAGTATAAACGCCGCGGTACGTAATGCCTGTGCTTTCGTCAACAACCTCTCCAATCTCAATATCGGCAGTCGTCCATGCTTCGCCCGTCTTGACGTTAACATGCTCGGTATTGGGATTTTCGGGATCGTACTTGGGAACAAGAACATCTGCCGCGTTTACGATAACCTCGCTGCTATCGCTCGCGACGGTCTTGTCGCTCCACTTATTTTTGTAGTTATCGTAGGTCATTCCGCTGATGAGGTTAAGTATTTCCTCAAGCGTTCTGCCCCCGTAAGTATCCGCTGAAGCCGCTTCCATAGAACTGTCCTCACCGCTGTCTGCGTATACAGAGGTAAAGGGCATCATTCCTATGAGCGTCGCAATCAACAGAAGCACAGCTACAAGTCTGTGTTTTTGCCAACGTTTCATGTAGGGTTTCCTCCTGAAAAAGTTTGGATATTTGCTTTTCGGCGTTGATTCCGAAAGAAAAATGGCTGATTTTGCTCCTCTGAGCCGGCAAGCCTGAGCCGCTTCTCAATGGGAACGGAATATTCGTTCGCACGTAAGTTTTTTATTGTTTAAAATTATAACATAGAAAAATAAAAAAGTCAAGAAGAATTTCCCATGTTTTCCTTCTGCCCGTACCCATAAATCCGCCACAGCGCTTACAGCCTTTTGTTGGCATCGCAACAAGTTTAAATTCCACCTCGGTAATTTAAATAATAAAATAACTCTTTTATGCCAATTAACTTCGTTTTTAACGCAATATTCAGCCAATTCCAGCGTCTTTCCACACATCCGCCGTTAAAAACAAATTGTCCTACTTTTCGAGAAGCGTTTGTGGATTTTGCACAAATTACATCGCATTTTTTCTGTCATTCAGCATTTTGCACAAAAGCATGTTTTTAATCATTTATTCACAAAAACATTGCTGATATTTTACATCTTTTTGAGATTCACCAAGCAAACAAGCGCCGCTTAGGAAAAACTCCCAAGCGGCGCTTGCTTTTTAATTTTATATTGAATTTCAGCTTTAAGTAATCTCTCCGCAGATACGGATATATATCAAGTCGGCAACATAGCCGCCATCGGTTGCCCGTAGGTTGTTACCTACGCAGACACGCCGCGGTTATTGCTCGTCAAGCGTAAGACGGAAGGCGGGAAGGAAATGCTCAATAAAATAGTTAAGCTCCGGAAGCTCTGACTCCTTCAGGCGCTCCATAATTCCTTTCTTAGCTCCTACAAACTCAGAATTGCCGAACCTTTCCTCCTCCTCGCACTTGATAAAAGCGCAAAGTCTATCGGCAGCTTTAAGCAGCTTGCAGTGCTTCTGATCATTTTCCACGGAATCAAATATCTCGGCGTATTCGCCTCTCAGCTCATTCGGAAGCTTTGCGACTAAATTCCGCGTGCTCTCCTCCTCTATCGACTTGAACTGACTGCGAATACTGGGATTTGCGTACTTGATAGGCGTCGGCATGTCGCCTGTAAAGACCTCCGGAACGTCGTGAAAAAGCGCCATCGTAACAACCTTTCCAACGTCATAATCGCACCCGTAAACCTTATTTCCTATTGTGGCGAGCGCATGCGCGAGTATGGCGCACTCTGACGAGTGGGCCGCTAAGCTCTCCGGAAACGCGTTGCGCATAAGCCCCCAGCGTTGGATATATTTTTGTCTGAAAACAAGCGCGTAAAAGGAACTCAATTTCTTCATTTCTTCCATAACTTACGATAATCCCTTGTAAAATTCTCTCATTTCTTTTGCCTTGCCGCAGGACATTGCGCCCTCGGAGCATTTTCCGTTAACACACGACGGGCCTGCGTTAGCGAACAGTATCGGAGCGACGCTCTTGCATAAACGAAGCATTTCGATAGCCACCTCGCGTATCTCCCACTGAGCCCTGGCACAGCAGCGAAGCTTAAAGAAATTACGAAGCGAGCGCACGTTCATAGTTACTATCATGCGCGTATCGCAAGCGTTGGGAAGCACGAAGCGAGCGTCCTCGTTTGCTGCTTTTTCAGCCATCTTCTGAGCCTCCGCTTCGCTCTTTCCCTCATCAATATATCTCTGCTTACGAGCCTTTACAAGTATAGCTTTAAGCGACGCATAATGCTTTGCGTCCTCCTCCATAGCTCTGTTGAATTCCTCAAGAGCCTCGGGAATATCGGCGATTTCAGGTGGAGTTATGTACTCAAACCTACTCTTGTCAACGTATCTCTGGCTCTGTACCGAGAACGAGGCTATTCTGTGTCTGGTTATCTGAGCGAGCAAGGCTCTTGACACACCCTCAATACCGAAGGTAAACGAAGCGTGCTCAACAGGACTCTCATGTCCTATTTCAGACAGCATATCAAGAAAGCTTTCGACCTTATCGGAAGTAAGCTTATCCATAAGAGTGTTGATATCGCTCTTAGCGTAACAAAGCTTTGCCGCCGCCGCGACTATTTTATCGGCGTCGGGAGTGTATGCAATAAGTTCAACTTTCATCTTTTTCTTCCTTTTCAGTAATTATGGGTGAAATCATTAGGTCTGAATTCCGTAAGATATATGGGGGAAATCACGGTTGTTTTCATTATGGCTACAACCGTTTTTTACCAACACGCGCCGCCATTTGCCAACAGGCGCTCGCCTGTCAGAAGTACAGGGGATGCTGCTTTACAAGCTCGGTAACCTGCTCGCGAATGTAATCAGCCTTGGTATCGAACTCGGTTGCGGTCATCTTGATAAGCTTACCGATAACCCTCATATCGTCCTCCTTGAAGCCTCTGGAGGTAACCGCGGGCGTACCTATTCTTACGCCGCTGGTAACGAAGGGCTTTTCGGGGTCATTGGGGATAGCATTCTTGTTAACGGTGATATAAACCTCATCAAGCTGCTTTTCGAGAGCCTTACCCGTGATACCGACCTTGCGGAGATCAACGAGCATGAGGTGGTTATCCGTTCCGCCCGAAACGAGATCAAAGCCCTCATTAAGAAGCGTAGAGGCAAGAGCCTGAGCGTTCTTTATAATCTGACCCTGATATTCCTTGAATTCGGGTTTAAGGGCTTCGCCGAAGCATACCGCCTTACCCGCGATGACGTGCATAAGAGGACCGCCCTGAATACCGGGGAATATAGCCTTGTTTATAGCCTTAGCAAGCTCCTCATTATTGGTGAGGATAAGTCCGCCGCGAGGTCCGCGAAGCGTCTTATGGGTGGTGGTGGTAACTACGTCGGCATACGGAACGGGCGAGGGATGAAGTCCTGCCGCTACAAGTCCCGCAATGTGAGCCATATCGACCATAAGGTATGCGCCGACGCCGTGAGCTATCTCGGCAAGACGCTTGAAATCAATGATTCTGGGATACGCCGAAGCGCCCGCGACGATGAGCTTGGGCTTACACTCCTTTGCGCTCTTTTCAACCATATCGTAATCTATTACGTTTGTGTCGTCGGTAACGCCGTAGGCTACGAAATTGTAGTACTTACCGGAAATATTAACGGGCGAGCCGTGGGTGAGATGTCCGCCGTGAGCGAGATTCATTCCCATAACTGTGTCGCCGGGGTTAAGAAGCGCAAAATATACCGCCGTATTAGCCTGCGCTCCGCTATGCGCCTGAACGTTAGCGTACTCAGCGCCGAAGAGCTTCTTGGCTCTCTCGATAGCGTAGGTCTCAACTACGTCAACACACTCGCAGCCGCCGTAGTAACGCTTTCCGGGGTAACCCTCGGCGTACTTATTCGTAAGAACAGAGCCTACCGCCGCCATAACGGCAGGGGAAACGAAGTTTTCACTCGCTATGAGCTCAATGCCTCTCTGCTGACGCTGACACTCCGCCTGAACAGCGGCGCCTACCTCGGGATCAAAGCCCGCAAGAAATTCCATATTTGACTTAACCATTTTTATATTCCTCCAAAATTATAATTACCTATTTAATTCGCTTTTCAGTAATCAAAAAGTCATACTTTTTTGTATTTTAACTATTGATAACGTACGTCGTTCCCTGACGGGTATCTTTAAGAATAATACCCTTTTCGGCAAGCTCGTTTCTTATCCTGTCAGCCTCGGCATAGTTCTTTTCCTTTTTAGCCGCCTCACGCAGAGCTATCTGCTCCTCAATATATTTAACAAGCTCTCCGTCGTTTTCATCCTGCGCCTTGACGTAACCCATAAGTCCGCAAAGCTCGTCAAGCAGAGCCAGAGCCGCCTCGGCGCTTTCCTTAACTACGCCGTCCTTAATCCAAGCGAAAATGTCGCTTACAAGCTCGAATATTGTAGCCGTTCCGTCAGCCGTATTGAAATCATCGTCCATAACGGCAATGAATTTTTCTTTGTGAGCGTCAAGCCTTGCCTTAACCTCAGCGGAAATCTCACCCGCGGGCGCGCTCTTTAAGTAGAAATCAAGGCTCTCACGGGCGTTGAATATTCTCTCAAGCGAGCTCTTTGCCGCCGCAAGCGTCTCCGCGGAGAAGTTAACAGGCGTGCGGTAATGAGCTGACAGCAGGAAGAAGCGAATGGGAAGATACCCGAACTTTTCCGCCGCGTCTCTTACTGTAAAGAAGTTACCGAGCGACTTGCTCATCTTCTGGTTATCAACGTTGATGTAACCGTTGTGCATCCAATATTTAACGAACTGCTTACCCGAGCAGCACTCGGACTGCGCTATCTCGTTCTCGTGGTGCGGGAAGGTAAGGTCCTGACCTCCGCAGTGAATATCTATGCTCTCACCGAGATAACGGCGGCTCATAGCCGAGCATTCGATATGCCAGCCGGGACGCCCCTCTCCAAACGGAGACTGCCAGAACGGCTCACCCGGCTTTTTCGCCTTCCAGAGAGCGAAGTCAAGCGGATCCTCCTTGCCGTCGTCTACCTCTATGCGCGCGCCGGACTCAAGATCGTCCTTATTCATATGCGAAAGCTTTCCGTAATCGCGATAGCTTCTGGTACGGAAATAAACTCCGTCGTCGGTCCTATAAGCGTGTCCCTTTTCGATAAGGGTGGAGATTATATCAATTATTCCGTCTATATTGTCGGTTGCGTGGGGGTGGAAGGTAGCCGGCTCTATACCGAGCCCCTTCGCGTCCTTAAAATACTCCTCAATGTATCTGTCAGCGACAGCCTTAACCGTCGTGCCCTCCTCGTTTGCCTTCTTTATCATCTTGTCGTCGATGTCGGTAAAGTTCTGGACAAAGGTAACGTCGTACCCTCTGTAACGGAGATAACGGCGAAGCATATCGAAAACCACGAAGCAGCGCGCGTTACCTATGTGAAAGAAATTGTAAACCGTGGGTCCGCAGGCATACATTTTTATCTTACCCTGCTCAAGCGGTATAAGCTCTTCCTTTACCCTTGTCTCTGTGTTAAAAACCTTCATTATCGTATCTATTCCTTTCAGATTGTATCCTCTGCGTTAATATCGGCGTTCTCCGCGCCGTCAAGCTTTAAAAGCTCCTCTATTTCAGCCTCGTCAAGCTCCTCGCCGCCGCTGAATATCTCGTTTTCGTCAGTTACGCCGTCGTCATCGGGACAGCAGCCGCAAAGCCTTTCAAGCTCAATTATCTTCTCGTTCAGGCGCTTAAGCTCCTGGGCGACGGGGTCGGGAATGTGTATCTGGTCAAGGTCCTGAGCCACCTTATGCTCACCCCTTTTTACCACCTTTGCGGGTATACCGACAGCGGTGCAGTCTGGCGGTATTTCTTTAAGAACAACGGCGTTAGCGGCAACCTTACTGTTGTCGCCGACGTTGAACGGACCAAGCACCTTCGAGCCCGCGCCGCACATTACGTTGTTTCCAAGCGTGGGGTGGCGCTTTCCAGTGTCCTTACCCGTACCGCCGAGCGTTACGCCCTGATAAAGCGTACAGTTGTCGCCTATTTCAGTAGTCTCGCCGATAACGACTCCGCTTCCGTGGTCGATAAATAAGCCCTTGCCTATCTTGGCGCCGGGGTGAATTTCAATACCCGTTAAAAATCTCGCGGATTGGCTGACTATTCTCGCGGAAAGGAAATGCTTTCTCGTGTAAAGCGCGTGCGACAGACGGTAAGCCAGCACCGCGTGAAGTCCGGAGTAGGTCAGCAGTACCTCAACGGTGCTTTTGGCGGCAGGGTCTCGCTCTTTAATGACCTGAACGTCGTCCTTTATTTCCTCAAGGCAGCACCTTACGGAGTCCTTTATTTTGTTTATATCCGGTTTTTTGAATCTAAGCATACAGAAAAGCACCTCCGTAATCCCTATATTTTGCCTGTAAAAAAGCAATATTCCTTATTATTATATCATATACGGCTTTTTTTTGCAAGTAGATTTTTTTATTTTTTACAAAAAACAAGGACAATGATTTTTAAAACGCCAAGATAAACTTTCCTGTTGACAAAAACGGAAAAATGGTATAAAATATAAGTAAGCTCAAAACACTAAAAAATAACCAATCGAAACGGAGACCAAAAATGGCAGACGAAAAGAATCTTTTAGACGAAAACGACGAGCCCGAGATATTCCTTCTCACCGATGAAAGCGGTAAGGAGAGCAAATTCGAGCTTATCGGCGAGACCGAGATGGACGGCTCTATCTACTACGCTATGATACCGATAGAGGACGGCAGCGAGGAGTACGTAATACTAAAGGTCGTTACCGATGAAAACGGCGAGGATATGCTGGAAAGCGTTGACGACGACGATGAGTTTGATAAGGTAGCGGACATATTCGACGATATGTTCATGGACACTGACTACGACGCGTAATGTTTTTGCCGCAGCAAAAACAACTTCCCTGATCCGAATAAAATTTCGGAGGACGAGGCGGGACGTAAAAAGCTTTAGCAAAACCTCCGTCTTACAAAAGAATTTTGTGTCTTTGCGTCAGCAAAGCCGTGCCATAATGTACGGCACGGAACAAAATTCGTGTTTTTGCGTAGCAAAAACCCTCCTGCGGCGTGCGTGCTTACGAATTTCAAGTGGAACCTACAACAAATTAATGGAGTCCGGGTTCGCGTATAGGAGTGCAGACCTCCTTTTACTCCCCCGTTAGCGCGGAGCTAAAAGACGTTGGTAGCCCAAAATACCCGACAGGACACCGCCTTGCGTGAGCAGGGTTTTCATTATTTTCGTACACGGCGCGGCGGGGCACTTTAAAAAGTAAATGGGACTGAACCACCTTCGTGGCTCGGCCCCATTTTTATATCCGCTTATATTTCCCGAAGCGCCTCCGCAAGAGCGTTTGACGAGGCGAGAACACGAACTCTGTCGCGATCTCCTTTAAGCATAAGCTTGATAACACGAACACCCTTATCACTCGCGACACCGAGATAGACTAATCCAACGGGCTTTTCCGCCGTTCCGCCGCCCGGCCCCGCGATACCCGTGGTTGCTATTCCGATATCCGAGCCGGATATCGCTCTTACTCCCAAAGCCATTTCCCTTGCCGTATGTTCGGATACTGCGCCGTACTTTTCAAGGGTTTCGGGCTTCACAGAAAGCAGCTTGACCTTTGCTTCGTTTGCGTAGGTTACCACTCCGTAGCCAAGCACAGCCGAGCTTCCCGAAACGTCCGTGATTCGTTTCGATATCAGTCCTCCCGTACAGGATTCGGCTACCGCAACGGTCTTTTTAAAAGCTGAAAGTTTATCGAC
Organism: Clostridia bacterium; assembly: GCA_017502875.1. Lineage (GTDB taxonomy): Bacteria > Bacillota > Clostridia > Oscillospirales > CAG-272 > SIG673. The sequence goes on along the minus strand of JAFVUF010000007.1, from coordinate 81,299 downwards.
AAGCGCCCTCGCAAGTGTGGTATCAACGCCGTATATTACGCTACCGACCTCGCTTGCTTTTATGCGTTCAATCGCACCCGTAACCAGCGATTCGCACTCCTCCACCGTCTTTGACGACGCCGTAACGCGCAGCCTTACCTCTCCGTCTCCGCAGTACGGAGCTATGCTGGGATTTACCGAGTCCTCCATAAACCCCTTCAAGCGACTTTCGACCTCGCTTTCACCCATACCGAATATATTGACGTTTTTACTAACAAAATGCTTATCGGTAAATCGCGTAAGATACGGCATAACCTGCTCGGAGAACATCTTTTTAAGCTCAAAAGGAGGACCCGGAAGCATGATTATTATTTTCCCGTTTTCAAAATCCTCAATAGCGCAGCCGGGCGCGGTCCCCGCCCCGTTCTGAAAAACAGTCGAGCCTTCGGGGATATACGCCTGCTTTTCGTTGTTGCGGGTCATTTCCTTACCCCTGAACGCAAAGATTTTCTTGATATTTTCAAGAGCTTCCTCATTTAAAACAAGACGCCTGCCCATACATTTTGCCGCCGTCTCCTTCGTGAGATCGTCGTAGGTAGGGCCAAGACCGCCACTCATAATAAGCAGGTCGCAGCGCCCAAGCGCCTCGCGGATAGCGTTTTCAAGACGGACGGGATTGTCGCCCACCGCCGCCTGATAGTATTGGCTTATCCCCATAAGAGCAAGCTTTTCCGATATAAAAGCGGCGTTAGTGTTTACGATATCTCCGATAAGTATTTCCGTACCTACGCACAGTATTTCAGCGTTTCTTATTTTCATATTTTTCTCCCATAAAGCAAAAAAATTGCAGAAGGCGGTTGATTTAACGGTAAAAATGTGATATACTTACATCAGTTGCCGCCCCTCTAAATAATTATATACCCTGAGCGGCGATTTTTCAAGATGTTTTTAGATATCGGAGGATAATATTTATGTTAAAATTCAAAAAAACTCTCCCCGTGGGACTTCAGCTCTACTCCGTACGTGATTTTCTCCAAAACGACCTAAAAGGAACTCTTAAAAAGATTAAGGATATGGGCTACGATTACGTCGAGCCGGCAGGCCTATACTCCTACACCGCCGCCGACTTCAAGGCGGCTCTTGACGAGGCGGGACTTACCGCTATCTGCGCTCACGTTCCCTACGCTCAGATGGTAGCCGAGCTTGATAAGGTTATTTCCGACTACAAAACGCTCGGTGTAAAGTACTTAGCCGTTCCTTATCTTGGCGAGAACGACAGGGCGGGCGGCGCGAACTATCATATTACTCTTAAAAACATCGCGAATTTTGCTAAGAGGTTTATGGAAAACGGAATCACTCTGCTTTACCACAACCACGATTTCGAGTTCATCAAGCTCGCAAACGGCAAGTACGCGCTTGACGATATGTACGATTCCATTCCGGAGCTCCAGACCGAGCTTGACTGCTGCTGGGTAAAGGTAGCGGGCGAGGACCCTGCCGCATACATCAAAAAGTACGCAGGCCGCTGTCCTGTTTTGCATTTAAAGGACTTCACGGGCGTAAAGAGCGCTAATATGTATAACCTAATCGGTCTTGAAGAGAGCACAGAGGAGCCGTCCTCGTTTGCGTTCCGTCCCGTAGGCTACGGCAGGCAGGACATTCCCACCGTCATCACCGCGGCAATAAAAAGCGGAGCTGAGTACCTTATAGTTGAGCAGGACGATCCCGGCGAGCAGACCTCTCTTGAGGCCGCCGAGATGTCCCGTAATTACTTAAAGAGCTTAGGCTTTTAACACGCGATGGCTTTCGCGAGTTTAAGTACAATAATATAACCCGAAAATCGTGTTTTACGGTTTTCGGGTTGTTTTTTAATTTCAGTCGCGCGCCCTGCGTGATAACTTTTTCTTTGGCCGAAAGCAGAGCCCAAAGAAAAAGTTACAAAAAGAAAAGCTCATTTAGGAGCATTTCGCTCGTTGCGACGAGCGAGGAGGGCTGCTCGCCCATCCACCTCGCCACCTTTGAAAAGGTGGACGAAACTTTAAATAAGAAATTTTCGTTTTTTTCACCGATACTGCCGCTTTTGCATATTATGTCGTAACCACAAAAAATGAAAGGAACGGTCATAATATGAACGAAAGCGGATACATAGTAGTAACCGTAAAAACAGCGGGCGGAGCGTTGCCCGTTGAAAACGCCGTCGTAACCGTAAAGGACGCAAACGGCAATATTCTTTACGTCGAGTTTACCGACAGAAGCGGACGTACGCCAAGGCTTCGCGTGGCGGCTCCTCCCCTCGCTAACTCCGAAACTCCCGGAGCTGCCGAGCCGCCGTTTTACAGCTACAACATTGAAACCGACAAGGAGGGGTACGCAAGCGTCCGTAACCTTAACGTACCGATATACCCCGGAATAACCTCTATCCAGCCCGTAGAAATGCTTCCTCTGCCTGAGGGGTCGAGAAACGAGAGCATCACCTTCACTGAGGGCGAGCCTCCGGCACTTTGAAAGGAGAAGCTATTATGACAAACGCCCCGTTACCCGTGATACCCGAAACCGTAACCGTTCACCTCGGCAGACCTACCGAGGCGGCAAGAAACGTTACGGTGCCGTTCATCGACTACGTAAAAAACGTAGCGTCAAGCGAAATATACCCAACCTGGCCCGAAAGTGCCATCAGAGCAAATATTTACGCGCAGATATCCTTTGTACTCAATAGGATATATACCGAGTTTTATCGTTCCCGCGGCTACGATTTCGACATCACAAACTCCACCGCCTTTGACCAATATTTCGTGCCGGAGCGAGACATCTTCGAGAACATCAGCCAAATAGTTGACGGTATCTTCAATAGCTACGTAGTGCGTCAAGGCTCGGTTGAGCCTCTATTTACTCAGTATTGCAACGGAACCACAAGCACCTGCGACGGACTTTCTCAGTGGGGAACAGTTCCGCTTGCCGAGCAGGGCTTGACGCCCTACGCAATACTACAAAACTACTACGGAGACGATATCAATATCGTTTCAAACGCACCCGTGGCGGCGATTACGGCAAGCGTACCTCCGCGGCCTCTCCTTCTCGGAAGCACGGGAGACGACGTAAAAAGCATACAGGTCCGCCTTAACCGCATAAGCTCTAACTATCCCGCTATCCCTAAAATAAGCAACGTAAACGGAATTTACGAGGCAAGCACCGAGGACGCGGTAAGAGAATTTCAACGAATATTCAATCTCAGCGAGGACGGCATAGTAGGAAATGCCACCTGGTACAGAATTCAGCAGATATATAACGGCGTCAAGCGACTCAGCGAGCTGGATTCCGAGGGTCTTACTCTTGAAGAAATATCAAGGCAGTTCCCCGAACAGCTTAGCATAGGCTCAAGCGGAAACGGCGTCAGAGTTGTTCAGTATCTGCTTCAATACGTTGCGAATTTTGACAATAGAATACCCGTAATAGCTGTTGACGGTATCTACGGCGAAAACACCGCTTCCGCTACCCGAGCCTTTCAGGAAATCTACGGACTAGGCGTTACGGGTGCGATTGACGAGGCTACCTACTCTCTGCTTTACGACGTATACAGGGGGTATATAAACTCGCTTCCCGACTCTCAGTTCGTTGGAATAGCGCGCCCCTATCCGGGATTTCCCTTGACAGAGGGACAGAGCAACGAATTTGTGTCCGCCTTGCAGGAGTATCTAAACGTCATCTCCGCAACCTATCCCGAAATCCCCTCCGTTAATGCGGACGGCGTGTTCGGTCCGGCGACAAGAGCCTCGGTAACGGCATTTCAAAGCCGCTTCGGACTTACCCCCGACGGCATTGTCGGACTCTCCACGTGGGAAGCGGTAGGAAGCCTTTATAACGACCTCGTGAAAGGAGGAACGGTTCAGAACGGACAGTTTATCGGTTCCTGAACTAACAGCTAATGGACGGAATTTTTTATATGGGTGATACCCGTGAGAGCATACGTCGGGTACAAGGCTGGCTTCGTGAAATTTCACGGCGCGATGACAGAATAACCCCCGTTTTTATCGACGGAATATACGGCGACGAAACACGTCGCGCGGTAAGCGATATTCAAAACGCGTACGGAGTCAGCGCTACGGGCGAGCTTGACAAAGCGACCTTTGACCTTATATTCAGTGTATACACCGATATTATCACCTCCGCTGAGGCGCTCGGACTGCACCCTAAATTCGAGAAGTACGAGGGCGGCGTAATGTCTCCGGGAGATGAATTCGACGACGTATACGCGCTCCAGCTCCTGCTCCGCGAGCTATCACTTAAAGACGACAGATTTTTCGTCGAGGCAAGCGGAAGATTTGACCCACAAACCGAAATCGCGGTAAAATTACTGCAAAAAAACCTTTGTGTAACCGAAACGGGTAAGGTTGATATTCCACTTTGGAACTCCCTTATCAAGCTCGCAAGGCAAACGGAAGGATTCTTATAAGAGCTCAGAAATCTCCTCAAAAATATTATTCAATCAATGCTTCTTCACACAAAACGGACTGCCGAAATTCGGCAGTCCGTTTTTTAAGAAAGGCTCTATAAAAATTCAATATCAGATTACTTCTTACGCGCGTGTCATTTTGGCGTAGTTTCCCATCATCTTTTTGGTTCCAACACTGTCAAAGGCTATCTCGTACAGAATATCAGGTCCTGCCGGAGTAACTCCCATAATGACACCTATACCAAACACAGGGTGCTTAACCGTATCGCCAATACCGAACGTCTCCTTGAGAGCGCGGGCTCGTTGATGATACGCATAAGACGTACGTTGTTGGACGGGTTATTGATAAGACAGAGGTAGGCAAGGACGTCCTTAACCTCCTTTCTGTCAGTAAAGCGAAGTCCGCCCAGCACTCTGTACGGCACTCCGCTCCTGATTTTTCACTTTTAACGAATCATTTCACTTTTTACACCGGAGCTTAGATGCGCTTTTATTATTCTGTTGATATCGTTAAGGTCGCAAACGGTCATATCTCCCATTATAGTATCTTTGAGAGCAGCCATAGCGTCTCCGTACTTTGCCGCATACTCGATATCCCGATAAACGCAAAGCCCGTAAAGCGCTCCCGCAACATAAGCATCTCCCGAACCTATGCGATCAACAACATCGATGTTCTCGTATTCAGGCTCTGAAAAATGTCTGTTTTCTCGGCAATCATATACAAGAGACGTAAAGCTATGCTTCTGGGGAGAGATAACCGTGCGCTTGGTGCTCAGTATGACCTCGAGATTCGGATGATCCGAGGCAAAGCTTCTGTGGATATCCTCGAGAGCGCCCGTTTTACCGAACATTCTTCTTAAGGTCTCCTCCGAAATAAACAGTATGTCAACGTACGGAAGAATACTGTTTACGGTCTCCTTTGCGGTCTGCTCATCCCAAAGTGCCGCGCGATAGTTTACATCAAAAGAGATAAGCGTTCCGTTTTTCTTAAACAACTTCATCATATCGATAACGTTTTCACGTATACTCTCTCCAAGTCCGAGCGTTATTCCGCTTGTGTGAAATATATTAGCGCTGGAGTATACATCATCCGAAATCTCCTCCTTAACAAACCTGGTAAAGGAAGAGTCCGCGCGGTCATAGGATACCACAGGCAACCGCGGATATGCGCCGCTCTCATAATAGTAAACTCCGAGACGCTTGTTATCAGACTCATCGTAAATTATGTAATCGTCGCTCGTGCCCGCATAACGTATCTTATGTTTTACGAACTTACCTATTTCATTGTGCGGAAGCTTGGTTATTATACCCGTGCGAAGCCCGAGCATAGAAAGCCCCGAGACAACATTAAGCTCACTTCCGCCGGCTTTCTTTTCAAAGGTCTCGCAGTGCGAAATACGTTCCTTTCCAACAGGCGAAAGGCGTAGCATGACCTCGCCTATACCAAGGACTTTAAAACTTCTATTTTCAAGATTATCAAACATATGTCATCCTCCCGTGATTTAAAACCAGCCTACTGAACCCGTTTGATCTTTGCGTAATTTCCCATCATCTTTTTGGTTCCAACGCTGTCAAAGGCTATCTCGTACAGAACGTCCGGACCAACAGAAGTCGCGCCCGTAATTACACCCGTTCCGAACACAGGGTGCTTAACGGTATCTCCTACGCTGAACGTCTCCTTTGGAACGCTCGTTTTTGCGGCGTAAGCGGAAGCGCCAAACGGAGAGCGCTTGGTGAACTCGCTCGATATCTGCGCCTGAGGTCTTTGAGAAAAAGCTCCCAATCCGATTCTTTCTCTCATCGGATTTGCTCCCCTCTCGGCTCCCTTTTCAATATCCAGCATAGACTCCGGTATCTCGGAAACGAACTTTGACAGCTTGTTATACGAGGTCTTACCGTACAGAAGTCGCTCACGGGTGTGAGTGATAAATAGCCTATCCTTAGCTCTCGTTACCGCTACGTAAGCGAGCCTGCGCTCCTCCTCCAGCTCCGCCTCGTCGTAAAGCGACTGCGAGGACGGGAAAACTCCCTCCTCAAGAGCAGGCAGGAACACAACAGGAAATTCAAGTCCCTTCGCGCTGTGAACGGTCATTAAAACGACTGCCTCGGCGTCAGGGTCGTAGTTATCTATGTCGGCGACGAGCGCCATCTCCTCAAGAAACGCGGAAAGCGAGCTGTCCTCGTGGGTATTTATAAACTCAACGGCATTGGAGATAAGCTCTTCCGCGTTTTCAAGTCGGCTCTTACCCTCCTGCTCGTCCTGCGCCTTCAACATCGCTCGGTATCCCGTCAGGTCAAGAACCTTGTCGATAAGCACGTCAAGTGCTTCAACGGCTGCTATCTCACGGAGTCCGAGAATAAGCTCGGTAAACTCTTTAAGCTTATTTGCCGCCTTGGAAAGCGACGGATACAGGTGGGCGTTCCGCATTATGCTGAACATCGACTCATTTTCACGACCCGCAAGCTCGTAAACCGCGTTAACAGTCGAATCGCCTATCTTGCGCTTTGGCTCGTTGATAATACGCATGAGACGGACGTTATCCGAGGGATTGTTTATAAGACAGAGGTAGGCAAGTACGTCCTTTACCTCCTTTCTGTCGGTAAAGCGAAGTCCACCCAGCACTCTGTAGGGCACACCGCTTCTTGAAAAAGCGCTTTCAAGACTGTTGGAAAGCGAATTCAGTCGGTACAGAACGGCAAAATCGGAAAGCGAGCGTCCCTCGGTTCTTTTAAGCTCAAGTATCTTGTCAACTATGTACTTGGATTCATCGTTTTGAGTGTCAAGACGGCGGAGCGAAACGGCGCTGCCGCCCTCCTTGTCAGTCCACAAGCTTTTGCCGTGGCGGTTAGCGTTGTTCTTGATTATGGCGTTAGCCGCGTCGAGAATAGCCTTTGTGCTTCGGTAATTCTGCTCAAGCTTTATCACCCTTGTGTCAGCTATCTCACGGTCAAAATTAAGTATGTTGTCAATATCCGCGCCTCTGAAGCGGTAGATGCTCTGGTCGTCGTCTCCGACAACCATAAGGTTACCGTGCTTTTCGGAGATAATGGACGTAAGCACGAACTGCGCTCGGTTGGTGTCCTGATACTCGTCAACGCAAACGTACCTGAACTTGTTCTGACAGTATTCCCTTGCCTCCGCGTCCTCGTTAAGCAAGCGCACGGTCTGCATTATGATATCGTCGAAATCCAGAGCGTTTCCGCTTACAAGACGGCGCTGATACTCCTTATAGAACTGAGCCATCTTCTGCTCGCGGAAGTCCTTTGCCTCGCTTTGAACGTCATCGGGCGTCATAAGCTTATCCTTTGCCCTGCTGACAAAATTCAGCACTGTCTTGGGAGCGAACATCTTTTCGTCAGCGCCCATATCCTTGATGACCGAAAGCATAAGCTTCTTCTGGTCATCGGTATCGTAAATAGTAAAGCCCGCGCCGTAGCCTACTCTGTCTCCGTAGCGGCGCAGAATCTTGACGCATATGGAGTGGAAGGTACCCGCCCAGATGGCGCCCGCCTCCTCGCCTACCTTCTTTTCAAGACGGGACTTCATCTCGTTTGCCGCCTTGTTGGTAAAGGTTATGCTAAGTATACTCCAAGCCTTTACCCTATCCTCAGAGTAACGGTCAAGCAGCGCCTCAGCCTCAGCCTTTGGAAGCGTAAGCGCGTTTTCAAGCTCGATGACGTCCTGCTCGGTAACGAAGGAAGGAACTCTTTCGGAATTATAGGCGTTGCCGTAGCGTATCATATAGCCTATGCGGTTTACAAGAACGGTGGTCTTGCCGCTTCCCGCGCCCGCAAGAATCAGCAAAGGGCCGTTTACAGTGTAAACAGCCTCCCGTTGCTTATCGTTTAAGTGGTCATATACCTTATCAAAAAGCTTTCGCTTTGCGTTTAAAAATCTGTCTTTTAACATTGTTTTCGCCTTTGTGGGTTAAATCTTTCGGTTTTTTAATGTCATATTAGAGATGTGAACAAGCGACATGCACGTTCCTGAAGAAAATACGAGGTAATCTCTTGCAACGATGCCATATCAAATAAATCGTTTTAAAAATTACTCCAAAGCATATGGCATCGTTGTAAGAGAGTTCTTTGCGCAGCTTTCTTCCAAGAAAGCGCGTACTCCACTTGCTCAAAACTCCCGTCTTCCCTCGATTGCTCGGAGCAAGGTCAGCTTATCAGCATACTCAATATCAGCGCCGACGGGTATTCCGTAGGCAAGACGGGTTATCTTAACGCCCGTAGGCTTGATAAGTCTGCTTATATACATAGCCGTCGTTTCACCCTCAACGGTGGCGTTGGTCGCTATCATTACCTCGGTAGCGCCGTTTTCTCTTATGCGCTCGGACAGCGAGGCGAGATTGAGGTCCTGCGGCGCCTTGCCGCTTCTGGGTGAGATAACTCCTCCGAGAACGTGATAAATTCCGTTATATTCCTTTATCTTCTCAAACGATATGACCGCCTTGCTGTCCTCAACCACGCAGATTATCGTTCTGTCCCGCCCCTCGTCAGAGCATATCGGACAAAGCTCGGAAGCGGTAATATTTCCGCATTCCTTACAGGCGTGAATAGAGCTCCTCGCGCCCGCAACCGCGGAAACGAAGCTCTCAACCTGCTCAGGCGTCATATCAAGCACTCCAAACGCCATGCGCTCGGCGCTTTTTCTGCCAACTCCGGGCAGACGGCGGAACGCCTCCACCATCATTTCAAGCGGCGGTATAAATTCACTCATATCTTAGAAAAGACCGGGCATCATGCCGCCCATTCCTCCGGTAACCTTGCTCATCTCGGCAGCCGCGTCGTCCTCAACGCGCTTGATAGCCTCGTTAACACCTGCGGTAAGAACGTCGGAAAGAGTCTCGATGTCGTCGGGGTCAACTATTTCGGGAGCGATATCAATGGAAAGAATTTCCTTTTTGCCGTTTATCTTTACTGTAACGACTCCGCCGCCCGCCTTTATCTCGTATTCCCTTGCCTCAAGCTGAGCCTGAACCTCAGCGACCTGCTCCTGCATTCTCTGAGCCTGCTTTAACATTCCCTGCATGCTGGAAGGCCCTGCAGTGTATTCCTTCGGTAATCTTGCTTTCATTTTCGTAATTCCTCTCAGTCTATATGATTTTTAATTATCCTCAAGCTCGTCAATGGGCAGCTTTTCCGCGCCCGTATTGCCCGTTTCCACAAAATCAAACCTATCGGGAGCGACAGGCGCCGGCGCGAGTAACGCCGAAAGCGAGGAAAGCGTTGAACGCATATCCGAAGTGTCCAGCATATCCCTCGTAATAGCGCCGTCAACACGGACAAGCACTCTGTCGCCGTTTTCATAAGCTCTTGCAAGCCGCATAAACGGTGAAACAGACGGATTTGTCTCAGAAAGCTTCTTCGTTGCCTCCACCCACCATGAAGCAGGCTTTAACCCCTGTCTTACAGGCTTAGGCTCGCTTTTATTTTCTGCTTTCATAGCCGCCTCGACCTCCGCCTTTACCGTCTCGGCGCTTACCGTCTTTTTAAAAGACACAGGCTTTGCCTCCGGCGCTTTCATCTCGACATTGACCGACGAAAGACCGTTTTTAACGGGTATAACTCCACTCGAAAGAGCCGCTATTCTTTCCTCCAAGGCAGAAACTCTTGCTACAAGCCCCTCAGGAACCGCGTCAAGCCTGTCGTCGCACATTTTAAGGAACGCCATCTCGGCGCAAAGCCTCTTGGACGCACCCTGACGAAGCATAGCGGTATGCGTTTCCTCAAGTATCGAGCAGTGTCTGAGAAGCGTAGCGAACGAAAAAGCGTCGGAAAGCTTCCGCAGAGTCTGCTCCTCGTCTGCCGTCAGGTCAAGATAGCGCTCAGGACTTTTCGCCGTCTTGAAAATAAGCATATCACGGTAAAAATCGGTTATTTCCTGCCAGAAAACCGTAAGCTCCTTTGACGACGCCACAGCGGAGCTTATTATATCAAAAAGGGCGTCGGTGTCCTTGTTTTTGATAGCGAACGCTACCTCCGCAGCCTGCTCTCTGCCAACAGCGCCCGTAACCGCCTTGACCGCCTCAAGAGTTATCTCTCTACCCTCGCCGGCGCAAAGCTCAAGAAGGCTGATGGCGTCTCGCATACCGCCCTGCGCCATCTTCGCGATGACCTTGGCGGCGGCGGGCTCTGTTTTTATGCCCTCCTGCTCCGAAATGTAAAGCAGTCTGTCGACTATAACGTCGGTGGCAATCCTGCGGAACTCAAACCTCTGACAGCGTGAAAGAATGGTAGCAGGAATCTTTTGCTGCTCTGTGGTCGCCAGAATAAATACCACCCTTGACGGAGGCTCCTCCAAGGTCTTTAAAAGCGCGTTGAAGGCGCTCTGGGTGAGCATATGAACCTCGTCTATGATGTATACGCGGTTTTTGAGCATGGACGGAGCGTACATTACCGCCTCGCGAATATCTCTGATGTAGTCAACGCCCGTGTTCGAGGCTGCGTCCATTTCGATAACGTCGGTGGTACGCTCGTCATCGATAGCACGGCACGCCTCACACTCTCCGCAGGGGCTGCCGTTTACGGGAGCAAGACAGTTTACCGCCTTGGCGAGAAGCTTGGCGCAGGTGGTCTTACCCGTTCCGCGAGATCCGCAAAACAGATACGCGTGGCTGTAACGGTTATTGATTATTTCATAGCGAAGCACGGAAGTGATGTGCTCCTGTCCGCAGACCGAATCAAATCCCTTCGGCCGCCATTTACGGTATAAGGCTTGATACATATTACCTCCTGTGAAAATAACGGTCGCTTTTCGAGAAAAGCTCCGCAAAAGCTTCTGTATAATTGCCGCTTTGCAACACAAAGACGCAAAACTCTGGTGCAGGACAGCCGCTTTGTGATTATTTTAGCAAAGCGAAGGTTTACTTACGTAAATCGGGCTGCTTTCGAGGAAGAAACGAAGTATTACGCGATTTTTCGAAGACAAGAAGGCAAGATACACAATACGGTCATACACCTCACTCTGAACACAACCGAATACGCGTTAACCGCGGCTCTCGCTCGGGACAGGCACCCTCGTGGCACATCAAACATACCCCTTAATGCTGCTCGGTGCGCCCGCCTGACATGGTTCGAGGCCATTGATTGCACAAGACCCATCCGTCATCACGATCCCCAACGGCGCAGACCGCACACGATTGGCCCTCGGATCGGAAACCACCCCTACTATAGCGGATTGTAGGTTACAGGGCACCGCTAGCTCCCCGGCCGGTATGACCTTATTCTATATCTTGCCTTGCACGTATATTATAACAGATAATAATAAAAATTGCAATACGCTTTTATATAATTTTCAATTTTTTAACTTTTACAGCGCCCTGTCAATCGCTTCAATCACCGCCTTGTTATCGGGAGTCGCCAACAAAAAAGCATACTTTCCCCTTGCGTACACCTGCGCCCCCCGAAAATACATCTCATAGGTCTGCGGAGCATACTGAAGTATCTCGGCGCCTTGAAGTCTCTCAACCCTTTTGAGCAGCATTTCAGATATCTCCTCAGTGTCAGACGGGTTAGCGCATTCAATAATGTGTATTTCGTAGCCGTCGCCATCAAGAGATAGCCTTACGGCGTAACCCGTAATCCGATTTGCGCATACGGGCGGTTCCCTTTTCCCGCTGTAAAGAAACCCGAAATCCTCATATGAAAGCTCCTCAAAATCTTCGTTTTGCGAGTTGCGGGTTTGATTAAAATACAATATCCCTTTCCCGTTTTCGCCGCCGCTTTCCTCACAAAGCCGCTGCATAAGCTCGCATATATCCACCTGCCTCGCCCCACACGAAATCAGTTGAAGAGCGCAAAGTAAAATAGCGCCTATTTTCACAAACAATCTCACCCGTAATTCTCCTTTCTCGGTATACGAGGTATTTTTTTCGCTAATACTAACCTATACAAAAACAGCGAAAGGACGCAAATAACAATGCAAAATGATAACAGATATTCCGTCATAGCCGACATAAACGGCAAAAGTATTCCCTTAGGGCTTGGAGTAGCGCTTTCGAGCGACCTTCGGGCGCTTTCCGCATTCAGCTCTCTGCCCACGGAAAAGCAGAACGAGATACTGAAAAAGGCGGACACACTCCCCGAAAACGGTGATTTTTCCGAGCTTATAAGCTCGCTGCGCGGCTAAACGGCATTTTCACGGGGGCGAGAGACTTCTTAAGTACCTCTCGCCCTCGGACATACTCCCGAATGTAACATTTTTTAAAATAAATTGTTTTTTGTGTTGCAACCTAAGGTAATATAGTATATAATATATCCGTATTTTTATATTTATGCGTGAACGCGCGAAGAATTTACGTTACTTACCTTACGCTTGAAAGGATAAAAAATGGACAGAGTATCAAAGGAAAACTACTATCTTGACATCGCCCAGACCGTCGCCACCAGAAGCACCTGCCTCCGCAAGTCCTTCGGAGCGATAATAGTCAAAAACGACACCATAATCTCAACGGGCTATAACGGAGCGCCCCGCGGCAGAAAAAACTGCTCCGATATCGGAAAATGCATAAGAGACGAGCTTAAAATACCGAGAGGCGAGCGCTACGAGCTTTGCCGTTCGGTTCATTCGGAGGCTAACGCCATAATAGCGGCTTCAAGAGAGAGAATGCTCGGCGCTACGCTTTATATGGCTTGTCTTGATTCCAAGACGGGTGAACTTGTTCCCGGCACAAACAGCTGCGCTATGTGCAAAAAGCTCATCATCAACGCCGGCATTGACAAGGTAGTTATCCGCAACACCCCCGACTCCTACAGCGTTGTTGAGGTCAGGGAATGGCTTGAGGACGACGACAGCTTAAGCGGCAGACGCGGCTATTAATACATAAGGTCGGTAAGGAAATGGCAAGAAATTATAAAAAAGGCGCCTACCAAGACGTTTACGGAGAAAAAAAAGAACCTAAAAGAATACCAGTGATGACGGTAGCGATAATCGCCCTTACGCTTGTCGCGGCGATACTTCTGACGGTGTTTTTAGTAAACTTTTTCGGCAAGCCCAGACTCTCCACATCAAACGGCGGCGCTACCGTAACCGACTCCCGAAGCGGAATAACCTATAAGCTCGCCCCCGACTGCTACTCAGCGGACTTAGACAAGAGCGACCCTTACGCAAAGCTGGGCGATACGGAATACTACAAGCTTATATACTCCGACGAAAAAGGAAGGACCGTAACGTACGACCCTCATAAAATAATAGGTACCGAGGACGAGTTCGGCGCTATTTCGCTGTACGTAGCGGAGGACGTAACGCTCCCTTCTCTTTCCGAGTTTGAGACCGACAAGGCGCTCGTTTACTACATTCGACTGATAGAATACCTCTCCTGCGCCGTCAATCCCGTTGATGCGGCTGAGATACAGAAAACGATGGTAAACGGCGAAAGCGTACCCCGTCCTCTCCGTACGGTTGAGGATTCGATAAGAATGGTTTATCTCGGCAGCTCTACCCACCCGTATATCACCTACGTACTGAAATACTATGAGGATTATTCCGACGGCAGATATCTCTACGACAGCGCCACCGATAAATGCGTAAAGCTGAGCGAGGGCGTTCTCGAAGGAATATTCGATAGGTAAAAAATATGCAAAGCTCAACAAAAAATGAAAGCTCACCGCTTATAAAAGCGGTATGTAACGACACGGACAGACCATTATCGGTCTGCTTCGTCTGTACGGGCAACACCTGCCGAAGCCCAATGGCTGAGGCAGTTCTTAAACACCTCGGAAAAGGCGCTTACAGAGTATGCTCTGCGGGCATTTCCGCGTTTACGGGCGACGTCATTACGCCAAATGCTGTTGTCGCTCTCAAAAACGCGGGTATCCCCTGCACCTGCGAAAACGATTACGAAAACCACACGGCAAGTCTGATTGACGAGCTGACCGTAAATCAGTGCGACAAAATAGTAGCCATTTCGGGAAGTCATATGATGGCGCTTATCTGCGCCTTTCCACAGTATGCGGAAAAGATAACCGTTATGCCCGAGGACATTCCAGACCCGTTTATGCGCGGTCAGGAGACCTACGACCTCTGTCTTGAAAAAATAACCGACTGCGTAAGGAGAATGTTCGCTCTATGACTGAATTTGGCGTCAGGGACGCGCTCGAAAGCGATATCCCGACTGTAAAAGCGATATCAAACGCCTGCTTTTCAGACCCGTGGAGCGAGGCGGCGCTCGCCTCAAAGCTTGCTCCCCCACATATTTTCAAGGTTGTCCTTGTCAAAGAAAAGGTAGTGGGGTTTGCTATTTTCGCAAGGCTTGGAAACGAAGCGGAGCTTTACGATATTGCTGTACTTCCCGAATACAGAGGCTCAGGCGCGGCGTTTGCTCTCTGGAAAAGCGCCGTTTCTGACATCGGTGATAGCGCCTCGACCGTCTACCTTGAGGTAAGAGCCTCAAACGGCAGGGCCATAGGCTTTTACAAGAAGCTCGGCTTTACCGAAACGGGCGTAAGAAAAAGTTACTACAAAAATCCCACCGAGGATGCGATACTTATGTCGCTTAACTTAAACTGAACGAAAGGCAAGAAAAATGCTTATTTTAGGTATAGAAAGCTCCTGCGACGAGACCGCCGCCTCAGTGTGCGAGTTTCTCGAAAACGGAGAACGGCGGATACTTTCAAACGCCGTCGCCTCACAGATAGAAATACATAGGCTCTACGGCGGAGTCGTTCCCGAAATCGCCGGCAGAGCGCATTCCGAGGCTATCTGCCCGATAGTTACCGAGGCGCTCGAAAAGGCGGGTAAGACGGTAAACGACATCGACGTTATTGGCGTTACCTCAACTCCCGGTCTTATCGGCGCGCTGCTCGTGGGCGTAAGCTTCGCGAAGTCTCTCGCCTATTCAACGGGTAAGCCACTGGTCGCGGTAAATCATATAAAGGGGCACGTAGCCGCCAACTATTTCTGCTTCCCCGACTTAAAGCCCCCCTTCCTTGCCGCAGTGGTTTCGGGAGGGCATACCTCGATAATCAAGGTGAACAGCTTCACCGACTTTGAGCGTATCGGCAGAACGCGCGACGACGCGGCGGGAGAAGCGTTTGATAAGGTTGGCAGGGTTATGGGACTGTATTATCCCTGTGGCGCGGAAATGGACAAATTAGCGTCCGCGGGTAACGCCAAGGCTTATAAATTCCCCTCTGCCGCTATCGGAGACGACACTCTGGACTTTTCATTCAGCGGACTCAAAACCGCTGTGCTTAACACCCTCAACGGTCTTTCTCAAAAGGGTCTGGACTACAAAAAAGAGGACGTTGCGGCTTCGTTTACCGAGTCGTTTACCTCGTCGGTAGCAAAAAAGCTGGAGGAGGCGCTTCACCGCACGGGGCTAAACACCCTCGTTCTTGCAGGCGGCGTCTCGGCAAACTCTCATCTGAGACGGGCGCTTGAGGATATGTGCAAGAAAAATAACGTCCGCTTCTGCTGTCCGCCGCTTTCGCTCTGCGGAGATAACGGCGCTATGATTGCGGCGCAGGCGTACTTCGAATATCTTGACGGAAATATATCCGGAATTGACCTTAACGCTCAGGCTTAAAAAGGAACGCGCTTTTCGAGAAAAGCTGCGCAAAAGCTTCTTTTACAACAATCACATACCCATTAATATAAATTTTAAAGTCAAGCGTCGGGTATGTAATTGTTGTAAAAAACTCTCAGTGCGGTTTACCCAAAACTCATTTCACTTTGAGTCTAAGTGCTTGGTAAGGCCAAAACTGATATTAAACTTATATTGAACAAAATAAAAATCACATACATAAGGAGAAGTCAAAATGAAAAACTACGAAAACGAGATAGCAGCCGCAAAGGAGAAATTCGAGGCGGTGCTTCGCTCTCAGCTTGAAAGAAACGAGCGTATAACGGCTAACCGCGAGGACCTTGATTTTGAAAAGCTCGATAAAATAATCGTCGGCGTTTGCGGCGGAGACGGAATAGGACCCGTTATCACCGCTTCCGCGCAGAGAGTTCTTGAATATATGCTCGCTGACGAGGTAAAAAGCGGCAAGGTTGAGTTCAAGGTAATCGACGGACTCACCATAGAGAACAGAGTTGCTTGTATGAAGGCTATTCCCGATGACGTTATGGAGGAGCTTAAAGCTTGCCACGTCATTCTCAAAGGCCCCACCACCACACCCAAGAAGGGCGACCCGTGGCCGAACATCGAGAGCGCTAACGTCGCTATGAGAAAGGCGCTCGACCTCTACGCAAACGTGCGCCCCGTAAGAGTTCCCGAGGAGGGCATTGATTGGACGTTCTTCCGTGAAAACACTGAGGGAAGCTATGCGGTTGGCTCTCAGGGAGTCGCGGTTACCCCGGAGCTTTCCATGGACTTCTGCGTTACCACCAGCGAGGGAAGCGAGCGTATCGCAAGGGCTGCATACGAGTACGCGAGAAAGAACAAGAAGGGCAAGGTCTCCATCATCACCAAGGCTAACATTATTAAGGCTACCGACGGTAAGTTCCTTGACATCTGCCAGAAGGTAGGTAAGGACTATCCCGAAATCGAGACTGACGACTGGTTTATCGACATCACCACCGCTAAGCTTATCGACAAGAAGCGCCGTACCGCTTTCAAGGTGTTCGTGCTTCCCAACCTCTACGGCGATATAATCACCGACGAGGCGGCTGAGTTCCAAGGCGGCGTAGGTACCGCGGGCTCCGCCAACATAGGACACCGTTACGCCATGTTCGAGGCTATCCACGGCTCCGCGCCCCGTATGATAAGCGAGGGCAGAGGCAAGTACGCCGACCCCTGCTCTATGCTCCGCGCGGCAGTTATGCTTCTCTCCCATATCGGCTATCAGGACAAGGCTGACGCTCTTGAAAAGGCGCTTGATACCTGTATGTTCACCGAGAAGAAGCTCACTATCACAGGCCGTGATACGGGAGCTACCTGCGAGGAATTCTCCGATTACGTTATGGAAACTCTTTCGAAGTAATGGAAAGGTACGGTCGCTTTTTGAAAAAAGCTCCGCAAAAACTTCTTTCACATTCGCCCCAGCTTAATAATGGGAGCGAATGTGAAATATCCTTGAAGGCTCTTCAAAAAGTAACTGTTCTCTACCAAAGCCTCTTACTTACAAAGAAGCAAACAACCGTTCTATTTCAAGCTTCAACCATTCAAAGCAATAAAGGAACAACTGTAAATGACAAACATTTCACCTGCGCTTCGGCGCAGACTTCCTATATATTTCCGTACGCTCATACGCCTTTACGGCAGGGGCAAGGAAAGAGTAAGCTCCGAGGAGCTTGCAAAGGAGCTTGACCTTACGCCCTCGCAGGTCCGCACGGACATGAAGGCGATAGGCTGCGTAGGTCAGCGGAGCTACGGCTACGGCATACCCTCGCTCTACAAAAAAATCGCTGATATCCTTCAGCTATCCGATAAATTCCGCGCGGTCATAGTCGGCTCGTCCCATCTTGCGCGCGCTATCGCCGAGGACGCCATCTTCGCCAAGCGCGGAGTAAAGCTTTGCGCCGTTTTTGCCGACGACCAAAGCAATTGGTCTTTGTTACCCGAATGTCAGCTGCTTCCGTTTGATAGCTTCAACAGCTATTTTCTTGAAAGCAGACCGAATATAACTGTTTTAGCGGGTGAGCCTGATACGGCGTTAAAGGCATTCAGCTTCATTGAAGCAAACGCTTCGTTAACGTCAGACGGCGCCTGCTACGAGGTATGGAATTTCACAGACAGGGAGCTGACCTCGGATAAGCTTAAAGTAAAAAACATTCATATGTCCGATTACCTTATGATGCTTTGTCTTGACGCAGGACGGTAAAAACATAAACCATAAATAAATTCAGTAAAAAAGGCAATAATTATGCAAAAAAGGAGTTATACCGTAAATTTCGGAAGCGCTGTTACGGCATTTCCGAAAGAGGCGGCAAAAAAAATATCTAGGGGCGAGGCGTCTCTTACAGAAATCAGAGTTTTAACCGCCTTTTTAATGGGCAACGGCTCGTCCGTAAGCACATCAAAGCTCTGCACCCAAACGGGACTTGACGAATCCGACGTCATAAGCGCTCTGGCGTATTGGCGAGGAGTAGGCGTGCTGTCGTACGAGGACGGCTCAGCCGAGGAGCAGACAGCGCCCATCGAGGAAAAGCAGACGAAAAAGTCTGACGCCTCGCAGAAAACGGCAGCGCAGGAGGAGCCTAAAAAGAAGGTTCTTCTTTCAAAGGAGCTGCCTAAATACACGGGAATTGAGATTTCCGCAATGCTTGAACGGGACGGCGGTAAGCTACGGGATATGATTGACGAATGTCAACAGCTTATGGGGCATATATTTACCCCGAATGAAACCACTACTCTGCTCGGTCTTTGCGACTGGCTCGGGCTTGAAGCGGATTACGTTATAACACTCGTCGCCTATTACGTTGTAAAAAAGCCGGGCTTAAACGTCCGTTACATAGAAAAAGCGGCAACTGACCTCGTAAACGAGGAGATAACCACCCTTGAGGCGCTTGACGCGCATATACGGAATATGGAGCTTTACGACGGAATTTCCGGCAAGCTTCGCTCGCTTATCGGTATCGGCGGCAGAGCCTTCACAAAAAAGGAAAACGGCATGATAACTCACTGGGCAAAGGACCTTGGCTACGGAATCGACGTTATTTCGCTTGCCTACGAGGTCTGCTGCGACAGCAAGGGCTCTTTCAGCTTTGATTACGCCAACAGAGTGCTTGAAAATTGGTATTCAGCCGGTGTAAGAACAGTCGAAAACGCAAAATCCGAGCTTGAACGCTTCCATTCTCAGAAGAACAAGGGAGCAGAGCTCGCAAAAAGCTTCGATACGGGTGAATTTTTCTCAACCGCGCTGAAAAGAAGCTACAAAAATATGGCTAAAAAATAGCAATAAAAGAAAGGAGCGCTGCAATTATGGGATTCTCTGAGGAAAACCTGACCGCAGTTAAAAACCTTATAACAGAGCGCAGAACCAAAGCTGAGGCAGACGCAAGAGCCAGACTGTTGAAGGCTTACGAAAAAGCCCCCGAGCTTAAAGAGCTTGACGCCCATTTCCCCCTTATCGGTCAAGCTATAATAAACGCCTTTTCAGACCCCAAAAGCGCTGAAAAGACGATTAATGAGCTGCGAAAGGAGAGCGAGGCGCTCAGAGCGGCAAGAGCTGAGTGTCTTGAAAGCGTCGGTCTGCCAAGCGACTACACCTCTCCCCATTACTTCTGCGAAAAATGCGAAGACACAGGCTACCTTGAATATAAAATGTGCGACTGTATGAGAAAAGAGCTTGTGAAAATGAGCTTCAAAAGCTCAGGACTTGGCTCGCTCATCGGAACACAGAGCTTTGACAACTTTTCGCTCGACTACTACTTTGGCGACGACCGTCTCACCATGGAAATGAACGTAGAAATAGCTAAAAATTTCGTGCGTGATTTCGGTCAAGGCTCCCCCTCGCTTCTGCTTATGGGCGGAACGGGGCTTGGTAAGACCCATATATCCACCGCTATTGCCGCGGGCGTTATCGAAAAGGGATACGACGTGCTTTACGAAACCTCGCAGAATATAATCTCCGATTTTAGCTTTGAGCGCTTCGGCAGAGGCTTTGGAGACCAGTCCGAAAACAAGACCGAGCGTTATTTTGACTGCGACCTGCTTATAATCGACGATTTCGGCACGGAGGAGACAAATCAGTTTTCCGTCGCGTGCTTCTACAACCTCATAAACACAAGGCAAAATAAATCTCTGCCTACCATAATCAACACCAATATCCTTCACGACGCGATAGCCAAGCGCTATACCGAAAGAATAGCTTCAAGGCTTTTCGGTGAGTTTACGGTGCTCTCATTTACGGGAAGAGATATACGTATGCAAAAGCTTATGCAGTAATGATGCCGCAATATTTAAGTAATACAAACTTATAATAAGCAATATATAATACCAACTGTTATTTAAAGGAGAAAGTATAATGTACACAATAGGAATAGACCTGGGCGGAACCAACATTGCGGCAGGACTTGTCGATGAGGACTACAATTTATTAAGAAAGGCGTCGGTTGAGACCAAGGCAAGCAGAGACGCCGATGAGATTGTAAAGGATATGGCGGCTCTGTGTCAGAGGCTTTGCGACGAGCAGGGCATAGGCGCAAGCAAGATAGAAAGCGTCGGAATAGCGACTCCCGGAACAGCTGACCGTAACAGCGGCGTCGTTAACTACGCAAACAATCTTCCATTCCTTAATTATCCCATTGCCGACAAGCTTAAATCCTTTTTCCCCGTCAAAAACGTCTCAATAGCAAACGACGCGGACGCCGCGGCATACGGCGAGGTCGTTGCGGGCGCAGGAAAGGGCGTAAAGGATTTCGTAATGATAACGCTTGGAACGGGCGTTGGCGGCGGAATGGTCATCGACGGCAAGCTTTACAGCGGCTCGACCTTTGCGGGCGGAGAGCTTGGCCATACGGTAATTGTTCACAACGGTGTTCAGTGCTCGTGCGGCAGAAAAGGCTGCTGGGAGGCGTACAGCTCCGCAACCGCGCTTATCAGAATGACTAAGGAGAAAATGCAGGAGCATAGCGATAGCGCTATGTGGGAATATGCGGACGGCAAGCTTGAAAACGTCAACGGACGTACCGCCTTTGACTGCATGAGAAAGGGAGACACGGCGGCAAAGGAGGTAGTAGACACCTATATTTCCTATCTTGCGACAGGAACCGCTAATATAATCAATATGTTACAGCCGTCAATTTTAGCATTCGGAGGCGGCGTAGCAAACGAGAAGGAAAACCTTATCGCTCCGCTGAGAAAGTTGGTTGATAAAGAGGTATATTGCCGCAAGGAAGAGGACAGAACCGAGCTTAAAAGCGCAACCCTCGGTAACGACGCCGGTATCATCGGCGCGGCGGCGCTTCGCTGATACGCAAGGGAGATACAGTCGCTTTTTGAAAAAAGCTCCGCAAAAACTTTTCTATAACCGCCACCCCACAGCTAATGTGCAATGGCGGTTATATATTTTTCTTGCAAACTCTATCAAACACCGAGCGTGTTGCCTGTACTCAGCGCATAATACGAACACAAAAAAGGGATTAAGCCAATCGGCTTAATCCCTTTTATTTTATGCTTATTTCAACTCTTCCTTTTTAAGCAACGTAGCGTAATCTATCGAATCAAAATACTTTGCGTACTCAATTTCAATGCTGTTACTCTGCTCGGAAATATATTTAAGATAGGTCGAAGCGAAATATTCGTCCTCAATCTCGAACCTTTCCATATTGGTCTTAGCATGCTCGACGTCAATTGGTAAACGCTTAAAGACGTAATAGCCTGCGTTATCGCCCCAATCCGCGCCCCACAGAACCTCGCTTACCTCTCCCTCGTCAAGCGCCAGAATAGCCTGCTCAAACCCGAGTGTCCTTTGACCTATAATGTCATAATCCTCGTTTTTGAAGGTGTTGGCGCCGTTTTTTACGCCTGCCAGAAATTCCTTTGCCTCTTTTTCAAGCTCAACTGAATTCTTGCCCTCGGTAAGCGCAAAGTAGGCGTACTGATAACGGTAGAACTGTCCACTCTGTACCGAAGCGAGTATCGCCTCGTCGGTCATTACGATATCCTTATTTGCGCCCATTTTAAAGATTTCGCGCAAAGCCGGGTCATATCCAAAGGTCAGCAATATCTGGTCGCGGAAAACCGTACCCGTCGCGCGTCCCTCAAGCAGAAAGTCCTTATATCCCTGCTCTCCCTCGTAAAGCTCGATCTGAGCCTCCACCATCTCGTCTACGTAGTCCTTTTGCTCATCGTCAAGCTTGATTCCGTATTCGTCAATAAGCCTCATTATCGTAGCTTTTCTTCGGAGCGAGTCCTCGGTCATCGCCTTGACCTTATTAAACATCTCGTCATTGAGCGCAACCTCAGCCGAGCCGTAAAGGTCTGTATGGTGGCGGTAGAAAAAATATTTATACTCGTCGTAGGTAACGGGCTCGCCGTCTACCTCGCACACTATTTTTTTATTAACGTCGAACTTGCCTACGGCGCAGCCCGTAAGCGTAGCCATGCATAACGTTAAGGCAAGCGCGGCAAGTAAAGCCTTTTTAAATCTCGTCATAGCTCTCAATTCGTTCCCAGCATTTCATTTTCAGAGGGATATTCCGCCCATTCCGCTTCCCAATCAACCGCGCAGTTGTTTGCTGCGCGAACCGCGTCAACGAGCATTTTATCAATCTGTCTTTTAAGGACGTAAAATTCACCCTCGCCGTTTATTTCATAATAGCAGGTACCACCGCCGCCCTGACGGTAGAATACGTAGGTGTTCACAGTTCCGTCCTTGAGCTTTATCTCCATTCTGGCGTACTCGGTAGCCTTTGACTTATCAAAATCAATATCGCTTGCGTACCCCTGAATATTTATCATCGCTACGGTGAGGAAAAAGGACTGAGCATAGTTACGCTCCGAATAGTTTCCGTCGTACTCCCAGCCGGTTGACTCAGCCTTACTGTGAATGGTTCCGTACTCGTCCATATCGTAATAAAACTTTTCGCTTATATCGTACTTGTTATAAGCGTTTCCGCTTACGGAGATATAATCAACCTCTCCTATCTCATCAAAGAACAGCTTAGTTCTGAGGAAATCAAGAAGTCCCCATTTAAGATACGGCACGGAGGTTTCCGCCACCAGCACTATCGTATCCCATATGTAAGAATACGCGTAGTAATAGCCATCAATTCCCGACTCGGTGAATATAATATACGAGGGATAATCGCCATATTGATAATACAGCTCATACGCTGGCTTTTCAAGATCGTGAAATCCGTACTCCGCCATAAGCTTTTCGTTCTTATAAAGCAGTCCCTCGGTAGTTCCGTTACCCGCCTCAATAACCATAGCGCCTTCAAGCGAGGCAAGCGTTGCGGTTACTGACGCCGAAACGATGTCGCTGTCTATAACGTACTCACCCGGATAGAGCATTTTATATACACTTTGGGCTGTCTGTCCCGATTCCGCCTCGTCGTACGCAAAGGTTATAAACTCCTCGCCGTTCTTGGTAATACCGAAAAGGTCTACCATTGTTGCCCCATCGCCTCCGATAGGATAGCCAAGCATGGGTGAGAGTAGGCTCTGACTCGACTGATTAAGAATCGAAGCGGACTCGGAATTTATAATGTATATAGCGCTTCTGGTCGAATAACGGCAGTAATATCCGCCGCCGCTTGGGATTATCGAGCCAACGTAATACTCGTAGCTATTACCTGCTATATCCTCTACGGTAACGGTAGTATAGCTGTCGCCGGGAGCAAGCCCGTACTTATATAGCTGATCGTCAGGACAGCTATCCTCAAGCCTTCTCATTACAACGGAATAACCGCCAGATACCACTATCTTAGATACCGTTTCCGCGGAAACAGACGAAGCGGGGTGATCCGCTATTATGAAATTAACGTTTGCGCTACCGTCGGCGACAACTTCTCTTTGCAGCGTATATCCGCCGTAGGAGTTTTTAACCGTAATCTTATTAAGATTCTTTTTCTCAACGTGTGGGAACATAAGTATCGCCACTCCGCCGCTATCGCGAACCTCGCCCTCTATCAGCGGAACTATTTCCTGTTCCTCTTCCTTGGTCCTTTCGTTAAAAATAGGACGTAAAACGAGGAAATAAACAAGGGTAAGAATCAAAGCGACAGCAGCGAAAACGCTTACCATAATTATCTGCTTTTTTACCATTCCCGCCTTTTTCGGCTTTTTCGCGCCCTTACCGCTGTTTTCATCTCCGTCTCCGAAGCTGAACGCGTCAAGGGTGTCGCTCTCCTCGGACTCCGCTACCGAACCGTTTACGTCGGCGCCGAGCGCCGAAAGCGCATCGTCCAATTCCTGCGACTCTATTTCTTTTTTATCCATTTGCATACTGAAAATTCCTTATATATTTTTGCGGCAGCCTCAGGAGCGCTTTCTTCTGAAGCAGACTATTCCTCCAACCGTAAGCACCGCTATCGGCATAACGCCAACGAGAATTACCGTCCATACGTACGCCGCGGCGGTAGAAATGCTAAGCTCCTCGCTTCCGAATACCTTCATATCAATGTCAATCGGAACCAGCTCCTTACCCATCTGTCTTGCGAGCATAAAGAGTATATCTCTGTTGCCGTATACGCCGGAGCTTAAATACTCCTCATATCCCGCCGATGAAACGAACAGATAAGAGGTAAGAAACGAATCTGTATCTTGATATTGATCGGTATATCTGACAAGCGAGGCTATCTCAAACTGCTTGTTTTTATAATCACCTACGGAAGCGGTGTTGTAGGAATAAAGCACAGGCTGATATTCCTTTGCTCCGTTGGTTCTTACTCCGTTAAGCTCCTTCCAGTCGCAGTCAAACGCCAGAGCGTTGTCGATAACCGTCTTGGGCTGAGAGTCCTTTTGGCGCATATAACTGTGAAGCGAGGCGGCAAAGGTGCTCTCGCTTTCAAGCGGATAGGCGGAGAATATCGAAAGACCGTTTGTGTCGGTAAGGGAATTTACGTTATCGCTTACCTGACCTACAACCTGAACTCCCCACTCCTTAAGCCACGCTTTAAGATTTCCAAGATCCCTTTCGGGCTCATTTGAAAGAGCGTTTTCAGGCGACAGGAACACCATAGCGTTACCCATTTTATCGGACATAAAATGTCCTATTTTATCAAGCTCCTCTGTGCTGTAATCGTAAACGGGATCGTTGATTATAATCACCTTAGCGTCGTTTAAGCTGGCGTCCGGCTGAGTAAGGTTTATCTCACGCACGTCAAAGCCCGCGTCCGTCATAAACTCGTAAAGCTTACCGTACGCTCCTGCTCCGTCGGTAACAGTTTCCCCGTGTCCCGTAATGAAATAGCACTTAGGGAACTCATGGCAGAGAGAAATTATGTATGAGGTGAAACGGTTCTCGCCGTGGAAGGCGTAAACGGTCTCGCTTTCGGAATCCGTTATATAGAAATCGTTGTAATCAAACACTCTCATATTTGGCATATCGCCGTTTTCCATATCGGTTTCCATAATTACGTTGTACGTATACAGCTTTATACCGTGCTGAGTCGTATACTGCGAGGCAAGCTCAGGGTGCTTATTGATATCAAGGAACTCAACCTTGATGTTGTTCGGATAAGCCTTCTTGTAGCTTTCGATACACTTATATACGTAATAACCCGCGCTATCATCAAGCACCCTGTCCTTGTCCTGACAGAATACAATCTTGACGTTTACTCCGGGGGTAAGAACTCCGTCAAGCAGCTCCTTTGAGGCGTCGGTTATGCCGTAGTACTGCTCACCCGTCAGGTCAAGATACCAGCCAAACGAGTACGTGAGCGCGTAAATTGCCGCGTTAAGCACGATAACCAAAACGATAAATAATACCGTCAGCGTTACGGCAAGCGAGCCGTATTTAAATCTTCTGCTCTTAAAAACAGAGCTTTTTTCGTTATTTTCCATAGTAACTTCCCTATAATGTTCTATTATAAAAGTTTTGATCGACCTTTTTCAAAAGGTCGCGCAGTCAAGGCGCGGAGCCATTGTCGCCCGTCGCAACGAGCGAAACCTCCGCGACGAACGCAGTTCGTCAAGTTTTCCTCAACGTCTTCCAGACGTTGAGGAAAACTAAGCCCACCGACGTTTCTCGTAAATCCTTACCGTAACGAACATACAAACGAACGCAAACGAGGCGTAGTAGATAAGCGCCGCGATATCAAAATATCCCTTATTGAAGTTAGCGAATCTTGAATAAATGCTTATCCAGGAAAGCACCATTCGAAGCGGCGCGAAATTTATGTAGGAGTTAGCAAGCGAGGCTCCGAGAAGAACTGCCGAGGCGGTAAGAGTGCCGACAGCCGATACCATCTGGTTCTCGGTAAGCGCCGAAATGAGAAGTCCCAGCGCAATAAACGCCGCGCCGACGAGCAGAAGCGCTATACAGCTTCCAAGCGCTATCGCCGCATTGTACTGATACAGGTTGTTCTCCGAGAGATAGGCAAACATTATCGGAAGATTAAGGCAGCTTACGAGGAATGTGATAACGAACATGGTGTAAGAAGCAAGGAATTTCGCTCCGACAAACGCGGGAAGCGAAACAGGCGAGGTCAGCAGAAGCTGCTCCGTCTTCAGCTTGCGCTCCTCGGAAAACGACTTCATCGTAAGCAGCGGAGTCATAAGAGCTATTATCAGAAGCTCTAACATAAAATACGAGCTGATGCTGCTATCCATGCCCGCCAGAAGCGTCGTCATGCAGAACGCAAAGCTCGACGCAGCCCAGAACATCGCTATGTATACATACCCCATAGGAGTTGTAAAAAACGAGTAAAGCTCGCGTTTATATATAGCTATCATCTGTTTTTACCCTTCTTTCTTGCAATCTCCTTGGTTAAGTTAAGGAATACGTCCTCAAGCGACGAGGTTACAGTCTCCATTCCCATAATAGGGGTGTTGTTCTTTGCGCAAAGCTCGAATATTTCTTTTCTGATATCAGCGCCGTTCTTGCTCTCTATCTTAAAGGTTATGCCGTCGGCGCTGTTCATATCCTTGCCCGCCTCAACGTACGAAACACAGTCAAGGGCGCTTATACTGTCAAGTATCGCCTTTTTGTTGCCCGCTATCTTGACCTGTAAGCGTCTTGTGCCCGACATAAGCTCGGTCAGACGTTCAGTACGCTCGTCGGCGGCAATCCTGCCCTTGTTCATTATGATAATTCTGTCGCATACCGCCTGAACCTCGGAAAGCACGTGGGTGCTAAGGATAACGGTGTGGTCGCGTCCAAGGCTTCTTATCAGATTGCGTACCTCTATCATCTGCTTGGGGTCAAGACCGACGGTAGGCTCGTCCAGAATTATCACCTTAGGATTACCGATAAGCGCCTGAGCGATACCGACTCTCTGACAGTAGCCCTTAGACAGATTTCTTATGAGGCGGTCCCTCATATCGACTATCTTAGTAACCTCGCAGACCTCCATTATGTGCTTTTTGCGGTTAAAGGTACAGCCCTTCAGCTCAAAAACAAAGTTTAAATACTCCTGAACGGTCATCTCAGGGTAAAGCGGCGGCTGGTCGGGCAGATATCCTATAAGCTTCTTCGCCTCAGTTGGATTTTCAAGTATCTCGAAAACGTCAACAGTACAGGAGCCTGAGGTGTATGAGAGATATCCCGTAATGATATTCATCACCGTAGTCTTGCCTGCTCCGTTTGGGCCGAGGAAGCCAACAATCTCACCGTCGCCTATCTCAAACGACACGTCGTTAACGGCATATTTTTCGCCGTATTTTTTCACAAGATTTTCGACTTTTAGCATTTATGTAATTTCCTTTCGGGAAACAATTATAATTATCCTTTATGATTATATCATATAAAAATAAATAAGTCTTGAATAAACTACCCGATTTTTGAAAAATACTCTGGAAAAATATTACAGCCCCGCCAATCTTCCGCCGTTTTGCCGCGCTATCAGCCTTGACAAAAAAGTTTTTTTAGATTATAATATAGTAACTACACTCAAGTAATAAGGAGATTTCACTTATGAACTTTATAAAAGTTGATTCCTACGATAAGCTCAGCGCCATAGCCGCTAACATCATTGCTTCTCAGGTAACCTTAAAGCCCGACTCTGTCCTCGGACTTGCCACAGGCTCCTCTCCCCTCGGTACTTACGCTAAGCTCGCTGAAAAATACCGCGCGGGTGAGCTTGACTTCTCCCGTGTTACCTCTGTAAACCTTGATGAGTACGTAGGTCTTGACGGCTCAAACGATCAGAGCTACCGCTATTTTATGGATAATAACCTATTTTGTAATATAAATATCGACAGGAATAATACCTACGTTCCCAACGGCTGCGCCGATGACTTAAAGGCGGAGGGTCAGGCTTACGATGAGTTTATCAAAAAGCTCGGCGGTATCGACCTTCAGCTTCTCGGTATAGGTCTTGACGGTCATATCGGCTTTAACGAGCCTGAGGCGTTCTTCACTAAGGAAACCCACGAGGTTCAGCTCGATGAGTCTACCATTGAGGCTAACGCGCGCTTCTTCGCTTCAAAGGCAGACGTTCCCACCAAGGCTATCACTATGGGTATGATGTCCATTATGCAGGCAAAGAAAATACTCCTTATTGCAAACGGAGCTAAGAAAAAGGATATCATAAATAAAGCCTTCTTCGGTCCTATTACTCCCTTTGTTCCCGCCTCTATCCTCCAGCTCCACCCCGACGTAACCGTTATTTACAGCGAAAACTAAGGTATACTGCCTTAGAAAGGAATACGCGCTTTTCGAGAAAAGCTGCGCAAAAGCTTTCGTATAACAAATCCGCACCGCAGAGGCACAGATTTGTTATATAGAATTTTTTGTGAGCTCCCCCGAATAACATATCCCCTTTCGAAAACGGCACGTCTTTAATTCACCAAAATCAATACCAAACACAAAATGCACCGCGCTGACGCACGGTGCATTTTTTATATCCACTTTTAATCCTCTAATCTGTCAGTATATCATATCGCTATGCTTATACTACATTATCATACGAAATAAAGCTTGAAATCAAATTAAATATCCTTTATGAGTAAACGTACCGTTTTTTGAAAGAGCCTTGCAAGAAAATTATCTTTCACACCGATAGCTCCTGTTATCGGTGTGAAAGAAGTTCTTTGCCGAGGCTTTCTTTCAAGAAAGCCGGAAAAAATCACTCGTAAAGCTTGCCCATCTTCTGAAGGCGCTCGTACTTAGCCTTAGCGGCAGCCTCAGCCTTATCAAAGAGCTTCTCGGCTCTTTCAGGGAAGGACTGAGCAAGTCTTGCGTAACGAACCTCAGAGGTAATGAACGCCTTATAGTCAGCGGTAGGCTCCTTAGAGTCGATGATAAGCTTGTTAGACTCAAGGGTCGGGTTGTAACGGAACATATTCCAGTAACCTGCCGCGACAGCCTTCTTCATCTCGTCCTGGCAGTTCTGCATACCGCCCTTAACACCGTGCATCTCGCAGGGAGCATAGCCGATGATAAGCGAAGGTCCGGGATAAGCCTCAGCCTCGGTAAGAGCCTTAAGGAACTGATTCATATCAGCGCCCATAGCGACCTGAGCAACGTATACGTAGCCGTAGGACATAGCGATTTCAGCAAGGTTCTTCTTGCCGATAGCCTTACCGGCAGCCGCGAACTGAGCGACCTGACCGATATTGGAAGCCTTGGACGCCTGTCCGCCGGTATTGGAGTAAACCTCGGTATCGAATACCATAACGTTTACGTCCTCACCGGAAGCGAGAACGTGGTCAAGTCCGCCGAATCCGATATCGTATGCCCAACCGTCTCCACCGAATATCCACATGGACTTCTTGGAGAGGTATTCCTTCTCAGCGAGGATAGCGGGAGCGACGGGACAGCCTGCCTCAGCAGCCTTCTCAAGCTCTACTACGAGGTTAGCGGTTGCAGCCTCGTTCTCCTTACCGTTGTCCTTGGTATCCATAAATGCCTTAACGGCAGCCTTGAACTCATCGGAAGCCTTGTCGGACTCAGCCATCTCAGCTACCTGAGCGATAAGTCTCTCGCGGATAGCCTTCTGACCGAGGTACATACCGAGACCGTGCTCAGCGTTGTCCTCGAAGAGCGAGTTGCCCCATGCGGGACCGCGTCCGCTTTCCTTGTTTACGGTGTAAGGAGTTGCAGGTGCGGAGCCACCCCAAATTGAAGAACAACCGGTAGCGTTGGAAATATACATTCTCTCGCCGAAGAGCTGGGTGATGATACGGGCGTAAGAGGTCTCGGCGCAGCCTGCGCAGGAGCCGGAGAACTCAAGGAGGGGCTGCTTGAACTGGCTGCCCTTAACGGTGTTGTTGATAAGCTCCTTCTTCTCGGAAACGTTAGCGACACAGTAGTCGAACGCCGCCTGCTGCTCGGACTCCTTAGCCTGAGGAACCATAGCCAGAGCATACTGCTTCGCAGCCTCCGCAGCGATTTCCTTAAGCTTAGCCTTATCCTTATTAGCGGTAGCCTCAGCGATAGCGTCAGCATAGCTCTTATCAACCTTAGCGTTGATAGGACATGCCTTTACGCAGAGGGTACAGCCCATACAGTCAAGGGGCGAAATAGCTATTGTGAACTTGTAGTTAGTCTTAACAATGGGCTTAGCGTGAATCTTAGTAACCGCGGGAGCCGCAGCCGCTTCCTCATCAGTAAGAGCGAAGGCGCGGATAGTAGCGTGAGGACATACAAACGCGCAGCTGTTACACTGAATACACTTGTCGGGATTCCAGGTAGGAACCATAACCGCAACGCCTCTCTTCTCGTAAGCCGCGGAGCCCTGAGGGAACTGACCGTCAACGTACTTCTCGAAAGCGGAAACGGGAAGCTTATCGCCGCCCATAGCGTTTACGGGGTTAACTACCTTGTTAACGAAATCAACAAGGTCTGCTCTCTTTCCGCTTACTGCCTCTATCTCGTCAGTTGCGGGAGCGTTCTTCCAATCGGCGGGAACGTCTATCTTAACGAATGCGTCAGCGCCGGCGTCGATAGCGTTGTAGTTGAGCTGAACGATAGCCTCGCCCTTCTTGATGTAGGACTTATAAGCCATCTTCTTCATGTACTCAATAGCCTCGTCCTTAGGAAGAATGTTAGCGAGCGCGAAGAATGCGGACTGAAGAACGGTGTTCTTAACCTTAACGTTACCGATTCTGTTCATAGCAATGCTGGTAGCGTTGATGGTGTAGAACTGAATGTTATTGTTAGCGATGTAGTTCTTTACCTTACCGGGAAGGTGCGCGGTAAGCTCCTCAACGGTGGTCCACTGACAGTCAAGAAGGAAGGTTCCGCCCGCCTTAACGTCATTTACCATATCATACTTATTGAGGTATGCCTGGTTATGACAGGCAACGAAGTCCGCCTGATTGATGTAGTAGGGGCTCTTTATAGGCTTGTCTCCGAAGCGGAGGTGAGAAATGGTGATACCGCCGGTCTTCTTGGAGTCGTACTGGAAGTAAGCCTGAATATACTTATCGGTGTGGTCTCCGATAATCTTGATGGAGTTCTTGTTAGCGCCAACGGTACCGTCTCCGCCAAGACCCCAGAACTTGCAGGAAATTGTACCTGCCGCTGCGGTGTCGGGAGCGGGCTTCTCGTCAAGGGAAAGTCCGGTAACGTCATCAACTATACCGATGGTGAAGTTAGCCTTGGGAGCGTCCTTAGCGAGGTTCTCGTATACCGCGAATACGGAGGAAGGAGGAGTATCCTTAGATCCGAGGCCGTAACGTCCGCCAACAATCTTCTTATCGGTTATGCCGAGAGTAGCGAGCGCGGTAACAACGTCAAGGTAGAGAGGCTCACCGAGAGAGCCGGGCTCCTTGGTTCTGTCAAGAACCGCTATCTTCTTTGCGGTAGCGGGAATAGCCTCAGCGAGCTTAGCGGCAACGAAGGGTCTGTAAAGACGAACCTTAACAAGACCTACCTTCTCGCCCGAAGCGTTCATGTAATCGATAACCTCCTCGATAACGTCGCAGATGGAGCCCATCGCAACGATAACGCGGTCAGCGTCGGGAGCGCCGTAGTAGTTAAAGAGCTTATAGTCGGTGCCAATCTTGGCGTTAACCTTGTCCATATACTCCTCAACGATAGCGGGGAAAGCGTCGTAGAACTTGTTGCATGCCTCTCTGTGCTGGAAGAAGATATCTCCGTTCTCAGCAGAGCCGCGAAGAGCAGGGTGCTCAGGGTTAAGAGAGTGCTTACGGAAAGCGGCAACCGCGTCCATATCGGTCATTTCCTTAAGGTCGTCGAAATCCCAGACCTCAATCTTCTGAATCTCGTGAGAGGTACGGAAACCGTCGAAGAAGTTGAGAACCGGAACGCGTCCCTTAATGGAAGCGAGGTGAGCGACTGCGCCGAGGTCCATGACCTCCTGAGGATTGGTCTCAGCCATCATAGCAAAGCCGGTCTGGCGGCAAGCGTAGACGTCGGAGTGATCACCGAAAATGTTAAGAGCGTGGGACGCTACGCAACGAGCCGAAACATGAAATACGCAGGGGAGAAGCTCACCGGCGATCTTATACATGTTGGGGATCATAAGAAGAAGTCCCTGAGAAGCGGTATAGGTGGTGGTAAGAGCACCTGCCGCAAGCGAGCCGTGCACGGTACCTGCCGCGCCTGCCTCGGACTGCATCTCAGTTACCTTAACGGGAGTGCCGAAGATATTGAGCGCAGGCTTGCCGAGAATATTCTTGCCTGACGCAGCCCACTGGTCAACGTAGTCTGCCATAGGGCTGGAGGGGGTTATGGGGTAAATACCGGCAACCTCGGTAAACGCGTAAGAAACGTGAGCCGCGGCGGTATTTCCGTCCATAGAAAGTTTAGTTCTTGCCATTTTTATTGCCTCCTTGACGAATGTCAAAATTTTAACTACTACATTATATCATAAACTGTCCGTTTTGTAAAGACCCATAACGCATAATTTGTAAATTTTTATTTTTCTAAAAATGTATGATTTTACCGAGAATGGAGATAAATAAATCAACCGCTAAAAAACGCTCCTCGAAAACCCTTGTAATTCAAAATAAAGAGGTTTTATGCTTAATATTTTACTCCGCACGCTTATCGTTTACGCGCTTCTCATAATCGCTATGCGTATAGGCGGCAAACGCCAGATAGGAGAGCTTCAGCTCTCCGAGCTTGTTTCGGCGCTTCTTCTTTCCGAAATCGCCGCAATGCCGATAGGACACGAGGAAATCCCTCTCACCTTTGCCATCATTCCGATAGTTACGGTCATCTGTATAGAAATAATCGCCGCCTTTGCTGTTACCAAAAGCAAAAAGCTCCGCGCGGTTTTCGACGGAAAGCCGAGCGTAATTATCAGAAAAGGAAGACTGAACTTTAAGGAAATGTCCACTCTGCGTCTGGGCATTGAGGAGCTTATCAGCGAGGCGAGGCTTAAAGGGATTTCCGATATTTCCGAGCTTGAATACGCTATCCTTGAAGAAAACGGAGAGCTTGCCGTTTTTTCCCGTTCCGACGTTGGCGAAAAGGGTATCGCTCACATCGTTATAAGCGACGGCGAGGTAAACGAGCACGGACTTAAGCTCACAGGGCTTTCACGCGCCTCACTTGACGAGCGTCTGAGCAAAAAACACCTGACGCCGCAGGGCGTATTTCTATACACCGTAAACGACGCAGGCGAGGAATATTTGATTACCAAGGAGGAATTAGATAAATGAAAGCCTTTATCGCCGCCCTCTCTGTTTTTATTGTAACGCTCGGAGTAACGGTTGGTAACGATATCTACTGCCACGGGGTATGCCAAAGCATTGAGCGCTCAGTCGAAAACGGTGGCGCGGCGGGGGCTGAGGAAGCTCTCCGCGAATTAAAAAATAATGAATTCCTACTGAAATTATCGGTGGATAACGGCTACGTGAGTGAAGCAAGGGTCAGCCTCGAAAGCCTTGTCGCCGCTTACGAATGTAACGACGAATACGAAACAACCCGCTATATCCGTGATAGCGCGCTTCGTGTTGAGCGAGTGAGACGCGCGCTGATAATCTGAGATAAAAAATATAGGAGGGCAACCGCCCTCCTTAAAATATTTTACTTAAACACATTTCCGTCCGCCTTATACCACTTAATTCTCGTGATATCGCAGTCAGGCTCCTCTATTCCAACCGAGGCGGCAAGCGCCTTGGCAAAAATATCGGGATTAAGGTACTCCGAGCCGCTTGCCGAAAGCACACACTCGATAACCCCGTCAGGTCTTAGTGTTACGCTCCTTACCTGAGGGCGAATGTCTATTACCTTTTCAGCGCCCGACTTGGTTCTTTTCTTAACCTCTATGCTACCCGAAAGCAGCCCTTTGACGTCCTGCGCCGTAACCGCGATTCCGCTTATCTCGTACTCGGCGTAGGCTATCTCGGTAAACTTATCCGTCGGCTTATAAACGTCCGTAACGTAAAGCTCGTCGGTAAACGCCTCGCGAAGTCTGCGCTTAATTTCCTCGCAGGAAACATCCTCTACTATCTTTATGTCAAGAAATTCACACTTGCTCGTTACAAAAAGCGGAAGCGGCTGAGCGAATACCATCTTAGGATGGGGATTAAAGCCCTCCGTGTACCAAAGCGGTATCCTCGCTCTTATCATTGCGGGCTGCATAGTCCTGCACAGGTCAAGATGGGATATATATCGCAGTCTGCCCGTCTTTTGAAACATTATTCTTATGCTTTCGGGCACCATGGCGTTACTCCTCCCATTCTGTTCGCTCCGCACCCGGCGCACTTTTCACGGCAGTTAGGCGTGGAGAGCGATTCTCTCGATTTTTTGTACTCTCTTTTTAGGAATTCCTTGGTTACTCCGATATCGATAATATCCCAAGGAAGCACCTCGTCAAGCCCCATAGCTCTGTTGGCGTAAAAGCCCATATCTATACCGGCGTTTTTAAAGGCTTGCTCCCATTTTTCGTAGCTGAAATGCTCGTCCCAGGCGTCAAACTCCATTCCGAGCTTTCTTGCCTCGTAAAGCACCGCCGAGAGCCTTCTGTCTCCTCTCGCCAGCGCCGCCTCAATGCGCGAGGACTTGACGCCGTGATAGTTGTACTTGACTCGCTTGTCGCTTATCTTTCCTCTCAGATACTGCTGCTTTTCGTTAAGCGCTTCAAGGCTGTCCTGAGCGTCCCACTGAAAAGCCGTAAAGGGCTTGGGGATAAAGCAGGCGCAGGAAAGCGTTACCTGAGGATGACGTCCCTTGACTCTGTTCGGGTTTTTATAAAACTCGTTTACAACCGCGCTTCCCATTGCCGAGATTCCGTCGATATCCTCGTACGTTTCCGTCGGCAGACCCATTATGAAGTATAGCTTGACGTTAGTCTTGCCGCCGCCAAACGCAAGCGAGCAGGCGCGAAGTATCTCCTCCTCCGTAACGTTCTTGTTTATTGCGTCGCGAAGCCGCGGAGTGCCCGCCTCGGGCGCAAACGTCAGTCCGCTTTGACGGACGGACGAAATACGGTCCATAAGCTCCTTTGAAAAGGTGTCGGCGCGGAGCGACGGAAGTGAAAGGTTAACCTTTTCTCCGTCAGTCCAGGTGAGCAGCTTCTCGGTAAGCTCGGAAAGACGTGTATAGTCGCTTATCGAAAGCGAAAGCAGTGATACCTCGTCGTAGCCCGTATTCTCATAAATGCACTTTACCTGAGAGTTTACGACGTCGGGCGACTTCTCTCTTATCGGACGGTATATCATTCCCGCCTGACAGAAGCGGCAGCCGCGTATACAGCCTCGGTAGACCTCCTCGGTTATGCGGTCGTGTACCGTC
This sequence comes from Clostridia bacterium, assembly GCA_017502875.1. Taxonomy (GTDB): domain Bacteria; phylum Bacillota; class Clostridia; order Oscillospirales; family CAG-272; genus SIG673. The sequence continues at coordinate 45,658 of JAFVUF010000007.1, read as the reverse complement.
TCAATGTAAGGCATAACGAATTTATCTGGAAAGGGAGCCTTGTCCATATCCTTTATTATCCTTTTGCGGACAACGCTCGGTACGTCCGGATATTTCGGAGCGTACGCCTTTACCGTGCCGTCAGAATTGTAGCTGACCTCATAAAGCGACGGAACGTAAAAGCCCTCGATATGCGAAAGCTCACGAAGAAATTTTTCCTTTGAATAGGAGCCGCTTTTTTTCATATCTATGTAGAGACGTATCATTTCGGGAAGCGCCTCCTCGCCCTCGCCTATCGAAAAGACGTCGAAAAAGTCCGCAAGCGGCTCGGCGTTGTAGGCGCAGGGGCCGCCGCCGACAATAATGGGAAAGCTCTCGTCCCTGTCCCTTGCGTAAAGCGGTATCTCGGCAAGCTCAAGCATTGAAAGAACGTTGGTGTAGCAAAGCTCGTACTGAAGCGTGATACCCATAAAATCAAATTCTTTTACAGGGTCAAGCGTTTCAAGAGCGAAAAGCGGAAGCTTGTTCTCTCTCATCTGCGCTTCCATATCGGGAAGCGGCGAAAACACCCTCTCGCAGTAAACGTCGGGCATAAGATTTATGGCGTGATATAAAATTCTCATTCCGAGGTTGGACATTCCTATCTCGTATGAGTCAGGAAAACAAAAGGCGAACCTCGCCGCCATCTTCGTCTTGTCCTTAATTATCTGTCCGTACTCTCCGCCCGTGTATCTGCCGGGCTTCAGTACCTTCTTTAAAATTCTGCTAAGCTCCATATATTTCCTTTCATGAGAAGCTATGTCTAAGGGGGAGTACGCGCTTTCTGAAGAAAGCTGCGCAAAGACTTCTTTTACACCGATAACATAAAGCCATCGGTATAAAAGAATTATCTCACACGGCTTTTACAAAAACAGTATACTCTCACTAACACATATAGCTCCCATTAAACCAAATGTATAAAGATTAAAACAAATCAAAAAGCATAAAGTCAGACTTTATGCGAAAGAAAGCTACATAGGAAGAATGAGGTTTATCGAAAAAATCTACAAGCATTCTTATACGCCGTTACCATAAAAACGGTAGCGGCGTATAAGAGAAGTTTTGCGGAGCTTTTTCAAAAGCGACCGTACTCTCCTTATACAGCTCCCTTTTTCATTAAGTCCGATTTACTGTTTTTTAATTTTACTTTTAGTGTTAATAGCGTTACGGGTTGCCATAAAGAAGGCAGCTAAGGATAATCCGCCGTGAACAGCGAGCGATATAAGCGACGCAAACCCAAATTCAAGTCCGACACCGGACAGCATCAGGGAAACGAAGGCGCCTACACCGAAAGCAACGCAAGCAAATCTTGAAGCCTCAAAGACCAGCTTTTTCTGGCGCTTATATTCAAGCAAAGCGGTAATAAGACCAACAGTTCCGTTACTTGAAACAAGGCTGCCCTCTCTGTCAGTCGCCGCAGGAGCGACGTCATCGCCTGGGGCGTACTTAACAAGACGGAGAAGGTCAGGCTCAAGTCCCGTAGTATCAAAAAGCAGCTCGGTATCAATACAAGGATTGCAGGTTTTGAGCGAGAACACGGTTTCGGTGTTGCGAAGCTCCGCTATTCTGCGAACAAGCGTCTGGTCAGGCACGAAGGTAATAACCGCCATAGCAAAGAAGACTCCGCCGTCGGCAATATACATAACGCGCGAGTTTTTAGGCAGAAGCTTGCCGTAGCGCTTAAACTTAATACCTCTCTTACGCATATAAGAGTCGGAGCCGGCGCAGATATTGCGTCCGTCTATTACCGCGGAGATTCCGTTTTCGGAGATATCAGTTATACTAACGCTGTCGGCATCGTGATAGCCGCCCTCCATTTCAAGCGCTTTTAGCGGCCCGCCAATCTTTTTAAACAGAGCCGCAGTTCTCGAAAGACTTTCCTCAAGCCCGGGCATATGACGCATTTCAAATATAGGAGTGGGAATATTCTTTATGGGGAACAGGTCTTTGTCATCAATCATGATAACGTTTCTGTCAAACTGATCGCTCTCGTCATCGAAATCGACCACAGCGCCGCCTATTTTAGCGGAGACCGCCGCACCCCTTACTCTCGGAAGAAACAGCGCGACAAAAACGCTTACGGGGGCGGAAAACGAGATAAGGCTTATAGCTGAAACTGCGCCGTAAAACAGGTCGCGTCTGATAATTCCGAAAACGACTCCCGCGACAACCGCGGCGCAGATGATGCACAGGAAAAGAACTCTGATTATGCCGTAGCACTCGTCGCGTACAGGCTTATCAGTGTAGGCGGCGTCAATACGTCCTACTCTGTTCATCTTGTAGAGCGAGGATTCAGGGTCAACATAGCCGTCAAACGCTATCCCCTCAGGCGAGTTTTTAAAATCCTTCATTTTTACCTCGGTTACGTAATCACCGTAAGACGAGGTAACGGTAAACACGATATGCTCGCGTTTAAGCATATTGTAGCGGTAAAGCGCCGTAAGGAACATAGCGATAGCCGCTGACGTACCAAAGAGCATGGCGTACTTTGAGCTTCCGCCCGCAAACACTAATACCAAGTGATAAACGATAGTGGGAATTACCACGCCCGCTGTCAAAAATTCGGGAAGAAATACTCCCTTGACCGCAAGCCTTATTCCGTCCTTCAAGGCGTTGAAAACAAGTCCTGCCTCGACTCCGAGCAGCACAAGCAAGGCTATGGCGAATGGCATAGGATTGCTTATCGAAGCCTTAAATATTCCCGCAATGCTCTCGATAAGAACCACGGAAAGCATTATAACTAACGAGAAAACAGTTTTTTTCCAGCTAACGCGAAGCTTATCTCTGAAATAAGCTCCTCTTTCCGCCTCTCTGTTGTCGCAATACTCCACTTCGCGCTTGAAATAGCTGTCGGTGTTCCTGCCTTCGCCTATACCGTCAGCGAAGATGGGAGCGCGCTCGGTCATCTCATAGACGTAACCGGAGCTTTCGATTTTTTTATCAGCCCTCGTTACGTCTTTTTCCTCTTTGGTTATTTTAAGTGGCGGAACAGTAAGTCCGTCGCAGTATTCCATATAGCGCTTTTTAGAAATCCAAAGCTTTTTGTCAGAGGCGTCCCAGATATCCTGCTCGGTTTCCTCGAAAACGGGCTCCTCTGCGCTTTCCTGCTCGGCTCTGATTCTCTCCTCTTCCTCCATAGCGCTTATCTCTATGGGAGTGAGCGTTGCGGTCTCAAAGCTATCAGCAGAGACATCAGGTGTCGGGGCAGACGTCGCATCTTCCCCAAAGAACGTGTCGGAAGCGCCGTCCTTTTCAGCCTCTATCTCGCCGTCAGACACGGCATCGGTTACCTTAGCAGCCTCTGAAATATCACCTACCTCAGTCAAAGGCGCGTCTGAAAGCTCATTATACTCCTCATCAGCTTGCTCTAAATCCTCGTAACCGTCAAAATCTTCGGCTTCCTCGTCGTAATCATAATCGTCATCATCATCGAAGCCGTCATCTTCCTCGTCGTAGTCGAAATCGTCGTCTTCTTCGAAAGCGCCTGTGTTAAACTCTAATTGCTCGGCGCCATCAAACTCATTTTCAGGCTCCTGCGGAGTATCAAGAAATGTAAGTTGAACACCCATAGGGGTGTGGTCAGGCATAGGCTTGCTCTCACGAATGACCGTCTCGTTTGAAAGCTCCGGCACCGCAAACGTTACCTGCTCCGGCTCTTTTTCATAAACCGTTTCCTTATCAACGGGCGCCTCGGTGATTTCCTCGACCACGGGCGCCTCGGTAATTTCCTCGACAACGGGCGCCTCGGTAATTTCCTCGATAGCGGGTGTCTCGGTTATTTCCTCAACGATGGGCGCCTCGGTTATTTCCTCGATAGCGGGCGCCTCGGTAATTCCCTCAACGATGGGTGCCTCGGTAATTTCCTCGATAGCGGGTGTCTCGGTGATTTCCTCGATAGCGGGTGTCTCGGTGATTTCCTCGACTACGGGCGTCTCAGTGATTTCCTCTACCACGGGTGTCTCGGTGATTTCCTCGACTACGGGCGCTACCTTAGACAAAGGCTCGTCGTCGCCTTCCATATCATCGTCGCTGATAAATCCGACTCCTACGCTCTTAGAAATTCCGAATTTCTCACGAAGCTCCTCGACATATACCGCCTCAGCCTCGGTGAGCTCGGACGGCTCGGGCGCGGCAGGCTCGTCGACAAAGCTTTCGAATTCAAAAAGCGACTCGTCTGTCGGTATCTGTCTGACCTTAGGCTTTTTTTCTGTCCAAGGCTCTTTCGGTAAATATTTATCCTCTGAAACGGACTGAGCCGCCGAGGTAGCTTCGGCTTTTGCCGAGGCGCTTTCGGGAGTGTCGGTTCCAACGTATTTTTTTATCTGGCTCAGCATTTCAGATGCTAAATTTTTCTCTTCCATTCCTAACGCTTGCTCTCCTTTCTGTATATTCAACGCCAAACACGCATAAAATCAGTTAAAATATTTCCTTGCGTGGAACAGTATGACCGCGCCCGCAGAGGAAACGTTCAGGGAATTGACCTTTCCCTTCATCGGTATTGACACAATAAAATCGCTTTTTTCCTTGATAAGTCTGGAAACTCCCTGACCCTCCGATCCAAGCACGAAGGCGGCAGGGGTGATTATCTCGGTTTTGTCGATGTCGGTGCCGTCCGCCTCCGCGGAATATATCCAGACACCCTTCCTTTTCAGCTCGTCTACGGTAACGCCGAGATTAGTAACCTTGGCGATACGTAAATGCTCGATTGCGCCCGCGGACGCCTTTGAAACGGTAGCGGTAAGCGTTACGCTTCTGCGCTTGGGAATGATAAGCCCATGGCAGCCCGCCGCCTCGGCGCATCTTATGAGAGCGCCGAGATTGTGTGGGTCGTTAATTCCGTCGGCGATTACTATAAACGGCTCTTCGCCTTTGGATTTTGCGTAGCTTATGATGTCGTCAACCGAGCAGTATTCCTTTTCGGCGGCGAAGGCGATAATGCCCTGGTGCGCCATACCGGGAGCTAACTTGTCGAGCTTGCTTTTTCCGCAGCTGACGAGGGGAATACCCTTTTCCTTAGCCATAGCGGCTATTTCCTTTATCGAGCCCTCCCAGACGCCGTCCTTAACGAATATTTTATCAACGGCTCTGCCGCTTTTTATAAGCTCGGAGACCGCGTTACGTCCAACGACTGCATTCTCCGAAATTTCAACTTTTTCTTCCATATTTTCGGCACTGACCCTTTAAGTTAAATGTAGCTATTTTAATTATATCATACAATTTTTGATTTGTACAGTATCTACACGCTATTTTTTCGTAAATTTTTTTGCAGGCGCCAGGCAAGCGCCTGGAGGCAAAAAGGCGGCGTGTAGTTTTGAGAACGTCGAGCATTTCGAGCGCCGCTAAGTCGAGGTTCGCTTCGCTACACTAAGACTTAAACAGAAGTTCACAGTATTCAGAAGTTTTCGCCCGCCTTTTTCAAAAGGCGGCGCAGTCAAGACCGCGGAGGTCTTGTCGTCCGTCGCAACGGACGAAATACCCTAACCGGCGTTTCTTTTTTGTTACTTTTTTCTTTGCGCCTACTTCTTGCAAAGAAAAAAGTCATTGCGCCAGGCAAGCGCCTGGAGGCAAATGGCGGCGTGTGCTTTTGAGAACGTCGAGCATTTCGAGCGCCGCTAAGTCGAGGTTCGCTTCGCTACGCTAAGGCTTAAACAGAAGTTCACAATGCTTAGAAGTTTTCGCCCGAAGTTTGCCGATGATAACGTCTGCCGTAACGGTTAATTCAACCCCAAAAGCACAAAAAGAGCCGGACCTGAATGGCTCGACTCTGTTTGATGAGATTTTGTACAGACGAAAAATAAGAGAACGGAAGCGCTCGTTTATAAATGAATGTACAAATCAAGACGCAAGCGGATTACTGGTTCTTAGACGCAGCAAAGCACTCGCTGCAAAGAACAGGTCTGTCGCTGGTGGGCTGGAAGGGAACCTTCGCCTCGCCGCCGCACTGCGCGCAGGTAACGGTGAAATACTCTCTCTGGGGCTTAGCCGCGTTCTTTCTCTTATCACGGCAAGCCTTGCATCTCTGGGGCTCGTTCTGGAAGCCCTTCTCAGCATAGAACTCCTGCTCGCCTGCTGTGAAAACGAACTCCTCACCGCAATCCTTGCATACTAAAGTCTTGTCCTCGTACATGGTTTTTACCTCGCTTTGAAAAAATAAATATTATGTTCCCCTCGGACGGAATCAAACCGCCGTCTCCGCTATGCTTGGACGTACACAGCGGCGCTTTTCTTAAGCTACTCGGGTATTTTTACTTGTAATATTTCCTGATTTTAGCCTTGACTCTGCATATGGCGTTATCAACACTCTTTGCGCTTTTCCCGATTTCACGGGCGATGTCCGCATAGCTTTTCCTTTGCATATAAAGCGAAAACACCGTTTTTTCAAGCTCGGTAGCCTCCGCCTCAACTATGCGCTTAACCTCGCCGCTGCGCTCATATGCGAGAAACAGCTCGTCTGCCGAATCGGCAGAACGCGCACCGTCAAGATGAGCCCGACGAGCCGCCCTATCAGCTCTTCTTTTCTTAGAGCTGAGCTTTCTCAGATAGGAAATAAGCCTGTTTTTTACGCATATTTTCGCGTACAGACCAAATGTAACGCCGTCATTATCCTTGTAGCTCATTGCCGCGTCATAAAGGGCAAGTCTGCCCTCCTGACGAAGCTCCTCGGTCTCGCTGAGAAAATCGGGAGCGCCGGCAAGAAGCCTTGCGGTCTCGGAGCGTATCAACGGCTCGAAGTCGGTAAGAAGCTCCTCAAAAGCGGCTTTGTCGCCGTTTTTAACGGCAATTATCCTGTTATCAGCCACTTTTGACTCTCCGTTTCTCCGCGCAAAGCGGCGCATAAATGAAAAACTCCCGTTTTTTCATAAAACTCTCTATCCAACCGTAAGCTTTGTGAAAAACAGAAGTTTGACGTATTCGGGTTTTAGTATTAGTATTGATTCTATTGCAACCATTATATACCCTTTTTTTCATTTTGTCAATAGAAAATTTGAAAAAAATTAAAATTTATTCTCGCACTGACCATATTTTTCACTGATTTTGAATGTGTTTATGTGCAAAATTATAATTATTTATTCAAATCAAGCAAATCAGAACGCTGATTTTCTCTGACAAAAAACAGTATTTCCTATATGTTCTCCGTACAAAAACACTCTGTCAGAGAAGATAGTTTATCTCACCCGTAAGCACAGAAAGCAAGCCTCTGTATACCGTTTCAGGTTTGTTGTCAAAATTGTAAAGCATTCGGTCAAGCATCTTCTTGTTATCAACCGTAAGAGTTACGTTCATTATGTCAGCCTTACGCTCGGTTATGCGGCAGTTAAAAAGATATCTGCCGTCGGGCAGAGGCTCCCAAGTATACTTCGAGGCAAGCCCCTTCTTCTTGAAATCAAGCAAACGCAGGGCGCTTTTCAGGCTCTTTTCCCTTATCATCATCATAAGGTCGCTTTGCAGACTGTCGCTTACGCTCTTTCCCTGCTCGGTTATCGCGTAGAGCGTTTCTTCACCTTCGGTCAGCTCCTCAATGTTTTTAGCATCAATAAGCTCCGCAAAGCACTCCGCAAAATCAAAATAGTTAACTATTCCGTCCTGAAGCACTATGTCGTTTATATTGGAAAAATCAAGCGGATAACCTACATGTCTCATTAAGTATAATATGAAAATTTTAATGTCGTTCTTTTCTCTTAGCTGCGCCATTTATCTCGTCCTTTCACGTCTGAGCGTTTTATCTGCACGGAATTAAAAAGAGGTTTTACAAAGCTGTCGTAAAACCTCTTTTAGTATTTACCTTAACCTATTAATCCTCGTCTTCGTCCTCGTCCTCATCGTCAACCTTTTCGATGTAATCCTTCCAATTTTTGAGCTTTGCGTCATTTAATACGGGAGCTCCGAAGTAGGTCCACTCTATATTGGAAAGGTCATCGCTGACAAGAACTGCCTCCTTGTAAACGAAAAGCGGAACGACAGGCATCTCATCAAGAAGGAGCTGCTCAGCCGCGTGAAGCTTCTCGGAAGCAAGCGCGTTGTTACCCGCTACGCGCGCGTCGTAAGCCTCCTGAATAAGAGTGTTATAAGCGGCGTTCTTGAATCCGGTGATGTGTCCAAGCGGAACCTCCTCGTTGAAGGGGCCGTCAGTAACAGAGCCAGAGAAGCTCTCCGCGAATACCGCAAGAGCATTGAATTCGTCATCACAGAGGAGCGAATAATCAAGCGCAACTACGTCAAATGTAGCTCTTTCCTTGGTAACTGTGGTATGCTCGTCGTCGGAAATGTACACTTTAATATCATCATAAATACCGTAGAGGCTTTCCGTAAGCTCATCTCTGTACTGAGACATAGCAGAGGTGGATTCCTTATACTGTATAGCGTTCACGGGAACAACCTTGAAATTAAATCCAAGCTCATTCCATATCTCAGCTACCATCTTGGCGACCACGTAATCAACGGTGTCCTCGTCGAACTCGTTCTGGGAAACCACGTAATCCTCGTCAACAAGATCAGATACGGCGTCAACCTTTACCGTAATGGTAAGCTCGCCGAAGCCATTGGGGTTAATGCCCGCGGCGGAAAGCGCTGCCTTTGCCTCGGATACACTCATCTGAGCATTTCCGGGAATCTTCGCTGTATTGTTCTCAGCGAAATCGTCCTTTTTGGTAAGGTCGCTAAGACCCTTGGGAACAAAGCCGGTGGACGCGTAAGCATACACGACCTCCGAAACCAACGCCTCTCTGTCAATCACCTTGCTAAGCACCTGACGGACAGTCTTGTTATTGAAGGGCTCTTTATTCAAGTTGAAGAAATAAGTATGAGTGCTGAGCGTATCCGTGAGCTTTACTCTATCCTCATATTCCTCTCTGGTTTTCTTATCGCAGGGAAGCTCGCTGATGTAAAACAGCTCGCCGTCCTCAAATGCCTTCATCATATCCTCGCTGTTAAGCTTGAAATCGATGTTTATCAAATAGGGCTTAACGAACTTCGTAGGACGGATATCATCATCGGGAAGACGGTGGTAATACGCGTTTCTGGCAAGCTGCATGCTGTTACCGGGAGAATACGATCTGACGAAGAACGGACCGTTGCACACCATAGTCGCGCCTGAGCTTGACCAGTTGTAGTAACGGCTTACAACGCTGGAACGAAGCGGGACGAGCGCGGGGCTTGCGGTCTTGCGAAGGAATTCCTCAGGGTCAATATTGTGCTTAAAGGTAATGGTGATACGGTCATCGTCAGCAGAGAGTCCTATATCGTCCTTACTTGCCATCTGAGTTTTATGCTCAACCGCGCCCTTTATGTCGTAAAGGAGAGACGCCGCCTCGCCGTCAAACGAGGGGTCGAGCACACGCTTCCAAGCGTAAACAAAGTCGTCCGCGGAAACCTTAATACCGTCAGACCACGAGGACTCGCCGATATCTATTACCATCGTATAAGTGTCGTCGCTCTTGTCATTGGGCGTAAGCATATCGTCAACGGTGTACTGATACTTCTTTAAAAGTCCCTTTTCAAGATCACCGTCCTCATCGATAACCATAAGTCCCTCGAAAAGCAGACCTATCAGCTTCGCCGCTCCGCTGTCAAGATGCGCGTACGCGGGGTCGAGATTATGTATCTCGTCGGCGAGATACATGTTTATCTGAGCGCCGTATGTACCGTCTTTCTGTGAGCAAGCAACCGCCGCGGGAAGAAGCATCACAAGACAGAGCACAAGACACACGATTCTCGTAATTTTTTTCATTTGGTACTCCTCCTGATGATTTTAGAGAAAATATTCGTGAAGTTATTATAACATTATTCTTTTATTTTATCAATGCTTTTTTCGCCCGATTTAATTTTTTTAAAAGAATTCATATGCTTGCACAATTTAAGCATTGGTTTTTTGGTTAAATTTACAATAAATTTTTATATTATAGAACGGAATTTCATCTCTTACGGCGGTATATTTGCAATCAAACGCGGCAAAATATTTACAGTTATGAATATCGACGGGCGGTGTTTTTGTGAAGAAATATCTTATATCAGAGCTGGCAACGGAGCGAGCTGAGGGCTGCGCCGAGCGCGACGCGCGCTACGGATTTAGTATAAGCAGAGGCTCGCTTAACGGCAAAAAGGTAAGCTCTGTACGGGTTCCGAGAGAGTATACCTTCACCGATAAGCAACGCTTGCTTGCCTCTATGGCAGTAAGCGAGGAGCTAAAACAGCTTATTCCGTCTGAAATCATGAGTTCAAACACACCCGTAACCGTAATTTGCCTTGGAAACGCATCTCTTACAGCCGATTCTCTCGGACCTCTCTGCGCTAAGAAAATCGCCGCGACGAGAGCGCTGAGGCTGGAAAACCCCAATGCCTTTAGGTCGCTTGGAGGCAGAGAAATAACCGTTATCACACCCGGTGTATCCGGTCATACGGGAATAGAAGCGTTAGAGCTTTTAAGAGCGTGCAAGCCGCTTCTTAAAACGGAGCTTGTCATTGCGATAGACTCACTCAAAGCAATACGGAGAGAGTCGCTCAGCTCCGTCATACAACTCTCAACCGGCGGCATAACCCCCGGCTCCGCCATTGGAAATTCAAGACTGAAAATCAGCTCGGAGGCGCTCGGTATACCCGTAATAAGCATTGGAGCTCCAACCGCGATATCGTCCGGCTCTCTTATATGCGATGCTTTGATGCGGGCGGGAATAACCTCGATGATCGAACCCGTTAGCGAGATTTTGAAGAATGAGGCTGACTTTACCGTATCCGCAAACGATCTGGATATTGATGTGCGGCGTAACGCTGAAATAATAGCAAAAGCAATTAACCTTACGCTTCTCGGCTTTGCCGAGGCGTAGCCTATGTAGAGGAAAACAAGTATGTATAGAATTATAAAGACAGTAATCAAAATAGCTTCTCTTTTCGGCGGAATCTGCCTTGTAGCCGTTACAGCGCTTATTCCCGAAGCCGTAAATCTTCCGTTTTCTCGGATTACGGGTTTGACGGAAGCGTATAACAAAGCGGAGGAAGCGGCGCTTTCCATAATTCCCGACGAAATAGAGATGTTTGTTTCAAGACTTTATAAAGCCATCAACCGAAGCTAAAAAATGGGCTGCTTAGCAGCCCATTTTTATATTAAAATTAGAGTACTACGCTCCAACCAAACGGGTCAGCAGCCTTTCCGGTCTGAATACCCGTAACGGTGTCGTAAATTTTCTGACTTATCTCACCGATTCCTCCGTCGGCTATGGTCATAACGTCGTCCTTGTAGCGAAGCTTTCCGACGGGAGAAATAACAGCCGCCGTTCCCGTACCGAAGCACTCGGTCATTCTGCCACTCTTCTGCGCCTCGATAAGCTCGTCAACAGAAATACGTCTCTCCTCAACCGTAAGCCCCCAGCTCTTGCAGAGGTTGATTACGGAATCACGGGTTATACCGGGAAGAATACTTCCGTTAAGCATAGGAGTAACAACCTTGCCGTCGATAACGAAGAAAATGTTCATCGCTCCGACCTCCTCGATGTACTTGCGCTCAACGCCGTCAAGCCAAAGCACCTGAGAGTAGCCGTCATCGTGAGCCTTCACCTGACCCGCAAGAGAAGCGGCGTAGTTTCCGCCCGTCTTCGCAAAGCCCATTCCGCCCCTAACGGCTCTTACGTAATCGTCCTCTATCCAGATTCCGACGGGAGCGAGACCGCTTGCGTAGTAAGCACCCGAGGGAGAAAGAATTACCATAAAGAGATACGTCTTTGACGGAGCGACACCGAGAAACTCATCGGTAGCGATGACAAAGGGTCTGATGTAAAGCGAGGTGCCGGGCTCGGTGGGAATCCAATCCTTCTCTACCTTAACAAGCTCCTTTACCGCCTGCACGAAATCCTCCTCGGGAATTTCGGGAATACAAAGACGCTTATTTGAAACGTTGGCGCGCTTGGCGTTCATATCGGGACGGAAAAGACGAACCTCACCGCCTTCGCTTCTGTACGCTTTAAGTCCCTCGAACATTGTCTGTCCGTAGTGGAAAACCATAGCGGTGGGAGCGAGGGAAATATTCTGATAAGGAACTATTCTGGGATCGTGCCAGCCCTTGCCCTCCGTGTAATTCATAATGAACATATGGTCGGTGGTTATTTTACCGAAGCCAAGAGGCTGCCCCTTAACGGGCTTAGCTTTAAGCTCCTTTGCTAATTCATACTTGATGTTAAGCATAACAAGATTTCCTTTCGTTTAAGTTTTCCGGCTTTCTTGAAAGAAAGCCTCGGCAAAGAACTTCATTTCTGCCGATATCTTAATGGTATCGGCAGAAATGATACTCTTACGAGTCAATTTTTAAGATACCCGAAATAATTTATCAACAGATATTTATTGTACTAATATTATTACGGCATAATAAGGCGACGAGAACACTGTTATCGGAAAAGGCACCGAACTTTCCAAGTAGTTTGTGAAAAGACATCATATAGCCATCACTCCCCACAAGTGGGGGCGATGGCTATATAAAAGCTTTTGCGCAGCTTTTCTCGAAAAGCGCGTACTCCTTTTTAGTCTACGCTCAGCACCGCGCCCTTGTCGGCTGACGTTACCATTTTGGCGTACTTTTTAAGATAACCCTTGATTTCGGGCTTCGTCTTAATAGGCATTTCCTTACGGCGCACCGCCATCTCCTCCTCGGAAACGAGCAGGTTTATCGTGTAATTCGGAATATCAATCTCAATCATATCGCCCTCTTTGACGTAAGCGATAGGACCGCCGCTTATCGCCTCAGGCGAAACGTGTCCTATGGACGCTCCGCGGGTAGCGCCGGAGAAGCGCCCGTCCGTGATAAGAGCGACCTCCTTGTCAAGACCCATTCCCGCGATAGCCGAGGTGGGAGAAAGCATTTCTCTCATACCCGGACCTCCGGCAGGTCCTTCATAACGGATAACGACAACGTCTCCGCTCTTTATTTTTGCGTTATAAATCGCGTCGATAGCCTCCTCCTCGCTGTCGAACACACGGGCAGGGCCTGTATGAACGAGCATTTCGGGAGCAACCGCGCTTCTCTTGACCGCCGCGCCGTTAGGAGCGAGTGAGCCGAAAAGCACCGCAAGACCTCCCGTTTTACTGTACGGTTCGTCAATGGATTTGATGACCTCGTGATTAAGAGGAAGAATACCCTCTATATTTTCGCCCACGGTCTTACCCGTAACTGTGATACAGCCGGTGTCGAGCATTCCCTTCTTATTCAGCTCACCCATAACCGCGTAAACGCCGCCAACGGCGGTAAGGTCCTGCATATGATGATGACCTGCGGGAGCGAGGTGGCAGAGGTTCGGGGTTTTCTCACTTATCTCATTTACCTTTTTAAGATCAAACGGAACGCCCGCCTCGTAAGCTATCGCGACGAGATGGAGCAGAGAGTTTGAGGAGCAGCCAAGCGCCATATCCACCTTAAAGGCGTTCTCAAACGCCGCCTCGGTCATAATATCAAGCGGCTTTATATCACGCTCTACAAGCTCAAGTATCTTCTCACCCGCCTGCTTTGCAAGTCTTTGACGCGCGGCGTAGACCGCTGGGATAGTTCCGTTTCCTCGGAGCGCCATACCAAGCGCCTCGCAAAGACAGTTCATACTGTTTGCGGTAAACATTCCCGAGCAGGAGCCGCAGCCGGGGCATGCGTTTTCCTCGAAGTAGCTGAGACGGTTTTCGTCGATAGTGCCGTTCTTTATCGCGCCCACAGCCTCGAAAACGGAATTGAGGTCCATCGCCTTGCCCTCATCTGAGCAAAGCGAAAGCATAGGACCGCCCGAGCAGAAAACGGAAGGGATATTGAGTCTTGCGGCGGCAAGGAGCATACCCGGAACTATCTTATCGCAGTTCGGAATGAACACCAGACCGTCAAAGCAGTGCGCCTTAGCCATGCACTCAACGCTGTCCGCTATTATCTCACGGGTAACGAGCGAATACTTCATTCCCTCGTGTCCCATAGCTAGTCCATCGCAAACACCTATAACGTTAAACTCCATAGGAGTTCCGCCGGCAGCCAGCACTCCGTCCTTAACGGCGCGGGCGACGTTCTGAAGGTGAATATGACCGGGAATTACTTCATTAAAAGAGTTAACTATACCGATAAGAGGCTTTCTTATCTGTTTATCGGTCATTCCCATAGCTTTAAGCAGGGAACGCTGGGGCGCTCTTTCCACCCCTGTTTTCATTTTATCGCTTATCATTTGCTTTTCTCCGTGTGATATAAGGGTAAAAATCCGAAAGATAGCAGGTATAAACGAGCTGTCTTTCGGACTGATACGGTATTACTTTTTGATTTCGGGAGCAAATTTCTTCGCTCTGTTAATCCGAAAAACTTACGCTATATTATGCTACGCGTACTGTGCGGGAGCACTATACGCCCGCAGGCGCTTGCCTGCTTATTTCTCCTTGATGATTTCGTTGGTGGTTCCCCAGTTCATCTTGGAACGGAGGTCCGCGCCGACCTTTTCAAGCTGAATCTCGCTCTGAATCTTCTTTGTCGCGTTGAAGAAGGGGCGGTTAGCCTGGTTCTCAAGGATCCAGTTGCGAGCGAAGGTACCGTTCTGAATCTCGGTAAGAACCTTCTTCATCTCCTTCTTGGTCTCCTCGGTAATTATACGGGGACCTGTTACGTAGTCGCCGTACTCAGCGGTATCGGAAATAGAATAACGCATTCCCGCAAAGCCCTTCTCGAAGATAAGGTCAACGATGAGCTTCATCTCGTGGATACACTCAAAGTAAGCGTTTTCGGGCTTGTAGCCTGCCTCAACGAGAGTCTCAAAGCCAGCCTGCATAAGAGCCGTAACGCCGCCGCAGAGAACAGCCTGCTCACCGAAGAGGTCGGTTTCGGTCTCCTCGCGGAAGGTGGTGTCAAGAACGCCTGCTCTTGCGCCGCCGATTCCGAGAGCGTAGGCAAGCGCGAGCTTGTGAGCCGCGTCGCCGCCCTGCTCAACAGCTACAAGACACGGAACGCCCTGTCCCTTCTCGTACTGAGAACGAACTGTGTGGCCGGGGCCCTTGGGGGCAATCATAATAACGTTAACGTCCGCGGGGGGAACGATCTGCTTAAAGTGAATGTTAAAGCCGTGAGCGAAGCAAAGAGTCATACCGCTTCTGAGGTAAGGAGCGATACACTTCTTGTAAAGAGCCGCCTGCTTCTCGTCGTTGACGAGAATCATAACCATATCAGCCTTCTGAACTGCGTCCTCGGTGTTGTATACCTCGAAGCCGTCAGCCTTTGCTCTTACCGCGGACTTAGAGCCCTCGTAAAGACCTATAATGACCTTAACGCCGCTGTCGCGGAGGTTCTTTGCGTGAGCGTGGCCCTGAGAGCCGTAGCCAACTACGCAGACGGTCTTGCCGTCGAGAAGCGAAAGGTCGCAATCCTTTTCATAATACATAACTGCCATTGTTTTAGTTCTCCTTTGGGAAATATAATAAATTTAATTTTTCTTGATAAATCCATGCGCTTCAGCGCATTTCACGAATTCCATAGGAATTCATTTCATCGCATTAAATTTCGCTCAGCGAAATTTAATGCTCAGGTATATACCCGCTGTCCTTTAATGTCGTAGTGCCTCTGTCCACGGATATAAGTCCGGTGCGGCATATTTCAAGTATACCGTAATCTGCCATAAGGTCAATAAAGGCGTTAAGCTTGTTGCCGTCTCCCGTAACCTCAATGGAAAGAGCGTCCTTGTGATAATCGATTATGCTGTTTCTGAAAACCGTTACCGCGTCGATTATCTCACTTCTGGTCTCGCTTGTGGTCTTTACCTTGATTATTATAAGCTCTCGGTTAACGGAGCTTTCGGGGTGCATTTCCTTTATCTCTCTGACACTGTGTATCTTGGAGAGCTGTCTGATTATCTGGTCGCGAGCGCTGTCGTCGCCCATCATTACGATGGTCATTCTCGAAACACCCGGCTTTTCTGTAACTCCAACCGTCAGGCTTTCAATATTGAAGCTTCTTCTGGCGAACATTCCCGAAATGCGCGTAAGCGCTCCCGCCTCGTCCGTAACCAGAAGTCCGATAACAAATCTTTTCATTTTTTAGCTTCCTCCTTCCCGTCAGTCGAGCTTTAACTGCTCAAAGCTCTGTCCTGGGGGTATCATCGGCAGAACTCTCTCGTCCATATTTATCTTTGCGTCGATGATAACGGGCCCGTCGGTGCTTAGCGCCTCGTCAAGAGCCGCGGCAAAGCTTTTCTCGTCATTCGCTCTGAGTCCCTTTGCCCCGAAGGCGTCCGCAAGAGCCGCGAAATCAACAGCTCTGCCAAGGGTGGTTGAGGAATAACGCTTTCCGTAGAACATCGTCTGCCACTGACGGACGTTACCGAGAACCGTGTTATTCATTATAACAACGGTAACGGGAAGCCCCTGAGATACCATAGTCATGGTCTCGTTCAGGTTCATTCCGAAGCTTCCGTCGCCCGTTATGAGAACCGTCCTCTGCCCCGTAGCCACGCAAGCGCCGATAGCCGCGCCCATTCCGAAGCCCATCGTTCCAAGTCCTCCGCTGGTAAGGAAGCGTCTTGGCTTTCTTACGCGGTATCTCTGCGAGGTCCACAGCTGGTGCTGACCGACATCAGTCGCGACGGGCATATCGGGGTCAAGCCTGTCGCTTATCATATCGAGTATCTTGTAGGGGTTAAGCTCCTTTTCGATAAACGGAGGCTTATGCTCCGCCTCGTAAGCCTTGAAGCGAGCGACGCTTTCGCTCCACTCTACGTGCTTTTTCTCCTCAATGAGGGGTATTATCTTGCTAAGCGCGTATTTTAAGTCGCTCTGTATACCGAAGTCAACCGTTATATTCTTGTTAATCTCGGCTGTATCGATGTCAATGTGAAGTATCCTCTTGCCCTCGGAGAATTTCGCCTTATCTCCTGTCGCGCGGTCGCTGAAGCGCGCTCCGAGCGTTATCATAAGATCACATTCTTTAAGCGCTCTGCTTGCCGAATAACGTCCGTGCATACCTATCATACCGAGGTTTCTCGGGTGATCGGCGCTGACGGCGGAAAGACCCATCATCGAGCAGCCTATGTAGGCGTCAGTCTTCTCAGCGAGAAGCGCGACCTCATTTTCAGCTCCCGAAATAACCGCGCCGCCGCCGCAAATAATGAACGGACGGCTGCTTTCGTTTATCATCTCGACAGCCTTCTGTATATCAGACTCAGACGCCTTCACACTCTCGTAGGGCTTGACTATCTCGGCAGGCTCGTACTCCGCCAAGCCAAGCTGAACGTCCTTCGGAATATCAACGAGAACGGGACCGGGGCGACCGGATTTGGCAATCTTGAACGCCTCTCTTACGGTGTCGGCAAGCTCGTTTACATCACGGACGACGTAGTTATGCTTGGTTATCGGGAGAGTAACTCCCATTATATCGACCTCCTGGAAGGAGTCCTTTCCGAACATACTGCTCGCTACGTTACCCGTGATAGCGACCATGGGAACGGAGTCAAGGTACGCGTTCGCGATGCCGGTAACGAGGTTAGTTGCGCCCGGACCTGACGTCGCAAGAACGACTCCAACCTTTCCGCTGGCTCTGGCGTAGCCGTCGGCGGCGTGAGCCGCGCCCTGCTCGTGAGCAGTAATAATATGCTTTATTCTGTCGGAGTTAAGGTAAAGCTCATCGTAAATGTTGAGCACCGCTCCGCCGGGATAACCGAATATAACGTCGGTTCCCTGTTCGATGAGAGTTTCGATTAAAATTCTTGCTCCCGTTAATTTCATGCCTTGGTTACCTTTCTAAAAGCGAGTTTATACATTAAAAACACCGCCAATTATAGCACATCTGTCGAAAAATTTCAACATCTATTTATATATTTTACGGCAAATAAAAACCGAATGATGATTTTATACATCATTCAGTTAAGTTTTTTGGATTAATACTGCATATTCAGTTAAAATATGCAATAACGTTTTAATTTATCTTGCGCCTTGCGGCACAATGACTTTTTCTTTGGGAAAAAGCAGAGCCCAAAGAAAAAGTAACAAAAAGAAAAGCTCGTTAGGAGAATTTCGTCCGTTGCGACGGACGACAAGGGCTCCACGCCCTTGACTGCGCAACCTTTGAAAAGGTTGACGAAACTTCTGGACATTGTCAAACTCTGTTCAAGCCTTAGTGTAGCGAAGCGAACCTCGACTTAGCGGCGCTCGAAATGCTCGACGTTCTCAAAAGCTCGCGCCGCCAATCCGCTGTCGCCGGCGCGACTTAGCGGCGGGCGGGACGTTTAGTGCCGAAGCGCTCGATTATAGCGTTCTTATCGTCCTCGTTAACTCGAATTCCCGAAACCGTAGCGGAACGGAAAACTATACCCGGCAGAACGTCATCAAGCGCTCGGTTACACAGGCGCTCGTTTACCCGCCTATCAAGCTCACTGACCATAAATTCCGTCTCAAATATCGGCTGAATAGCCTCGTTGAACATCTCCACGAGCAGCTTTGAGGCGCACACACGGAAAGCAGACGTTATCTTACCCGTACATTCAGTCAGGTCAAGCGTACCCATTTCCTTACCAAACGAGCCGTAAAACGCCACCGCGTCAGATATCTCCGCTATAAGCGTACCGCTTGCGCCAACGTTCACCGAGCTGCCGTCAAGGAAATCGTACTTTATCACAAGACTGCCAATTCCCCACGACATCGAGGTAAACTTCCTGTTGCTGACGTAGAGCGCGCGGACGCTTTTTCCTTCCCTGTCCGAGCCTACTAAGCGAGAAAGCTTCTTTTTTAGGCAGGGCTTAACGGTTCTGACCCACTCTCCGTCGACTAATATCTCCGCTCGGTAATTAAGCGGAACGGTTATAAGGGCATCGGGCGTAACGGTAAAGGCGGGCGTCATTTCCATAATACGTCCGCTGTTTATATCCCTTTCGTCGATACTGATAATATTTGCGTTGGTAGCCGCCATAAAAGCTCCCTCCAAAAACTGATAGCATGTGCGCAAGGACAAATTTCTTCTTTATTATTTTATAATAAAAAACGGCGCAAGTCAAGTGCTACGCGCCATTTTTCACTTTTTATTAATTTTTGTTGCTTAAAAAACGGTTATTTCGTCCTCGGTATAGACAGTTATACCGTTTTTCTTCAAAAGCGAGGCGGTAATACCGTCGCCCTCGGTCAGCTCACCCGAAAACGAGCCGTCATATATCTCGCCGGAGCCGCACGAGGGGCTCCGAGCCTTCAAAACCGCCGTTTCACAGCCGTGTTTTTTTGCTATTTTCAAAGCTTCCATCGCACCCGTAACAAAGAATTCGGTTACGTCTGCGCCGTTTTCGGATACCACAGCGCCTCTCCTTATCTCACTCGGCAGGCGGGGTATGGAAAGTCCTCCAAGCGCCTCAGGACATACGGGTATAAGCTCATATTTCTCCATAAGCGCCAAGACCGCCTCATTCGGCTTGCTTTTTCCGTCGTAACGGCACGCCTGCCCAAGTAAACAAGCGCTTACAAGAATCGGTTTTTTCATAGCTGCGCAGCTTCAAAAATCAAGCTCGGGTCGCTTATGTACTCCGCGCCGCTTTCGTTTGCGCACTCACGGGTCAAAGCAAAAGACTGTTTAGCCTTTTTAAGCATAGGGGCGTCGCAAAGGTCGTCCCCCGCCGCTATCACCTCGCTCGCGAGAACAGAGGTACGCATCATAAGGTCAGAAAGCGCCTCCGCCTTACCCGCAATGCGACTTATGTACTCCTCCCAGCCGTTTCGGTTGTAGAAAAGCTTAAGTCCGTGAGCGCTCGGTTCAAGCACGCGGCTCTGCTCACCGTAGAAAGAAATCTTGTATACGGGAGACTGAACTCCGCGATTGCAGGCTATCGGAATCGCGTCCTCGCCGTACATATTTTTGACAAAGGAAACGAAATCCTCGCTTCCGTAAACGTACACCTGTCTGTCCGAGGAAAGCACCAGACCCTTGCCGCTGTTTTTTGCCGCCTTGATAGCGGAAATCACGCTTTCAGCGGTTACGGGTTTGCTGTAAAGGGTTTTCCCTCCCTTCACGCACACACTTCCGCCGCAGCAAACGAAGTAAATATCGTCGGGGAGAAAGTCGATGACACGGCGTATCGCGGCATAGTCTCTGCCCGAAACGACAGCGAACTTAACACCGCTGGCAACGCAAGCCTTTATTTTATTTTCCAAAGCGCTTGTCAGTCGCTTCTCACCTCTCGGGAGCAGCGTCCCGTCAAGGTCGCACGCTATAAGCTTTATCATATTATCACCTGTATACAAAACTTCGTATTTCCAAAAGTTTTCGCCCGCATTTTTTAAAAGGTGGCGCGGTCAAGGGCGCGTAGCCCTTGTCGCTCGTCGCAACGAGCGAAACGCTCCCATCGACCTTTTCTTTTTGTAACTTTTTCTTTGGTGTCTTCTTTCTTCCAAAGAAAAAGTTATTACGCCGAAGGCACAAAACTTTTAAATATTTAGATGCGTCCCGTTGAGCCAAATCCGCCCTCGCCGCGAACAGTGTCGCTTAGCTCCTCGACCTCAACGTATTCCGCCGTATAGTAGGGCGCGATTACCATCTGCGCTATGCGCTCGCCGGCGCCCACAACCTGAGCTTCGGCTCCGTGATTGTGCAGCGCGACCTTTATCTCGCCGCGGTAGTCGCAGTCAATAACACCCACCTTGTTAGCGGGCGCAAGCCCCTTCTTACAGGCAAGACCGCTTCTCGCGTAAACAAGACCGACAGTTCCAAGCGGAAGCTCAACTGCGATACCAGTACCTATGAATTTTGTCTCACCGGGAGCGATAGCTATCTCATCCTCGGTTGCGGCGTAAAGGTCGGCGCCTGCCGCGTACTCGCTTCCGTAGGTTGGCATCTGCGCAAACGGAACCAATTTTTTAAAATTAACTTTCATGATTTTTGACCTCTTTTTCAACAAGATAATTCGCACCCACGGTGCGATAACTTTTTTCTTTGCAAGAAGTAGGCGCATTTAAGCGACAAGCAGCATGTAGCAGCTTTGCGGCGCTCGAAATGCTCGACGTTCTCAAAAGCTCGCGCCGCAGTTTCGCCGCAGGTCGTTGCCTGACAGTGCGATAACTTTTTTCTTTGCAAGAAGTAGGCGCAAAGAAAAAAGTAACAAAAAAGAAACGCCGATATGGGTATTTCGTCCGTTGCGACTGACGACAAGGGCTCCGCGCCCTTGACAGCGCAACCTTTGAAAAGGTTGACGAAACTTCTAAACACTGTGAACTTCTGTTTAAGCCTTAAAGCTTTTCCTCCGAAAGCCCTTGCCAAAGGACTATCTCACCCGCTTTTTCAGTTGCCTTCAAGTCCAGAACCCGTTGATTTGTCGAACCTCTGAACCGTAAATTGAGATTTTTCCTGTCCTTTTCAAAGCGCCCGTCAACCAAAACGTCAATCATCGAAAGCATCTCGTCAGTTACCTCGCACCTCGCTCGGCTCGGTTGCTTTAGTTCCTTATCGTAAACGTAGCCCGTGTAGCACCAAACGGTCTTTTCGGGATAAAGCTCCCTCGCCCTGCGGAGCAGCTTCACAAGCACTCGCTGATTACACGGCTCAAACGGCTCGCCACCAAGAAGCGAAAGCCCCTGAACCATTGATTTGCCGAGAAGCGTCAGCACCTTCTCCTCGACTACGTCCGTATACGGCTCTCCGTAATTAAAATCCCACGCCTCGCTGTTAAAGCATTCGGGGCAGTGATGCGTGCAGCCGGAAACGAACAGCGAAACCCGTATGCCCTCTCCGTTTGCGACGTCAAGTGGCTTAATAGTTGCGTAATTCATCTTAATTTCTATCCTTATTATCTAAAATAGGCGAACTAAAGTTCGCCCATAGTATTAGAATTCCTATTATCATAGGAAGTACCTGCTTACTTAAAAGAAATTATACAAGGCTTTCTCTTACACCGATAGTTAAATGCTATCGGTGTAAGAGAGTTCTTTGCGCAGCTTTCTTTCAAGAAAGCGCGTATCTCTTATTATACGCAAATCAAATATGGAGAACTCTCGACGCGATTTCCTTGGTCTTACCTACGTTCCAGAAGTTCTCGCCAAGATAACCGCAGGTACGGCGGGTAACGTTCATCTTCGCGTGATCCTTGTTACCGCAGGCGGGACACTCCCACTCGCCGTCCTTGTTGATGATTATCTCGCCGTCGTAGCCGCACTCGTGGCAATAGTCGCTCTTGGTATTGAACTCGGCATACTGAATATTGTCGTAAATAAATCTGACAATCTCGGCAAGCGCTTTAAGATTATGTCTCATATTCGGTATCTCAACGTATGAGATAGCTCCGCCGGACGAAATGGTCTGGAACTGGCTCTCGAACTCGAACTTGCTGAACGCGTCGATCTCCTCGCGGACGTCAACGTGATAGGAGTTAGTGTAATAGCCCTTGTCGGTGATATCCCTTATCGTTCCGTAAAGCTTCTTGTCGATTCTCGCGAAGCGGTAGCAGAGCGACTCGGCAGGCGTTCCGTAAAGCGCAAAGCCAAGTCCCGTGTCAGCCTTCCACTTATCGGTAGCCTCGCGCAGACGCTTCATAACACGCAGAGCGAACTCCTTACCCTTCTCGGTGGTATGAGATTCGCCCGTCATAGCCACCGTTACCTCGTAAAGACCGATATAACCGAGCGAAAGCGTGGAATAGCCGCCGTAGAGATACTTGTCGATGGTCTCGCCCTTCTTGAGACGCGCGATAGCGCCGTACTGCCAGTGGACGGGAGAAACGTCGGAAATAATACCCTGAAGCGAGCGATGACGGCACATAAGAGCCTCGTAGCAAAGCTGAAGTCTCTCGTCCATAAGCTCCCAGAATATCTTCTCGTCGCCGTTTGCGATTATACCTATCTGAGGAAGATTGATGGAAACAACGCCCTGATTGAAGCGTCCCTCGAACTTGAAGTTTCCGTTCTCGTCCTTCCAGGGAGAAAGGAATGAACGGCAGCCCATAGGACTGAAAACGTTTCCGTCGTAGTTCTCGCGCATCTTCTTTGCGGAGATGTAGTCGGGGTACATTCTCTTAGCGGAGCATTTAACGGCAAGCTCGGTGATGTAGTCGTACTTACCGCCCTTTAAGCAGTTATGCTCGTCAAGCACGTAAACGAGCTTGGGGAATGCGGGGGTGATGTAAACGCCCTGCTCGTTCTTGATACCTTGGAGACGCTGATTTAATATCTCCTCGATTATCATAGCGTTCTCCTCAATGTACGGATCGTCCTTGTCGAGATTGAGGAAAAGGGTAACGAAGGGAGACTGACCGTTAGTGGTCATAAGGGTATTTATCTGATACTGAATGGTCTGAACACCGGAGCGAAGCTCGTCCTGAGTTCTCTGTCTTGCGATACGGTCGATAAGCTCCTCGTCCGCGTTCTCGCCGATTACCTCAACGGTATGAGCGCGGAACTTCTCGTAGCTCTTACGCAGATACTTGCCGAGGTGATGAATGTCAACGCTCTGTCCGCCGTACTGCGAGGAAGCTACCGCCGCAATTATCTGGGTTACGATGGTACAGGCTACCTGGAAGCTCTTGGGGCTTTCAATAAGCTTGCCGTTCATAACGGTGCCGTTGTCGAGCATATTTCCGATGTCAATAAGGCAGCAGTTGAATATCGGCTGAAGGAAATAGTCGGCGTCGTGGAAGTGAAGAACACCGTCGTCGTGCGCCTTTGAAATTTTTTCGGGAAGCAGAACGCGGCGGGTAAGGTCTTTGGAAACCTCTCCTGCGATAAGGTCTCTCTGAGTTGAAGCCGCGATGGCGTTCTTGTTGCTGTTCTCCTCCATAACGTCCTTGTTTGCGTTACGGATAAGGCTTAAAATGCTGTCGTCGGTGGTGTTAGCCTTACGGACGAGCGCTCTTGAATAACGGTAGATGATGTAGGTTCTGGCAAGCTGGTAGTGTCCGTACTCCATCAGCTTGTCCTCTATCATATCCTGAATGTCCTCAACGAGCATTCTCTTGCGCTTCTTGCCTTCAATATATTTAAGAATGGAGTCTATCTCACTCTGTGTGGCTCTCTCTAATTCTTCTACTTCGTTGTTTGCCTTTTCAATGGCTACAACGATTTTGCTTCTGTCATAGTCGGTTATAGTACCGTCTCTTTTTACTACCTGCATATCTTTTCTCCCTCACTTAAAATTATGTAAAAAAACTAAAATCATCAGCAAAGAATATTATAAATCAAGAGCAAAAATAAAACTGTTGCATATGCAACAGTTTTACATATATTGTGTTAATTCGACAAAATATACATATATCTTGTGTCTAAATCGTCATTATGACTATGCCTAAAAATTTTCAGTATAGGCATTTTATTAAATAGGAAGAACTTTAAACTATGCTGAAAAGTAAACGTTCCAAATAAAGAATATCTATCTTATCTCCTGCTCTAAATCTTCAAAAAGCGGGGAACTGAAAAAATCAATGGTAGCAAAATAAATTCCCTACAAAGAATTGACATTCAAAAAGAAATGTGTTATAATGTGGACATAACTCAAATGAACGATTTACTTATATCACTTAGGAGGACAAGTCATGAAATTTTGTACCAAATGTGGCGCGGAGCTTTGTGATGAAGCGATAATTTGTGTAAAATGCGGGTGCATGGTGGGGAACACTCCTCTACCCCAATCAAAACCAATCAAAGTAAAGCCCCCTCGTCCCCCCAGAGCTAATGGCGAGCCCTCCATACTTTTGGTTGTTTCAAATTTTGTTCACTCCTTAGCACTCGCAATATCACTATTTTTCTTGTTTTTAGGTTTCGGTGATCCCTATGTTAGATCACGCTTAGAAACAGAAAAAGTATTAAAAGAAGAGTACATTACCGGTGTTTCTACTTACTTCAACCTCGACTCTGATATTATAATCATTGCCTTAATTTTTTCGGGAGTTGCGCTTGCTTTCGGTATCATTTCTTTTGTAATGACTCTTTTGGAAAAACATAAATTCGAGCGATTGTTTACAAGTATAAGCAGGCTTACCGTTTCCATAATTTCATTTACTCTTACCTTCATTTTACTGTGTTTGTAATAATTTAGGTTAATTAACTTTTAGGAGGATATCATCATGAAATACTGTGCAAAATGTGGCACACAGCTCTTTGATGAAGCTGTTGTCTGCGTGAAATGTGGCTGTCCGGTAGAAAACAGTTCTCAATTCACGCCTCAAACACCCACCCCAGAACAAAACGCAAATTTCTTTACGCCCCAACCGCCATACATACAAGAAACCGGTGTTACAAAAGCCGCCAAAATATTTATGATTATAGGAACAGTTGTAATGGCTCTTTATACATGCTGCATCGGTCTTGCATGGTGTTTGCCGATGACTATTTCCTATTGGAACAAAATAAAGCGCGGTGAGCCAATAACTACGGGATTTAAGATTTGTTCTCTTTTGTTTGTAAATACGATTGCAGGAATTTTGATGCTTTGTGATAGTAACCATTAGATACTAAAATCGGCTCAGCGCAAATGCGCTGAGCCGATTTGTTTTTTTATCTGCTCTGCACAAACTCTTTGAAACGCTTCAAAGCGTTGATTACAGTACGGTGAGATTTACTTCCCAAATCTTCATTCGGTCCGCCCACATCGTACCGAGGAACGATCTCGACAATTCTATCCTCAAGCGTTTCCAAGCTTATGCCCTCCCAATCGCAAACGTCAGTAATTGCTTTTATGTAGCTGTATACTGTGCTATTCTTTCCGCTGCGCGTAGTCAATCTATACCCCCGTCCTACAAGATAAGTTACAAATCCCTCTACCATAATATACTCCTTTTTCATTTATTTAATTAATTAATAAATTTTCTAAATGTGATATTATCTAAAATTTATTCAATTACTCTAAACATTTGCGCTGCTCTGCTTAGCGGATCAAGGCGAAAGCCTTTGGGCAAACGTATGGTAAATCCACTTTGCGCTGAAAAATACCCGTTAAAGTAGAGTTTTAGTTTTTTTATTTTGAAATGACGATCGACCATTAAAACTTCATAGACATCAATTATGCTCCGGAATTTTTCACTGTTGCGTGAACCCAAACGCTTTAAATTACCGTATCGTTGCCCCCCGATATATGATAAAATTATTTCGCCATTGTTTCCTTCGAGAGCAGGGATTATCGTTTCTGCCGCGCTTACAATTAATTCTCCTTTATAGAATTCTTGACTGCCCATAGGCTCATCAACGGAAAAACCGCATCCATCGTATTCAGCAGGTTCGGCAGGCATTTCCGCAACTTTAGAGAGAACGTATTTAATAAAGTCGCAATATGGCATAAATAGATTAACAGCTCGTGTTTTTAATCCGTTCATTAATAAAGCTGCGGCGAGTGGATAATAGTGCAGATAAGTAAAAACCGTTCCTAAAAGTATGTTGTACTTTGCATATAGTCCAAGCCATTCAACAAATTCAGGATTATCAGGTGTTCTATCTTCGGGTTCCCGTTTTTCAATTTGCCTGAGCTTTATCATTGCAAGCACTTTGGCTTTTGATAAATTCACCGAATAGCCGGATCCACCAAAAATCATAGCAAAGATATGACGTTGAACACACTTGTCATCTCTCAAAATCCCCCCATCCAATACATCCAAATTCGAATCAATCTCTGGTAACTGTTCATAAAAAGGTAGAGTAAACCAACAGTATTCCTTTTGAATTTCCGCAAAACGCTCCTCATTCATCTCAAATTCCGAGGGAAACGCGCCTGAAAATAAATTACTCACTTTTAATTCCTCCTACTGTTTTCATTGTTTTTCAAATTTTAGCCTCTATATCTATTATAGCATATCGGTTGTACCAAAAATCACCCGCTGTTTTTTGAAAAAATATTTTTTCAAAATTAAAAAACTTGACAGTATAGGGCGTTTTTGGTACAATATATGTGATATAATATAAGTAGGAGGGCGAAAAATATGGAATCTAAAAAGCAGCTTATATTAATGATATTAAACGAGCTTAGCGCATTCACCGACGAAAAGCATCCGCTTACTCAGGCGCAGATAGCGAGAAACCTTTCGGGTGAAAAATACACCTGCGACAGAAAAACCGTGTGCCGTAATATAAAATTCCTTAAAGATATGGGCTATCCTATAAAAAAATTAGAAAAGAATAAGGGCTTTTATATGGATAGGAAGGTATTTTCTGTTGATGACGTTAAATTTATTGAGATGGCGATTCTCGATGCCGAAGGCAAAAGCCTGCCTGAAAAATTAGAGCTTGCAAAAAAAGTTACGGATATTCTCAATAAAACGTATAGGAGAAATTGAACATAGATACTTTTTATAAAAAACAAAATTGGACACATCAGAGGTGCAGAACCTAAAATGATGTGTCCATTTTTTGTATTAAAATTTTAATAATATGATTTTAAAATGCTATGCAATTACTTTTTACCTTCGATTTTGTAACCCAAAAACTCGGCTTTGCTTATAAAGCTATAAATATTTTTTTCTGTTCCAGAACCACCCCACTGATTGCAAACCCAAATAGCGATACCGTCTTGCAGTATTATTGTTTGATCTGTAACGAATCTTTTTTTAAAATCTTTGTAACGCTGTGCATTTCCTGTTGTTTGAAACACGCCAAGTGAGCCTTGAAGTTTTTTAGGAAATGCTTGCTCTAATTCGTTATATGTAACAGTCGGGTTATCTCTTACATACGCCTTTACTACCGCTGCCGGAAGATGACATTTCTTATACCAAACTCCTTCAAAAAGATATTTGCTATAGTCTTTGATTCCCGTACCACCATCGCCACCGTCATCGCCACCGTCATCGCCACCGTCATCGTCGCCGTCATCGTCGCCGTCATCGTTGCCGTCATCGTTGCCGTCAACCAAATAGGTCTTTTTGATTTTAATCTCAATATAGCTAAGCGCCGCTTCAAATTCTTGATTTGTGTATTCTTTTCCGAAATGTTCACCAAGCAGTTTTAAAATGAGAGCTAAGCTTATATCGGATTTGATTTTTTCTACATTTTTTTCAAAAGCTTGCTTGGAATCAATAAATGCCTCGATAGCATCTTTGGAAAAGTTATCTTTTTGGAAAAGCTCAATAAATTTTATGCCGTCCGGATTGTTTTTTTCAAAAGGAATTTCAAGTTTTTTTATTTTATTTCCAATATAATCATATACGTAGACGTATATTTTTTGACACACTAAAACGCCTATCGAAACATGAAGCTGATTCATATAACTGACAAGCTGATTTTCCATATCATCAGAAAATGATAAACCATATTTTTTCAGCTCTACATCTACTATATCTTGGTTGTTCCTGCGAAGAATTATATCTGGAATAGCTCGTTGACTACTACCTATCGTGATAGATCTTTGGGGATCTATTTCCTTAAGAATTTTTTTATAATTGAACATCTCAGAAAAATAGTTTTCCCAAAGAGCCTGAATCGTTGATTCTTGAGCATACTGATTGGTATTATACTCACCTACTATATAATTCCAATATTCTGCGTACATCTTTCATTTCACCTCTCAGGTATCTTTTTGCACAAATAAGAACATTGCCTTTTAAGTATAACACAATATAACTTTCTTGTCAAGAACACTGTGATTATTTGAAATCGCCCTAAAAATAAATCGGACACATCACAGGCTAAAAATGATGCGTCCAACTTTTTTCGTATTAAATTTTGCGTAACGGAATTTTACAGTGCTTTGAATGGTAGGTAAGTAAGTGAACCGTGCTTTTGAGAAGTCTTCCAAAATCTATAAAAATAACGCACCTCGTTATCGGGGTGCGTTGTTTTTATAAAAGTTTTGCGGAGCTTTTTCAAAAGCGACCGTATCTCCCTTACTTGCTAGCCTCTTCGATAGCAACCGCAACCGCAACGGTCATACCGACCATGGGGTTGTTACCCGCGCCGATGAGTCCCATCATCTCAACGTGAGCCGGAACAGAGGAGGAGCCTGCGAACTGAGCGTCGCTGTGCATTCTTCCCATAGTATCGGTCATGCCGTAGGAAGCGGGGCCTGCCGCCATGTTATCGGGGTGAAGGGTTCTGCCCGTACCGCCGCCCGACGCAACGGAGAAATACTTTCTGCCGTTCTCGTTACACCACTTCTTGTAGGTTCCCGCAACAGGGTGCTGGAAACGGGTGGGGTTAGTGGAGTTACCGGTAATCGAAACACCGACGTTCTCGTGGCGCATAATAGCAACGCCCTCCGGAACGCTGTCGGAGCCATAGCACTTTACCTTAGCTCTGTCGCCGTTAGAGTAAGCGATCTCCTTAACCACGGATACCTCCTCGGTAGCGGGGTCGAACTGAGTCTGAACGTAGGTGAAGCCGTTGATTCTGGAAATTATCATAGCCGCGTCCTTGCCGAGACCGTTAAGGATAACGCGGAGGGGCTGATTTCTAACCTTGTTTGCGTTAAGAGCTATCTTGATAGCGCCCTCAGCAGCCGCAAAGGACTCGTGTCCAGCGAGGAAGCAGAAGCACTCGGTCTCCTCGGAAAGAAGCATAGCGCCGAGGTTTCCGTGTCCAAGACCAACCTTGCGGTTCTCAGCTACGGAGCCGGGGATACAGAATGCCTGAAGTCCGATACCGATAGCAGCCGCGGCGTCGGAAGCCTTTGTGCAGCCCTTCTTTATTGCGATAGCCGCGCCTACGGTGTACGCCCACTTTGCGTTTTCAAACGCGATAGGCTGAGTTTCTTCAACTATCTTGTAGGGGTCGATACCCTTAGCGTCGCAGATGTCCTTGCACTCGTCGATAGAGGAAATTCCGAACTCTTTAAGGACAGCGAGAATCTTCGCCTCGCGTCTTTCATAACCTTCAAACTTTGCCATTTGTCATTTTCCTCCTTTAATTACTCTTTACGGGGGTCGATGTACTTAACGGCGTCGTTAAATCTGCCGTAGGTACCCTTGGACTTCTCGTATGCTTCGTTAGGTGTGAGACCCTTCTTGATGAAGTCGGTCATCTTGCCGAGAGAAACGAACTCGTAGCCGATAACCTGATCGTTTTCGTCAAGAGCCATTCTGGTGCAGTAGCCCTCGGTCATTTCGAGGTAACGTACACCCTTAGCCTTTGTTCCGTACATAGTACCGACCATGGAGCGTTCGCCTTTTCCGAGGTCCTCCATACCCGCGCCGATAACAAGTCCTCCCTCAGAGAAAGCGGACTGAGAGCGTCCGTAAACAATCTGAAGGAAAAGCTCACGCATAGCGGTGTTGATAGCGTCGCAGACGAGGTCGGTGTTAAGAGCCTCAAGAAGCGTCTTGCCGGGAAGAATCTCAGCCGCCATAGCAGCGGAGTGAGTCATACCGGAGCAGCCGATGGTCTCAACGAGAGCCTCCTCGATAATACCGTTCTTTACGTTGAGGGAAAGCTTACATGCTCCCTGCTGAGGCGCGCACCAGCCCACACCGTGAGTGTACGCGGAAATGTCGGTAATCTCCTTTGCCTGAACCCACTTGCCCTCCTCGGGAATGGGCGCGGGGCCGTGATCGGGACCCTTTGCGACCTTGCACATATGCTGTACCTCGGTCGACATTGCGTATTCGCAGTTAAATTCTTTGCTCATACCTTATATCTCCTTTGTTTTTTATTTTCAATTTTGTTATATAAACCCGCAATGGATTATATTTGAATGAAATGCTTTGCCAAGGCAAAGCTTAAAATGCTGGCTTCGCCATCCTGAAATGTTGCCTTTCGGCAACTTGAAATAAAATGAATTTCTTCATGCACATAATGGCATTTCAAGTTGCGGAGCAGCATTTATCGAATTCCGCAAGGAATTCATTTCATTGACATTGATATCACATCAATGTCAATGCAGCATTATACATATCCCTGATTTCCTGACGGCGCATTTCCGCAAGCATCTCCATCTGTCTGATATCGGAATGCGAGAAAGCATCAAGATCGCCGGGCTTTAACTTGTTTTTATACATCTTATCAAGCGTAAGCGCGAAGTTAATCTCATAGGTAACTATTGAGGAGTCTCTTTCGCAAACAACAAGGTCGGATTTTCCGTCAAGCAGAAGCTTAACCGCAGCCTCACCCATCATAGAAGCGGCAAGACGGTCGCGCAGAGTAGGAGCTCCGCCTCTGATTACGTGCGCCAGACGGTTGAAACGGGATTCAATGCCCGTTCTCGCCTCAATGCGTCTTGTAAGGCCCTCGCCGTACGGTCTGCCATCAGCGTCCCTTACGCCCTCGGCAACCATTACGACAAAGCTTCTTCTGCCGTGTCCCTTAGAGCGAAGTATTCTCTGTATCATAGCCTCCTCGTCAAACGGAACCTCTTTGATAACTATACCGATAGCGCCCGTAGCGATACCCGTTTGGAGAGCGATATATCCCGAATCTCTGCCCATAACCTCAACGACGATACAGCGAGCGTGCGACTCACATGTGTCGCGCAGACGGTCAACACAGTCAAGTACGGCGTTCATAGCCGTATCGAAGCCGACACAGTAATCGGTAGCGGTAATATCGTTATCAATAGTTCCCGTAAGACCGATTGTTGGAACACCGTGGCGGGAAAGGTCGGTAGCGCCTCTGAACGTTCCGTCGCCGCCGATAGCGACTATTCCGTCTATTTCATTATCACGGATAGTTTTAAGAGCCTTTTCCATACCGGACTGCTCCTTAAACTCATTGGCTCTTGCCGTATAAAGCATAGTACCGCCCTTAGCGATAACGTTGGAAACGTCCCCCGTCGAGAAATCGACGATGTTTCCGTCCATCAGTCCCTGATAGCCCTCCATTATTCCAACAGTCTTAACACCAGACTTGCTTGCGGCTCTGACAACCGCGCGGATAACCGCATTCATACCGGGAGCGTCTCCCCCCGAGGTCAGAACGCCGATTTTTTTAAAGTCCATTTTCTTTCTCCTTTTGGCTCTTTTGGCGATGAAATTTATATATGAAATCGCTATTTTTTTGTCCAAATATTCATCGGCACGCCAAAATAACTCATTCTAATCATTCAAAGTATATAATAATACATTTTTTAGGAAAAATCAAGGGATTTATCTAAATTAAAAATAATTTAACATTTACGGGGACGCCCCCGTTGGCAAATGGCGGCGTGTAGTTTTGAGAACGTCGAGCATTTCGAGCGCCGCTAAGTCGAGGTTCGCTTCGCTACGCTAAGGTTTACACAGAAGTTCACAGTGTTTAAAAGTTTCGTCAACCTTTGAAAAGGTTGCGGCAGGCAGCGGCCTGCGGCGAAACTGCGGCGTGTAGTTTTGAGAACGTCGAGCATTTCGAGCGCCGCTAAGTCGAAGTTCGCTTCGCTATGCTAAGGTTTGCACAGAAGTTCACAGTATTCAGAAGTTCTTACCAAGCTTTTTCAAAAAGCTTGCGCAAATTTATTAAAACTTATAAAAACCATCATATAACCTTCACATATTTAGTTTATAATTGTTATCGAACAGCGAAAATTGAAAGGATATTCTGATTTTGGATAACTTTGATAACAATAACCTTGACGAAAATAACGAAAGAACTGAGCCGCAAGCTACGCCCGATGAGCCTGCCGATAACGTTCCCCTGCCAGAAAAGGAAGAGGAGCTTAACCGTTACCTCTTTGAGTATAAGGCGAATGGCTCCGACGGCGCCCCACTGAACGAAAAAAACGAGAAGCGCTCAAGGCGCGCTCTAAAATACGCTATCGGCGGTATTTTGGCGGCAATAGTCCTATTTTTCGGAGCGTTCTACGGAGTATATTTCACGCTTAACACCTCTGTCTTTAAGGATTCCGAGTTTTTTGCCGCCTTCGTCGCAAAATGGTCGGGAGTAACCGAAAACAGAGTCGAGGTGGAATACATTTCGGGTGAGTACAGGGGCGATAACATAGAGCTTTCAAGCGCCGTACTTAATAATACGGTGCTTGTCAGAACCGTACAGAAAAACGAGACCACAGGTACGCTTGAGTCTCTCTCCCAAGGAAGCGGCGCAATCTATTCATACAATGCGGAAAACGGATATACGTTGGTCGTTACCAATCACCACGTCATAGAAAACGGCGGCAATATACTTATCGAAACCTTTGCGGGCGACCGCTACTACGGAAAGGTAAAGGCAACCGACGCGGTAACTGACCTTGCGCTGATAGAGTTTACCGCAGATAAGCCTCTTACCGCCGCAAAGCAGGCGGATTCCGATAACCTTAAATTCGGACAAAACGCGGTAGTGGCGGGAAATCCACTCGGCCACGGCTTTGCCGTCTCATTTGGATATGTCGCGCACCCAAAGTGTTCAACAGGTGAGGCGAGCGACCCTCTGATACAGCTCGACATCTCCGTAAATCCCGGAAATTCGGGCGGCGGAGTCTTTGACAGCCAGGGAAATCTTATCGGCATAATCTGCTCCAAGGCAAGCGGCGAGAATATTGACGGAATAGGCTACGCCATACCGATAAACACGGTAAATGACGTTATCGACGACCTCCTCGCTTACGGGTACGTTCAGGGCAGACCGGCGCTCGGAATTACAGTCGTAAATATTCTGACCGAGGCGCAGTACAGATACTACATGGAAAACGACTTGAACGGCTATCTTGACGCCAACGTAAGATACGGCGTATTCATTATTGAATCAAAGAACTCTATGCTTAACATAGGCGACAGAATTGTTTCCATAAACGGAAAAAACGTTATCGCTAACGAGTCAGTTTCGGACGCGATTAAAAAGCTCTCTCCCGGCACAGCGGTGGACATTGAGGTCGAAAGGTTTGTAGACGGACAGCTGAAAACGCTTGACCTCAAGGTCGTTTTAGGCACTCGCGACTGGGCGGACTGATCCGTTCAGCCATCTTTTAGGAGCGTCAGAATACTATCTGTCCATATTTTTCTGTCGAAATCTCACGTAATTTATTAAAATTGCCGACGTATCCGTTATTGACAAAACAAAAATATTGTGCTATAATTTAAAAAATAATCTCGCGGCTCTTAAATCGCGCGATATGACAGTTAAAAATTTAAGTTATAAATATACGGAGGTTTACCTATGGCTTTCATTTACAGCGAGCCCTCGCACACCTTTAGCGAATACCTGCTTGTTCCGGGCTACACGTCCGAGAACTGTATTCCCGCAAACGTAACTCTCAGAACCCCTCTCGTTAAATTTAAGAAGGGTGAGCAGTCCGCTATCAACCTGAATATCCCCATGGTTTCCGCTATTAAGCAGTCCGTTTCCGACTCAGGAATGGCTATCGCGCTGGCAAAAGAGGGCGGTATGTCCTTCATTTACGGCTCTCAGTCCATCGAGGACGAGGCGGCTATGGTCGCTAAGGTAAAAAATTACAAGGCGGGCTTCGTCGTAAGTGATAGTAATCTACGCCCCGACAGCACCTTGAAGGACGTTGTTACGCTTATCGAAAAGACAGGACACTCTACCATAGCTATCACCGAGGACGGAAGCTCGTGCGGTAAGCTTATCGGTATCGTTTCCAGCCGCGACTTCAGTGTTACCCGTATGAGCGAGGATACTCCCGTAAAGAGCTTTATGACTCCCCGTGAAAAGCTCGTCGTAGCAAACGAGAGCATTTCTCTTACCGAGGCGTACGACCTCATCTGGGAGAGCAAGGTAAACCAGCTTCCTATCGTTGACAAGAACGATAATCTTCTCTACCTCGTTTTCCGTAAGGACTACGCTCAGCACGAGGAGCAGCCGCTTGAGCTTGTTGACTCCAACCATCGCTTTATGGTCGGCGCGGGTATCAACACCAAGGACTATGCCGAGAGAGTTCCGGCTCTTATCGAGGCAGGCGCGGACGTTCTCTGTATAGATTCCTCCGAGGGCTACACTATATGGCAGAAAAAGACCATAGACTTCATTCGTGAAAAGTACGGCGACAGCGTAAAGGTCGGCGCGGGTAACGTCGTTGACCGCGACGGCTTTATGTTCCTTGCTGAAGCGGGCGCTGACTTTATTAAGGTCGGTATCGGCGGAGGTTCTATCTGTATCACCCGTGAGCAAAAGGGTATCGGCAGAGGACAGGCTACCGCGCTTATCGAGGTTGCCGCGGCGCGCGACGAATACTTTGAAAAAACGGGAATTTATATTCCGATATGCTCTGACGGCGGTATAGTTCACGACTATCACATGACTCTGGCTCTCGCAATGGGCGCTGACTTCATGATGCTCGGAAGATACTTCGCTCGCTTTGACGAAAGCCCCACACCTAAGCTCAACGTAAACGGAACATACGTTAAGGAGTATTGGGGAGAAGGCTCAAACAGAGCGCGTAACTGGCAGAGATACGACCTTGGCGGCAAGGAGAAGCTTTCCTTTGAGGAGGGCGTTGACTCCTACGTCGTTTACGCAGGCTCGCTAAAGGACAACGTAAACAAGTCGCTTTACAAGGTAAAGTCCACGATGTGCAACTGCGGAGTTATCAATATTCCCGACCTTCAGAAGAACGCAAAGATAACTCTGGTTTCCGCGACGAGTATCGTTGAGGGCGGCTACCACGACGTTATGCTTAAAACTACGAATAAGAATATATAATCCCCAAAAACAAGAGTGCGGAGCTGTCGTAATTGCGATAGCTCCGCTTTTTTATTCATCATTTTCCATTGACTCGATTCCAAGCCTCATTCCCAACTTAAAGCCTGAAACGGAAACACTTCCTTGTTTTGCATCATTTTTTTCTTTTCTGTAAATCATTTCGCCTCTCCTTTACAACAATATTATAAACCACTTGTGATTAATTGTCAGCACTTTTATAATCACATATGATTAAAATTCTGCCACCGACTAACCATATATGATAAGATTTGTTGTAATTAAACGGTAAAGGGTGGTGTAAATGAAATACGCAAAAAGAATCCGCGACCTAAGAGAA
Source organism: Clostridia bacterium (assembly GCA_017502875.1). GTDB lineage: Bacteria > Bacillota > Clostridia > Oscillospirales > CAG-272 > SIG673. Next base: position 9,888 of record JAFVUF010000007.1, on the reverse strand, counting down.
GACAGAGATTTAACTCAAAAGGACGTAGCGGCGGTTTTGAAAACAACCTATCAGTATTATAGCACCTATGAGTCGGGAAAACGAGAGCTGCCGTTCAGCCGCGCGATAATCCTCGCCGAATTTTATAACGTCAGCTTAAACTACCTCGCAGGTCTTACCGATATACCGGAAAAGCTTCATAAGTGAAAAAGCGTCCTATAAGGCCGCTTTTGTCATAATATTATTTAATGAAGCCTTATCAAAGGGCTTCCAAGTTACAGTGTCTTGCAAAACTCCGACGGTGTCATTGACGTCTCCGCGCGGAACATGCGAATGAAATGCGAGGTATCGTAGCAGCCAACAGCCTGCGCTATTTCAGCCTCTGTCTGCGTCTTGTCTGAAAGCATCTGCTTCGCCACTGAAACTCTGTAATTCCGCTGAAATATCGCTGGCGGCATACCCGTTACCCGTTTAAATCGGGATATATACGAGGTGCGAGACATTCTTGCTATTTTGGCAAGCGTATCAATAGTTACCGTTTTGTCGAAATTCTCATAAATATAAGCTATACTCGCGAGAAACGCCTCGTCCTCTGTCTCAGTCGGATAGTTCATTATGCCCTTGCTTTCGTATATTGAGCAAAGACGGGCAATCGCTATCAGCGCCTCTCCCCCGGCGATTATCGCATTCTCCGCACTATGCCCCTCCGAATGAACGGTAAGGTCCTCAAGCGTTGGCATAAGCGAAGCCAGCTCCGTCTCGCTAAGCACGAAATGGAGCTTTGCCGACGTCTTTTGCCGCATAAGCGGGTCAATTCTGAAAAGCGCCGAGAAGGCGGGTAAAAGCTTAAGCTCCGCTGAGTGCTTTTCCAGGTACTTAGGGCTTATCAGAATATGATATACATCAAGATTTTCACTGTCAACATAGCTGTGTAGCACGTTTGGCGGTACAATAAAGGTATCTCCCTTCCGTACAGTCAGGCTTCTCTCGTCAATTATGTGCGTTGCTTTTCCGCTAAGCACAATGTTTATCTCGTAAAACTCCTGAGAATGCATTCCTATACTGTAATTCTTCTCAGTAAAGCCGCTGACCGCAAAAATCGGGCTGTTAAATATCTCATCGACAGTGAAGTGCTTATTGAGCTCATTTAATACTACGTGTCCCATGCTCCGCTTCTCCTTTTTGAACGAATATACAACTAAAATATGTATATCCGTACATTGATTATAACACGTTTCGGTGATATAATCAAGACGTAAACCAAAGATTTTTACGAAAAGGCGGCAAAAACACTATGGAATTTTCACCCAGAATAAAAATGCTCTTTGAGGAATCAAGAAAAAAGGCGATAACCCCTCCCGTTACCTCGTTCACCTACAACATTCACTACGCGGCGCAGAATCTTTACGCCGAGCTTCCGAAATGGGAGAAGCAAGCTCGTTCCTTGGCTTACGCAATAGCTAACCAGGAGGTTTTTATCGAGCCGTACGACAAGGTAATAGGCAGAGTTTATTACAAGAACAGTAAAACCCCCGAAAAATACGACCCCGACTTTGATTTCAACACTCAGCCAACCCTTGACACTCAGAAAAACAACCCTGAGTACGATGAGCTTTGCGTTAACCAGCTCGCCACATACGGCACTCCCGGACACGTCGCGTGGGATTGGAACGCCATTCTCAGAAGAGGAACGGACGGCATAAAAGAACGCTGTATATCAGGTCTGAGCCGCCATCAGGGAGACAGCGAGGCGGAGCATTTCTATAACGGCGTCATGATAGTGCTTGACGCGCTTGAGGCTTGGAACGAAAAGCATGTCCAGAAGCTTACCGAAATGGGCATGACCGAGGAGGCAGAGATATGCCGCCAAGTACCAAAGCACCCCGCAAGAAGCTTCCGCGAGGCAGTTCAGGCATTCTTCATACAGTTTATAACGGTAATGAAGGAGAATCCATACGGCGGAAACAGCCCCGGACGTCTTGACTACTACCTCTGGCCGTTCCTTGAAAACGATTTAAAGAACGGTGTCTGCACTCTTGAGGAGGCAGAGGAGCTTATCGAGGAGCTTTTCATACGTATAGACGAGCGCCTTTATGACAATGACGGCTGGGTAGAAACCGTAGTTGTCGGCGGCTCTCACCCCAACGGCACATCGGCTGTCAACCCCTTATCTTACATAATGATAAGAGCATTCATGAAGCTCGACATCACCCACCCCTGCGTATACGTGCGAATTCCCAAAAACGCGCCCGAGGACTTCCTTGACCTTTCCGCGAACTACATTATAAACGGCAGAAACCGCGCGCAGCTTATCAGCGACGAGGCGATAGTCAACGCCCTTGTTAAAAACGGCGTTACCGAAACCGACGCGGCGGACTATTATTGCGGCGGCTGTATGGAGATTGCGGTTCAGGGAAAAACGAGCGATTTTCTGTTTACGGGTTACCAGAATATCCCCAAGCTGCTTGAGCTTTGCATGACGGGCGGATACTGCCTGAAAACTAAAAAGCAGTTAAACTACTTCAAGACCAAGCCGCTGACGGAATGTAAGGATTTCGAGGAATTTTACGACGTTTTCGTAAAGGAAGCGGAGAGAGTTCTTACCGAAAACCTTGTATACCAGGATAAGTTAAGCGAATACTCCGAGCATATGCGTCCTGCATACCTGCTTTCGTCAATGATAAACGATTGTCTTACAAAGGGCAGAAATATGCACGGCGGCGGCGCTCAGTATCACGACTACGGCTCCTCTCTTGTTGGAATGCCCAATGTCGCTGATACGCTCATCGCTATCAAGAAAGCTGTATTTGAAGACAAAATCTGCACCGCGGGTGAGCTTATCAAAGCTCTGGAGGCGGATTTCGAGGGCTACGAGGCGCTTCGTTCAAAGCTTCTTTCGCTTCCCAAATACGGTCAGGAAAACTCCGAGGCAGACGAAATGGCTGCTCGAGTGGTTACCGATATGAGTAGAATTTACAGCTCCTACACCAACCGTTTCGGCGGTAACGGTAAGCTCGTATTACTCACGTTCATATGGGCTCCTACCGCAGGCGCGATTCTCGGAGCGAGCGCTGACGGAAGAAAGGCGGGCGTTCCGATAGCGCACTCCATCACCCCTCAAAGCTCGTCTATGAGCAAGGGAATAACGGCGGCTATAAATTCCTGCACGGCTCTGCCTTTCGAGCTTTTCAACGGCGGCGCTTCTACTATGTGGGACCTTGACCCAAGCCTTGCCACTCCCGAAGTAGTCAAAAGCCTGTTTTTAACCTTCTTTGAGCAGGGCGGACAGATATTCCAGGGCAACGCAACGGACGTTGAGGAGCTGAAAAAGGCTCAGCTTAACCCTGAGCAAAACGGACACATAATCGTCCGTGTCGGCGGTTATTCCGCAAGATTTGTAACTCTTGGAAAAGAGAATCAGGACGAGATTATCACAAGATTAAGACATAAAGGATAAAAATATGATGGGTAATATTTTCGATATCCAGCGCTTTTGCGTACACGACGGCCCCGGAATACGTACAACGGTGTTTGTCAAGGGCTGTCCGCTTCGCTGTCTCTGGTGTCATAACCCCGAATCACAGAAAAAAGAGCTTAGCATAGCTTATTATGAAAACAAATGTGTCTTATGCGGCGCTTGCGTGGCGGCTTGTAAGCAGGGCTGCCACAGTCTGATACAGACCGACGGTGTAACCCAGAACCCGCCAAAGCACGTTTTCAACCGTGAAAAATGCGTAAAATGCGGAGCGTGCGCCGCCGCCTGTCCAAGCGGAGCGCTTGAAGCGCTGGGACGCAAGGCAAGCGTGGACGAGATACTAAGCGAGGTAGAGAGAGACAAGGTTTTCTACAAAAACTCCGGCGGCGGACTTACCGTTTCGGGAGGCGAGCCGCTTATGCAGCTCGAATTTCTGCTTGAGCTACTCAAAAAGGCAAAGGAAAAGGGCATACATACCTGCATAGAAACCTGTGGCTTTGCGACTAAGGAAGCGATAAAAAGCATCGTTCCCTACACGGATATCTTCCTTTTTGATATAAAGGAAACCGACAGTGAGCGCCACAAGGCCTTTACGGGCGTGCCGTTTGAGCCGATACTTGAAAATCTCCGCTTAATCGACTCGCTTGGAGCGAAAACGGTGCTGCGTCTACCCCTTATTCCCGAAAAGAATCTGCGGGACGGACACCTTGAAAGCATAGCAAGTCTTGCCTCGATTCTTAACGGCGTGCTTGAAATAAACGTAATGGCGTATCATACGCTCGGCTCGTCAAAATACGAGGCGCTTGATATGAAGGACGAAATGAAGGGCTCGGAGGCTATGAGCAAGGAGCTGAAGACGGAATGTATCGACAAGCTTACGAAATATCTCGCTAAGCTTGGTAAAAATATTCCCGTAAAATAATCATTGCGACCTTACCGGAGCAATAATTTTGCCCTTGCGGGCAAAACTTCACTTGTTGTAAAACAAACTTCACTGCATAGCAACTTCACTTTCGCGGCAGCGAAAACTTCACTAAATTCAAATTTGTGCCCACAAACACGTCAAAAAGGACGAAGATTTTTAAAATCCTCGTCCTTTTTCTTTTGTCAGTTAACTTATTCAATTAAAACCGAAAAACTGGGAACTCAACGGTTCGTTTCAAAGGTTGTACAGTCAAGTCGCGCCTTTTGCGCGATAACTTTTTCTTTGGCCGAAAGCAGAGCCCAAAGAAAAAGTAACAAAAAGAAAAGCTCGTTTAAGAGATTTCGCTCGTTGCGACGAGCGAGGAGGGCTACGTGCCCTCCACCCCGCAAGCTTTTGAAAAAGCTTGACCAAAACTTTTCTGCAACTGACGAATTAAGGTGTCGCCTGCTAAAACTTGAACGAAACCTTGCCGTCCTCAAGCGCAAGGCTCGCCGCAAACGCCTTGCCGTTCTTTGAGACAAAGCCCTCAAGCCTTACCGTCTGTTTTCCCTCAAGCAAATCCTTTGCGGCGGAAACGGGAATCGGGCGCTTGCATAGCGACAGCGGAATTCTGAACTCGCACCCCTCCTTGTACCCGACGCAGCCGTAATTATATCTGCCTCTCACCACAGTCCTCTTGCAAAGCGGACACGCCCCTATCTCCTGACCCGCAAGTCCGATATCCATGTCTTTTTCACGGGTTACGGGTGCGTTTGTCGCAAAGACCGCGGCAATTTCGTTCTGCGCTAATCGGAGCGAGGCGCGTATGCTTATCTCGCCCTTATATACCTTTTTCAGCGCCTGTCCGAGCTGCGAGGTCTTGTATTTATCCATGGAAATTCCAAGCAGAAGCAGTTGCTCTATCATATACTCTCCCTTCGGAAGTATCGTATAAACGTCCTTGTTCAGCGCCATATATCCACTTTTCAGGGCGTTGTCTATGATGCCGGTTCTGGTAGCCTCCGTTCCAAGCTCAAGACCCTCGAAAATCGCGCGGTAGTCCTCCTCGTCATTTTCACTCTCGTCAGCCTTTGCCTTGTCCTCACGGAACGGGTTTTTCAGATAATTGTTGAGCGTTTCAACGGTGTAATGCTTGGGCGGCGTGGTTGTCCTCTCGCACGGCTTAAACTCAATATTCACCGTATCGCCCTTTTTAAGCTCAGGCAGGATTTTGTCCTTCTGGGCGCTGTCGTCGAACTCCGTCCAGCCCTTTTCAAGCACCACCGCCCCCTTCAGCGAAAACTCCTCCTCGCCATCTCCTAAGGCTATGGTTATCTCGGTTCGGTTGACCAGCGCCTCGCGCTCGCAGAAAACCGCCACGAATCTTCTGAAAACCGTGGAATAGAGCTGATTTTCCTTTTCGGAAAGCGAGTTTTTCGCGGGAATCTTAAAGGTTGGAGTGAGCGCCGAGTGCGCCTCTATCTTACTGTCGTCGAAAATCGACTTATCATCACGGAACTTAACGGGATATCCAAGCTTAGCCACTCCCGAAAGTATCTGCTTCATCTTGTCCTTTTCGGCGGTGGCAAGATACTCGGAGTTAGTACGGGGATAGGTAAGGTATCCCTGCTCGTAAAGCTTCTGAGCTATTGCAAGGCTCTCGTTCATCGGCATTTTGTACTTTTTTGACAGCACATTCTGAAGCTTTGTGAGCGAATAAAGCTTTCCGGGCGGCAGCTTCGTCTTCTTTTTCTTTACCGACGTAACGGTTGCCGCCATCGCGTTCAGGCGCGCGCACTCCGCCTCAGCCCTTTCCTGCTCGTCCTTGCCAAAGCGCTTCTTCGACTGAAGCTCTATCTCCTCGCCGCCCGTCTGCGCCTTACTGACAAGCGCGTAATACGGCTCAGGCACGAAGCCTTTTATCTGCATATCGCGGTCATAAACCGCCTTGACTATCGGCACTATAACACGCCCGACTCTTATCAGCGGACCGCATTTTAGGGTTGCGTAACGGGTAAGATTTACCCCGTAAAGCCAATCTATAAAGGTTCTGGCGTAGCCCTCGTAGGCAAGCAGGTCGTACTCCGAGGAGTCCTTCATGCTTTTGAGCGAGGCGCGTATCGTTTCTGCCGTCTGGTCGGGAAGCCAAAGCCGTTTAAGCGCCTTGCTTTCGGGGATTTTAACCGCCGAGCCCGTTTCGCTTTCCGTCTCAAACGCCTTGGTTATGCAGATACGGACGATTATTTCTCCCTCGCGATCTGCGTCTCCGGCGTTTATAATGGTGTCAACGTCATCTCTGTTACACAGCGCCTTTATGGTGTTAAACTGACTAATTACTCCGCTGTCCGCCTTGCCACTATCGTCTGGGCGAAGCGAAAAATTGAACTTCGTGGGAAAGCACGGAAGATTATCCATCGTCCATCTTGCCTTCTCGCCCTTCGTTGCGTCGTAATCGGGATTTGAATAGTATTCAATATCTGAAAGTGAGAAAAGATGCCCGAACGCCCAGGTAACGATATAACCCGCGCCCTCGTAATAGCCGCTTCTTTTCTGCATTTTCTCCGCGCCGATACCGTTTATCGCGTCAACTATGTTGCGCCCCAGGCTCGGCTTTTCGGCTATTATAAGCTGCATATCTTCTCCTTTCCCGCTTTCTCGCGTTAAAAATTTATGCTCTTTTTTGCGCCATCTTATACAGCTTCTCCGCGAGTAGCGGCTCCGTCTAAGCTATCCGTCCTTTTTCAGACTTATCCTTTTCTGAATTTCATCGCTAAAGCTATGAGGTGTTGCCTATCGTTTGGCGCTTCTCCGTCCATTACGGCGCCGAGCAGACGCTCAAGCAGCGCGCCTATTTCCTTTCCCTTGGGTACGCCTATGGCTATTAAGTCGTCGCCGTTCACCTCAAGTGATTTAAGAGAAAAGCACTCTTTTTTGCTTTCAATCTCACCCATAATCCGCCGTATCCCGTCATAGGTAACAAGCCTTGCGGCGCAGTCGGGCGACTGAGCAAGGTTATCCGCCGCTTTAAGCGACAGAAGCTTATCTAAATTTTCCGAGCCTATTTTGTTCATCAGGCGCTTGACCGCCTTCTCCGTAGGCTCGATAACGGGGTCGTGGTATTTTATAAGCGTAAGCACTGTATCGGCGGTACGGTTGTCGCATTTAAGCAGGTCAAGCGTCTCCTTAGCAAGAGAGAGAGAAGCGTCGGTGTGTCCGTAAAAATGACCCACTCCGTCGCTTAGGGTGAAGGTAGAGGGCTTGCCGACGTCGTGCAGAAGCGCCGCTAATCGCACGTCAATATCAAACGGACAAGCGCCAAGCGCCCGTACCGTATGCCTGTAAACGTCGTAAATATGGTGTGGATTATGTTGGTCAAAGCCAACGCAGTCCGCAAGGGCGGGAACCACACGGCAAATAACCTCCGGGTAGTCCATCATAACCCTTTCAGCGCCCTTGCCCATAATAAGCCTTTTAAGCTCGGAAAATATCCTCTCCGCCGAAACGAACTCGATAAGCGGTAGGCATTTAAGAATCGCTTTGGCGGTTTCGGGTTCGATGAAAAACTCCTTTTCCGAAGCAAAACGAAGGGCGCGTAGTATCCTCAGCGCGTCCTCAGTAAACCTTTTTTCAGGCTCACCAACAGCTCTGATAAGCCTCTTATTTATATCCTCTTTCCCGCCGTATAGGTCGATAAGTCCCGTTCTTTTACTGTACGCCATAGCGTTAACCGTAAAGTCGCGGCGGCTAAGGTCGTCCTCTAATTTGCGGGAAAAGCTGACGGACTCAGGACGGCGGTGGTCGCTGTACTCTCCGTCGGAGCGAAACGTGGTTATTTCAATAGGCTCGTTTTCGATAAGAACCGTTACAGTTCCGTGTTTAAGCCCTGTCAAAATCACCCGAAATCCGTCAAAAGCGGCAACCGTTTCCTCCGGAAGCGCCGAGGTGGTGATATCAAAATCGTGGGGCACGATACCCATAAGCATATCGCGCACGCAGCCGCCGACGAAATAAGCCTCGTAGCCGTTATTTTCAAGAATCTCTATGGCGAGCTCTCCGTTTTTCATGACCTACCTCGCTTACGCAAAAATTTCGGGTTAGCAGCGTTTAAAAGTTTTGGTCAAGCTTTTTCAAAAGCTTGCGCCATCAAGGGCGCGCAGCCCTTGGCGCTCTCCGCAGAGAGCGAAATTCCCCAAACGAGCTTTTCTTTTTGTTACTTTTTCTTTGGGCTCTACTTTCGGCCAAAGAAAAAGTTATCACGTCACAGACGTGAATTTAGACTTCAACTATATAAGGCGCCAAAATCAGTGCGAATAGAAATCGTACCCTCTCTTACGCATAAGCTGCATTATCGGAAGATACTTATTCGATGATATAATGATATGCTCCATCATATGCTTGCCAAACGGCGCCGTTACAGCGTAAAGCCTCTCGGTAAGCGAAAGGTCGTCGTCCGACGGGTACGGCTCAACACCCGGGTGATTATGCACCAGCAGATAGTTCTGCGCCCCGTACCTGAAAAGCGCCGAGCCTATCGCCTCAAAATCAGCTCCGACCTCGCACGCCGCGCCCTCCGCAAGCCTTTCAATTCCAAGCATACGAAGATTTTTGTCCAGCATAAGAACGGACAGCGACTCGCGCTTGTCCTTGAAGTATTTAAAAATACAGTATTCAGCTATATCGTCAACACCCTTAAACTGTTTTCCGCCTTTAAGCCTGTCCATCCAGTAGTAGCGCCCGAAATCCGCTGAAAGCTTGACCAATGCCGATGCCTTAACGTCTCCGCCAAGCGAATCGCATATGTCGGCAATATCCGCCTCCATTGCCGCGGAAGCCGAGCCAAACCTTTCAAGCAGCCTCGCCGCGCCCACAGAAACGTCCTTTTGCGGTAACACAAACGAAAGTAGCGTTTCAAGAAGCGCGCTTGGCGAAAGCTCGGTGATATCCGCGCCGCCGTCTATAACCCTTTGATACAATGGGAGTTTTCCTGACATCTCCATTTTTTAGCTCATCAACAGCAGCGCTATGAACGAGGCGACAGAAATAGCCATAAGCGCAAGTCCGACTATATTGAGAACATACGCCGCTTTTATCTTGTCAGCCGCCTGCTTTTCGGGAAGCGTCTGGGCAGATATAGCGAAAACTATACCGATTATTCCGAATATCATAGGTATTCCGCAAAGACCGAGTATGATATTTAATATCGAAAGCACCAAAACGCCTACGCTGATTGGGCGCTTTTGCGGTCTGAACGGATACTGTCCGTACGGGTTGTAACCGTTGGGGTTGTAACCGTTGGGATTGTAACCGTTAGGATTGTAGCCGTTAGGATTGTAGCCGTTAGGGTTGTAGCCGTTAGGATTGTAACCGTTAGGGTTGTAACCGTTAGGGTTGTAGCCGTTAGGGTTGTAACCGTTAGGGTTGTAACCGTTAGGGTTGTAACCGTTAGGGTTGTAACCGTTAGGGTTGTAACCGTTAGGGTTGTAACCGTTAGGGTTGTAACCGTTAGGGTTGTAACCGTTAGGGTTGTAAC
>JAFVUF010000019.1 GCA_017502875.1 Clostridia bacterium | reverse complement strand
TCAAATCCTTGAAGTGTTGAAAAATACCTTGATTATATCTGCGGATTTGAACATTGAAATTACGCCCTATAAAAGCGAAAAAGTCCTTGAAATTCAAGGACTTTTCGAGGCTATATCTTTTTCGTAGCCTTTTTATGGCTGCGGCACTAGGATTCGAACCTAGGAAATGACGGAGTCAGAGTCCGTTGCCTTACCGCTTGGCGATGCCGCATTATTTCAACATTTGAGATTATAGCATATTTCTTCCAGCTTGTCAAGGGGGTTTCAAAAATTTTTCCTTCGTTTTTAAATTTTCCCCATCTGAAAGCAAAATATGTCTGTCATGCTCTTTTTTGTTTTAAAAATTTATTAAATCCCTTGAAAAACGCGTAACTATATGGTATAATAAGTTAAAATTTTGTTCGCAGGTATTCTGCGTTGGAAGGAACAGGTACAAAAATAATGGTAAAAATGGCTGTTATTGGCTTCGGTAATATCGGCGGAGGTCTTGTCGAGCTTGTTGAAAGCAATAGGGAGATAATCAAAAAGGACCTCGGCACCGAGCTTGAAATAAAGTACATTGTGGATATCCGGGACTTTACCGGTCATCCGCTTGAGCACAAGATAGTTAAGGATTTCAATATCGTTTTGAACGACCCGGAGGTTTCTGTCGTTGCTGAGATGATAGGCGGCTCGCACCCTGCCTTCGACTTCTCTATCGCCGCTTTAAAGGCGGGCAAGCACGTCGTTTCCTCAAACAAGGAGGTTGTCGCTAACTTCGGCGAGGTGCTTCTCGCGGCGGCGGCTGAGAACAACGTCGCATATCTTTTTGAGGCTTCCGTCGGCGGCGCTATTCCGATAATCCGTCCTATGAGAGAAAGTCTCTCGTCCGACAACATTCTTTCGGTAAACGGTATACTGAACGGAACCACCAACTACATTCTTACTCAGATGCTCGTAAACAACACAAGCTTTGAGGACGCTTTAAAGCAGGCTCAGCAGCTCGGCTACGCGGAGGCAAATCCTTCCGCTGATGTTGACGGCATAGATGCTTGCAGAAAGATTTGTATTCTCGCCGCGCTTGCTTACGGCACCGTTTACCCCTCCGACCTTGTTTTAACCGAGGGTATCCGCGGAGTTTCCAAGCGTGATGCCTCCGACGCCGCAAGGCTTGGCGCTTCCATAAAGCTTATCGGCCACTGCGAAAAGACCGAGGACGGAAAGGTTCTTCTCTGCGTTTGTCCGAGAATGGTTCCCGCAAGCGTTCCGCTGTACTCTGTCAGCGACGTTTTTAACGGAATTATGGTTTCGGGCGAGGCGGTTGGCGACCTTATGTTCTACGGCAGAGGCGCGGGAAGAATTCCCACGGCGGGCGCAGTTCTCGCTGACATCGTTGAGGTAGTAAAGCATATGTCAAGCGCTCAGCTTCCCCCGGCAAAATGGGTACGCGGCGACGAAAGCACCTTAGCGGACGTCAAGGCGGCAAAATGCGCTTACTACTGCCGTATTGAGGGTGAGAAAATCCCTGACGGCTGCGTAATGGTATCGTATGAGGACGGACAGACCTCGTTTAGTACCGACGTAATTGACGGATACGCGCTTGACACGCTTCTTGACGGCTACGCGGTAACGTCAAAAATCAGATTTTTCGCTTAATTTGTAAAAAAGTCCGAACCAAACGGTTCGGGCTTTGTATCGTTAATTTGGAATAATAGTAAAAAATCAAGCAAAAATAATAAAAAACACCGAAAGGCAAAAAAATGATAAAGGCATCAGTTTTAAAAAAATACGCCCGTCTTATAGCAACGGTGGGCGGAAACATAAAAAAAGGGCAGGAGGTCATGGTCTTTGCGGAGCTTGACTGCCCGGAATTTGTCGAGCTGGTCGTAACCGAATGCTACAAGGCTAAGGCATCAAAGGTAACTGTTGAATGGACTCACCAGCCGCTTACAAAGATACACACCAAATACCGTTCTCTCTCTGTATTATCAAAGGTTGAGGAATGGGAAAAGGCGAAGCTTCAGCACAGAGTTGACACGCTTCCCGTCTGTATATATCTTATTTCCGATGACCCTGACGGGCTTAACGGAATCAACCGTGAAAAGCACCAGAAGGGCGCACAGGCAAGATTCAAGGTAATAAAGCCCTTCCGTGATGAAATGGACAACAAGTATCAGTGGTGCATCGCCGCTGTTCCGGGAGTGAAATGGGCAAAGAAGGTATTTCCCGGAGTTCGTAAGGAGCAGGCTATCGAAAAGCTTTGGAGAGCTATCCTTACCGCTTCCAGAGTAGACCCCGACGGAAATGACGATCCAGTGGAAAATTGGAAAAAACACAACGATGACCTTCAAAGGCGTTGCGATTACCTTAATGCTCTCGGCCTTGAAGCGCTTGAATATTCCTCGGACAACGGAACTAAATTAACGGTAGGTCTTATCCCCGACGCAATCTTTATGGGCGGCGGCGAGACTACGCTTAAAGGCAATTTCTTCAACGCCAATATACCGAGCGAGGAAATATTTATTACGCCAATGAGGGGCAAGGCGGAGGGTGTCGTTTACTCCACAAAGCCATTCTCTTACCGCGGCGAGCTTATAGAAAACTTTAATATCCGCTTCGAAAACGGCAAGGCTGTCGAAGTTCACGCCGAAAAGGGCGAGGAGCTTTTAAAGCAGATGATAAATATGGACGAGGGCGCTTCATATCTCGGTGAATGCGCTTTGGTTCCCTACTCGTCTCCCATCAACAAAAGCGGAATACTGTTCTACAACACCCTCTTTGACGAAAACGCCGCCTGCCATCTGGCGCTCGGCGAGGGCTTTGCCAACTGCATAAAGGATTTTGAAAGTTACACCCTTGCTCAGTGCCGTGAAAAAGGCATAAACGAGTCTATGATTCACGAGGACTTTATGATAGGAAACGACACTCTTTCCATAGTAGGCGTTTGCCGTGGCGGAAGCCGTGTTCAGATATTTAAAGACGGAGAATGGGCGTTTTAACAGAGGAATAAACAAATGAAGCTGACTTATAAGCATACCGTTCTTGCGTGCTATATCGGATATATAGCCTCGGCAACGGTAAATAATCTCGCCTCGCTTCTCTTTATCGTTTTTCAGGAAGATTTCGGTCTTTCGACAGTTGAGCTGGCGACTATAATTACTTTTAATTTTTTAACTCAAATATTCGTTGACCTTTTCGGCGCTAAATTCGTTGACAAAATCGGTTACCGACGCATTGCGATAATCGCCTCGGTCTTTCTTATAGCGGGGCTTATCAGCCTCGGAGTTCTTCCGATAACGCTTGACAATACGTTCCTTGCTCTTTGCATAGCGTCGGTTATATACGCAATAGGCAGCGGTCTTGAAGAAGTGATAATCAGTCCGATAGTCGAGGCGCTTCCCGGTGAGCATAAGGAGTCCGCTATGAGCATACTCCATTCCTTTTACTGCTGGGGACACGTAGGAATGGTTCTGCTTTCAACCCTCTATCTCGTAATTTTACCTGAAAAATGGTTCATTTTGCCTATTCTTTGGGCGATAGTTCCCGTCTGCTCGCTTGTCCTTTTCTGCGGAGTGCCTATACGTACCTTAAACGAGGATAGCGCTGAGCACTCTATGCCGCTACTCAGCCTGTTTAAGAACAGACTGTTCTGGCTGTTTATGATACTTATGCTCTGCGGCGGAGCTTCGGAGCAGGTAATTGCGCAGTGGTCGTCTCTGTTTGCGGAATCCGAGCTTGGCGTTTCAAAGCTTATGGGTAACCTGCTCGGTCCCTGCTTCTTTGCGCTGATGATGGCTATAACCCGTACCGTCTACGGCAAAAAGGCGGAAAAGCTTTCGCTTCCCAAGGCTCTGATACTGTCGTCTGTTATTACGGTTATAGGTTATCTTACCGTTTGTCTTGTGCCTACTCCGTACGTTGCGCTTATCGGCTGCGGTATAGTCGGTGTCGGCGTGTCGCTTTATTGGCCGGGAGTTATTTCTATTTCAGCAAAGGCGCTTCCGGCGGGCGGCGCTTCGATGTTTGCTATACTCGCTATGTTCGGCGACCTCGGCTGCTCGGTAGGTCCTCAAATGTCCGCCTTTGTCGCTGAGCTTTTCGGCGGTCAGCTTAAAATAGGACTGCTCGCCTCGCTTATTTTCCCCGTTATCATAGGCGTATCGCTTCTCGTTTACATAGCAAACAAAAATAAAAAAGAGCTGTAATATTTTTCTTTAAAAAACGCAGTATACAAGATAAAAAAACGGTGATAATAATAACACAGCGAGGCAATAAAGTCCGCTGTACCCGATACAAAAGACGATTATAGCTTTAAGGTTAAAGCACTTTGTCAAAAAACACGGGTTAAATTCAAGTTATCATTCCTCCTGATACTGTTTTCATCGGTTAAGATGAGAAATTAAGGCTGTCATACGGTAAATACCGCGCGTATCTGAGCGCAGAGTTTTAGTTGCCAAATGACAGCCTTTTTTAGTTTAAATCTTTTTTTCTTGACAACACTAAAAAATTATGTTATATTATTTTTGATAAATAATATAGTGGGAAAATCTTATGCTTTTAGATGAAAAGGAAATACGCCGCAATTTAGCGCGCGGAGAGGCGCTCCGATTTAAATTATTTGATACTATCCCCTCGACCAACACTTATGTAAAGGATTTAGCCGACAAGGGTGAAAGCGAGGGGCTTGTCGCGCTTGCGGATACCCAAACGGGTGGTAGGGGCAGAATGGGCAGAAGCTTTGCTTCCCCAAACGGCAGCGGTATTTATATGAGTCTGCTTTTAAGACCGAGCGAGCCTGCCTGCACTGGCGTTCTTATCACCGCCTGCGCCGCTGTCGCTGTGAGCGAGGCAATCGAAAACATTACGGGAATAAAGGTCGGCATAAAGTGGGTAAACGACCTCTACTACGGCGGTAAGAAGGTCTGTGGCATTCTCGCTGAGGGCGCTATTTCAAAGACGGGCAGAGATTTTGAATATGCGGTGCTTGGAATAGGTCTAAATCTTACCGACTGCTTTACGGGAACTGAGCTTGAGCATATTGCGGGCGGACTTTACACTTCTCTGCCCAAAAGTGAGCTCAACGCGCTTCGCCACAGGCTTATCGCCGCTATAATTGACCGCTTTTATGACTACTACCGTAGCGGTATGCCAAAAGCTACGCTTTTAGAAAAATATCGCATGCGACTGTTTATTATCGGAAAAAAGGTAGACGTCATTTCCTACTCTGGCGAAAAGGAAGCGACTGTCATAGGGCTTAACGGCGATTTTACGCTTTTGGTGAGGTACGCCGACGGAAGCGAGCAGGCGCTTAACAGCGGAGAGGTCAGGCTCAAATTACAATGAAAAACAAACAACGTCTTTTCTCACTTGTTTTATGCGCTCTTTGCTCCGCTATCCTCGCCGTTATCTCGCAGATAGCTATTCCTACGCCGTTTGGAATACCGATAACGCTTCAAGTGTTTGCCGTGTCTTTAAGCGGCTTTCTGCTTGGAACAAAATACGCGCTTATTTCAACTCTCGTGTACGTTGCGATGGGTGCGGTAGGCTTGCCTGTTTTTTACGGCTTCCGGGGCGGTATCTCCGCTATTTTCGGTGAAGTAACGGGCGGTTTTATTATTGGATTTATACCGCTTTCAATAATGTGCGGACTGAGAAAGTACGTTTATTGGTCTAAAAACGGCAAGGCGCTTTCGCTTACGCTCGGCTTTATCGGGCTTGCGCTCTGCCACGTTTGCGCAGTAGCGTTCTACTCCTCGCTCACAAATATCACCTTCTACGCAAGCGCGGCGGTAACCTCTCTGCCATTCATACTTAAAGACGCTCTTTTACTTATAATCGCATTCCTTGTCGCCCCAAAAATTATAGCGGCAATTTCAAAAAGCGGGTATAAATTATAGTATACAAAAAGGGGCTGTCGCATTTAGGCGCAACCGAAAATGACGAAATAATAATTAAAAAGAGGGGCTTTTAGCGTAAAGCGCCTCCTTTTTCGTGTATAATGAGGTAGGATTTCTGCGAAATCCAAATTTAATTAAAGTCATTTTCTATCGTCGCTTTTGACCCTCGACGTACCCTTGTACGCCTATCGGGGCAAAATCACCGATTTTCGCTCTAAATCCGCCGAGCCCCTAACACTAAATGGGCTGTCGCTAATGCGACAGCCCATTTAAATTAGTCCTCAAAAAGCGGGGTGGAAAAATATCTTTCGGCAGTGTCGGGAAGAACGGTTACCACCGTTTTGCCCTTGCCGAGCTTCTTCGCGAGCTTTATCGCCGCCGCGACGTTGGTTCCGCTGGAAATTCCGCACATTATTCCCTCTTTACTTGCAAGCTCCTTGGACGCTCTGATAGCTTCCTCGTCCTTGATAATGCAAATATCGTTGAATATCTGCTGATTTAAGATAACGGGGATAACTCCGTCGCCGATTCCCATTTGAACGTGTGTGCCGATTGAGCCGCCTGAAAGAATAGCCGCGTGCTCAGGCTCGACAGCCCATATCTCCATATCGGGATTCTGCGCCTTTAAGGCTTCGCCTATTCCCGTTATAGTTCCGCCCGTTCCTATTCCGGAGCAGAAGCCGTGAATGGGGCCGTCTACCTGTTCAAGTATCTCCTTTGCGGTAACGTTTCTCTGTACCCAAGGATTAGCGGGATTTTCAAACTGCTGAGGAACGAATACTCTGCTATCCTCCGCCTTCATTTTAAGCGCAAGCTTAACGCACTCCTCTATACAGTCGCCAATGTTACCCGCATCGTGAACGAGAATAACCTCAGCCCCGTAATGTCGGACGAGCTTTCTTCTCTCCTCGCTTACCGAATCGGGCATGATTATCTTCGTCTTATAGCCTCTTACCGCGCCGACAAGCGCAAGTCCTATCCCTTGGTTTCCGCTGGTTGGCTCGACTATTACCGTTTCGCTATTTATAAGCCCCTGCTTTTCAGCCTCGCGTATCATATTGTACGCGGTTCTGGTCTTTATTGAGCCGCCGACGTTCAGTCCCTCGAATTTTACGAGTATCTGAGCGCTGTCGGAATCAACCATTCGCTGAAGTCTGATTATGGGGGTGTTGCCCATTGCCTGAAGTATGGTATCGTATATCATTTCAAAGCTTCCGTTTTCGTTTTTTATATTATATGAGTCAAGATATTTACTTGCCACCATATGATTATAGCATACTAATCTTATTTTTTCAAGGGGGGAAAAGGAAATATTTTACCGATACGCTTATATTAAGAGCTTCTAAGCCAAGATTTTTCGGCAAAAATAAATCCCCCGTTTTTTACCGTCAGGACAGTCAGGCACTGTTCACTTCATAAACGGGGGATTATTTTAAGTCAATTTTTCAAGCTTCATAAGCACCCTTGAAAGCGGCACTATAAAAAGCCCTAAAACGAGGTTTCCTATACCGTGAATAAGGTCAAAAGGAAATCCTGTCGCTATCCATGCAAGCGTTTGTGTAAAATCCATTTTAAACATCAAAGCCTGCGCGGGCGCATAAAGCGTTCCGTACGCAAAGCCGTGAAGGGCGTTTACAATAGGATATACAACGAGCGCCACCTTTCTCGGCATATTGCGCGGAAGCAGCATTGTTACTGCCCAAAGCAGAGTCCATATGTAAAGAAACGGCACCCACCACATACTAAATCCCGCGTAAAGACCGTTAAGCATTACGTAGAGATAGATAGGTATCAGCGCTTTTTTTCTGTAAACTACCGTATAGACCATAGTCAAGGTTCCAAGCAGGTGGATATTCGGTAGCGCTTCCATAAGCAGCTTTGAGCAGAACATTATCGTTGCGAGCATGGCGAAAATAGCCATCTCACGCACTCTGCGCGCGTTTTTTTGATTAATACGTTTCGTAGGCAAGCTTATATACCGTTCCTTCGGTTATAGGTGTAGTCGATACGCCCGTAAGTCCGTATTCGCCGTCGATATACAAAGCCCAATACGCCCTGTCATCATCGCTTGCGAGTATGCCGTTTACATGAGTAACATAAAGACCGTAGGGACCATCCTCCGCTTTTATAAGCTCATGCTCCAAAAGCGCTTCGCTAAGTACCGTTTTGTCGGTATGGAGAGTAAAGGTTACCTTCTGCTCTCCCGCAGAAACCTCAACAGTTACTGTTGTCGCGCCCTCACCGAATTCCATGTCTCTGCGATACTCGGCATTCTCCCAAAGCCCTTCCTTGTCTACCGTATTGCAGGAGGCAAGACTCAGAATGAACAACAGAGCGAGTATTATTGTTACCGAGGTTTTTATTATTCTTTTCATTTTTTCACTATCCTTTCTTATTCTTTTTACAAAAGGATAAAATAAAAGCGCCCTCCGTAAACGGCGACGCTGTAAAAGCCTAAGTATCCTGCTCTACTTAAACTATCCGCGTCTCTCCGTATCGCCCAAGAGACTTTTATGCGCGCAGAACGATAAGCATTCCGACTTGTTTCGCTATAAAGCGAAAGATACGGTAATGGCTGTTGCTACGGACTCTCACCGTGATTTCCTTATCCCCGAGCATAAAAGCAAATGCCCGACAGCGAATACGTATGTATTCAGATGAACTGCGTTTATTCTTTTGTCTACGCCATTATAACACATTTTCCCTTCAAAGTCAATATCATCTTTAATAAAAAAAGTTAATTCTATTGACAAATTTAAAAACGGGGTGTATAATTACTTTATCATTCGTCATAATTTCGACAAAATAAAAAGGAGTACTAAAATGAAAAAGTTTTTCGCTGAATTCAAAAAATTCATCACCCGCGGAAACGTTGTTGACATGGCAGTCGGTGTTATCGTCGGTAGTTCTTTTACTGCCATAGTTAACGGTCTCAGTAATTTCGTTCTGAAGCCGCTTATTAACGCTCTTCTCGCGTTAATATTCAAGGGAGATGCGTTAAGCGATCTTCACACGTATCTCGTTACCGCTTACCTTAAAGACGAGGCGGGTAAACCAACCACCGAAATAGACCTTGCTAACTCTATCTACATAGACTGGGGTTCACTTATCAACGCTATCATAAACTTCTTCCTTATAGCGCTTGTCCTCTTTACTATCGTCAAGATTATTAACAAGGTAAGAGAAAACAACAAGAATATGTTCAAGGAGCTTGGCGAGGGTAATCCCACTCCTGAAGAAAGAAAAGAAATGAAGAAGCGCGGAATAAAGTTCTCCGATAAGGCTGCGGTAGCCGCTTTCTATGCTGAAAAGGCTAAGAAGATTGAGGATGAAAAGAAGGCCGCTGAGGAAAAGGCAAGACTTGAAAGACTAGCTAATCCCACCACCGAGGACCTGCTTAAAGAAATTCGCGATCTTCTCAAAAGAGATGTTTAATATTTGTTTTTTAAAAAACGGTGTTGCGTTTGCAACACCGTTTTGTTATATTATCTTATCCTCAACCTCATCATATTCCTGTTCGCCTACGATAGCCGTAAGCTCCTCTCTTGTTCGCTCCTCATCATAGGTTGAATATCTGACATGAAGCACGTCCCCGGCGCGAATTGCCTTGCCGCCGTGCTCGTCGACCTCAGCGCCGTGCTTTTCGCCGCGCTTTACGGAAAGAACAAACAAATTGGCGGGCCAGAAGATATCTCTTATCTGCTTTCCGATAGCAAAGGAATGCTCCTTAACCGTTACAAATGTATCTATAACCTTGGCGCTATTGCCCTCGTTCAGCTTTTCAAGTCTGTTTTCAAGAACGCTGTCGTTTATTGACTTAGCCTCAAACACCTCGGTTATCATAAACGCTACCGTGGACACGGTTATGACGTACAAAAGATTTCCGGCACAGGACAATGCTTCCATGGCAAAAAAGATGGCTGTTAGCGGCATTTTCATCATAGCGGATATACACGCCGTTATTCCGAGAACAAGTATAATCGTATAATACTCGTTTCCAAGCCCCAAGGCAAGCGCCCCCTTGCCTATCAGCGCCGAAAACACCGCGCCTATCGCCATTATCGGAAGAAAAATTCCGCCCGTTATGCTATTTGAATTTGCGAAAACCGTAAGGGTCGGACGGATAAACAGCATAAGCAGCAGCATATAAACAGCAACCCTGCCGTCAATAAGCTCAAGAATAAGATGATGACCTGTGGAGATAAATGAAAAGGAGAAAAGTCCGGCAATAAGCGTAAGCGCGAATACCGCGAATATTTTGTATGCGTGAGGTATCCTTTCAAGCTTATCCGCTAACGTATCTGCTATCAAGCTGTAATACCTTAAAAATAGCGCCGCAAACAGTCCGATAAGCAATCCAAGCGCTATCGGTATCCATATATCCTTTGCGGAAAGCCGCATAAGAGCAAGCTCCGGGAAAAGCGTTATGCTTACGCCTAATATGGGTGAGATTATTTCGGTTGTGAGTCTTGAAACTGCCACCGCGGTAGCTGACACGATGAAAATCATAGGAGATATCCGCTGGTGAGCCTCCTCTATTGAGAACATTATTCCCGATATCGACGCGCCCGTTGCAACGGAAAATCCGGCGCATGCGCCGCCTGTCATCGTGTACCTTTCCCACGCCCTGTGCTTTTTCAGACCGTGATTAACACTTCCCTTTCCTATCGATGTTCCCATCTGAACAGACGGTCCTTCGTTTCCAAGCGGAACTCCGATGAGAAACGTAAGAAGCGAAACGAAAAACGTACCGATAAGATTTCTTATCCACCTGAATCTTATTACGCCGCGCAGGACACCTATCGACGTAGGTATTCCTCCGCCCTTGATGTTGGGGATTTTTTTATAAATATACTGATATACAAACGCCAATCCCAGCATTACAGCAAGTATTACCGGAATAAGATAAAGATGCTCTCTTATAAAATGATAGCCCTTCTCTGAAAGCTCAATAACGTGCTTGGCGCAGAATTTGTAAAGCGTGATTATAACAGACGTAAAAACACCCGTAACCGTACCGAAAACAAATGCGGGAAATATTAAATTCACAAAGTAATTAAAATATCTGTTCCTCAAAGCTAATACCCCCTTTGCTTTTGTTTAAGAGCTTTTTATTATTCATATTTTTATAACCTTTTCAATAACGTTTTTATAACCGTACAAAGTGTTTTATATTTCACCGCTACGGTATTTATTCGGTGTCTTTCCCATGATTTTCTTAAAATTCCTGTTAAAGCTCCGTAGGGAATCAAACCCACATTCCATTGCCACGTCGAGAATCTTTTTCTGTGAATTTCTTAAAATATAAGCTCCCTCGTTTACACGGTATCGATTGACATAATCCGAAAAGGTAATCCCCGTACATTTCTTGAAATAACGGGACAGATATACCTTATGATAGGAAATTTGTTCGGCAAGCATTTGCAGGTTACATTCCCTTGAGTAGTCAGTCTCAACGAATTTAAACATCTTCATCAAAAGACTCTCCTCTCCGCTGTTGCGCTCTTTATACTCAGCCGTACTGTCGAATTCGGCGCAAATAGAATATAAAAGTCCCTTGATCCTCAAATGTCCGTTATCTCCGTTGGGTGAGAACAGCATATCAAGATGAAACGGATTAGGACTGAACATGTTATTTTTTGGCACATTATTCAAATAGGTGTTTTTATATGCTTTTACAAGCTGCGGTGAGAAGATACAAAGAAAATGTTCGCCGTGAGTATCGGTCTGAAGTGAATGAAGCTGATTTGGAAAAACAAGAACTGCCATGCCTTTTTTTAAAAGATATTCATTTTTTTCAACCTTTACCTTCATTTCTCCGTCATTTACCGTGATTAACTCAAAGCTCGTATGCAGATGCATTGGAAAACTGAAATCGCATCCCCATTCTATCTTAAAAAGATCACTGTGAAGTGAATTGTTTGATTCGTAGAACATATTTCTATCCACCGCCAAAAAGGTTAATATTTGTCTATTAATTATAGACTATTTGGCGAGATTTGTCAATATATTTTTGCTAAAATGTAAGTGAAGTATATGTAATAAGGAGGATTTATGAAATATTACATAGGCATCGACCTCGGCACATCTTCCGTAAAGCTGATGCTTGTAAACAGCGACGGAAATGTAAAAAACACAGTAACCAAGGAATACCCTGTATTTTATCCTCATTCGGGCTGGAGTGAACAAAATCCTTCAGATTGGTGGAACGCGATATGCCAAGCGATTCCCGAGCTCCTTCGAGATTACGACGGTCAGTTGGTAAGTGGAATCGGTATTGCGGGTCAAATGCACGGACTTGTGATTCTTGACCGAGACGATAACGTCATTCGTCCAGCCATTCTCTGGAACGACGGAAGAACAGAAGCGGAAACCGCATATCTTAACAATACTGTTGGGAAAGACAAGCTCTTCGAGTACACAGGAAATATCGCTTTTGCCGGCTTTACTGCTCCAAAGCTTTTGTGGTTGCATAAGAATGAGCCTGAAAGCTTTGCCAAGATAAGCAAGATAATGCTTCCAAAGGACTACATAAATTACATACTCACCGGAACGCATTGCACCGACTACTCAGATGCGTCAGGTATGCTTTTGCTTGACGTAAAGAATAAGCGTTGGTCTCCCCAAATGCTTGATATTTGCGGTATAAGTGAAAGTCAGATGCCAAGGCTTTACGAAAGCTTTGAGGTTATCGGAAAATTCAAGGCAGAGCTTGCTGAGAAATTCGGTATAAATAAAAACGCCGTTGTAGTCGCAGGCGCGGGGGACAATGCCGCGGCGGCTATTGGGACGGCGACTGTTGGTAACGGCAAGTGTAATATTTCACTCGGAACGTCGGGAACGGTATTCGTATCTAACGATAGCTTTTCCGGTGATGAAACGCAAGCTATACACTCATTCTGCCACGCCGATGGCGGTTATCATCTTATGGGCTGTATTCTCTCTGCCGCATCATGTAATAAGTGGTTCTGCGATGAGATACTGAACACGAAAAACTATAAAGCGGAGGAAGAGGCTATAAGCGAGCTTGGCAAGAACGAGGTGTTCTTCCTGCCGTATCTTATGGGAGAGAGAAGCCCCATAAACGACGTAAACGCAACCGGAATGTTTATCGGTCTGCGTCCTAATACATCAAGAGCCGATATGTATTCGGCTGTGCTTGAGGGCGTCGCCTTTGCCATAAAGGATAATCTTGAAATAATCAGGCAATTTGGAATTGACGTGAAATCGAGCTGTCTGTGCGGGGGCGGAGCAAAATCAAAGCTTTGGAGAAAAATACTTGCAAACGTACTTGATATAGAACTGAATGTCCCCATGACTGAGCAGGGTCCCGGCTACGGTTCCGCAATACTTGCTATGGTGGGAGCAGGACAGTTTGATAATCTGAGGTCGGCTACAGACAGATTTTTTGAAATAAAGGAAACAGTTCGTCCCGATAGGGCTCTTGTTGCTCTTTATGCCGACAGATACGAAAAATACCGCAGAATTTATCCCGCGGTTAAAGAACTATATAAAAAAATAAAGGAGTAAGAATTATGAAACAGTTTTTTAGTGATATCCCAACGGTAAAATATGAGGGAAAGGATACAAAAAATCCTTTCGCATTTAGATACTACGATGCCGATAAGGTGATTTTGGGTAAAAAGATGAGCGAGCATCTGCCATTTGCCATGGCTTGGTGGCACAACCTATGCGCTGCCGGAACCGATATGTTTGGAAGAGACACCGCAGACAAGCGCTTCGGAACCGAAAAAGGTACAATGGAGCACGCAAAAGCAAAGGTTGACGCAGGCTTTGAATTCATGCAAAAGCTCGGTATCAAATATTTCTGCTTTCACGACGTAGACATTGTTCCCGAAGCGGACGACATAAATGAAACCAACCGCCGTTTAGACGAGATAACTGACTACATGCTCGAAAAAATGAAGGACACCGACATTAAGTGCCTTTGGGGTACCGCGAATATGTTCTCAAATCCCCGTTATATGAACGGCGCCGGCAGCACAAACTCCGTTGACGTTTACTGCTTTGCGGCTGCGCAGATAAAAAAGGCTCTTGATCTGACGGTAAAGCTTGGCGGACGCGGATACGTTTTCTGGGGCGGACGAGAGGGATATGAAACGCTTTTGAATACCGATATAAAGTTCGAGCAAGAAAATATTGCTAACCTTATGAGAATGGCTGTTGAATATGGACGCAGCATCGGCTTTACAGGCGATTTTTACATTGAGCCCAAGCCCAAGGAGCCTATGAAGCATCAGTACGACTTCGATGCCGCCACCGCAATCGGTTTTCTCCGTCAGTACGGACTTGATAAGGACTTCAAGATGAATATTGAAGCTAACCACGCGACTCTCGCAGGACATACCTTTAATCACGAGCTTCGTATCTCCGCAATTAATGGCATGCTTGGCTCTATTGACGCAAATCAGGGCGACTGTATGCTCGGTTGGGATACAGATGAGTTTCCCTATGACGTCTATGAAAGCACCATGTGTATGTATGAGGTACTCAAAGCAGGCGGACTTACGGGCGGATTCAATTTTGACGCCAAAAACCGCAGACCCAGCAACACCTATGAGGACATGTTCCACGCCTATATCTTAGGTATGGACACTTTTGCTCTCGGCTTAATAAAAGCAGCTGAGCTAATAGAACAGGGTCAGCTTGACTCCTTTATTCAAAAGAGATACGAAAGCTTTGGCAGTGAGCTGGGACAGAGGATAAGAAACGGAAAAACCACTCTTACGGAGCTTGCGGAACATGCAGAGAAAATGGGTTCTTGCCCTGCTGTTTCAAGCGGTAGACAGGAATATTTGGAAAGCATTGTAAACAGAACGTTATTTAATTAACTTGGAGGTACGATGATGATATACTACGTTTCAACATGCGGAAACGATTGCTTTGACGGAACTGTTGACGCCCCGTTTCGAACAATCAATCATGCCGCGCAGGTAGCAGTGGCGGGAGATACCGTACGTGTGTATGGCGGAACATATCGCGAATGGGTAGACCCCAAAAACAGTGGAACGGAGCATGCTCATATCACATATGAAGCGATGACGGGTGAAACGCCTGTCATCAAGGGCTCGGAAATCATCACCGACTGGGAAAGAATAGAAGGAACAGTTTGGAAAAAAATTCTACCCAATTCCATGTTCGGAGATTTCAATCCCTATGCCGAAAAGGTTAGTGGAGATTGGTTAATTGATCCTGTCGATGAAGGATTGGCGGTTCACCTCGGTGATGTTTATATCAACGGCACTTCAATGTTCGAGGCGTATTCTCTTGAAGGAGTAAAAAAAGCAGAACGCAGAGAACGTGGATATTCCTTTCGCTGCGATAATTTGAGCACCGATGAAAAAATTGGAAATCCAGAGGATACCGTTTACCAATGGTATGCTGAGGTCAGTGAGCAAGAAACGGCGCTGTTCTGTAATTTCGGCAAATTTAACCCCAACGAAGAGCTTATTGAAATCAATGTGCGTCCGTGTTGCTTTTTTCCCAAGCAGACGGGTATAGATTACATTACTGTCCGTGGCTTTGAAATAGCGCAAGGCGCAACACAGTGGGCTCCTCCAACCGCAGAGCAAATAGGACTTATCGGTCCTCACTGGTCAAAGGGCTGGTTAATTGAAAACAATCATATCCACCACGCAAAATGCTCTGCCGTAAGTCTTGGAAAGGAAATCTCAACGGGTCATAATTTACATAGTCTTTTGGACAAAAAGTCAGGCTATCAGTACCAGATGGAAAGCGTTTTCAAGGCTCTTTTAGCAGACTGGAATCGGGAGAGTGTCGGCTCTCATACCGTCAGAAACAACATAATACACGATTGCGGACAAACGGGAATCGTCGGCCATCTCGGTTGTGTTTTCAGCAAAATCGAGCATAATCACATTTATAATATTGCGAGAAAACAGGAGTTTTGGGGCCATGAAATCGCCGGAATCAAGCTGCATGCTCCGATAGACGTTGTGATTGATAACAACAATATTCATGACTGCGCGCTTGGTATCTGGCTTGATTGGGAGGTTCAGGGTACAAGAATTACCAAAAATCTCTTCTACAACAACGGTCGGGATCTCATGATCGAGGTTACACACGGTCCCTGCACTGTCGATCATAATATGTTACTTTCTAAATACGCGCTTGAATACGCGGCTCAGGGAACGGCATTCGTACACAATCTCATGTGCGGCGTAGTTTATCACTATCCTGTGCTTGATCGCGCTACGCCCTACCATAACCCTCATACCACGCAAATAGCAGGCTACGCATTCGTTTACGGCGGAGATGACCGCATTTTAAATAATATCGTCGTAGGACATGAAAAGCTTTCAAACAAGACGCTTGGATATTTTGGCGATTGTATGGACGCGTACACAAACGGTATGGATGCGTATTTGGAGCAGACGCGCGCAATCAGCGTAACGAAGGATCACCAAAAGTATTTTGAAATAAGTCAGCCCGTATGGTGCGAGGGAAATGCCTATGCGGGAATCACAAAACCCTACCGTTTTGAAAGCTGTTATGCCGATGCCAAGGGATTTGAGGCATCGATTGAGGAAAAGGACTGCGCTTGGATACTGACCTTGAATACTCCAATGTCGGTAGTCAATGCCTCGATGGAGCCTGTAACAACGGAGCGTCTCGGAGCACCGCGAATTACTGAGGAACGCTTTGAAAATCCCGACGGAACGCCCATTGACTTTTCGGTAGATTATCATGGCTTGCAAAGAGGAGCCAACGTCATACCCGGTCCTTTCGCCAAGCTTAGCGCCGGAAAGACTCAACTGACAGTATGGGAATAAGTGTTTTGTTCTGAATTTAGATATAAAAAACAGTTCTTACCGCTTAACAATAAAAAGGAGCAGACTATAAAATCTACTCCTTTTTTTATAAATTTTTGAAGCTATAATTCAAATGCTCTACGCAGCGCAGTGCTTATTTTAATGGAACTTCGTTCCGCTATCAAATTTAAATTTTAAGAAAAATGGCTTAACTGTTTTTAATTAGATTGTTAATATTTTTACCAAGATTCTTCAGCTTGGCCTCCTTACTAGAAATCCAGTTTCCGTTAGGATCAGTAACCGCGCCTCTGATAGTACCTTTTACTCCGCTT
>JAFVUF010000026.1 GCA_017502875.1 Clostridia bacterium | reverse complement strand
TTCGCCCACCTTTTTCAAAAGGCGGCGCAGTCAAGGCGCGGAGCCTTGTCGCTCTCCGCAGAGAGCGAAATATCCCAAACGAGCCTTTCTTTTTGTTACTTTTTCTTTGGGCTCTGCTTCTTCCCAAAGAAAAAGTCATTGTGCCAGGCAAGCGGCAGGTAACGACCTGCGGCGAAACTGCGGCGTGTGCTTTTGAGAACGTCGAGCGTTTCGAGCGCCGCTAAGTTAAAGCCTGCGGCTTCCTTGTTGGAAAAATGAACAGAGTAACACGTGTTAAAAAATCAAACGTTTTGCTTCTTATAAAGAAAAATTCATCGCACCGTCGGTGCGGCAAATAATAATTCATTTCAAACTTCCTTATAATCATGAAAGGAGAAATAAAAATGAGCAAGGAACAAAAAAATCTTTTAGCGAAAATAATACGCGGCGTTGCTATTCCGCCGACGTTTGTGTTTTTGCTTTCGATATTTACCTATTTCTTAAATACCGCTATTTTCAGGCATCTCGGCGATCTTTTAGCGGTCATTATATCGCTTGCGCTCGTTCCCGCGCTTGCGTATCCGCTTGCGAGGGTGCTTCCCGGTTATAAGGATAAGGGCAGAGCAGGCTCGCGCTCGCTTGCCTTTGTAACGAGCGCCGTTGGTTATATCGGAGGAACGGTTTACGCATTTGTAAGCGGCGCTACAGAGGACCTTAAATTCATTTTTGCGGGTTATATGCTTGCGCTTATCGCACTTCTCGTTTTCAATAAGGTGTTCAAGCTTAAAGCAAGCGGACACGCCTGCGGTATCTTCGGTCCGTTGCTTTACGCGGTCTATTTCCTCGGCATTATGTGGATAGTTCCCTGTATAGCCGTTGCCGTCGCTGTCGTCTGGGCTTCGGTTTACCGCAAAAGCCATACTCCAAAGGAGCTTGTTCTCGGAGCCCTTTGCGCCTGCGTTGGTTTTTTTGTTGGCTTAATATAGCAGGGAGCTCCCTGCGGCGAATTGGCGGCGTGTAATTTTGAGAAAATCGAGCGTTTCGAGCGCCGCTAAGTTAAAGCCTACGGCTTCCTTGATGAGATTTTAAACGTAGTAAGCTTGTGTTGAAATAAATTGACCTTCACCTTGATAGAGAAGGTACCTGCGAAGCAGGGGAATGAGGTGTATTTACCCTTGAACTTCCTTCATTGCAATGGAAGCTCGTTGCGTTTTAATTGTAAAAAAAATGTGAATATTCAAAAAGCACTTGTATTTTATAAATTAATGTGTTATAATTGCTTTCGAACTGTCGGAAAAGAAATTCTGGCGGTTACTACCCTTGGCTCAGCATTCGGACTAACCTCGTTTGAGGAAGCACCTGACCGCTTGCTTGGCTCTGGGTGAAAATCTAAAGAAAGGTGATAAAAGAAATGATGAAGGACGAAAAGCAGTCAATAATTGACGCTAACAAGGTTCACGAGAAGGACACCGGTTCTCCCGAGGTTCAGATCGCGCTTCTCACTTCGAGAATTCAGAACCTTACCGAGCATCTTAAGAAGAACGACAAGGACCATCACAGCCGCCGCGGTCTTCTCAAAATGGTCGGACATCGCCGTAAGCTCCTTGCATACCTTCAGAAGAAGGATATCGAGCGTTACCGCGCAATCATCGAAAAGCTCGGCCTCAGAAAGTAATTTCAAAGAACCGCGCAGGATTGCCGTAACGTAGCTTTACTACGGTAAAAACGGGCAACCTTGCAAAAAACGCAGGGTTGCCCATTTTTTTAGTTAAGAGTGAATACGTAGCTTTTCGCTTTGCTGCACATAGTTTTCCTTGCGGAAAACTTATCTTTCAAGAAAGCGCATAGTAACACTCTGCTTAGTAATTAATTTGTTGTAAATTTCGGAAGGTCGGTTAAAAAGATATACTGTTCCCTTGAAGTGAGAACGTTCTTCTCAAAAGAGAGTTGTACGAAGTATTCTTTTACACCGATAGACAAAAAACGTTTGACTTAAATTTCAAGCAAATATCAAGTCTATCGGTGTAAAAGAGTTCTTTATGCACATAGTTTTCCTTGCGGAAAACTTATCTTCCAAGAAAGCGCATAGTAACACTCTGCATAGAAATTAATTGTTGTAAAAAGCACAGAAAAATCGGTATGAAGGTGTGTTTTGAGTTTTAGAAGCAACTCGTTTCTTATTAGAGAGTTGTACGAAGTATTCTTTTACACCGATAGACAAAAACGTTTGACTTAAATTTCAAGCAAATATCAAGTCTATCGGTGTAAAAGAGTTCTTTGCGCAGCTTTCTTTCAAGAAAGCGCGTTTCTCCTATTGCTCATGCTTACTCTCATTCCCATTCTTCTGTGTAATATATAAAAAATGGAGGAATTTTAAATGTTTGAGAAATTCAGAAGCTTTGAGTACGATTTAGCGGGCAAGAAGCTCGTTATTGAGACAGGCAAGATGGCGGGACTCGCAAACGGAGCGTGTCTTGTCAGACTTGGCGACACAAGCGTGCTTGCTACGGCGACCGCAAGCGCCAAGCCTCGCGACGGAATCGATTTTCTTCCCCTTTCGGTAGATTTTGACGCCCGTCTTTACGCTGCGGGCAAGATACCCGGCTCGTTCAACAAGAGAGAGGGCAGACCTACTGAGAAGTCTATCCTTTCGTCCAGAGTTATCGACCGTCCTATCCGTCCCCTTTTCCCCAAGGACCTTCGCAACGACGTTGCGCTTAACCTTCTCATTCTCTCAGTTGACCCCGACTGCGAGCCTGAGGTAGCGGCAATGCTCGGCGCGTCCATCGCACTTTCCATCTCCGACATTCCGTGGAACGGACCTATCGCTGGACTGCACGTAGGACTTGTTGACGGAAAGGCTGTCATCAACCCCGACTACGAGCAGAGAAAGGTAAGCGACCTTGAGCTTACTGTTGCCGGCTCCAGCGAGAAGGTTGTTATGATAGAGGCGGGCGCAAAGGAAGTACCCGACGACGTTATGTACGACGCCATAATGATGGCTCACGAGGAGATAAAGAAGCTTTGCGCTTTCATTAAGGGAATAGTTGCCGAGATAGGCAAGCCCAAGTTCGACTATCCCTCATGCGAGCTTGACCACGATATGTTCGACAAGGTATTCTCCTTCTGCGAGAAGGACCTTATGTTCGCTCTCGACACCGACGACAAGACCGTCCGCGACGCTCGCGTAGAGCCTATCAAGGACGCCATAATTGAGAAATTCAGCGAGGAGTATCCTGACATAGCTTCCATAATGGAGGAGCTTATGTATAAGATGCAGAAGAAGATAGTCCGCCGTTGGCTGCTCGTTGACAAGAAGCGTGTTGACGGCAGAAGAATGGACGAGATACGTCCTCTTGACGCTCAGGTTTCTCTCATACCGAGAGTTCACGGCTGCGGAATGTTCACCAGAGGACAGACTCAGGTGCTTACCGTATGTACCCTCGGCTCGATAAGCGAGGCTCAGCTTCTCGACGATATCGACGACCAGACTGAAAAGAGATACATTCACCACTACAATATGCCCGGCTTCTCCACAGGTGAGGCAAAGGCTGCCCGTACTCCCGGACGCCGTGAGATAGGACACGGAGCGCTCGCTGAGAGATCGCTCGTTCCCGTTCTTCCGAGCGTAGAGGAGTTCCCCTACACCATTCGTCTTGTCTCTGAGGTCATTTCATCTAACGGCTCCACCTCGCAGGCTTCCGTTTGCGGTTCTACCCTTGCTCTTATGGACGCAGGCGTACCGATTACCGCGCCCGTAGCGGGAATTTCCTGCGGACTTATCACCGAGGAGGACGGCTCCTGGTCTACTATGATAGACATTCAGGGTCTTGAGGACTTCTACGGCGATATGGACTTCAAGGTTGCCGGTACTCACAAGGGTATCACCTCAATTCAGATGGACCTCAAGATCGACGGACTTACCCCTGAGATAATCAAGGAGGCGTTCGCCGTAACCCATAAGGGTAGAGATTACATCATCGACGAGTATATTCTTAAAGCTATCCCCGGTCCTCGCGACGAGGTTTCCGAGTTCGCTCCCAAGATGATTTCTATGAAGATTCACCCCGACAAGATCCGTGAGGTTATCGGTACGGGCGGAAAGGTCATTCAGAAGATCGTTGCCGATACCGGCGCTAAGATCGACATTGAGGACGACGGAAGCGTATTCATTTCCGCAGTTAACCGCGACAGCGCTCTTGCCGCTAAGAAGATTATCGACGGCATTTGCTTTGAGCCTGAGGTTGGCGCTATCTACGAGGGTAAGGTTACCAGAATACTTCCTATCGGCGCTTTCGTTGAGATAGCTCCCGGTAAGGAGGGTCTCGTTCATATCTCTAAGCTTGAGCATTACAGAGTTGAAAAGGTTGAGGACGTAGTCAAGGAGGGCGACGTTATTAAGGTCAAGTTCCTCCGCGTTGACGAAAAGGGAAGATACGACTTCTCCAAGAAGGACGCTTATCCGAAGGAGTCTACGGTTGAGAGCGCGCCCGTTGAGCGCACCAGCCGCCCTCTCCGCAAGCCTGAGTAAGCAGGCGAGTTGAGTTTTTTCATTCTTTCTTGAAAGAAAGAACCAAAGAACTTCTCTCACACAAACAATATCGCAAGGACACTGTTTGTGTGAGAAAATTCTATAATTATTCTTCAGGAGCAATGAAATAATTTCAACATACAGCTTTTTGAGGTAACTAAAAAGGGTGGACAACTGTCCGCCCTTTTTGTTTGTAAAAACTAAAAGTCAGAATGCGTAAAAAACACCTCATCAGTCTGCCTTGCGTTAAGTAGAGGCTGATGAGGTGTAAGCTGCTATTTGTTACTAATCGCTGAGGATATTTCCGTCGGAATCCTTGTCGCTTGAGCCCGTGAGTATCAGAATTCCCTCGATAAGCGACCATATTCCCGTAATTACCGAGCCTGCTCCGCAGGTCAGAACGGTTATAAGCAGCTGAGCTACCGCCTTGCCTGTAAAGCCGAGGTAGAAATTATGTACTCCGAAGCTTCCGAGAAATATCGCGAGAAGCCCTGCGGCTATCTTTGAACGCCTACTCTTCTTAGGCTGATAAAGCGGAATTCCGCAGCCCGAGCAGAATACCGTTCCGGGAGGCGTCTCCTTGCCGCAGTACTGACAGAAATTCGCGCCCGCTTCCCTTGGGCAGCCGCATTTTACGCATATAGCGGCAAGCTCGTGCATCTCTGCACCGCAATTTTTACAAAACATAGCTTTTACCTATCCTTTCATACAAAAAACATTATTATTATCCACCTGACGACGAAGGCTGTGAGAATAAGCGCGATGACCGTGTAGTCAAGCTTCTTGCTCGGAAGCAGTCGGCAGTCAAATATAAGCCACAAAAACAGGTACGGAATGAGGAAAAACAGCTGGTGGTAGTTAAAGGCGGCTGCAAAATCAAGCCTTAACGCCGAAAGCCACGCCCTCGTCAGTCCGCAGCCCATACACGGAATTCCCGTAACATTTCTGAACACGCAGCCAATCTCCGTAACGTAAAGCAAAAGAACTATGGCGGCAAACGCGAGTATCGCTCCAAGCTTTAAAAGCGGACGGCTTATTCGGTTTTTAAGCCAATTTATCATAGGCGCGCTTTAAGTCAGCTTCAGCTTATCTATATGAAGAAAAGCGTTTGCGGCGACGGGGTCGGTCAAGGGAATACTGACCGACGCTGAGCATTCCGTACAGTAGATAAGCACGTTATCAAGCTTTGAGCCGACGAATTTGAATTCGTAATGACCGTGGTGTCCGCATTTACAGGTTATGCACTCATCGTCCTCAAGCTCGCAGAGCATAAAGTGGACTATCGACTGCATTTCCGGGTCGGGTGTTATGTCCGAATGATGCTCGTCGTCCTCCTCCTTTGCGGCGATGAAGGACTCGAAATCCTCAACGCCCGCCATCTTGAGAAGCTTTAAAAAGTCCTCGTCCGCCTGCTTTGCCGCCTCGATTACGGCGTTCTGCTCGCCCACAAGACATATATCGACTGACGAGTAGGGGCAGGACATACGGAAAACGTCCTCCTCGAAGAAGTTTTTGGAGCTGATGACGTAGGTGTGGGGGCTCGGGCAGACTATACACGGAACTGTCAGCCTTATTTTTCTGTCAGAGGTGTACTGAATGACAAGCTCGCTTTCTCCGCAGCCGCATTTGAGCTTGAACATATCTCCGCTAAGTGTGAAAACTCCGACGACGGAGAACACCATTTTGCCGCATTTGGGACAGCGGTAGGCTACCGTGGTTTCCTTGGAATTAAGAATCATTATGCGTATTTCCTATTCTGATTATTTCTGTTTTATGTGCTTTGTAACACTCTTTGGCGCTTTGAAATCGAACGGAATGACCGGATACCCCGCGCCGTAAACGCTCATTGTCTCCTCAGGTACGGCAGGTCTGCCGACGTAGCAGGCGTTGACTGTCATAGCCGCGACTCCGTCAAGCTCTACGCCGTTAAAGATAAGGCGGTAGTAGGTATATCCTGCTTTCTCGTCCTTGACGTATTTATAGGTGTCAAGCGTATGCTGAGCGTCGTTTTTGGTATAGCTGAGGTTAAAGACGTAAATCTCGCTACCCGACTCAACGAGAGCCTTTGCCTCGGGGTAATCCTGCGTAAGATAGTTGAGCGCTCGGTTATTGTAGCGGACGGTTACCTGAAGCTGCTTTGCCTCAGGGGAGTAGAGTATGGTGTAGACGGAAAACATACTGCTTTCGCTAAAGCTGTTGGGGGTGGATATCTGGTTAAGCTCGAAATCCCTCTTTTCAGCCTTGGCGGTCTGATAAGCGCTGAAAAGCGTATCGTCCCATACCGCCTGCTTCATAGCCTTGGGCGGCTGGGAAAGTATCATTCTAAGCACAAGGAAGCCTATAAACGCCACGACAAATACGCCAAAGGCGTAGCTAATCACCTTTTTGGTAATGACCGTCCACTTTGGCGGGTCTGGACGCCAGCTGTCTTCCTCGTTTTCAAATTCGTTGAACATAGTAGCTCCTTCTAAATCTTTTTTTGGGGGAACGCGATTGTTTTAAAAAGTTTTCGCTTACCTTAAATAAAGGTTTCGTAAACCTTTTCAAAGGTTACGAGGTGGACGGGCGAGTAGCCCTACTGTAATTCGGTGCGAAATTTACAGCGGACAATGCTTAGCGCCGCTCTCTGTTCGCACTAACAAATGCGGCGCCAATCCGCCGCAGGCCGTCGCCTGCACTTATTTTATCACAAATTTACCGATTATTCAAGCATTTTTTGGCATTACTCCTTGACATAATATAAATTATTTGTTAATATTATAATGGTTATATATATAATAAAGCGGGGCGGCGCTCCGCTTATGAGAAAGGAATCTGATTTTTAAAATGGAATACCGCATTTCAGATAAGCTGAAAAATCTTAAGCCCTCGGCTATAAGAGAGATATTTAAAAGCCTTACCAACCCCGAAATAATCGCCTTCGCGGCGGGCAATCCGGCGGCTGAGTCCTTCCCCATTGATTATATTCAGGAAAGGTGCGCCCAAATACTTAAAAACGAGCCCGTTAAGGCTCTCCAATACGGAACGACTGAGGGCTACGCCCCTCTGCGCGAGGCTGTCAAGGCAAGGCTTTCCGACTATTTTGGAATAGGCAGAGATTTCGACGAGACGATAATCACCTCGGGCGGCCAGCAGGGCATTGAGCTTTTCTGCAAGGTGATGTGCAACGAGGGGGACGTCGTTATAGCCGAAAATCCGAGCTTCATCGGAGCGCTCAACGCCTTCCGTTCAAACGGCGCTAAGCTCGTCGGAGTCGATATGGACGACGACGGAATGAATATCGAGGAGCTTGAAAAAGCGCTCAGGGCTAACCCGAAAGCCAAGTTTATCTACATAATCCCCACCTTCCAGAACCCTATGGGCATAACCACCTGCCTTGAAAAGAGAAGAAAAATATATGCTCTTGCAAAGCAGTACGGTGTTATGATTCTTGAAGATAATCCCTATGGAGAGCTTCGCTTCGCGGGTCAGGACGTTCCGACCATAAAGAGTATGGACGAGGACGGAATCGTCGCTTACAGCGGCTCTTACAGCAAGGTGCTTTCGTCGGGAATGAGAATAGGCTTTTTGTGCTGTCCCGCCGCCGTTATGAGCAAGGTGGTTGTGGCAAAGCAGGTTGAGGACGTCCACACGAATATGCTCTGCCAGATGGTCTGCGAGAGCTTCGTAACCAGCGACAGATACCTGCCTCACCTTGATTCTATCCGCGCGCTCTACCGCCGCAAGTGCGGACTTATGCTGGACGCAATGGATAAGCATTTCCCCGACTACGTAAAATACACCCGTCCCGACGGAGGACTGTTCCTTTGGTGTACGCTTCCAGACGACATTGAGCTTACGGAGTTTGTTCAGAGGGCGCTTTCCGAGAAGGTCGCGGTAGTTCCCGGCACAGCCTTCAACTGCGATACTGAGGCTAAGTCGAGCGCGTTCCGCCTTAACTATTCTACCCCGTCTGACGAGCAGATAGTACGCGGAATCGAGATTCTGGGTAAGATATTAAAGAGTTACAGAGCGTAAAAAAAGAGAAAAGGAGAAACAAAAATGAATTTACCGAATAAGCTTACGTGCCTTAGAATGATAATGATACCGTTCTTCCTGTTCTTCCTCATTTTCCCTGAGGTTTGCGGATTTACGGTATCAAGAATTGTAGCCGCGGTTTTGTTTGCGCTTACCGCCTTTACCGATATGCTGGACGGCAAGATAGCGAGAAAGTATAACCTCGTTACCGATTTCGGAAAGTTTATGGACCCGCTTGCAGACAAGCTGATGGTCTTTGGCGCTATGTTCGGAATACTTATCCTCAACCGAGAGGACGCCTCTCTTGCCGCTTTCGAGGTTTTCGGCGTAAGCAGCGCCGAGCTTTTCACGAAAATCTTCGTCTGGTGCGCCTTCATAATCGTGTTCAGAGAGCTGGCGGTTACGTCAATGAGAATGATTGTTTCTAACGCCGAGGGAATAGTTATAGCGGCTAACATCTTCGGAAAGATAAAGACCGTTTCGCAGATAATAGGAATAGTCGTAATAATAATCGAGCCTATAATCTGGGGCGGACTTATCGCTTCCTACGTAATGCTCGCGATTATGGTCTTCTCGACGCTTTTCTCAGGCTTCAGCTACTTCAAGGCGTATTGGCCGCACATAAATTCCAACAAATAAAATTAAGGCGTTTATATCGAAAGGAGATATAAAAATGGCGTTTACCTATTGCACTAACTGCGGTGAAAAGATAGACGACAGCGAGGTAAGATGTCCGCACTGCGGCCACGTTAGAGGTCAGGAAAGGGGCTACACCTACGGTCAGGAGCAGCACGGCGGTCAATCACAGTACGGCACTCAGAACAATCAAAACGGTTACAACCCTAACGGTTACAACCCTAACGGTTACAACCCTAACGGTTACAACCCTAACGGTTACAACCCTAACGGTTACAACCCTAACGGTTACAACCCTAACGGTTACAACCCTAACG
>JAFVUF010000006.1 GCA_017502875.1 Clostridia bacterium | reverse complement strand
GCCCGTCTCTCGCGCCAATAAAATGAATAAAGGCTGATACCCAATGGGTATCACTATAAAACCGAAGAAACGGGACCGCTTCGCTTTTGAATTGGCAATGCCTTTGCATTGCCTTACGATTTTTGCCTTTGGGCAAAAATACGCCCGTAAGCCTTTTGCTCCGCAAAAAGCACGCGCTCTGCGTGAGCCCGTTTCTCGCGCCAATAAAATGAATAAAGGCTGATACCCAATGGGTATCAGCCTTTATTGGTGCGAGAAACGGGACTTGAACCCGTACGGTGTGAACCACACGCCCCTCAAACGTGCGCGTCTGCCAGTTCCGCCACTCTCGCTTACCGACTCCGTAATTATATCACATTGACCTTCGTTTGTCAATAGCTTTTTTGAAATTTTTCCAAAGTTTTTTGCTACACCTCAAAGAAGCTCCACTCGCGCGCTTATGTAAACAAAAACTATCGCAAATACAACGGCAGTCGGCGCAAGAATAAGCTTAACATCACTGCGTAGCAACATCACTTTTGCGATAGCAAAAACATCACTTGAAAACGGAGAGGAATAACCTCTCCGTTTTTACTGTTTATTTCGACAATTTCTTAAAAGCCAAGGCTCTCCTCGACCAAAATCACCTTAATTCTGCCCTTTTGTCTCTGGTAAGCGGAGATAAGATAGTCGCAGCAGATTCGGTTATCACCCTTACAGCCGTCAGTCATTTCGCACTCGCCGAGCGCAAGCGCCTTGCATTCCCCGAAGCTCTGACAGTAGGACTTTATCCCAAGCCGTTTTGTGTTGGCGGGAGCAGCGTACATCTTTACCCTCTTAATAGCATCGTCAAGGGTTTTAACTATTTTGTTCGCACCCGCAACGACGATAACGCTCCTCGGACCAAACGCGATAGCGGCGATTCTGTTGCCGTTCCCGTCAACGTTGTAAAGCTCGCCCCTCTCGGTTATGGCGTTTGTGCCCGTGATGAAAACGTCAGCGCCGAGCGCCTCGACCTGTCTTTGCCTTACCTGCTCTGGCGAAAGCCCCTTTTCATATCGGTCAATAAATCGGTATTTTCCATCTCTTACAATACCGAGAATATTGCACTCATTAAGCGTTTCGCTGCCACCTAAGCCTATACTGTCGCCGTCCCTTAATAAGCTCTTAACCGCCTGAGCCGCCTCGGCTCTGTCCGAAACGAGATAAACCTCAAAATTGTTCGCTTCAAGCGCCTCTTTTACTCGGTTTAAACGGTTACGGGTTACTTCTTTTACATTTTCATTCATTACTGCACACCCTCCTAGGCAATACGTTTTTAATCTGTGCCAAGAATTATGTCATTCTTTTTACAGCATTATAGCGATAAACACCGCGGCACCTATCTGCCATATAAGTCCTAAAATATTTATAAGATAAAAATAATAGTGCTTGGTCTTATGTCTGAATAACTGCATAGCGGCAAGCGCTCCCACGGCTCCGCCTATAAAGCCAATGCCGAGAAGCACCTTTTCCGGTATTCTCCAGCTTCCTCTTTTTGCCTTCAGCTTATCGGCAAAATAAAGTGTAAACGCGACAAGACTAAGCGCCGTTAGCGCCGAAAGATATACGGTCATTGTGTAGCTTCCTTCTTTAAAAACTCATTACGTATTTATTTTATACTATAAACGTTTATTTGTCAATATCATTTTAAAAGAGAACAGAAAAAGGAGCTAAGCGCTATGGCTTAGCTCCTTGGTTTTTAATACTTACGCCACGTATTCGCCGGTGTACATCTTAAGTCCGCTTACAGTGTACTCTCCACAGTCATTATAGAATATAATTCCTCTGAAGCGGGCAAGCACGTCATTATACTCGTCCTTGCTGTAACTGATAGTTTCTCCAATATACTGACCGTTTACGTAAACGTCAATAGCTCCGATAGTATCGTCAATAGCGAGAGCGATACGAACGTTCTCGGTTGTAGCGATTATCTCTCTGTCTCCGCAGTAAAGTCTTCCGTTCTTTACGCTAAGAAGCGCTTCGGTTCGGATATATCCCGTTCCAAGCTTAATACCTTCGAGAATTGTTCCGTCATCAAGGTTCGCGCCGTTAAGCGTGAAGTCCATAACGTACTTTGAGGCATACATATCAACCGCAAGAGAAGCCATAACGTCTACGCTCTTAACATTAAAGGTATCGCGCAGATCGTAGCCGTCCTCGTCCTTAAGTATGATAGGCTTGGAGGGTTCCTTGACAGCGGGGCCGTTGTAGATAACACATACAGGTTCGTCCGCCTCGTACCAACCGAATCCGCCAATATAAGTGGACGCGTCGAGCAGTACGTCGCTGTTGGCGTCAGACGCAAAGTTATATCTGAAGCTATTTACCATTACATCAGCAGCGTTTTTGTGGTTATTACCTACAAAAGGCATCGGCTCGCCTATCAGCTTACCGTCGATGTAAAGCGCCGCGGTATTCTGATATGTGTTTATCGCTACCGCGATATTGGTAAACTCGGTATCGGTTAACTGATACGAGGGGGAGGTTCCGCTAATACAGCCGAGCGTAACTACACCGTAATCATCAATACTCATTACCGTAAAGTCTCTTCTGACGCCGTCCGGGTGAGCATTGTCAACCACAGATATAGATTGACCGACATATTTTCCGTCCCTTCTCTTAGCTCCGAGCATAACATCAACTTCAACAACAAAATCCATTGAACGGTTGCCCGCAGGAACGTTAATGTAGGTGTGGTTAGAGGTACCCTGAGGGTGAGTGAGATGCTTAACCTCAAGCGCGCTTCTTCCGCCAACCTCAACGGATTTTACGGTTGCGTATCTTATCGTTCCGCCGATTCCTTTGTTAACAATGGAAGCGAACCAAGAGGTAGGATTTCCGTTCAGGTTAACCTTTGTATTGATCCCCTCATCGGTATCAACTACAAAATACGCTTCAAAATTGATGTCGTAAGTCTTCTGAATCATAGGAGCAAGAGCTTCGTAGAATACCTTTTCCTTACTGTATCCGCAAGGCTTGCAGACGGTTCTTACAATCCTTTTATTCCTGTCAACTGTCTCCTCAAAGGAGTGTCCCATTGCTTGGAAAATCTTAGTCTTATAGCGATAACCGCAGTCCACACATTCATAATATTCGTAACCGTCCGTGGTACAGGTTGGATCAACGATATAAAGCTCTGTTTCATTATAATTGTGCGGAATCGGCTCTCCGGCGGGTATTCTGTCATTGTTGCGAGTAGCGCCACATACGGAGCAACGCTGAATATAATACTGACCGTGCTCGCAGTTTGCCTCAATAGGCTCCGCAACGTCTACCCAAGTAGACGCGCCTCCACTTGTGTGAGTACATTTAGCGTGCTGATCGTCGGGTCCCTGAACTTCAACCTCCACGGTCTTTACAAGAGCTATATTACCGATATAAATATTATATCCGTCATTAGGTCCGTCCTTACCGTTGGGGTCGTTGTCAGGTCCGTTTTTCCAACCGGTTACAGCGAGATAAACAGAGTCAAGATTAACTATATCAGTGTATACGCTAGCCGCAAAGGTTTCGTATATATCGATCTCAATAACGTTCCAGCCGGGAGTGTAATTATAATACTCTCCGCCTGTCTGAATGTTGCTGTCGAGATATATCGGATAATATTTTGCTCCGCAACCTAACATGAGCATGAATCTGAATCCGTCATCGCACAGCTTCTTGTCCGCATAGAACTCAAAACGTACTTTATTGTATTCACGGTAAATAGATGCCCACTTTTCAGTATCAACGTATGTAAAGAATCTGTATCCGCTGGTCGCGAAATTACTCCACTTAGCGGCGTATCTTTCATTCGCGCCAAGCGTTTCGTTCTCCACAACCTTATTAAGCACTGTGTCGGTTCCGTAAACGAAAGTATTATCTTCGTCATCGTAAGTAAACGTATACGGAGTTCCTTCAACCGTTACGGTAACAACGTCCCCGTCTACAGTGTAGGGATATACACCGTCAATGGCATCGCCCGCAGCAGGAGTGATACTGAGCTTAGCGGTACCAAAGAAGGGAGAGATTTCAATAGCTACACTGTCAGCAGCGCCTACTGTCGAATACTTAACGTTTGCATACTCCTCGGCAGCGGAATAAAGGGAATACGCACCGCCGTCAACAGCAGTCGCGCACGTCTCGTCGGTGTAAAGAGTGAGTGTGCCCGCATTGTACTTAGCGTACTGAGGAGCAGCCGCTTCACCCCAATTAAATGTTATAACGTTGTCTGTACCGATGGTATAGGCTCCCTCAACAGCGGGATTAGCGTCTTTCTTATTTGCGTCGTACGCTATCTTGCCGACGTACTTGACGTTTGCGCTATCGTAATCCGCTCCGTCGGTTACGGGAACAATCCATGTCGAGAAGTAGTCGTCAGAGCCGTCCTTGTAGAAGTAGGATACCTCATCGTAATAGCCCTTTTCCACACCGTAATCCTGCATTACGTCTTCTACAACGTCATCAGAGGGATTCTCTGCCAGCGTTATCTTGGAAAGCGTAAAGAAATTCGACATAAGCAGCTTGGATGAGAAAACCTCGGTCTTTAAGGAATTAACAATTTTACCGGATACGCCGCCGTTGTTAACATTCTTTCCAAGCTCGCCGAGAACGCTGTCTTTGCTGGGAGAAAACAGGCTGTAATAGCTCGGTACCTCATCGGTATATACTAATTTACCGTCATCACCCTTGTAAATTCCGGTCTCGTCTCCGTTCCTCATGGAAAGATTGTCTATGTAACAGAGAGTTCTACCCTTGCTCGACCTGGAAATCTCAATGCAGTAGGAATCAATCTGCGTATTCCAAGAGGGATAATCGCTTGGGAACTCGACAGAGGTGGTCTGTCTGATTCCGTCTATATACAGGTCGTATACTCTGCTCTGCTCCGAAATAACAATAGACACCGTTATCCAGCCTCTCTTGTCATCGGCTTTTTCGCCGTATACAACGTTACCGTTACCGTCCTTGATAGCGCCGTTCTCAACGGTGAGATAAGTCAGCTTATTGGACGTGCCTTTCAAAGCGTACACGTTCACGGGCGCGCCGAAGAAGCCTTCCTCAAAATAGAGCTTAAACTGAAGCACATGGTCCGCGTCAATATCCGAGGAAAACGCCTCTTTAACCTTTATTTTGAGTGTGGGATTTGATGAAACCGCTTCACGCTCAATAGCAAGGAAGCTTTCGCCCCCCGCAGTACGAACCACGTAGTTACCGCCCACAACTGACGAACCGCTAAGATAGGTCGAATACGGAGCCTCAAGGACGTACTCGGACTCTGCCGAAGACGCATCCGCGCTGGGCTCAATGATATTGAGTCTTCCGTCGCCTGCAGCATTGAAGTGGAAATACATAAGGTATCCGCCGTCAATATTCGTACCGTCGTTATCCATTACGATAGGTCTGGTAGGTTTAGAGGTAGGATCATCACCCTCATTATCTCCCTCTTCTTCCTCCTCCTCGTTTTCAGGGTCTTCGGTGTTATCACACGCAAAGAACATGCTAAACGGGATCATCAGCATAGCCAAGAGAATGGCAAGCAATCTGATTTTCTTCATAAATTGCACTCCTTTTGCAAGATAAATTTGCTTGCCATTATTATATCATTATTTATAATGTAAAACAATGCAATTTCTCAACTCCGAGATGTATATTTTTGACATTTGACATTATTTTAAACAATTTTCTCAGTGTTAAAAAAACGTTCAATTTGGCAACTTGTGCACCTTAAATAACTATTTCCAGATTATTTGTTCGATTTGACAAATTCAAAATTTACAAAAAAGACACATAAATGATTATTTAGGTCGTGAAGGGGCGATAAGCGCGGCGATAAATCCGAACACCATAGCCGCGGCTATACCCGCCGCCGCGCCCGTAAGTCCCCCCGTCAGTATGCCAATCACACCCATCGAATCCACCGCTTTTTCGACACCCTTCGCGAGCACGTAGCCAAAGCCTGTAAGCGGTACGCTTGCTCCCGCCCCCGCAAAATCCACCAGCCTGCCGTACAGCCCCATAGCTTGAAGAAGTACCCCGGCGCACACGTAAGCGACCAGAATTCTCGCCGGGGTAAGCCTTGTTTTATCTATCAGAACCTGCGCCACTGCGCAAAGCGCTCCGCCAACCGCAAACGCCTTCAAAAAACCGAAAAACATTTCCATACCTGTACCCTCCTAAAAATTCAACGGGCAGAAAGCCTTACTAAATGACCGATTCCCGCGATGCTCAGTCCCTGAAGCACCGACGACGGACTCATAAGCGCCCCCGTTCCAACGAGCAGAACGTCCTTTATCTCACCCTTTTTAAACCTATCCATAACGAACCCCGCCATAACCGACGCCGAGCAGCCGCAGCCTGAGCCGCCGCAATGCGTATCCTGAGTATTTCTGTCGTAAATCAGTATACCGCAATCCGAAAACCCTTTGCCAAGGTCAAGCCCCATTCCGATAAGCAGGTCTCTGCATATAGCGTGTCCGTCGTAGCCGAGATCCCCCGTCAGTATCATATCAAAGTCATCGGGCGAGCTGTCGCTCTCTTTAAAATAGGAGTAAAGAGTAGCCGCGGCGGCAGGCGCCATAGCCGCGCCCATATTACTTTGATCGGTTATCCCCTTATCCACTATTCTGCCGGGAAGCGCCTCGGTTATCTTAACGCAAACGCCGTTTTTCTCACCTATGCAAGAGTGTCCTTTTTCGTTTTCGGCGTTACCCGCAATCGCTGATTTACCCAAAACAAACGCCGCCGCGGCGGTAACGGTCCACTGAGCCGTCGGGGGCCTCTGCGAGCCGTATTCAAGCGGAAATCGGAACTGTCTTTCAGCGGAGCTGTTGTGCGACGAGGATACCGTCGCGACGGTATCAAAGTAACCCGAGTCAACTGCCATAGCACCGAGAATAAGCCCCTCAGCTGCCGTCGAGCAAGCTCCGTAAAGCCCGAAATACGGCGCTGAAAAAGCCGCTAAGCCGTAGGACGAGCCTGTGCACTGATTCATCAGGTCGCCCGCGAAAATCGCGTCAAGCCTGTTTGGCGACATGTCGGCCTTTTTAAGAGCGAAGTTCAGCGCGAGCCTTTGCATTTCACTCTCCGACTGCTCAAAGGTCTTTTTCCCAAACTTATCGCTTTTATCACAGAGGTCAAAATATCCTTTAAGCCTCCCCTCCGACTCCTTTGCGCCCGCAACCGTTCCGACAGAAATCACCTTAGGCGGATTTTTAAACCTTACAATCTTACCCATAATCCGTAAAATCCCCCTTTACACTATTCCAAGCACCATGCTTTTTATTACGTATATCACGCCGTAAATAACCGAGGCGAGCGTGCCGTAAAGTATTACAGGTCCAGCTATCGTGAAAAGCTTAGCGCCCACTCCAAGCACGTACCCCTCCGCCTTATTGTCTATTGCGGGTGAAACGACAGCGTTGGCAAAGCCGGTAATGGGAACGAGCGTACCCGCGCCGCCGAATTTGGCGATGCTGTCGTAAATATCA
The DNA here is from genome assembly GCA_017502875.1 of Clostridia bacterium. Taxonomy (GTDB): domain Bacteria; phylum Bacillota; class Clostridia; order Oscillospirales; family CAG-272; genus SIG673. The sequence continues at coordinate 7,575 of JAFVUF010000006.1, read as the reverse complement.
AGCGCCGTAAGTATCACCGATGCGCCCACCAAGGTTACGGAAACGAGCGTGCTTGCCGTTTGCTTTTCAGCTCCTGCCCACATGTATAGATACAAAAGTCCCTGCCCAAGAGCGCATATCACCCCTCCGATAAGAAACGCCTTCACCGTATTTTTCAGCACCGGCGAGGTAGCGGCGCGCTCGTCTGCGTATTTTTTGTACTGCGCGTTTGTCATATTTAAAGCCTTTACTCCCTTCCTTACGTTTTTCACCTCTATTTTCCCACAGGCACACGTTTTTTATTCCTTTTTTACGAATTTTTTCAAAAAATACCTATTTTGCCCTTTTATTTTTTGAGAGCGCGTGGTATAATAACGTTACAAGGAAGTAATTATGAAAGGAAGACCGCATGAGAATACTCGTTATGCACAGCGGCGGTACAATAAGCTGCGAGGAAAAAAACGGCGTATTAACGCCAAGTCTTGATATAAAGCCTGAATTCGATATGATAAAAAAGCATATATCGGGCGTAAGCTTCACTCATAAAAAATTGACGCCGTTTCTGAGCGAATACCTGAACGGCGTAACGGTATCAAGGATAGTTAAGGAAATAAAAAAGGCGGTATCGAGCGAAAAATACAGCGGAATAATCCTGACACACGGAAGCGATACGTTAGCCTACACCGCAGCGACGCTCGGATACGCGTTAGGCGTGAGCTGTATGCCCGTCGTTTGCGTTTGCGCTGACCTTCCGCTATCCCATCCGAACTCATCGGGACACATTAACCTTCTTGCAGCCGTGGCGCTTATTGCTTCGGGCGAGGCTAAGGGCGTGTTCTCGGTATACAGGACAAGCGAAACCGCAGCATCAGTACTCCGAGCCACACGCATACTTCGTTACAGAGCCTACGAATCCGAGCTAACCTCCTGCACCCAGCCTTACGGAGCTATTGATTTAAGCAGCCTCCTGACCGACAAAAAAAGCCGCTTCATCTCACCCCAAACCCCGATTTTCATAAAAAATACACTTTATCAAGAGCGCGCGGACGAGCTTTCTCCGCTTAAAGTTAATCTGAAAAAGACCTGTCCTATAACCTACCTAACGGTAACGCCGGGTATGAAATATCCGTCTCTTCGCAGAGGCTGCAAGGCGGTAATTCTCGGCTCTTACCACTCAGGAACACTTGATACGTCGAGCGAGGAAACAAAGCGCTTCGCAAGGGTCTGTAAAAGAAAGGGTATTCCTGTTTTCGTTGACGGCACGGGCTTGACTGCTGACTACGAAAGTATGCTTGCGTACAAAGAGTTAGGGCTTACCCGTCTGCCGCCGCTAAGCTCCCCTGTGGCAATGTATATGAAGCTATGGTTGCTTACTGAAAACGGCGTTTCATCGCTTACGGGTGCGATTAAAAGCTCACTTTGCGGAGATATACCGCCAAAGGTTTAAATCAGCGCTATAAATTATCAGGAAGGTACCCGAATGGAAAACGAGCTTTTTGAGTTAGCCGTACAGGCTTCAACGAGAGTCCCGCCAAAGAACGTTATAGGCACCAAGAGCGAATACCGACTTCACGGCGCCCTGAAATACTATTTCCAGCCCGACGACCGCTTTCACGAGGTGAAAATATCGGGATTCATCTGCGACGCAGTAAGTGAGGACGGAAGTGAGGTTACCGAGATACAGACCAGAGCCTTCAACCGCTTGAAAAGGAAAATTGAGCAACTGACTAAGAGTCATATTTTGACTGTCATCTACCCCGTAATTACTGAAAAGCGTGTTTTTGTAACTTATGAGGATAGCGGTGAGACGTCAGTACGAAAAAGCGCAAAGAAGGGTAAGGAAACGGATATTTTCTTTGAGCTATACTCCCTGCGAGACTACCTCACAAACCAAAATCTTCGCTTCAAGCTCGTACTGCTAAGGTGCGACGAATACCGAGTTTACAAGGGAACAAAGCAAAGCAGAAAGCCCTTTCAAAAGCCAATTTCAATAGAGAGAATCCCGACGGAGCTTATCGAGGTAATTGAGCTTAACGCAAAGAGTGATTTCAGACGTTTTTTGCCAGAGCGACTGCCGGAATATTTTAATTCCGACGTATTCGCAAAAGCGATAGGCATGTCTCGAAATGACGCGAGCTACGTACTTAAACCCTTGACGCTTTTAGGCATACTAAACCGAGTAGGAAAGGTCGCGAACTCCTATATATACGAGGTTAACAATGACGTTTAATCTCACCCGTAACCCGTAAAAACCACAAAAGAGCTGTCGCAGCCTATGCTGCGACAGCTCTTAAAATTTATCATAGCTTATTTACTCGCCTTACGCTTCTTAGGAAGGCACTCGCAGATGTACGCATCAAACTTATCGGCGCACTTGCTCCACTCGTCAGCGGTCTTTACAGTCCACGCGACAATAGGAATGTTAAAGAGCTTTCTGCAAAGCGTGAGCGAGACCTTGGGCGTATCCTTGTGGCTATACGCGATAAAGTCAGGTCTGGAAACGAAGTTAAGCATAAGATGCTCAAGAAGGAAGTACTTAGGTCCCTTCTTTCCGTCCTTGGAGAATGCGCAGGAAAGCTGACCTCTTACGATATCGGGACGGCAATTCTTGAACCACTTCAAAATAAAGGGATTAAAGGACTCAACGCAGTAGTCTCCGACGTACTCATCAAGAATCTCCGCTGCTATCGGGGCAACGGATATATCATTTGTCTCACCCTTGAGCTCGACTATAAGCGGAACCTTTCCGTCGATAACGGCAAGCGCCTGAGCAAGCGTGGGAATTCCGTACTCGGAAAGCTCCTCTGCGGTGAGCGAGGATACCGCTACGTTTTCGCCAAACAAACGGAGCAGGTTAGCATCGTGGAATACAACCGCCTGACCGTCGGCGCTGAGCTGAACGTCAAGCTCTATGCCGTAGCCGTTATCCACCGCCTTGGCAAACGCCTCAACGCTGTTTTCCATCTCCTTGCCGCCAAACATTCCTCTGTGCGCGTAGACCTTTCCGTTGAACGCTTCGAGGTTAGGTCTGTCCTTGACTCTCGGAGATATCGCCGAGAGATACGCTCCTGCCGCGCCCGCAACGGCCGCTAATGCAATTATTCTTTTTTTCATTTTAAATTTACCGCCTTTCATTGTTTTAGACAATTTAGCTTGATTTTTTTAGTTCAGTTTTCCTCGGCAGCCTCTCCGTGTCTTACGAAAAGCATTGAAACGAGAGCGAAAACAAGGAACACTCCGGCGTATGGGAAAAGTATTCTCATACCGATAGAGCTCAGTGAGTCGATAAGTATTCCGCTGAGCAGAGGCGTAGCTATCTGAGCCGCCATCTGGAAGGTATAAAATACACCCGTATATTTACCGATATCCGATCCCTTAGCCATCTCGACAACCATAGGATAGAAGTTTACGTTAATCGCCGCCCAACCTATACCGATGAGAGCGAACAGCACGTAAAGCACCGCGATATTAGTTATAAATGAAGCAAGTGTAGCGCACGCCGCAAGCACTGCCACACCTATTATGATAACCCTTTTTCTTCCAAGCTTATTCGAAACGAACGCAAAAGCAACGAAGCAAACGAGCGCCGCGCCCATAGCTACCATCATAGGAAGCGACTTCTGCGACTCGTCAAGCCCTAAAACTCCCGTAGCGTATCTTGAAAAGTTGGTTTCGATAGCTCCGTAAGCCATATAAGCAAACGCAACCGCCAAAAGCAGAAATATAAGACTTACAAGCTTTGAGGACTGCATTTTTATTCCCACGCCCTCACGGGTAAGACGCTCCTCCTCGGTCTCCTCGCCGTCATCATCCGGCATCTCCGCAACAAGCTTAGGCTCGTTTACCGTATAAAGAAAGACGAAAAACGCTATAAGTATTATAACAGAGGTAGCGATAAACAGCGCCGTATAAAAGGGAACGCCCGAAACGAATATTTTACCTATGATAAACGTAGCGATAACCACCGAAACGGTTCCCGCGGCGCCCATAAGATTGATAACGGCGTTCGCCTTAGAGCGAACGGGCTTAGGAGTTACGTCTGGCATAAGCGCAACCGCAGGAGAACGGTAAACACTCATCGCCAGCAGTATTATTGCGAGCATAATAGCAACGCCGACTATTGAATTACGCGCGTAAAACAGAGCGACGAACGGAAGCGCCACAGCGGCTCCGATAATACCGAAGGCTATGTAAGGCGTTCTCTTACCGAATCTTGTACTCGTGTTATCCGAAAGTCTTCCGAGAATAGGCAGAAGGAATACCGCCATAACGTTATCCACCGACATTATAGCGTTTACAACCGTGGTTATCGGGAAATCGGTTTCGAGAATTCTCGCCGCCTTATCCACCCACTGAGCCTTATTCGCGGCAACGAGGATATCGCCTATCATCTCCGTGAGTATCAGTGGTATTTCCGTATTGTAAAGCTGCCATACCGCCTGTATGGTAAGAAACGCAAGTCCGACAAGCACTGTGCGCTTATAGTTTAGTTTCAAGTTAATGCATCTCCTGACCGTATATATTATACACAAATATGTTATCATAAATAACGGCGGTTTTCAAGGATATTTTGTAAATAATTAAGGGAATTTAGCTATAAATACGTGCCAAAAAGTTGAGTTGCACAACAAAAGAGCTTCCGCCTACGCGAAAGCTCTTTTTTTACAGGATTTTTTAATTACTTGCCTGCTTTAAGATCGTTTTCGTACTTCTCGATCATCTTCTTAGACGTGACACCCGTACGACTTCTAATCCGTGCATTGAGCTTTTTAAGCCATTTTTCGGTGCTTTTTCCCGTAAATATCTTAATTTCAAGCTTCGCTGTATCATCATCGGTTAATGTGACGAAGATTTTATCAATATATTGGGCTACGAATTCGTTCGTTATAATGCCCGTACTTGCATCCTTGATGGCTGCATCAAGCCTTGCTTTTACCTCTCCGATATGCTTGCGGTATTCCTCTTTGGTGAATAACTGTTCCTCAAGCTCCGCGAGAGCTTTCTGCGCTTCCTCTACCTCTCGGTCGCAGGTTGCGGTCATAGATTTGAAATTAGTCGTTGTAATAGCGCCTGTCGTGACAAGCTCCAAGAGCTTGTTTTTCTTTTGATCTGAAAGCTCTATGATACGCTTCTGTTCGTCAATCTGTTTTGCGGTTTCATCATCCGCTTCCATTGACTTGAACATTTCCTCGTAGCTTGCAAGGAGTGCTTCCACATCCACTCTCGTTTCGCTGAATACCTCGAACAAGATGGGCTTGACCTCGTCCTCATATATCGGGAAGGACGGGCAGGCATCCGCGCCGTTGTTGATCTTATTGGAGCATACCCACTTGGAGTTTACTTTGCCGTCCTTGCTCTTGGATTCACGGCGGTAGTATGCGGTGCCGCAATGGGCACAATATAATTTGCCCGTCAGTAGATTGGCGTGGTTGCAGATGCCTTGGCGGTTCTTTACGTCCTCGCTTCTGCGAGCCAACACCTCGTTTGCCTTATCCCATATTTCTTCGGATACGATAGCGGGTACGATTTCGCCCGTTTCATCCTTAAACATTACCCATTCTTCGGGCGGTAGGAATTTCTGCTTCTTGGTGAACATATCCACGATACGCACCTTGTTGCCGACGTAATACCCCTTATATTTTGGATTGGATATGATGCCCGACATTGTGGTGTGGGCAATTTTGTTGCCGTTGTAATTGCGGTAGCCCTGATCGTAGAAAATCTTTTCAAGCTGCTTCATACTGTATTCGCCAGTAGCGTAAAGGCGGAACAGATCACGTACCATCGGTGCTTGGCTCTCGTCTATGACAAGGCGCTTGTCCTCTTTCTTGTATCCGAAGATACGGCTGTTGCCAAGTACAACGCTTGATTTGATGGCTTGCTGATGTCCGAATTTTACACGCGAGGACAGCTTGCGAAGCTCGTCCTGTGCAATCGAGGACATGATCGTGAGACGAAGTTCCGCATCCTCATCGAGGGTATTGATGTTATCGTTTTGGAAGAATACGCCGACGCCCATATTCAGAAGCTCTCTTGTGTATTGCAGTGAGTCGAGAGTGTTACGGGCGAATCGGGAGATCTCCTTGGTGATGATGAGGTCGAACATTCCTTCTTTTGCATCTGCAATCATTTCGTTGAAATGTTTTCTTTTCTTCGTGGAGATACCCGAAAGTCCTTCGTCAACGTAGCCGGGCACGTAAGTCCATTTTTCATTTTTCTGTATGAATTCTTCGTAATACGATATTTGGTTGTCGAGCGAGTTTATCTGTTCATCTGTATCCGAGGATACGCGGGCATAAAATGTTACTCGCAGAGGAATATCGTATATCGATTTTGTTCGCAATAATGTTCTGATATTTAATATATCCATACTATCATCCTTTCTTAAAGTTCGTTATATCATTATCTATCGACTTTATTATATCACATTCGACCTCATAATGCAATACCCAAATCGAAATTTGCCAAAAACTTTCTTTGGCATTTATGTATCGGAAGAACCTTGCGGTATCTTCCGAGGTGAGTACGCTCACCTTGCATCCCTTTCGGGAGATCGTTTTGCTTTTCTTATGGCGATCTTTTCGGTCATTCTCTTATATTCCTTTTCGGAAATCGTGCCGTGTTCAAACAGATAGCGATTGAAATAATTCAGCCAAATATCCTCTGCCATACGCTTTTCGCGTTCTTCATCGGTTAAAACTTTCCCCATTCAATTACCTCGTTCTTTCAAAATTTTTCAAATATATTTTCCTCCTTCCGAGAGAAAAATATACCAAGATTGGAAATGGGCGCACCGTTTCGGTACGCCCTGCGTGCTTACATACTTTGTTCCCATTCATGCTTCTTACGCTCCTTTCTGCTAATGGGCATCGTGGTGCAATCCTGCGGCTGACGGTAGCTCTCAATGCTTGCAAGGCTGCCGACAAGGTCAAGGACATTGGTTGCGACGGCAAGAAACTGATTGTTTGCCATTCGCGTGAGCGCGAGGGCGGCAGATTCGTTACCTGCGTGTGCCGAGCGATTCAGATATTCAAGCGCCTTTTCCATATCGAATATATCTGCTTCAAAGAGATATATCTGTGCGAGGCGGTAGTCGGCATACATATTTCCGCGTGCCGATGCGATCTCCAAATGCTCAATGGCTTTGGCGATATCCTTCTTCACGTGCTTGCCCTCCATATAATATTTGCCGAGCGTATAGGCAGCAAACTCGCTACCGTTACGCTCGGCATTGAATAGATGGTCGAAACCTTCGTTACGAAATTCTCCGAACAGATCGCTCTCAACATAGAGCTTGCCGAGGAGAGCGTCAGCATATTTGTTGCCGTTGCCCACCGACTCCGACAGCCACTTTTGAGCTTCATATTCGTCCTCACGGTAGATGATTCCGTAATAAAACATCTTGCCCATACGGTACTGCGCCACGCTGTGATCTGCCTTGGCGGCTTTTTCAAGATAATAGTCACCGATATTTTCGTTATAGAATCGGTTGTTTTCATCCAAATACAGACGGGCAAGGCGGTACATTGCGTAGATGTTCCCGTTGCGCGCTTCCGCTTGAAGCCAATTCAAAGGATTATCTTTGTCAAGATCCTC
>JAFVUF010000025.1 GCA_017502875.1 Clostridia bacterium | reverse complement strand
CGGTGCGATACCAGCTTCGCTACACCCCGATATTGTATTAAATTTTTCCGTAAGTGGTCAAATCTGTGGTCAAACTACTTTACTGAGAGATTATCGAAAAGAGGAATGCCCGAAAAAGTCAGTGTTTACAAGGGTTTTCGGACTTTGGAAAAATGAAAAGACAGGAACTGCCTGCATGCTCCCAAAGCAAGCGCGCTACCAACTGCGCTACATCCCGATTATTAAATTTTTAGTGGTTTTCTGTAAGTGGTCAAATCTGTGGTCAAACCGCAAATTATCACACTTTTGTGAAGAGATAGAGTGCCGAAAAAGTCAGTGTTTTCAAAGGCTTTCAGCAGTTTTGCTTTTCACGGTAAGCGTAGTCGGTGTCCTGCTCCCAAACCAGGCGCGCTACCAACTGCGCTACATCCCGAAAATTAACAGTGTAATTATATCAAATTTATATCGACTTGTCAAGAGTAATTTATAATTTATTGCTCTTAAAGTCATAAAAATCTCTTGACATATCAAAAAAAGAGGTCTATAATATAAATTGTAATAATATGAACGGAAGAGGTTTTTGAAATGACAAAAATAGACATAATATCCGGATTTCTCGGAGCAGGTAAAACGACTCTTATAAAGAAGCTTATAAAAGAGGCTTACGCCGGAGAAAAGCTTGTGCTTATTGAAAACGAGTTCGGAGAGATAGGTATTGACGGCGGCTTCCTTCAGGATGCGGGCATAAATATTACTGAGATGAATTCCGGCTGCATTTGCTGCAGTCTTGTCGGTGATTTCGGTAAGGCTCTTGCGAAGGTGCTTGATGAGTATCACCCCGACAGAATTCTTATTGAGCCGTCAGGCGTCGGTAAGCTTTCGGACGTCATCAGAGCTGTTCAGGGAATTGAAAACCCTGAGGCAAAGCTTAATTCCTTTACTGCTGTTTGCGACGCTGGCAAATGCAAGATGTATATTAAAAACTTCGGTGAATTCTACAACGATCAGGTTGAAAATGCTTCCGCTATAATAATGAGCCATACGGGCGGAATGAGCGAGGATAAGATAGCTAAGGCTTTTGAGCTTCTTCGCGAGAAGAACGCAAACGCTGTTATCGTTACTACGCCTTGGGACGAGCTTGACGGCAAGCAGCTTCTTGAGGCGATTGAGGGCAACGACACGCTTAAATGCGAGCTTGAGGAGCTTTTGAAGTCGCACAACCATCACCACCACCACGATGACGAGGAATGTGAGTGCGGACACCACCATCACCACCACGACGACGAGGAAAGTGAGTGCGGACACCACCATCATCACCACGATGACGAGGAATGTGAGTGCGGACACCACCATCATCACCACGATGATGAGGAATGTGAGTGCGGACACCACCATCATCACCACGATGACGAGGAGTGTGAGTGCGGACATCACCACCACCATGCCGATGAGGTATTCACAAGCTGTGGCTTTGAAACTACCAAGAAATTCACCGAATCAGCTATTGCGGGTGCGCTCAAAGCGCTTGAAAACGAAGCTGAATACGGCATGGTGCTGCGCGCGAAGGGTATCGTAATGGCTGAGGACGGCGGTTGGATACATTTCGATTACGTACCCGGTGAGCCGGACGTAAGACGAGGCAGCTCAGCTATCACGGGCAGGCTCTGCGTTATCGGCGCGAAAATTGATGAGGATAAGCTCAAATCTCTGTTCGGGGTTTGATCGAAAGGCTTTTTTGTTAGGAAAGGAACTACTTAAAAATGGAGATACCCGTATACGTTTTTACCGGATTTTTAGAGTCGGGAAAAACAAAAATGGTTCACGAAACGATGGCGGACAAGCGCTTTCAGGACAAGGAGAGAACTCTTATAATTCTCTGTGAGGAGGGAATTGAGGAGTACGATCCGAGTGAGTATAGCGGAGAGGTTTTTCTTGAGGTTATTGATGAGCCCGAGGACCTTACAACTGAGAAGCTTCAGGAGCTTCTGAAAAAGCATAAGGCTGAGCGAGTAATGGTAGAGCTTAACGGAATGTGGATGGCAAGCACCCTTTACGACGCGCTTCCTGAGGATTGGTTTCCGTATCAGGAGGTTATGTGCGTAGACAGCGCAACGTTCAAGACGTATAACGCGAATATGCGCGCTCTCATGTTCGATAAGCTTCAGGGCGCGAGCGTGGTTTTCTTCAACCGCTGCACCCCTGAGACCGATATAATGGCGCTTCATTCCGCTGTAAGAGCTGTAAGCCGCCGAGTAGGGATTATCTATGAATACACCGACGGAAAGATAGAGCAGGACAACATTGAGGACCCGCTTCCTTTTGATATTAACGCGCCCGTAATCGAAATTTCGGAGCGTGATTACGCCATCTGGTACAGAGATATGGCGGAGGACCTGAGTAAATACGAGGATAAGACAATAAAGGTTAAGGGAATGACCGTAAGAGATGAAATGCTCAAAAAGAACGAGTTTGCCTTCGGCAGAATGGTTATGACCTGTTGCGCTGACGATACAACCTTTCACGGAATAGTAACCGTAGCGGACTGTAACGTTGAGTGTAATAACGGCGAGTGGTTTACCGTTACCGCTACCTTCAAAAAGGAAAAGCACAAGATGTATAAGGGCGTTGGCCCCGTATTTCATCTTATTTCGATGGAAAAGTCCGAAGCTCCGAGCGAGCCTGTCGCAACCTTTGATTAAAACAAATACATCACTAAAAAGCTCCGCGAAAATGCTTTCGCGGAGCTTTTTTCGGTTTACGGGTGCGATCGAACGATAAAAAATGCGACTAAATGTTTTTGCGTATCACAGAAACAGATAGGCTTGATGTAATGCAAAATTTAAATTATTGTGAAAAATATGGCTAAGGACTTGTTTTTTGCGAAAATATATATTATAATATTCTATAATAATTATTTTAATTTTGGAAAGGAATGACGTCAGCTGAGTACACTTAAATACAAAAGAGTCCTCCTCAAACTTTCGGGAGAGGCGCTTGCGGAGGGCGGAGACGGACTTTATAACTACGGCTTCGTGGACACTGTCGCCTCAAAAATTAAAAAGAGCATGGATATGGGCGCTCAGATAGCCGTTGTTTGCGGCGGAGGAAATATCTGGAGAGGCAGACAGGGCGGCAAAATGGACAGAGTGCGCGCTGACAGAATGGGAATGCTCGCCACCGTTATGAACGCCATAGCGCTTCAGGACGCGTTTATTGCCGCAGGCATGGACGCGGTGATAATGACGGCGGTGCCGATACAGGGGGTTGGCCAGGCCTACAACCGCGATGAAGCCATTAGGCATCTTGAAAACGGCAAAATTGTGATTTTCGGCGCGGGTACGGGAAGTCCGTATTTCACCACAGATACCACGGCGCTTCTGCGTGCGGCGGAGATAAATGCGGACGCCTCGCTGTTCGCTAAAAATATCGACGGAGTTTATACGGCTGACCCGAAAAAAGATCCGAGCGCCGTTAAGCTCGATAATATCACCTACGACAGAATTATAAGCGAAAGACTCGGAGTTATCGACTTAACCGCCGCTACCTTCGGTCTTGAAAATAAGATGACAGTGCTTTTATTCGGTCTTTCTGACCCGGAGAATATCGTCCGCGCGGTTTCCGGAGAGAATATAGGCACGCTTTTGACAGTCTAAAAAATAAATTTTCTATAACGAAAGGAAAAAATACAATGAAACTCGACACGAAAGAATTTGAGACCAAAATGCAGAAATCCGTGAGCAGCTTTGAAAGTGAGCTCAATTCAATAAGAGCGGGCAGAGCTAATCCCGCCGTTCTTGACAAGGTGAACGTTGACTATTACGGCTCTCCCACAGCAATTAACGGCGTAGCGACAATCTCCGTTCCCGATGCCAGAACCATTGCTATCACTCCTTGGGATATGTCGCTTCTCAAGCAGATTGAGAAGGCTATTCTCGCAAGCGATCTCGGAATCGTTCCTCAGAATGACGGAAAGACCATTCGCCTTAACTTTCCCCCTCTCACCGAGGACAGAAGAAAGGACCTTGCAAAGCAGATTCAGAAGATGACTGAGGAGGCTAAGGTATCCATCAGAAACATTCGCCGCGACGCAAACGATAAGGCAAAGGATATGAAGAAGAAGAACGAGATGACCGAGGACGAGCAGAAGGCTTCGGAGAAGAGCGTTCAGGACCTTACCGATAAATACATCAAGCTCCTTGACGCCGCGGGTGCAGCCAAGGAAAAGGAGATAATGACCGTATAAGCGCTCTGAAAGGAATTGCTTGAATATGGAAATAAACAACAGACCGCAGTATTCACCCGACGGCAGACTGCTTCGTGTAGGAGACGACCTTAAGCATATCGCCTTCATAATGGACGGAAACGGCAGATGGGCAAAGGCGAGAGGTAAGAGCCGTGAGCACGGACACACCGAGGGCGCGAAGGCTTTTGAAAAAATCGTCGAGTACTGTGAGGGAATAGGTCTTGAGGTAATAACCGTCTATGCCTTTTCCACTGAAAATTGGAAAAGACCTAAGGATGAGGTAGAGAAGATTATGGGTCTTCTTGAAAAATACCTTGACCGTGTTATCGCCAGGCTCTCGGATTACGACGTAAAGCTAAGGTTTATCGGTTCAAAAAATGAGCTTTCCGAGTCGCTCCGCCTAAAAATAGACAAGACGGAGCGTATGACCAAGGACAAAAGCCGAGTTTTGAACATAGCGCTCAATTACGGCGCCAGAGCCGAGATAACTCAGGCTGTAAATAAATTGATTTCGGAGGGCAGGACTGCGGTTACGGAGCAGGATATAGGAAATGCGCTTTATACCGCTGAGTGTCCTGACCCTGATCTCATAGTGCGTACCGCGGGCGAGCAGAGACTGTCTAACTTTCTGCTTTGGCAGGCGGCGTACGCGGAGTTTTATTTTACCGAGACTCTGTGGCCGGATTTCGGACCTTCGGGAGTTGAGGAAGCGATAAACGCTTATTACAAAAGAACAAGACGCTTCGGTGCGGTTAAGTAACGGCAACGAAAAACACTGAAAAGGATGTGATTTTTTTGCTAAAGCGAATACTTACGGGAGTTATAGGAATAGCGGTGCTGGTACCGTTCATTATTTTTTCAAAGTACTGGCCGCTTATTCTCTTGACAGTTTTAATGTCGGCTATTGCGATGTACGAGCTTCTCAAATGTACGGGAATGTTAAAGAAGCTTGCGGTGTCGATACCTACCTTTGCGATAGCTCTCGAGGCTCAGCTTCTGGCAAGATTGCTTGATACCGATAAATATCTTACTGTAATGCTTCTTTCATACATGGCGTTTACCGTGGCTATGATGACTGTCGCGGTATTTTCCAAGGGAAGCATAAAGCTTTCGGATCTGGCGCAATCCGTTTTGATGACGGTTTACGTCAGCTTTGGATTTTCCGCGCTTATTCTGCTTCGCGATATAAATGAGCAGTACGGACTTATCCTGTTTTTGCTTGCTTTCCTTATTCCGTGGGTATGCGACGCTATGGCGTACTTCGTCGGAGTATTCTTCGGAAAGCATAAAATGATACCCGATGTCAGCCCGAAGAAAACAGTTGAGGGCGCTGTCGGAGGTATAGTGGGTACTGTTGTGATAACCGCCGCCTTTGGACTGATAATGCATTTTGGCTTCGGTAAGCAGCCAAATTACGTTCTGCTTCTTTGCCTTGCGCTTGTAGGAGGCTTTGTAAGCCAGTGGGGCGACCTTATAGCCTCACTTCTCAAAAGAGAATACGGAGTCAAGGATTACGGAACGCTTTTCCCCGGACACGGCGGAGTAATGGATCGCTTTGATTCGCTTTTCTCGGTTTCGGTATTTATATATATCGTATGCCGTCTCTTTGAAAGCTATCCACTTTTCATAAGCTGGTAAAGCTGCTCGGAGGGAACGTTTGATGAACGAAAGGACAATAGCTGTTCTCGGTTGTACCGGCTCTGTCGGAACGCAGGCGCTTGACGTCGCGGAAAAAAAGGGCTATGCGGTCAGGGCAGTCAGCTGCGGAAAAAACGTTTACGCCGCAGAGCGTGTAGTGCGCCGTTTCGGAGTTAAGCTCTGCGCGGTAAACGATACCGAAGCGGCATCACGTCTTAAAGCGGCTTTAAAGGACACTGACTGTAAGGTTATAGGCGGCTCGGATGCGGCGGCAACCGTTGCTATGGAGGCGGACGTGGACACCGTTTTAAACGCCATTACGGGTGTTGCGGGTCTTATGCCTACCGTAAGGACGCTTGAAAGCGGTAAGACGCTTGCTCTTGCAAATAAGGAAAGCTTGGTTACCGCGGGCGCGTATGTTATGGAGCTTGCTGGGAAGAATAAAAAAGAAATATTGCCCGTTGACAGCGAGCATTGCGCGGTATGGCAGTCGCTTCTAGCGGGAAAGAAGCAGGACGTGAAGAGAATTATACTTACCGCGTCTGGAGGTCCGTTTTTTAATTATACGGCACAGCAGCTTGCCACTGTTACAGCCGCGCAGGCGCTTAAACACCCGACTTGGAATATGGGCGCTAAAATAACGATAGACAGCGCAACTCTTATGAATAAGGGCTTCGAAATAATCGAGGCGGCGTGGCTATTCGGAGTAACTACCGATATGATAGACGTTATAGTACACCGAGAGAGCATAATTCACTCAATGGTGGAATATAAAGATAATATGGTCATAGCCCAGCTCGGCGCTCCCGATATGCGCTCGTGTATTCAGTATGCGCTTACAGCTCCCGACAGAATTGAAGGTGTTGCGGAGTCGCTTGATTTCGCAAAGCTTGCCAAGATGACCTTCTTTGCGCCCGATTACGAGACTTTTCCATTGCTTAACCTCGCAAAAGAGGCTCATAAGCTTGGCGGAAGCTACGGCGCGGCGCTCAACGGAGCAAACGAGGAGGCGGTAGCGATGTTCCTAAATGACGGAATAACGCTTCCCGAGCTTTTCAAAGTCGTTACGGACGCAACGTACGAAACGGGTATTGACGATATATCGCCCGAGGCAGCGCTTGAAACGGATAAGATGGCGCGCGCTTACGTAAGAGAACGGGTACGCAGAGGATAACCTTAACGGAGGATTTTTCGGCATAATGGAAGCAGTCAAGGTCTTTTTTATAACCGTAATCGTGTTCGGAATTCTTATATTTGTACACGAGCTTGGGCATTTTATAGCCTGCCGCATATTCGGTATCAGAGTAAACGAATTTGCCATAGGTATGGGACCGAAGCTGTTTTCACGCCAGAGCAAAAAAAGCGGAACGGTTTATTCCGTCAGAGCTTTCCCGATAGGAGGCTTTAATAATATTGAGGACGGAACCGTTGAAACGGTTGATGAGGAGGGAAGAGAGATACTCTATCATCCGCCAAGGGAGGAGCTTCCCGAATACGCCTTTAACGCAAGGCCCGTATGGCAGAGGATTATAGTAATAATTTCGGGCGCGCTTATGAACCTTATTCTCGGCGTCATAATTATGTCGGTTATAGTTATCGGTACTGAAAAGTACGGCTCAACGACCATCGCTCATTTCGTAGATACCGAAACGGGAGATAAAACCGAGGAGTTTTCCGGTCTTAAATCGGGAGACGAGGTTATAAAGGTTGGTTCAAGGCGTGTATTTACGGGCGACGAGCTTGTATATTCGATATTTTACAAGGGCGCGGAGCCGGTTGACGTTACGGTGAAAAGAAACGGAGAGAAGGTAGTAATCAAGGACGTTTCATTTCCTACCGACGAGCAACAGGGAATAGTGTACGGTATCATAAATTTCAGGATATACAGTGAGGAAAAGAATTTCATAAACACAGTAAAGCAGTCGTTTTTCGGCAGTATAAACGTCGTTACTCAGGTCTTTGACTCTCTCGTCGGAATGGTTACGGGTAAGTACGGACTTGAGCATATGTCCGGACCGATAGGAGTCGGTGAGGTCATAGGCGAGGCGGCAAAGCTGGGAATTCGCTCGGTGCTTTCAATAACCGTAATGCTTTCAATGAACCTCGGAATATTCAATTTGCTCCCAATACCGGGGCTTGACGGCGGAAAGCTGGTATTCCTTATAGCCGAGGCAATAATCAGAAAGCCGCTTCCAAGGAAGGTAGAGGAGTACGCTACCGTTGTTGGAATAACGCTTCTTATGGCGCTCGTTATAGTGGTAGCGTTTAAGGACGTGTTCGTGATGATATTCAGATAGCTTTAGGACGTCGGAGGACAGAACGTGCAGATAGTCAGAAGGAAAACAAAACAGGTAAAGGTCGGCTCGCTTTATATTGGCAGCGAAAGTAAAATTACTGTGCAGTCAATGTCAAGCGTACCCGCGACTGATATTGACGGCTGTGTCCGTCAGGCTCTTGCTATGCAGGAGGCCGGGTGCGATATTTTCCGCTTCGCTGTTCCGCAGAAGGAGGCGGCAAAGGTTTTTTACGCCGCAAAAAACGCGGGCGTTACAATGCCTCTTGTTGCGGATATCCATTTTGACTACAAAATAGCGCTGGAATGTGCGGCGGCGGGCGCTGACAAAATACGGATTAATCCCGGAAACATAGGAAGCGATGACAGAGTGCGCGAGGTCGTTAAGGCTTGCAGAGCAAAGGGGCTTCCGATAAGAATAGGCGTTAATTCAGGCTCTCTTGAAAAGGAGATACTTGCCCGTTACGGCTCGCCTACACCGATTGCGCTTGCGGAAAGCGCGCTTTATCATGCGTCATTGCTTGAAAAATTCGATTTTTACGACACGGTAATCTCAATCAAGTCCTCGAACAGCAAAAACGTTATCGAGGCAAACAGGCTTCTTGCCGAAAAATGCGACTATCCCTTACATATAGGTGTTACCGAGGCGGGAAGCGCGTATATGGGTGTTATCAAAAGCGCGGTTGGAATAGGCTCGCTGCTCACCGACGGAATAGGCGATACGGTAAGGGTTTCTCTTACGGCAGACCCCGTAAACGAAATAAAGGCGGCAAGGGATATACTTAAAGCGGTTGGCTATAACGAGAGTGGAGTAAGCCTCGTTTCCTGCCCGACCTGCGGCAGAACGCAGATAGACCTTATCGGACTTGTAAACGAGTTCGAGTCAAGGCAGAATGAAATAAAGGTCAAAAGACCCCTGACCGTAGCGCTTATGGGGTGCGCGGTAAACGGCCCCGGCGAAGCAAGAGAAGCCGATATCGGCATTGCGGGTGGTAAGGGCGAGGCGCTTCTGATAAAGAAGGGCGAGATTGTAAGAAAGATAAGCGAGGAGAATATAATAACCGAGCTTATTGACGAAATAAACGGAATGTAATATTTTTAAGGTTGAAAATAACGGAAAGGAGAGAAGCGCATGGCTACAAAGCCTCTTATAGAGTATCTGTCAAGATACGATTCTGACGGACTTCAAAGGGAAATACTTATGTCCGCGGGTGAATATAAGTGCAGAATAAACCGCGAGGGAAAAATGCTTGAAATAGTAGCGGATTTTCCGAGGGTTTACAGAAAAGCCGACATAAGACGTTTAGAGGAAGAAATAAAAAGCGCTTATTCTCTTAATTACGTTCATATAATTACGCATTACGGTAGGGAATTCTGGCTTTCCTCATACATAGACGAGATGCTTCTTGAGCTTCAATACAGAGGAGCGATAGCCAAGGGCTTTTTCTACGATTACGATTATTCGGTAGATAACGAAAATAAGAGGGTTGAAATAAAGATAGGGTTTTCAAACGGCGGAATAGAGCTGATGTATTCCGATAATACACACCTTATCGCCTCGCAGATACTGAAAGACGAATTTGATATAGAATATACAGTTGATATAATTCGCGACGAGGAAAAGGCGCTTCGCCTTGAACAGTACGCAAATGAGATTATGGCGAAGGCGGAGAGCGCGCTTCCGAAGTCCAAGGCGGCGGTAGTCGAAAAAACCTCGGTTTATAAGAAAACAAACGGCATCACTCACGTGGATGGTCATACGGTGAGAATAGGCTTTATGGAGTTCGATTATTCCGAGCCTAAGACACTGCACGGAGAGGCTTTTTCCATAAAAGAAATAACCCCTATTTCCGAAATGGGCGGCGCGGAGAGTGTAATAAGAACGGTTTTAGGTAAGGTGTTCGGTCTTGAAACCAAGGAGGTAAGCCGAGGCAAAAAGCTTATCCTTTCCTTCTGCCTGACTGATAACGAGGCGTCGCTTCCGTGTAAGATAATTCTTCCGACAGCGGACGGGCTTAAGCTTGTAGAGTCGCTTGACGCGGGACCTGACGTGGCAATGAACGGCACAATGGCGGAGGACAAGTTCTCGGAGACCGTTGAGTTTAATCCCCTTAACATACTTGAAATAAAAACTAATCCTATCCGTAAGGACAGGGCTGAAAAAAAGAGAGTTGAGCTGCACCTGCACACTCAGCTTTCACAGATGGACGCTCTCATCGAGCCTAAAAAGATTTTGAAGCTGGCTAAAAGCTGGGGACATACCGCCTTAGCAATTACCGACCACGCAAACGTTCAGGGCTTTCCGCCCGCAATGGAGGCGCTGGATAAGATGACGGATAAGGGCAGCCCCCCGCCGCTGAAAATTCTTTACGGAGTTGAGGCGTATCTCGTTGACGATACCGCGAGAGCCGTATTTGGCGACAGAAAATGCGTCTTTGCCGAGGACGAGTTCGTCGTGTTCGATATTGAGACGACGGGACTTTCCTGCGTTATGGATAAGATAATCGAAATAGGCGCGGTCATTTGCAAAAACGGAGAGATACTTGACCGCTTCAATACCTTCATCGACCCCGAAATCGCAATTCCGGGTGAGATAGTTGAGCTTACCTCAATAACGGACGAGATGGTGAAGGGCGCGCCAAAGCTTGCAGAGGCGCTTAAAAGCTTCCTCGATTTCTGCGGAAACAGACCGCTTGTCGCTCATAACGCTCCGTTCGATACAAGCTTTATAAGAACGGCTTGCGTTGAGTGCGGATATGAGTTTAACAGCACGTATATAGATACCTGCGCTATGTCGCGCTTTGTCAATCCCGAGCTTAAAAAGCATAAGCTCGATACCCTTCAGGAGTATTTCCACCTTGAAGACTTCAATCATCACCGCGCCGACGCGGACGCTGAGATAACGGCGCAGATATTCCATAAGATGAACCTGAAGCTTAAAGAGGACGGCGTGCTTGACACAGAGGTTATGTCTACCACTATGGCGGATAAGGCAGACCCGCGTAAAATAAAGAATACATATCACACTATTCTTCTCGCAAAGACCTCCGAGGGACTTAAAAACCTTTATAAAATCGTTTCAAAAAGCTACGTTGAGTACTTTTACCGCAGCGCAAGAGTTCCCAAAACCTTGCTTGACGAGTACCGAGAGGGAATTATCGTAGGCTCGGCGTGCGAGGCGGGCGAGCTTTACCGCGCGGTAGTGGAGAATAAGAGCTACGATGAGCTTAAGGAAATAGCCTCTTATTACGATTATCTTGAAATTCAGCCGCTTTGCAATAACGCCTTTATGCTGGAGCGCTCGGAAAGAGAGTCTATGAAAAGCACGTCGGATTACAGCGCCCCCGGCTTTGAAAAGATAAGAAACCTGAACAGAAAGATAGTAAAGCTTGGCGAGGAGCTTGGTAAGCCCGTTTGTGCCACCTGCGACGCCCACTTTATGAATCCCGAGGACGAGATATACCGCCAGGTGTTAAACCACGGGAAATATGAAGACGCCGACTTTGATTCGGGGCTTTATTTCAGAACCACCGAGGAAATGCTGGAGGAGTTCTCCTATCTTGGCGAGGAAAAGGCGTACGAGGTAGTCGTTGAGAACACCAATAAGATAGCGGATATGATTTCGGGCGATATCCGTCCTATACCGAGAGGAACGTACACTCCAATAATTCCCGGAGCGCCCGAGGAGCTTCAGGAGATATGCTGGAAAAGAGCGAGAGAGTGGTACGAGTTCGAGGGCAAGCTTCCGAAGGAGGTTGAGGACAGACTTAACCGAGAGCTAAAGCCTATTATAGATAACGGCTTTGCGGTTCTTTATATGATAGCTCAGAAGCTGATAGCGAACAGTGAGAGCAAAGGGTATCTTGTCGGTTCGAGAGGCTCGGTAGGGTCGTCCTTTGTCGCCACTATGGCTGGCGTGTCGGAGGTTAATCCTCTGCCGCCGCATTACCGTTGCCCGAATTGCAGAAACAGCGAGTTTTTTACTCACGGAGAGGTCGGCTCTGGCTTTGACCTTGAGGACAAAAACTGCCCTGTCTGTGGAACGAAATATATCTGCGACGGACACGAGATACCATTTGAGACGTTCCTCGGCTTCCACGGAGAAAAGTCTCCCGATATCGACCTTAATTTCTCAGGCGACGTACAGGCGGACGCGCATAAATACTGTGAGGTTCTCTTCGGCGCTGAAAACGTTTTCCGCGCGGGAACGCTCGGCTCGCTTGCCGATAAAACCGCTTTTGGATTCGTTAAGAAGTATATGGAGGAAACGGGAAAGAGCCTGAATAGAGCCGAGGTACAGAGGCTTGTAAACGGTTGCGTGGGCGTAAAGCGTACTACGGGTCAGCACCCCGGCGGAATAGTCGTTATTCCTCACGAGTACGAAATATACGATTTTACCCCCGTTCAGCACCCCGCTGACGACCCGAACTCAGATATTATAACCACTCACTTTGATTTTAACCATCTCCACGATACCATACTTAAGCTTGACTGTCTCGGACACGATGTTCCGACCAAGTACGTTTATATGGAGCGCTTTTCAGGTGTGAAGATTGCCGACGTTCCAATGAACGATAGGAGGGTTTACGATCTTTTGCTTACCCCCGAGCCTCTCGGAGTAAAGCCGGAGGATATAGATTCTCAGACGGGAACCTTCGGACTTCCTGAGCTTGGAACGAGCTTTGTCCGTCAAATGCTTGTCGAGGCTAAGCCAAAGACGTTTTCCGACCTGCTTCAGATATCGGGGCTTTCTCACGGAACGGGAGTATGGCTCGGTAACGCGAGAGAGCTTATAGCTGACGGAACGTGTACGATTTCCGAATGTATAGGAACACGAGACTCTATAATGGTTTATTTATCGCACTGCGGACTTGAGCCGGGAGACGCGTTCTCAATAATGGAAACTGTACGAAAGAAAAACAAGTTCCTGTCCGAAAAGCAGATAGAGATAATGCGTAAGAATAACGTGCCCGAATGGTACATAGATTCCGCAAACAAGATAGAATACATGTTTCCGAAGGCGCACGCCGTGGCGTACGATATATCCGCCATACGTCTCGGCTGGTATAAGGTGCACCACCCGATAGCCTTCTATGCGGCAATGTTTACCGTTGCGCCCAAGGGCTTTGACGCCGAGGTCGTAATGAAGGGTAAGGAGTACGTAAAGGACCAGATACGCCAGATAAACGAGAAGGGCAGAGACGCGACGGCGGCGGAGAAGGAGCTTATTCCGATATGGCAGCTTGTCGTTGAATTCTACGCAAGAGGGCTTGAATTTTTACCCGTAGACCTTCATAAGTCATGGGCAAGGCAGTTTAATCCCGAGGACGGAAAAATAAGAATTCCGTTTTCGGCGCTCCCCGGACTTGGCGATAAGGCGGCGGAGAGCATTGCCGAGGTGATGGCTAACGGAGATATACTGTCGGTAGAGGAGCTTCGTGAGAGAAGCAAAATATCAAAAACTCATATTGAAATACTTAGAAGAAACGGCGTTCTCGACGGAATAAGCGAGACGTCGCAGATAAGATTTTTTTAAAGCATACCCTGAAAACGAAAGGAATGACTCAAATGTCAGGTAACACAAGAAACGTGCCTCTTGGTACAAGAGACGTTATGTTTTGCGAGGCGGAGCTTTTCCGCGCGCTTGAAACTAAGCTCACAGAGCTTTATAAAAACCGAGGATATTCGGAGATAATTACTCCGGGGATTGAGTATTACGACGTATTTGAGGCGGGAAGCACGCTTCGTCAGGAGCAGATGTACAAGCTTACCTCTCCAGACGGTAGACTTTTAGTGCTCCGCGCCGATAATACCACGCCTATCGCGCGAGTAGCGGCAACAAGATTTGAAAGCGGCGCGCCCGTTAAGCTTTTTTATCACCAGAAGGTGTATAGATTAAGCGAAGGACATAAGGGAAGAAAGAGCGAGATAGCGCAGAGCGGGGTTGAGATTCTCGGCGCGTCGGGAATACATAGCGACCTGCTTTGTATGATTACCGCTATCGAGACGCTTTCGGCGCTTGGCGGAGATTTTAAGCTTGAGCTTGGACACGTAGGCTATTATAACGCGCTCATTTCTGAGCTGTCTCTTGAGCCAGAGCAGGCGGACAGGCTTCGCCGTCTCGTTGAGGCGAAGGACGCCAATAAGATTTCCGGATACGATAAAATCAAAAAGATTCCCTTCCTTTTCGGAGGCGAGGAGGTATTTGAGGAGGCGGAGGCGCTTGCGGGCGATAATACCGAGGCGATAAATGCCCTTACCTATCTTAAAAAGCTTTACGGAGCGCTGTGCGAGGCAGGATATAAGGATAAGATAATGCTTGACCTAGGTATAGTTCATGCGTTTGATTATTATACGGGAGCAGTGTTCAAGGGTTATATGGCTAATGCGGGTGAGCCTGTGCTTGCTGGCGGAAGATACGATACGCTCATCGCTCGTTTTGACAATTCCATACCCGCGACGGGCTTCGGAGTTAACATAAGCGAGGTAGCCGATACGCTTCTCAGGGAGACGTCTGCTGACACAGTAAATGATAAAAAGCGAGAGCTTGTCTGCTTTGACGCGGCAAGTCTCGGCGAGGCGGCAAGATACGTTGCTGAGACTGAGGGTGCGGAGCTTTCGGCTCTCGGCTCTAAAAAAGAAAATTTCGAGTATGCGGAAAAGTCCGGCTTTTCAAAGATAGTAAGCTTTGAAAACAAGGCAAAAACCGTATATATGATATAAGGGAGGGCTTACGAAAATGATAAGACTTGCCTTGACAAAGGGACGAATAGAAAAAAAGGCGCTTGAGTATCTGGCTATGGCCGGCTACGACGTGAGCGAGCTTGACGAGGATAAGAAGGGCAGAAAGCTGCTGTTTAAGGTTGGCGACAGTATAGAGGTCGTGCTTGCTAAGGCGGCTGACGTTATAACCTACGTTGAGCGCGGCGTGTGCGACGGCGGAATAGTCGGAGAGGATACGATAATGGAGGCTAAGGCTTCCGTTTACGAGCTGCTTGACCTTAATTTCGGTAAATGCCGATTTGCTCTCGCGGGCATTAAGGGAAAGAATTTTTACGACGGCTACGGTCATAAGGTTATAGCGTCAAAGTATCCAAACGTAACGAAGGATTATTTTGATGAAAAGGGAATAGACGTTGAGGTCGTAAAGATAGACGGAAGCGTTGAGCTTGCTCCTATCCTGGGACTTTCCGACGCTATTGTCGATATAGTTGAAACCGGCTCCACCTTGAAGGCTAACGGTCTTGAGGTCTACGAGGACGTCGCCCCCATTTCCGCAAGATTTATAGCCAATATATCGAGAATAAAGACAAAGAAAAATGAATTTGACACGCTGCTTTCAGCTCTTTCCGCGGTTGTAGCGAAGGAAAGCGCTAAGTAAGCGTAAGCGAAAGGACACATAAAAATGTTTACGGTATACACAAAGGAAACGCTTCCCGAGCTTATAAAGAAGCTGAAGGAACGCGCCGATAATACAAGTGAGGAAATTGAAAAATCAGTTAAGAATATCCTTGCCGACGTCAAGACAAGAGGTGATGAGGCGCTTTTCGAATACAGCGAAAAATTCGATAAGGTAAAGCTGACCTCCCTCAGAATGACAGAGGAGGAAAAGGAGGCGGCTATCGCTTTAGTGCCTGCCGAGCTTAAAGAGGCTATGGACAGAGCCGCAAGAAATATATACGAGTTCCACGAAAAGCAGAAGCAGCAGAGCTGGATAGATAACAGAGACGGCAGAATAATGGGACAGAGAGTCCTGCCCCTCAGAAGAGTCGGACTTTACGTTCCGGGCGGCACGGCTGCGTATCCGTCGTCCGTGCTTATGAACGCTATTCCCGCTAAGGTTGCGGGAGTAGAGAGCATAGTAATGGTAACTCCGCCTAAAAACGAAGGAATAAGCCCGGCGGTGCTCTACGCCGCAAGAATTGCGGGAGTTACCGATATCGTAACCGTCGGCGGAGCGCAGGCGGTAGCGGCTATGGCTTACGGAACAGAAAGCATAGAGCAGGTCGATAAAATAGTAGGTCCGGGCAATATATTCGTAGCGACCGCAAAGCGCCTTGTTTTCGGAACTGTTGATATAGATATGTTCGCGGGACCGAGTGAGGTTCTCGTAATTGCGGACGAAAAGGCAGACCCGGCATACGTTGCCGCTGACTTTATGAGCCAGGCGGAGCACGACCCTATCGCCGCCTCGGTTCTGGTTACCACCTCCAAAAAGCTTGTGGACGGTGTAAGAGCCGAGATTGAAAAGCAGATAAAGACGCTCAGCCGCGCGGATATTATAGAAAAATCACTTCTTGCATACGGCTCAGCTGTGATAGTAGACAGTCTTGACGAGGCGGCTAAGGTCTCCGATACGATAGCGCCCGAGCACCTTGAGCTTATGGTTGAGAATCCCTTTGAGCTTCTCGGTAAGGTAAGAAACGCCGGAAGCGTGTTCCTTGGCGCAAATTCCCCTGAGCCTCTCGGAGATTACTATGCGGGACCTAACCACGTTCTTCCTACAAACGGAACCGCGCGCTTTTCGTCGGCCTTGTCTACCGATAGCTTTGTAAAAAAATCAAGCTATCTGTATTACTCCGAGGAGGCGCTTAAAAAGGCGTCCGACGACATTATTCGCTTTGCTACGGCAGAGGGACTCACCGCCCACGCAAATTCCATAGCGGTAAGAAAGAAATAAGGAAAAGAAAGTACGAAAATGAATAACTACATACCTAAAAGAGTAGGGGAGATGAAGGAATACGTTCCCGATACGTCTTGTCCGAAAATAAAGCTCGACGCAAACGAGAGCCCGTACGAAACTCCCGAAAGCGTATTGAAGGCGATAAATAATGCGCTTGATTTCAAGGCGCTTAACCGTTATCCCGACCCGGATATGAAGGAGCTTCTCGCCTCATATGGCAGATACGTAGGAGTTACCCCTGACAGACTTGTGGCGGGAGACGGCTCGGACGAGCTGATTGCGCTTATAATCAACACCTTTTTGTGCGATGGCGGCAAGATACTTATCTGCGACCCCGATTTTTCAATGTATACCTTTTACTCGGAATTTTCGGGCTGCGATATAGTCAAATACAGTAAGCCTGACGGAGAGCCGATAGACTTTTCAGCGATTACGGGTTTGATTGAACGTGAAAACGTAAGGCTTGTTATCTTCTCTAATCCCTGTAACCCAACGGGTGAGATAAATGTAAAAGAGGAGATACTTTCATTTGCCGATAAGGTGAATGCTATCGTGGTTTGCGACGAGGCTTATATGGAATTTGCACCCGTTCCTCAGAGCGTAATTATGGAGACGGAGCAAAGAGATAACCTTGTCGTGCTTAAAACCGTATCAAAAATCGGTCTTGCGGGTCTGCGCTGCGGCTTTGCGATATCAAATAAAGCGCTTATCGCGGCGCTTAAAAAGACAAAAAGCCCCTATAATCTCAATTCCGTAACACAGAAGGCGGTAGCCGTTGCGATGGATAACTATGAGTATATAGCGGCAAACGTTGAAAAAATAAAGGCGGTAACGGCGCAGATGTATACCGAGCTTAAGCCTCTTGAAGAAAAGCTCGGCTTCAAAATCAACAGAAGTAACGCCAATTTCGTATTTCTGCGTTTCACAAAGGACGGCGAGGCAAAAAGACTGCATTCCTTTTTAAAGGAAAACGGCATATCGGTAAGAATTGCCGCGAACACTCTGAGAATAACCGCGGGAACAAATGAAGAAGCGGCTGAGCTGTATAAGGCGCTCCGTAATTACAGATAGGAGATAAGATAATGAAAACTGCAAGCTTGGTAAGAAACACAAAGGAAACACAGATAGAAATGACTCTCACGTTAGGTGAGGGCAAGGGCTATCTTGACGGAACTACGGGTATAGGCTTTTTTGACCATATGCTCAATTCCTTCTGCGTGCACGGAGGCTTTGGCGTAAAGCTTAAAATGCAGGGCGACACACAGGTTGACGGACACCATACCGTTGAGGATACGGGAATAGTTCTCGGTAAGCTTTTTGCCGAAATACTCGGTGATAAGGGCGGTATCAGGCGCTTCGGACACGCATACGTTCCGATGGACGAGGCTCTCGCCTTTGCTGCGGTAGACGTAAGCGGAAGACCTTATCTCGTATATAACGCGGAGGTTACCGCGCCTGTAATCGGTGATTACGATGCTCAGCTTACGCTTGAATTCATGCGCGCGCTTTCTTATAATATGGGCGCAACGCTTCACGTTAAGGTTGAGTACGGAGTAAACGAGCACCACAGAACAGAAGCGGTTTATAAGGCGGTCGCAAGAGCCATAAAGGAGGCAGTAACCGAAGGCGCAGGCGGAGTTCTTTCCGCTAAGGGCGTACTGTAAGCGAAAACAATGAAAAAAATAGGAATTATAGATTACGGAATGGGCAATCTTCATTCCGTTGAAAACGCGCTGAAATATATAGGCGCGGATTGCTTTATATCGGACGACAAAGTGGAGCTTGCCATAGCAGACGCGCTTATTCTTCCGGGAGTCGGAGCGTTTCCGGACGCCATTGAAAGACTTAATAAGCTTGATTTTCCGAGCTTTATTAAGGCTGAAACAGAAAAAAAGCCGCTTCTTGGGATTTGCCTCGGAATGCAGCTTCTGTTTGAAAAAAGCTATGAGTTTAAGGAATGCGAGGGGCTTGGGTTTATAAAGGGCGAGGTCGTAAAGCTTAACGCCGGGCAGACTGACAAGACCTATAAGATACCTCACATAGGCTATAACGGAGTAACGGCGGTAAACGCCTCTCCGCTTCTTAAAGAGCTTCCAAACGGAGCTTGCTTTTATTTCGTTCACTCTTATATGGGTGTGTGTAAGGACAGAAATCAGCTTGCCTACGTTACCGAATACGGCGAGGAGGTAACGGCGGTAGTGGCTAGCGGAAACGTCTACGGAACGCAGTTCCACCCCGAAAAAAGCGGTGATAACGGACTTAAGCTTCTTAGTAATTTTAAAGAAATGATTTAACCCGTAATTTAGATTTGAGGAAATTCTAATGATAATTTTACCAGCAATAGACATTCTTGACGGCAAGGCCGTAAGACTTTATCAGGGAGACTACGCAACCGCGGAAAGAGTTGCGCTTGACCCTGTGCTTGCCGCAAAGGAATTCGAGGCGGCAGGCGCAAAATATCTGCACCTTGTGGACCTTTCGGGAGCAAAGTCCGGAAAAACCGACGGATATGAAACTATCAGAAAAATAGCGGACGCGGTAGATATGAAAATAGAGGTCGGCGGCGGTATACGAAGCCTTGATACAGTCAAGATGTATCTTGAAGGCGGAATAGACAGAGTAATTCTCGGAAGCGCGGCGGTAAACGATAAGGCTATGCTTATCAAAGCGGTTGAGCTTTACGGCGACAGAATAATAGTCGGAATAGACGCGAGAAACGGTAAGGTAAGCGTTTCGGGCTGGACAAGCGACAGCGATATCGACTATATTGATATGGCAAGAGAATGTGAAAAGATAGGCGTTAAGAACATAGTGTTTACAGATATCAGTCGGGACGGCTCACTAAAAGGTCCAAATACCGATATGCTTAAAAAGCTTTCGGATAGCGTTAAATGCGATATAACCGCAAGCGGCGGTATAAAGACCGCGGACGACATAAGGGCGCTTAAAGAGATGGGGCTTTACGCAGCGATATGCGGTAAATCGCTTTACAGCGGAACGCTTTCGCTTACCGAGGCGCTTGAAATAGCAAGGAAATAAAGACTATGATAACTAAAAGAATAATACCCTGCCTCGATGTTAAAAACGGCAGGGTGGTAAAGGGAACTAATTTTGTAAATCTTCGAGACGCGGGGGACCCCGTGGAAGCCGCGAGGCTCTATAACGAGCAGGGTGCGGACGAGCTGGTGTTTCTTGATATAACCGCTTCAAACGAGGAGAGAAAAACGATAGTTGACGTGGTGGAAAGAACCGCCAGAGAGGTGTTTATGCCGCTGACGGTTGGCGGAGGTATAAGAAGCGTAGAGGATTTCCGTACGATACTTCTTGCGGGAGCAGATAAGGTTGCGGTAAACTCGGCGGCGGTTAAGGATAAGTATCTTCTGGCGCGCGCGGCGGATAAATTCGGCAATCAATGCGTAGTGCTTGCTGTTGACGTAAAAAAAACGGACGAGGGGTTCCACGTTTTCATTCATGGCGGAAGAATTGACACGGGCATTGACGCTATCGAATGGGTAAAGGAAGCCGAGAGGCTTGGCGCGGGTGAGATACTTCTGACAAGCATGGACGCCGACGGCACCAAGGCAGGCTTTGACCTTGAGCTTACAAAGGCGGTAACGGAAGCGGTCAGTATACCCGTAATCGCAAGCGGCGGAGGCGGAGCGCTTTCGCACTTCAAGGACGTATTTGAAATAGCGGGCGCGGACGCAGCGCTTGCGGCATCGCTTTTCCACTATAAAGAGCTTACAGTCGGTCAGGTAAAGGATTATCTTGACGGCTTTGGAATTCCGGTTCGAAAATAAAACATAGGAGATTTTAAGAAATGGAAGATTTAAAGAGATTTTTCGTAAAGGGAGAGCTTATTCCCGCCATCGTTCAGGATTATAAGAGCAAGGAGGTCCTTATGCTCGCTTATATGAATGAACAGTCGCTTGCAAAGACCATTGAAACAGGTTATACGTGGTTTTATAGCAGAAGCCGCAAGGAGCTTTGGAATAAAGGGGCGACCTCAGGACATCTTCAAAGGGTTATAAAGCTTGACTATGACTGCGATGAGGATACGCTTCTCGTTTACGTTGAGCAGACGGGCGCAGCATGTCATACGGGTAACAGAAGCTGTTTTTACCGCACTCTTGCGGAAAACGGAGAGGTTCCCGAGGCTAATCCTCTTGTTTCTCTTGAGGAGGTCATAGCGGACAGAAAGGTAAATCCGGAGGAAGGCTCGTATACCTGCTATCTTTTTGAAAAGGGACTTGATAAGGTTCTGAAAAAGGTAGGCGAGGAGAGTGCGGAAACAATAATAGCCGCCAAGAACGGAGACTTGACCGAGCTTAACGGGGAGGTAAACGACCTTATATATCACCTTATGGTTATGATGAATATATGCGGTCTTTCGCTTGACGACGTACTCGCCGAGCTTGAAAAACGCTCCAAAAAGATAGGAAACCTCAAAAAAATGAAGGTAGTCGACAGAAACACCTGATTAAATTAACAATAAAACGGACTGCAGAATTTCGACAGTCCGTTTTTTGTAACAGAAAAACCACGCCATAGTGGCGTGGTTGATTTAAAACTCTAATTTCCCGTTTTACAGGAAAATTTTATTCACCCTTTTCGGATTTGCGTTGAGCTTTTTTCTCAGCCTTTTTCAAGCGTCTTGCGCGAATGAATTCGCCTAACCGGTTAACAGCGAGAGTGATACGAGCTTTGAGTAGGTTGAAAAGCTTACCTATTTTGTCAAAAACAAAACCAAAGCCATTGCCGATATGTATGAAAAACCTTTCAATATATATTCCCGGGTTGTGCGACGGGTGCTTTTTGATGTGCTTGCGCATAAAGAAGGAGAGAATAAGGAAAAGCACCGTTGCGACGGCAATACCAAGCAGCATCAAGAGCATGAAGTAAGCCGTCGTGTTCCTGAAATCCGTGTTTATGTTGTTTTCACGCGCGTAGTTAGAAGCATAGTCGTTTTCGCTTATGTCGAGAACTATGCTTTCGCAGCCGTGAAACGTGTCGTATCCGATGCTTGTAACCGCTGCGGGAATCTTGATTTTGCTTAACATTGTGCAGTTGTAAAATGCCCTATCACCTATCTCGGTAAGATTTTTAGGTAAGGTGATATTCTTGAGCATAGAACAGTCGTAAAAGCATTCCTCAGGGATAGAGGTAAGGGAACCTGATAAGGTTACGGAGACTAGGTTTTCGCAAAATCTGAATGCGGATTTCCCTATAGACGTAACCGAGGCAGGAATAAATATCTCTGTAAGACGTGAGTTGTTCTGGAAGGCGGACTCCGATATCGCTGTTACGGGGATGCCGTCTATTTCAGCGACAATAGTTAACTTATGGAAATCCTCGCTGTATCCGACAACGGTATAAAAGGTACCGTCATCGCTTAGCTTGTAAGCGACACCGTCGACACTTTTGTTTCCCGCAATCGTTTCAGCGGCAAATACGCTTGTGTACGCAGTAAGCAGCACACATAGTATCAGTACAGCGCATAGCAATGCGCCAAATCGTTTTTTAATCAATGCTTTAACCGTCCTTAAACAGAGTATACAATAATTTTAACACACAAAGATCTTGATTTCAATAATATTATTGTAAACAAATAAGCGGCGTAAGCTTTTTAGCCTAAGCCGCTTGTACTTTATTTTAATATGCTTAATCCGTATATAAAAATGAATTGGGAATGCGTTTTATTCTATCTTGAATAACGCTTGATTACGTTTTTTCTTCTCTTGCTTGAGGATACGCTTTTGGTTGTTTTTTTGCCGATCATCGCACCCGAAAACGTTAAAAGCGCGGTTATAAGCGCTTTTAAGAGCGATGCGGAGTTGAAATCCGAGAATGCGACTGAAAGAGCCAGCAGTATTAAAACAAACGTAGCAGATGTCATAAGCGCCTGAATAAGCTTGTTTTCAACGCCTAACGCCGAAAGCTTGCCTGCGGCAAGCGCGCCCACGCCAAGCGCTATCCACGAGAGTAAAACACTGCTCTTAGTCGGGTCGTCCTGCTTTGATAAAATGAGCGCGAAAAATAGCAGCAGCGCGCCCGTTATAATTAAACCAGAAATCACACCTAACGCCAGCTTGCGAAAAAATATCAGCTTCATATTTATAACCGTTCCTTTGCATTGATTAAAACCAATATATGCAAGTGGTATAAAAAATATGAAGCTGACAGTCTTTTTTAGTTGCGCTTTTGAAATTACTCCGCGTCCTCTGCCTTAACGTCAACGCTTCTGATAGCGGTGCGAAGAAATCTGATCTTAACCTTGTCGCGTCCTGTTTCGATGAGCACTGTCTCGTCCTTAACGGAAACGACTCTGCCGATAATTCCGCCGATGGTAGTAACCTCGTCTCCAATCTGGAGATTGTTACGCATATCGTCTATCTGCTGCTGCTCCTTCTTGGATTTGCGGGAGGTGAAAATGAAGAACACCACCATTACTCCGAGAATGAGTATCATTGGTAAGGATTGTACGAGCTGTTCCATATATAAACTACCTTTCTAAAAACATTCATTTTAAACATCACTATATATTGTATATTCAGGTTAACGAAAATTCAAGGCTTATTTGTTAATTTTTATGAAATAGACGGGAAAGCAGACCGTGGCGGTTACATTCTTTAAAGATATTTTCCCTTTTTTCGCCTAAATATTCACTTTTAAGCACGGAACAGATACCTATATCGCGGTATTGCCCCTTTATAAATAACTTTTGCCTTTGTACGCCCTCTGGCGACATATCGCATTTTTCCATAACTCTCAGAGAATTAATGTTTTCAGCTATGTATTTAGCTTCCACACGGTTAAAGCCAAGCTCGCAGAAGGCGAAATTCAGTATAGCGGAAAGCGCTTCGGCGGCTATACCCATTCCCCAGTAGTCCGGGTTAAAAACATAGCCGACCTCGGCGCAGGAATTTTTTGAATCGTACGAGGTAAATCCCGCTGTGCCAATCATTTTTCCGTTTTCCTTTAAAACAACGGCAAAGTCGAAAAATTTCCCCTCATAATACTCTTTTTGCAGATAGCGGGTTAGCTCGACTGTGTAGGAGTAGTACGGATGAGGCTCCCAGAGAAGATATCTTGACGTTTCGGGACGGCAGGCGTATTCATACATGTCAGCGGCGTCAGAGGGAAGCAGCTTGCGTAAAATCAACCGTTCGGTTTCAAGACGGGGGTCTCCCCTGAAATATGCTGAAAGCTCCATATAAGTCGCTCCGTTTCATTTGTTTTTAGATATTATATTATATTTTTGCTCAGTATAAGTTATTAAATTGTAAAATTTTACTTTAATTGTTGAAATATTAAAAAATAGGTGGTATGATAATAGCATATATGTGATGTAACGGAGAAAAAAAGTGAAAAAGTATTCATTTATAGGCGCGGGTAATATGGCCTACGCAATAATCGGGGGTATGGGCGATAGCGCCGATATCACTGTATACGATAAGCTTACCTCGCAGTACGGTAAATTTAACGGCAAGGTAAAAATAGCCGACTCTGTTCCTGCGGCTGTGAAGACAGCGGACTATATCGTGCTTGCCGTGAAGCCGCAAAACTTCAAAGAGGTTCTTGCCGAGATAAAGGATAGCGGGGTCTGTCTTGACGGCAAGGTGTTTATATCTATCGCCGCGGGTGTAAAAACGTCATCTGTATGCAATAAGCTTGGTAAAAGGGTTCCGGTTATAAGAACTATGCCGAATACCCCGCTTCTTATAGGAAAGGGCGTAACAGCGCTTTCAAGAAACGAGGAAGTAAGCGACGAGGCGTTTGATGAGATAACGAAGATGTTTTCAAGGCTTGGCAAGACGCTTATTCTGCCTGAGGATAAGATGAATGCCATCATATGCGCTACATCAAGCGCTCCCGCGTATATTTACCATTTAATCGACTGTATGATACAGGAGGCGAAGGGGCAGGGACTGGACGGTGAGGATATGCTCAGCGCTATCTGCGAAACGGTCAAGGGTTCAGCTGATATGATAATGCAGTCGGATAAGACTCCCAAGGAGCTTGTCAGAATGGTTACGTCTCCAAACGGAACCACCGAAAGAGCAATGAGGGTATTTTACGACGCGGAGCTTGAGACTACAGTAGGTAAGGCTATGAGAGCTTGCACCGAGCGAGCTGAGCAGCTGTCCGACGAGCTTGATAATTAAGAGAGGTAACGCTTCAAATGGCAAGAAAAACAGGTAAAAAACGCGCAACGCTATACGACCTTTTTCATAAAAATCCGCTTTCAGGAAAGGGAGTTTCCAAAGCGGACAAGCTGCCGAGAAATTTTAAAAACTTTTTTAAGCTCTCGTGGTGGCATAGCGGAACTATAATATCGGTAAATATAATGTTTATAGTTGGAAATTTCCCATTGTTTTTCGGACTTATCGCAATTTTGGGATTGCTTAGCGATACGCTTCCTACGCCAACGTCCGCTATATTTGCTAATCTGTTCGGTACTATGCAGGAAACGCTCGACCCGCTTTCCGCGGCGCTTTACGGAGTTCACGGAATGCCGGGGGAGATGCTTGTTACCTCAAATGCGACGACGGTTATGTACTGTCTTGCGCTGCTTCTATTCTTCACTTGGGGTTTTGTTAATATTGGAACGACCTATATTCTCCGTAACCTCATAAAAGGCGAACCTATATTCTTCTGGCACGATTTTTGGTACGCAATAAAGAGAAATCTCCGTCAGGGCTTTATTATGGGCGTAATTGACCTTGTGCTTATCGGTGTGATAGCGTATGACCTTATGCTGTTCTTTGCGCAGATGCCGTACTATTGGTACGCCTCGTTTATATTCTACTTTTTAGTGTTCCTCGCTATAATTTATGCGGTCATGAGATTTTATATCTATACGCTGATAATCACATTTGACCTGTCCTTGCCTAAGATAATAAAGAACGCGTTTATATTCTCATCGCTTGCGTGGAAAAGAAACGGAGCAGGACTTCTCGGCATAATTGCTATCATTATCGTAGATTGGTATCTGATAAGATTTCTTACTCCCGTAGGAATTCTTTTACCTTTGATACTCCTTTACGGCTGGTGCGCGTATATAGGTAGCTACGTTTCGTGGCCTAAGATAAAAGCGATAATGGTCGATCCGTATATGACGGAGGAGGAGAGGGCGGCGGAAGAAGCCGAGGAAGAAGACAGAGTGTTTAGCGACGATGTAACCGAGGACTAATAGATAAATCTTTTCTATTTTTCTGTTGTTAAAATTTAGAGTTATGAGGCTCGTTTCGATTTCCGTTATGAATTTGCTACGCAAATGTTATGCTAAAACTTGGCGAGGGCAATCATAACTGTGCAAAGCTTATCTTAACTGATAACTTGCTCATAAGGGCAATCATAGTTTAGCGTGATGTACCTGACGGACATCACGCTAAGTCTTTGCGTAATTTTTTGCTACAATTTTGAAAAAAACACTTGACAAACAATAATGCTTGTGATATAATATTGAGGCGTTTGAAAAGGCGCAAATTGAATAAATTGGAGAGATGGCTGAGCTGGTCTAAGGCGCACGACTGGAAATCGTGTGTCGGCTAATACCCGACCGAGGGTTCGAATCCCTCTCTCTCCGCCAACAACAAAAAACACCCGACAGGGTGTTTTTTGTTGTTCACGAAAGCTAACGGGTGAAGAACCGTCAAAGCCGCGCGCGGCTGTTGAATTGGTTCGACGAGCGAAGCGAATCCCTCTCCCCACCCGACAGGGTGTTTTTTGCTGTTCACGAAATCTAACGGGTAAAGAACCGTCAAAGACATATACTACATTTAATAAAAACATCAAAATAATCTAAAAAACACTTGACAATATATAGGAACTAAGATATAATATTATTGATATATATAATAATGTATCAAATACATATGACGAAGGAGATAAAACATGAAAAAAATTAAATTGTTAGTTCTTTTTGCGCTTCTCGCGGCTTGCGTATGCTCTGCGGTTGCGTGTGATTTTACCATCGGACACACTTATGACGATGAGTATACTTATGACGAGTATGAACATTGGTATGAATGTACAGGTGAAGGCTGTGGCGCAAAGAAGAGCGTTACCCCTCACAAAATGACCGATGAGGTATACGCGCTTATTGAGGGCGAGTCTTATCTCTGCTCTGAATGCGAGGTTTGCGGCTACGAAAAGAAGCTTCCGGCTGACGGTGTTACCGTTGCGGTAGACACCGCTACTGCTCAGGCAGCGCTTGATAACGCAGAGGAAGGCGATACTATCGTTCTCACCGAGGGCGTATATGCCACTCTGTATATCCGCAAGAATGACGACAGTGAGCTTATTGAAAGCGATTGGGCAGGCGGCGGAAATCATACTTACAAGCGTACTGTTAAGAATCTCACCATTATTGGTCAGGGAAATGTAACCGTAACTTCTATTGTTGCGGAGGCGCAGACGTATGTTCCCGGCGGTAATTTCAACTCTCTCTCTACCACCAACCCTCGTCTTAACACGTATATAGATTTCCAGAATCTCGCTATCGAAAACATCAACTTTACTCCCGATGCGGGACGCGTAGCGGTTGAGCTTGCAAGCGCCGGACAGAAGGTATCTATTGACGGACTCCTTATTAAAGGCTGTACTGTGAACGGTACAGGTGATATTAACAGCGGAAACAGACTTTTCCAGAGTGAAATTCAGAATACTGCTGATTATACAGAAAAAGGTAACGCGGTACTTACTGCGTACAGAAGAAATATTACCGTTACTGAGTGTGAGATAAATAATCTTCATCAGGGCCTCAAGATCAACTACGTCGAGAATCTCACGGTAACCGATAATAATTTCAGCGGCATTAAGGGAAGAGATCTTCTTATCACCAACGCCGACGGCGATATCATTATCTCAGATAACACGTTTGATGGCTCTACCGAAAGAGTTCTTCGTATGAACCTTAAAGGTAATCTTACTATGAGAGGTAATGTTGTTACCAACTGGAACGGAACTGATCCCGAAATGGTAAAGATTGAAGCTGTATCAGGCGCAACTCCTACTGTTGTGTTGGAGGATAACACTTGGATGGGAAAAACTGACGCAGAGGCTAAGACCTTAGGAACTGTTGTTTATCCAACCGTTTAAATTTAGAAATATAAAAAGCCATTCGTTTCGGCGAATGGCTTTTTGCATAAGCTGACAAAGGAGAGAAATTTATGGTCAATCTCGGTAACGATTGGGATACAGTCCTTGACGGAGAATTTGAAAAGGAATACTATCTGAAAATACGGCAGTTTTTAAAGCAGGAGTATTTCGGAGCAACTGTTTTTCCGCCTATGCACGATATCTTTAACGCCCTTAAATACACTCCGTACAGCGAAACCAAAGTCGTAATTCTCGGTCAGGACCCCTACCATGAGATAGGACAGGCGCACGGTCTTTCGTTCTCGGTGAAAAAAGGCGTAAAGATACCGCCGTCGCTCGTTAACATATACAAAGAGCTTCATAGCGATATCGGAATGGATATCCCAAATCACGGAGAGCTTACCTCGTGGGCAAAGCAGGGAGTTCTTCTTCTCAACGCGACACTGACAGTACGTGAGCATCAGGCTAACAGCCACAGTCAGATAGGTTGGAGCTTATTTACAGACGAGGTAATAAGGAAGCTCGATGAATGCGATAACCCGATGGTCTTTATCCTTTGGGGTGGTAACGCAAGGAGCAAAAAGAAGTACGTAACCAATAAAAATCACTTGGTTCTGGAATCAGCCCATCCCTCGCCCCTGTCGGCGTATAACGGCTTTTTCGGTTCAAAGCCGTTCTCAAAAGCTAATGCGTTTCTTGAAAGTAACGGAGTGAAACCAATAAACTGGGAATCGCTTCTTGATGAATAAACAAAACGGCGAAGTCGAGCATTCGACATCGCCGTAATTTTGTTTTAGATTTAACCCGCAAACGAGTTTTTGCCAAGAAATGACTGCAAAAGAGGACTCTTTGGGCTATCGAATACCTCGTCCGGCGTACCGAATTCCTCAATTACACCGTTTGCCATAAAGATTATCTTATCGGCAACGTTAGCCGCAAATTCCATCTCGTGAGTTACGACTATCATAGTCGAATCGCTTGATTTAAGCCCGCGGATAACGTTCAGCACCTCGCCCGTAAGCTCGGGGTCAAGGGCGCTCGTAGGCTCGTCAAAGCAAAGAATATCGGGAGTGAGCGCAAGCGCGCGCGCAATAGCTGCTCGCTGCTGCTGACCGCCGGATAGCTGACAGGGGTAAAAGTCAGCCTTTTCTGTAAGTCCTACCTTTTCGAGCAGAGCATATGCTATACCGTTAAGCTCGTTTGGAATAGCGGATTTTTTTGCTTTATATTCTTCCTTGGAAATAGCCTTCGACTTGTATTGCTTTTTTAGCTCGTCCTGACGCAAAAGCTTAGCGGCAAGCGTGAGATTCTGAAGCACAGTATACTGCGGAAAAAGATTGAAGGACTGGAAAACAAGACCGAAATGCAGTCTGCGCTTTCTTATCTCGCTCTCGCTCAGCGTCTTGTTCTCCTCGGCGTCGAAATACGTATTGCCGTCCACAGTAATCGAACCCGTATCGGGCGTTTCGAGGTAATTAAGACAGCGTAGAAGTGTAGTCTTACCGCTTCCGGACGAGCCGATAATGGCAAGAACCTCACCCTTTTCAAGAGTGAAATCAATGCCCTTCAAAACCTCGGTCGCACCGAAGCTCTTTGTAATATTACTGACTTTAAGAAATGCCATTTAAGTATCTCCGTATTAAAGGGCTGCTTTTAACAGCCCTTTTTGTTAGATTTTGTAGTAGCTCTGCTTTTTTTCAAGATATCCGAACAGAAGCGTAAGCGCTCCGACGAAAATGAGATAGAACACCGCGGTATAGAACAGCGGCCAGATAATACCCGAGGAAGCTGCAAATCGCTCCGCCTCCATAATGATATCCATAACGGAAATAACTCTTGCCAAAGCGGTATCCTTAACAAGCGTTATGATCTCATTGCCCATCGGCGGGATAATACGCTTGAAAACTTGCTGAAGCGTTACCCTTGTAAATATCTGTCCCTTGGTCATACCAAGAACAAGCCCTGCCTCTGTCTGACCGCGCGGCACAGCCTCAATACCCGCGCGGAAGATTTCTGAGAAGTAACAGGCGTAGTTTAATACGAAGGCGATCGTGGCAGATAAAAATCTGTGCTTTATAAGTACGGTTATCCCGATAAAACCGGGAACGTAGTACACGATAAATACCTGAAGCATAAGCGGTATTCCGCGAACTATCCAGACGATGACCTTCATTACGGTTCGCAGCGGCTTGAATTTCGACATAGTTCCAAAGGATATGAGAAGTCCGAGCGGCAACGCGAAGATAAGTGTCAGTATGAAAAGAGCGCAGGTAGTACCAAAGCCTTGAAGAAGCTTTAGTGTTACCTCAAGGAAAAGTTCCATTTTATTTTGCTTCCTTTAACGCAAGGATTTCCGCGGAAAGCGGAACGCCGTACTTAACAGAGAGCTTCTCAAGAGTGGAGAGCTCGCCGTTCTGTCCATCGTTCATAAGGTGCTTGATAGCCTCGTTGAGCTTAGCGGTGAAGGTGCTACCCTTACGGCAGCCGATAGCGTAAAGCTCAACCTGATCCTTAACCTCATAAGCCTTGACGCAGTTTTCAAAGTCGCCCGCGCCACAGGTTCTGTTAGCGAGAAGAACGTCAACTACGATAAAGTCAACCGCGCCTGCCTTAAGCTCAGTGAAAGCGTCGATCTGCGTGGACTTGGGAACGATCTTGTCCGAGCCGGTAAGAGTTTTTGCGTAGTCAGCTCCGGCAGAGCCGTCCTCAACGGCGCAGGTCTTGCCGTTAAGAGATGCGAGGGTGAAATTATCAACGTTTATCTTCGTTTTGTCAACAACCACACACTGGTAGTTGTTTGCGTATCCGGTTGCAAAGTCAACCTTATCTTTTCTTGCTACTCCGTCATCGGAGCTGTTAGAGGTAAAGCCGTTCCAGATACAGTCGATAGCGCCGGACTCAAGCTCAAGATACTTCTGGGGCCATTTGATCTCCTGGAACTCTACCTCAACGTCGAGGTATGCGGCTACTGCCTGAGCAAACTCGGTATCGAAGCCTATGAGCTTTCCGGTTTCGTCCTCGTAGTTGATAGGCTCAAAGAGCGTCATTCCGACGACGAATTTGCCGTCCTTCTCGATGTTCTCCCAGTCCTTTGCGGGATCAGGGGAGCAAGAGGTCATAGCAAACGCGCTTACGCACATCACTACCGCAAGAACAAGTGCTAAAATCTTTTTCATTACTTTTTCTCCTTTTGCTTTCGCATAAATATTCACGCCGATCTTTTTGGGATACTCAACTCGCAATGGATGTCCCTTAAAAGTACCGACAACTAATTATAACAACATTATACTAAAAAGTCAAGCGTATTTTGAAAAAACACAGATAAAACGGCTTAATTTTAAATAATTTGAGAAAATAATAAAAAAGTAGTGACAAAACGCAAGCGGTGTGATAAAATATAGTAAAAGCGTGAAAGGAGTTAAAGAGATGGCGGTAAGGCTTAACGAGGACAAGTCGATAGTCGCAGAGATAAAAGAAGGTCTAAAAAAGAAAGGCGGATACTGTCCTTGCCGACTTGAAAAAACCGAGGACAACAAGTGTATATGCCGGGAGTTCCGTGAGCAGATTAACGATCCGAATTTCGAGGGCTACTGCCACTGCATGCTCTACTATAAATCCAAGGACTGAGAAAGATGAGGTAAACGAAAATGGCTACTGTAAAAATAACCGAAAGCAATTTTGACGAAGCTGTAATGAAGAGCGAAAAGACCGTTCTTCTTGATTTTTACGCCGATTGGTGCGGCCCATGTAAGATGCTTGCGCCCGTGCTTGAATCGCTTTCTGACGAAAATCCCGATATCGTTGTCGGTAAGATAAACGTTGATGACGAGGGAGGACTCGCGCAGGCGTTTGGAGTAAGCGCGATTCCTACGCTGGTCGTTATGAAGGACGGCAAAGCGATAGATAAGCAGATGGGCTTTATGCCTAAAAGCGAGCTTCTTAAAATGCTCGGAAAGTAAAATATTTAGCGCTAAAAGGCGGTTAGGACAATAGAATCAAGATTACGAAACGGCAGAGAAAATAATATTCTCTGCCGTTTTTCTTTTTTAGTGATGTTTTCGCTCATGCGAAAGTAAACTTCACTTGCCCAAATGGGCAAACTTAGCCGTGTAGTGTCCTTACGGACACTACACATATGCCGTCTTTTTTACACCTTAAATCTTCTCGCGTATCCGCATTTGCGGCAAAGCTGCTCGGTTGCTTTTTTGTTTTTGAAACCGTTTCTTATCGATTCAGCTCGCCCGCAACCGAGAATCTCGGTGATTCCATCTGTGAAAATATTTCCAAGCGTGATATCACCCTCATGGTCAAGACAGCAAGGCACGACGCTTCCGTCGCTAAGGATTCCAAAGTGGTCGTTAAGTCCGTAGCAGAAAACGTTATCACCCATATCCGTCTCATTTAAATCAGGCCAAACAAAGCGGTCGCCGTACTCAAGATGAAGTCCTTTACGTAGTCTTGCGCCCCTTATGCTCACCTGCTCAGGCTCGCCGAATTTATCGAATATCAGCTTACGGGTTTCGTCGTTTGGAGTTTTATCAACGCCTCTGTTCCATAATCTGAGTACAACAAGTACTCCGCTTCTGCTTGCTTTGTCAGCGAAATCAAGGCAGTCAAGCACGTATTTTCTGTGCGCCTCGGCGTTTCCGCTTTCGAAGCTGTGAACTGAAATGTTTACTTTATACACGCCGCTTTCTATCAGCTGGTCTCCGCGCTCACGCAGAAGCGTTCCGTTCGTGGTTACTGCGCTCTTTAAGCCTAAGGTGCTTGAAAATCTTATGAAGTCCGGAAGAAGCTGATGAGTAAGCGGCTCACCCATAACGTGATAATACAGATAGTCGGTTACGGGCGCGATGGAACGGGCTATATGGGTGAATTCGTCCATACTCAGCGAGCGAGGCTTCCGCTTTGTTTTAGGGCAGAAGGAGCAGCTTCGGTTACATATATTTGTTATCTCTACGTAAACTCTTGAATACATTTCACATTTCCTCAGTGGTTAAATTTGACGCTAAAAAACGGATTTACCGTCTATTCAGCTTTCGGTACTCCGTCGGTGTCATTCCAACTATTTCAGAAAATGCTCGGTAGAATGAGCGCTCTCCTAAAAAACCGGCTTCATATGCGATGTCTATTAACTTGAATTCCTTTGATATAAGCAAGTTTTTCGCGTAATCCACCCTCAAAGAGTTAAGGAGCTTTCTGAAATTCATATTTGGAATGGTTGCGATACAGTGCGATATGTACGTCTGTGTGTACCCGAGTGCGTAGGCAACCGTGGCGAGATTGATATTTTCCTTGAAATGCTCACTCATATAGAGCAGAAGCGTTACCAGAGCGTTCTTTTTCAGCTTGGTTGACACTTGCGGAACTGTTCTTGTATACTCCTCAAAAACGGCGTAAACGAGCGCCTTTACGCTTCTGTAGCGGATATTGTCAAGCTCCAAGTTCGTCTGTGTTTCGGCAGGCGCGGGGAAATGCTCGGTTACATAATTTGACAGTGAAAGGCTTGGCGTAAACACCGCGCTTGTTCCGCTTACGTGAAGATTGTCGCCTGAAATAAAATCAGCGGCAAAATCACTTGAGATAACGCCTATCCATATGTTACAGTATTCCGGCGTATGAAAGCTGTGAGCGCGGAAGGGCGTAATTACGGCAAGGTCGCCGGCGTTTGCTACCTCGGTCACTCCGTCGACTGTTATTTCTACGCTACCCTGTATAACGAATGCTATTTCGGGAAACTGATGTATTCTTTCAATACATTCGTATTTGCCCTCATGGTAGGTACTCTTTATCGAGCTGTTGTAGCCGAAGTTCTGGAGTTGGATATACATATGTATCACCTCGTTAAGTGAAAATAGCAAGTTTTGTCAGTAAATTATAACATTTTTGGCGTACATTGTCAATAGGATGTGATAAAATAAGTGTGTAATTTAATTTTTTGAATGAAAAAGGACAAAAGCTATGAGAAAATTAACTAAAAGAGCGCTAAGCGTACTTCTTGCCGTTATGATGGTAGCGTCAATGATACCGATAATGGCGATTTCGTCAAGCGCTGCAGAGCCGGGCGTCGGCATGACATTTGAGGATACCGACTGCTATTACGAAATGGAAAAGGAGCTTAATATTACCGATTCCTTTACCGTTGAGGCAGAGGTCTGGATTCCATACGATCATTCAGAACGAGCAGGCGTTATAGTCGGAAGCTTGTACGACGTGGATCTTACCAAGAGGGCTTTCAATTTAGAAATCCATGAAAACGGAGTTGTCCGCGCGTATTTCCAGCATTTTGGCGATATTAAATTCACTAAGGTAGATATCAGAACATACATGGGTACGGCTGATGCTCCCACATTTGCTAAAATAGCAGTCGTAGCTGACGTAAACGCGAAAACATGCACTTTGTACGTAAACGGCGAGGCAAAGGAAACTAAGAGCAACAGCAAATTAGCTGCGGGAGTAATGACCAATCTTGACGATATCTTCTGCGTAGGCGGAGACAGGAGGGCTGATAACGTACAGAATTTCAAGGGTGAAATCAAGAACGTAACCTTTTATTCCGACATACGTACCGCCGATGAAATTGAAGCAAGCGCGGACGCGACAGATTACGCTACTTATATCTCCAATAACGCCGACACAAGCCGTCTCGTAGCGTATGATCTTGCCGCGGATAAGGGAATCCGCTTTAACGACCTTTCCGGGAATGCAAATAACATTAAGGGCGCGAGTGTTTACGGTGAAGAGTTTACCGAAAGTGATCCTACGCTTTATTTAGAGAACAAGCTTACCGAGATACCCCGCACCTACGAGGCTATGATCTACTGTCCGGCCAACATAAGCAGAACGGGAGTTATTATCGGAAACTACGCCAGCAAGAAATATTGTTTAAATTTTGATATACATGAGGACGGAAAACCGTCACTTTACATACAAGGCGACGGCAAAAAATCAGCACCAAAATTTGAAGGTGTCGACGTTCGTCAGGACAGATGGGTACACCTTGTTATAGTTGATGACGGCTCAAGCTATATCTGCTACGTTGACGGTGTGAAGGCAGGTGATACTATTGCTCACTCCTTTACATACGATATTGCTCAGGTTCAGTCTGTTTATCTGCTTTCCGTCGGAAGAGATACCAGAGACGATCAAGTGTTTAAGGGTAAGATACGACATATCGCTTATTACTCAGAGCCTATGACGGCGGAGGAGGTCAAGTCGCTGTATGAAAACGGCGTTGACGTAACAAGCGACAGCCTTATGCTTTACTATGAC
Organism: Clostridia bacterium; assembly: GCA_017502875.1. Lineage (GTDB taxonomy): Bacteria > Bacillota > Clostridia > Oscillospirales > CAG-272 > SIG673. The sequence goes on along the minus strand of JAFVUF010000025.1, from coordinate 10,201 downwards.
TTAAATAACGGCGGAACCAAGAACGTTATCAAAGACCTCAGCGGCAATAATTATCACGCTTCCACAGGCTACTATGAAAGAGAAGAGGAGCCTAAGGATTACGCGTATTCCTTTGCGGTAATCGGCGACACGCAGTCACAGGTGTACCAATCTGACTATAAGACAAGGGTGGACGGTGATCCCAGCAACGATACCTATTACACAAAGAATCTCTATAAGTGGTTAGTTGATAATAAGGATTCTAAGAAGATCAAGTACGTTATGGGCGTTGGCGATATAACAGATCAAAACGGAAGAACGGATAGGAATTCCGGAGATTTGGAATGGGAGATAGCCAAGGAAGCTATAACGCAGCTCGACAATAATATTGAGTATTCGCTTATTGTTGGCAACCACGATTATCGCAGCGGTGGGGAGAGACTCACGGAGTTTTTCGGCAACCATAAATATTTGACTGACAGAATATCGGGATATTATCAGGAGGGCAGTCTGCTTAACTATTACATAAATTTCGAGGTTGAGGGAACTAAGTATATGGTGCTCTGCCTTGAGTACGGACCCACTGACGCGGTGCTCGAATGGGCAGGCGAGGTGGTTGACGCTAACCCCGAAAGACGTGTTATTGTTACCACGCACGCATATATGTTCCGTGACGGAACGACTCTTGACAAGGGCGATGTTGTTCCGCCTAACTATACGGGTATAATTTCCGGACCTACAAGTAAAAACAACGGCGATATGATGTGGGAAAAGTTCGTTTCTCAGCACAGAAATATTCTTATGGTGCTTTCGGGGCACGATCCTTATTCAAACATCGCATTCCGTCAGGATAGAGGTGTAAACGGCAATCTCGTTTCTCAGTTCCTCGTTGACCCTCAGAGCATGGACGTCTCTCTTGGAATGGTATGTATGCTTTACTTCTCCGAGGACGGAAGACAGGTTGGAGTAGAATGGATATCCACGGGTAAGACTCAGGCCGCGCAGGCAACTGATCCCGAGGCTAAGGACGTTCTTTACAAGGCAACGAACCAGTTCGACTTCACGATGATAGACAATTATAACAATTTCGTTCATTCAAGCGAGATGGTAGAGTCCGAATCCGACTCGACTAAGCTCGTATACAGAATCTACTACACTAACGGTACTTATTCCGAGTTTACCGTAAATCACGGTCAGAACGGGGCGCCCGGAGCAGACGGAACCCCGGGATCTGTGGTTACAATAGGTAATAACGGAAACTGGTTTATCGACGGAGTTGATACCGGAATGAAGGCTCAGGGTGCAGACGGTGCTAAGGGAGATAAAGGAGATAAGGGTGACAAGGGTGACACCGGAGCGACCGGCGCAACAGGAGCCACGGGAGCAACCGGAGCGACAGGACCTCAGGGCGTGGCAGGCGCTAAAGGCAAGGACGCAACCGCAACTCCCGTAGTCATTACCTCAGTAGTAGCCGCAGGCGCTATGGCAGGTAACATCGCGATGGTCGTATTCATCATTCTTTCCTCTAAAAAGAAAATTATATAATTAAAAAAACTGTACGGGGCTGTCTTAAAGGACAGCCCCGTTTTATAAAATAAAGTATTGACAAATATAGTAAAAGAGTGTATACTAAATAAGTAAAGCTATGTTCAAATCCAGAATTTTGGGGGAATAGAAATGTTAAACGTGCCGGAAATGTTCGGAAATATGGTGTTCAGCGACACTGTAATGAGACAGAGACTTCCTAAGGACGTCTATAAGTCGCTTATAAAGACCATAGAGAGAGGTAAAGCGATAGACCCCTCTATTGCCGATTGCGTAGCGAGCGCTATGAAGGATTGGGCGATAGAGAAGGGGGCTACTCACTATACCCATTGGTTCCAGCCGCTGACGGGCGTTACCGCTGAAAAGCACGACGCCTTTATCACTCCCGTTGGAAACTGTAAGGTAATAATGGAGTTTTCGGGCAAGGAGCTAATAAAGGGCGAAAGCGACGCCTCATCGTTCCCGTCTGGCGGACTGCGCGCTACCTTCGAGGCAAGAGGCTATACCGCGTGGGACCCCGCCTCCTACGCCTTTGTAAAGGACGGCTCGCTTTATATTCCGACTGCGTTCTGCTCGTATACGGGCGAGGCGCTTGACTGTAAGACTCCGCTTCTTCGTTCAATGGACGCGGTAAGCGAGCAGGCGCTCCGTATTCTCCGTCTTTTCGGCGACGACATATCCAAGCGTGTTTTCTGCACGGTAGGAGCTGAGCAGGAATACTTCCTTATCGATAAGGAGGATTATAAGAAGCGTAAGGACCTTATCTATTCAGGAAGAACTCTTTTCGGCTCTAACGCCGCAAAAGGACAGGAGATGGAGGACCACTATTTCGGTACGCTTAAAACCAGAGTCAGCGAGTTTATGCATGAGCTTGACAAGGAGCTTTGGTCGCTCGGTATAAACGCTAAAACCAAGCATAACGAGGGCGCTCCCGCGCAGCACGAGCTTGCGCCTATGTATTCAACCGCAAATCTCGCAGTCGACCAGAACGTTCTGATGATGGACTGTATGAAGAAGATAGCCGAAAGACACGGCCTTGTGTGTCTGCTTCACGAAAAGCCCTTTAAGGGTATCAGCGGCTCGGGTAAGCACAATAACTGGTCTCTTTCCACCGATACGGGCAAAAATCTTATGAAGCCCGGCTCCTCCCCTGAGGAGAACGCGCAATTTATGCTTATTCTCGCAGCAACTGTCAGAGTCGTTGACGAGTATGCCGACCTGCTCCGTCTTTCCGTGGCGTCGGCGGGCAACGACCACCGTCTCGGAGTACACGAGGCTCCCCCCGCTATTGTTTCAATGTTCCTCGGCGACGACCTTACGGCGATTGTTGAGTCCATAATTGACGGAAACGCCTATAAGAAAGCGAAGGGCGGCACGATGAATCTCGGCGTTGCCTCGCTTCCTACCTTTGAAAAGGATAATACCGACAGAAACAGAACCTCTCCGTTCGCGTTTACGGGTAACAAGTTTGAGTTCCGTATGCTCGGCTCAAGCCAGAACGTAGCACTTCCCAACGTGGTGCTTAATACGGGTATGGCGAAGGTGCTTTCGGAGTTCGCAAACGAGCTTGAAAGTGCGGACGACTTTGATGCCGCCGTCAAAAAGCTCATAAAGGACACGTTGACCGACCATCAGAGAGTTATTTTCAACGGTAACGGTTACTCTGAGGAATGGGAAAAAGAAGCGGAGCGCAGAGGACTGCCGAATATGAAGAAGTCGGTTGACGCCTTTTCGTGCTTTACGGCGGAGAAGAACGTTAAGCTCTTTGAGGAATTTAACGTTATGAGCCGTTCCGAGCTTGAATCCAGAACCGAAATTCTTTATGAAAATTACGCAAAGACTATAAATATTGAGTCTCGCGCGATGCTTGAAATGGCGAGAAGGGATTTCATTCCCGCCGTTGAAAAATACATAGGAATACTCGCGAGGACCGCAAAGGACAAGCTTGCCGTATCTAAGGATTTCAACGTAGGCGTTGAAAAGACCGTTATCGAGCGTCTTTCGGCTCTTAACTTTGAGGCGTATGAGCTTGCGGAGTGTCTTGAAGCGGTAACCAATACCGTAAAGAAGCTTCCGAGAGGTAAGGAGCAGGCAAGTCGCTACTGTTACGAGGTTATTCCGGTGATGGACGAGCTTCGTGAGAAGGTCGATCTTATGGAAAAAATAACTGACGCGGCAATCTGGCCCGTTCCCTCTTACGGCGAAATGACCTATTACGTTAACTAAAATTAAAACGGCGCTCGTATAAAAACGAGCGCCGTTTTTGATGTTTTTAGGGGTTACGGGCGTTATCATTCTTCGTCCGAGCTGTCTTTTCCGCCTCTTGCTATTTTAATTATCGACGAAACACAACCGGAAAGTATAGCGCCTATCGGGAAGGCTACCCAAGCGGGATGCCAAGCGTTGAAGCAAAATCCAAATACAAGGAACGTTGCGGTAGCAACCGCCATAATAATACCCGAAATACCTTCTTCAAGTGAGGATTTTTTATTTTTCTCGTCCTCCGTCATGACGGCTTTTTCGGGGGTGCTGTAAAGCTCATGCATAATACCGCCCGTTATAAAGAAATAACAAGCGACACCGATAAAAGCGAGCATAACCGCAACGGCTACCGTCGTGGCAACGTCAATATTAATCAGACCAAAGATAATAACACCGAGTATGCCTATAAAAATCAAGGAAAGACCGAGTGTGATTTTTAAGGCAAACTGACGGTCATCCTTTTTTAGCTCAGCCCGGTCGAAATAAATTGCCGCGCTTATTTCTTTTTTGAAGCTCTCGTGCTTTATACCGGATATGACGTAGCCAATGACTGCGGCAAAAATAGCGACAAGCATAACACTCAAACCCACAGCGTTCATTACAAAGGTGTTGAATACGGAGAAGCCAACCAAAACCGCCACTCCGAGCAATATAAGTAATGTAGAAAATCCGATAGCCCTTGAAAAGACGGAGAAGTGCTTTATTAATTCATCGTTTGAAGCCGACCTTTTTGCGCTTACCTTATCGCTTTGCGCCGACTCCGAAACAGACTCATCTCCGTCAAGAAGGTACACAGTGGTTACTTCAAGACGTCTTGAAATATCGCAAAGCTTGTCGATGTCGGGGTACGTTATTCCCGTTTCCCATTTGTAAATAGTTTGCCTCGAAACTCCGAGAAGCTCCGCAAGCTCTTCTTGGCTAAATCCTTTCGCCTTACGCGCGGTGGCTAATCTGCTTCCAAAATCCATAATATATAGCTCCTTTCAAAATGTCTTTGTGTGTCTTATCCTGTGCTCACATTGTATCGCATCGCAAAAGAAAAATCCACCTCTTTTTGTTTTAAAGGTGGAATTTTTATGTAAACTTTTGTTTACAAAACGCTTTTGACGGTTTACGGGTGCGCTTGTTTTGGTATTGCCTCTTGGATAAAAACGTGAAAAAACCGACTGAAAAACGCAGTCGGTTCAATATTCACCTCTGCCCTTTGTTTTGCTGTAACGCTCGATGTCGCGGTCAGCCTGCTTTTTAGCGGCGTCGTCGCGCTTGTCGTAAAGCTTCTTGCCTCGGCAAAGACCGATAGCGACCTTGACGTTTGAGCCGCTGAAATAAAGCGAAAGCGGAACGAGGGTAAAGCCTTTCTGGGAAACAAGCCCGTGAAGCTTCATTATCTCCTTTTTGTGCATAAGCAGCTTGCGGTCTCGCAGGGGGTCGCGGTTGAAAATGTTACCCTTTTCGTAAGGACTTACGTGAATACCCGAAGCGAAAAGCTCGCCGTTTTCGACGTAGCAGTAGGAATCCTTTAAGTTAACTGAGCCGTTGCGAATGCTTTTTACCTCTGTGCCGAACAGAGCGATACCCGCCTCGTAGGTTTCGTCAACGAAGAAGTCGTGATACGCCTTTTTGTTTTGCGCTATAATTTTTTTGTCTGTTTTCGTAGGCATAACGCTCCGTCCTTTCTTTAAGATACTCCCAAATTATAGCATAAACCAAGACGCTTGTCAAGTTGGAAAGCGTCGAAAAAGCGCCTGAGCCTAAAAAACGCCGTAAAACCGTTTAAAAACTTTTTAAAACTTGATGTTCCCCCCTTGCAAAAAGGGAAAATTTATGGTATAATATATAAAGAAACGTTCTCGTAGTTAAATGGATATAACGGGGTCCTCCTAAGACTCTGTTGTGGGTTCGATTCCCGCCGGGAACGCCAAAAGAGCGTTCGTTTTGAATAGCGGACGCTCTTGTATTTTAAAAAGGAGAAGCTTTATGGCACTTGAAAACAAGCTTGGAATAACAGATTCGTCAGACCTTGCAAGAGAAGAGGAGCGTCTTACTAAGCTCAGAGCTGTTGAGCTTTTCGAAACGGGAATGCTTGATACCCTTGAAGCCGGTACGTTTGAAACGCTTTCAAGGATTCATAAACACCTCTTTTCCGACGTTTACTCATTTGCGGGTGAGATAAGAGAGGTTAATATCTCAAAAGGAAACTTTCGGTTTGCTCCCGTTATGTACCTCAAAGCAGCTCTTGAACACGTCGATAAAATGCCGCAAGGCAGCTTTGATGAGATAGTTGAGAAGTACGTTGAAATGAATATAGCTCACCCATTCCGCGAGGGCAACGGCAGGGCGACGAGAATATGGCTCGACCTTATATTAAAAAAAGAGCTTGGCAAGGTCGTCGATTGGAGCCTTGTTGATAAAGAGGATTACCTTCTCGCTATGGAGCGCAGCCCTATCAAGGACATTGAGATTAAGTATCTGCTTAAAAATGCCCTTACCGATAAGATAAATGACCGACAGCTCTATATGAAGGGTATCGACCACAGCTATCACTACGAGGGATATTCGATATTCAAAGCAGAGGATTTGAAATGATAAAATTAGTTGATTTATTAAATATTCCGGAAGACGACTATAAAGATTACAAAATCCATCTTGCCACGGGCGCTGATGATAAAATGAAGCCATATAATAGCTTTATAATTGGTAAATTCAAGGAATGGCAAGAAGAGCAAACAAGCAAAAATTGGAGTCGTAAATATATAATCTCACTTATCTATTACAGTAAAAACACTTGGTTATATGGCGGCGTTTATGAAGTTTTACCGATTAAACCTATACCCATAACCAATGGCAAATGGAACGGCTGGAAATATGAAACTAAGCTTTTGAATATTCAATCCGATTTAATCGGCAGGGTGCTGTTTTATTTCAAAAAAGAATTCAGAGCTTCTTATCCAACCCTTGAATTAAAAGCAACCAACGGTATGTCTCCAAGTGATATTTACGTTTCAAGTATATTTGATAAAAAAATTGCGATAACAGATTTTCTCGGCTTTGACCAAGTGAATATAGACCATGAAACCTTGCGGTTGATTGTAAATGATAATATTTTATCTTGGAAATCTGCTCTTTCAAATGTCAAAGGTATTTATCTTATCATGGACGAGCTGACGGGCAAACAATATGTTGGAAGTGCTTATGGCGATGAATGCATTTGGCAACGTTGGTCGGAGTATGCTAAAAACGGGCACGGTGGAAATATTGAACTCAAAGAACTATTGCGAGAGAACGGCGAGGATTATAAATTCAATTTTAAATATTCTGTTTTAGAGATTTGTAATATGAGTTTGGGAAATGAATACATAATAAGCCGTGAAAATCACTGGAAAGAAGTATTAATGACAAGAAGATTTGGTTTAAACAAAAACTAATAGAATGACATATAAAAAGCATAAAAGGCAGCCAACGGCTGCCTTTTATATTTCATTTACCATTAGTTGCTATATCAAAATTTCCCTTCGTCAGCCGTAAATTGTAATCCCTGTTTACCATTCCGTTTCCAAGCTCGATTATCTCCTCGCTTTCTACGGTAAAGCCGTTCTTGAAATAACAGCGAAGCGCGCGAGCATTACCCCGGTTTACGTTCAGGGTGATGTCCTTGCCCATTTTCAGCAGCTCCGAAAAAACGAAGCTTGCGTAGCCCTTGCCGCGCGAGTTCTCGCTTAAATACAGCTTGTCAAGATAGGTCGAGCCATCCTTTTCACATATAACGGCAACGCCCCGCATATCCCCGTCCATTATCTTAAAATATTTGTAGCCAAGCGCTCTGAAATACCTAAGTCCCTCGTCCGAAAAATACTTATCTATAAGAAAATCTATTTGCTCCCTTGGCAGTATCTCGCCGTAGGTCGAGCGCCAAAGCGGCGTCATAAACGCTTTTATCCCTAAAAAATCCTTTTCGCTAAATTTTATCAGCTCCATTATTTGCTCTCACTGTCCTTTCTATATGACATTTTACCACTTTTTTTTCAGAAAATCAATCATCTGTAAGAAAATAATCATTTTCTTAACTTGACTTTGCTAAAACAAAGTGCTATAATCAATAAATGTATAGAAAAACAACAAACAGGATATCAAAAAATGGAACTGCAAAACGATAATTTTAAGAAAGGGCTGCGAGACGGAATACCGATTTGCCTTGGGTATTTGTCCGTTTCCTTTGCCTTTGGAATATCCGCCGTCAACATGGGGCTTTCGGTGCTTGAAGCGGTACTTATCTCAATGTTCAACCTCACCTCAGCCGGTCAGCTTGCGGGCGCGCCGATAATCGCCGCCTTTGGCTCGCTTTGGGAGCTTGCGGCAACTCAGGTGGTCATAAATCTGCGCTACTCGCTTATGTCAGTATCGCTTTCTCAGAAGCTCGGCAAAAACGTCAGATTTTTTGACCGACTCTGGATAGCATTCTGTAATACCGACGAGATATTCGCTGTAGCCTCCGGAAACAAGGGTGCGGTAGGTAAGCGCTATATGCTCGGACTTTCTCTCACTCCGTATTTTGGTTGGGCGCTCGGAACGCTTCTTGGCGCGGTTGCGGGTGATATACTTCCGGAAATAGTCGCCTCATCTCTTGGAGTGGCGCTTTACTGTATGTTTATCGCGATAGTCGTTCCGCCGTGTAAAAAAAGCAGACCTACGCTCATGTGCGTGCTGCTTGCCGTTGCGCTTAGCTGTGTGTTCAATTACGTTCCCGCGCTTAAAGCCATCGGAGACGGCTTCATTATCATCATTTGCGCGGTGGCGGCAAGCCTTTTGTTCGCTTTGGTAGCGCCCGTAAAGGACGGTATGCGTACGGATTTGGAGGTGGAGCAGAATGCCTGAGGCCTTGAAATTCGCGCTTTATCTTCTCATTATGGCGGGAGTTACGTACCTTGTCAGAATGCTTCCGCTGGTTCTCGTTAAGCGAAAAATAGAGAATCGCTTTATAAAGTCGTTTTTGTACTACGTGCCGTATTCGGTGCTTTCCGTAATGACCGTTCCCGCAATTTTCGCGGCAACCCCATCGCTCATTTCAGCCGTTATAGGCTTTGCGGTAGCGCTTGTCCTCGCCTATTTTGAGCGCGGACTGATGACCGTTGCGCTGTCGGGCTGCGGAGCTGTACTTGCGACAGAGCTAATCCTGCTTTTAATTAAATAAGAAGAAAAATAATGCAGCCGAGAGGGCATACTCTCGGCTGCATTACGTATATTATATCATATATGCCTTTATTTGTCAATACCTACAAATAAAATAAAATGTAACTTTTAAATTTGTATAATATTCACAAAAAGTACATTGAAAGCAAGTGGGGCGTATGGTATAATTTAGGTGTCAGGAGGGAAACCCCTTGATAATACTCCAAAAAGGTGGGATTACATGAGAATCAAAATTGTTGGCAGACAGATGGATGTGCCGAAGGACTTCTACGAGCTTGCGGACAGGAAGCTGTCCAAGTACGATAAGTTCTTCAAGGACGACGCTATCGCAAACGTAACTCTTCGCAAGCGTAAGAACGGTAACGAGATACTTGAGCTTACGATAACCAGCTCAGGACTGATGTTCAGAGGCGAAGAGGAGGATTCCACTTTCCAGAACGCTCTCGATGCGGTAATGGAGTCGATCGAGAGACAGCTCCGCAAGAACAAGACGAGGCTTGAAAAGAGGCTTCGCGACGGTGTGTTCCCGAAAGAGATAGTAGTTGAGTCTGTCGAGGACGAGGTGCCTGCGGTAAACAGCGACGCGCCCGTAAGAATCAAGGAATTTGTACTGAAGCCGATGTCAACGGAGGAAGCCATACTTCAAATGAATATGCTCGGACATCAGTTCTTCGTATTTTTAGATCAGGATACTTCAAGAATTTGCGTAGTGTATGAGAGAAAGGACGGCAAATACGGCCTGATAGTTCCTAAAACAGAATAACAGCTTTCCCTTGTGTTGCGATAGGGAAGCACAAATAAAGAAAAGAGGAAAGGAAGGTATAAGATATAGAGAAATAGCAGGTAAAAAATTAAGTACAAGGAGTGATGATTATAGATAATTCACATTTTTCATATAATTCATTAAAAGCAAAGAGAGGGGATATTTAGAAAAGAAGATTTAATATAGCACTGACGCTGCCGCAGGGCTTGCGCGCAGCTCAAAATGGAAGTGGGGGTATCATCGTTTGGAATGATACCCCCATGTAGTTTTATGTCGATATTTTATTTAACGCGAATATGAGCTACGGAATGAATATCAACTCTCGGTATTTTAAAGAATGTTCTTCCGCCTTCTTTATAGGTTTCGAGCTTTACGCCTTCGGGCTGAAGAATAACCTCATCAACGTTATAATCACCGCGTATTGAAATCGTTACGTTCTCAATAGGTGGAATATTGGTTACGGTT
>JAFVUF010000024.1 GCA_017502875.1 Clostridia bacterium | reverse complement strand
CGGCACTCTGCCTTGCTGTCTCGTTACTCTGCCTTATAGTCTCGGCACTCTGCCTTGCTGTCTCGTTACTCTGCCTTGCTGTCTCGTTACTCTGCCTTATAGTCTCGGCATTCTGCCTTGTTTCCTCGGCACTCTGCCTTGTTTCCTCGGCACTCTGCCTTGCTGTCTCGTTTGCAAGCATTTTGGCAATAGTCGTGGATTCACTTGTAGATTTAACCTCGCTATACTCAACGGCATTTTTGCTGACAACAATAATGAAATGAGGCGAAGTAATAACCTCTCCTTCAGGACCGTAAAGTATTATCGAGCATTCCACAATGCCGAGCGCGCTCGCTGTCTGTTCATTGAATTCGTAAACGATGGTAGTATTATTCTCGATAATGCAATTATCCAAAAGTGTATTGCTATCAGCCTTTGTAGCCCCCAAAACAGCCGTACAGCCGTCAGTAATCGTATAAGGGCTACCCTTGTTTGAAAATGATATCAAAAGCCGCCTGTTCGTTTCATATTGGCGTACAGGCAAAGAAATTTGCGATACACTCTTATGCATATCAAGCGTAAACCTGTATTCTAAATATTCCATTTGCGTTCCTCCTTTATTTTTACTTTATAATAACACAAGAGGGGTGGTTTTCTAAACCCCCCCTCCTTTTTAAATTATTTACCTGCCTCAAAAGAAAAAAACTCACCATTTGCAATATCTTTAGCGTGATTCATAATTGACTCAACAAATCGCAATATGTTATTTGCAGGAATGCCAAAAAGTTGAAGGACACTAACAAGAAGTTTTCGCCACTGGTTCCAGGTTGGTGCCTCCCATTCAATGAGCTTATGTCCTAAAGTTTGAATAGCAGATACAAGATCGTTTATAGCGGAAACAGAAACATTATCGACAAGATCGTATGTATCACCATAGAATGTGTTTTCGATGATAGTAATAATCTCACTTCCAGCAAGTGGGAATAAGAAACCTATCAAATCTCCTCCCAAATCAAAAGCTTGTCTTTTGAGCCATGATTCTACTGTCAATTCGTCATCATCATCTCTGTACGCATCAACTTTATACCGGAGCAGCGCGAAAACCGTAGTCATAAGCTGCCCCCATACAGCAGACATCATAGTGGACCCAAGTGTTTTTCCCAGACGTTTGGCATTTTCAATATTTTTTTCTGCCATAAAACGACCAAAGTCAGTTTGGATTCTTCCAGCCATTTGATAAAGATCGGTCTTAAACATACCGAAAAATTCCGCTAGTATGTTCTTGCTCTTCTGGATTTCCGGGCGATGGAGTACATCGGATGTACTCTGTGTATTCTCAACTAAAATATCATAGAATCTTGCGGTTTCCTTGAGAAGTTCATCACCCTCAAGTCCTGTTTTTTTTGCGGTATCCTCTTTAGCATATTTCCAAAGCGATAACGCAACGGAATAGTCCATAAAAGTGATCCATTTTGTTGGGTTGATACCTGCCGGCAATTTATTTAACTTGTCAATAATTTTGAGACGCTTCCCCTCTGTTGCAAGAGTATGGAGTTCACCATCAGATAACCCGTTCCTTCGTTTCCATGCCGTTGCAGTGTATTTATCTACCTCTGCGGCAATTTCCTTGGTATGCGCCATCGTATAAATAAGGTTGGCGATCATCCCAGCTGGATTTCTTGTAATACTCCAATCAAGCATAGAGGTAGCAGAAAATAATGAGCCTATCTGTTTCATAACAACGCTACCGTTTAACACGAAAGTAGCGCCGATGTAACCACTCTTTATTTTCTTATATAATTCACCTTGCGTATCAGCGCGTGGCGCCTGTATATCCTTAATCATCTGCTCGATCAGCTTATGTCCGTCTTTCCCCCACACAGCCTCTATTCTTGCCTTCACCATATCGCCAAAACCTTCATCGGTCTTTGCATTCCAAACCTTATTGAAATTTCTAACCGGGATAGCAAGACCATAAAAGGTACCGACTTGCTCAATATGCCTCTCAAGAATATTGTTCAGTCCAGTTATATACAGAGCCTGAGGAGCGCTGTCAACGATACTCTTGAGCATTCCGAAAGATTCAATAGTTTTCTGTATGTTATTGCCATTGATATCTGATATTTCTTGAACAATTTGCTTATCATCAACCTCGTAGGGAATATAGTTTTCCTCAGTTGCGACAAGACGGTGCTTTATAGTGAGCATGGTTTTATTTAGGGTTTCTTTAGCCGTTTCGTTAAAAAACTTTCTTGCAAGTTCCATATACACTTGAGCCCAACTATCATTTGCCAGCTCACTTTCAAACAGCTTAACCATATCCACGGCCTCTGCTACGGTATGTAGATTGCTTTTATCTTTAGCGCCTCTTAAATCTCCTTTTTCGAGAAGCTTTAAATCTACAAAAGATAATCCGCCTTTGGAAATATGCTTCAGTTTTGGGTTTGCAAGCTCACGCTCATAAGATAGTATAGCCTGCATCATTTGCATTTTGGATACGCCGAATCGTCTGCCTAAAGAATCTATATATTTTTTGCCACCATGTTCTTTGTAGAGCGCATCCTCGTATAATTTAGCGTTTTCTCCACTTGTTATATCATCAAACGCCTTATACGCATTCATTATCCAAAACCATTTCGCACGTTCCCCTTCTTCAAAGCTTTGAGCGAGCTTGTACAAAGCAGAATCCTCGTTATAGTTAACCATTCTGAGAATTCCTCTCATAGGCGAAAGCGATTGATCTAAAAGCCAGTTTGTAGTTTTTTGAGCACGCCCAAGCTTACCAGAGTTCTCCTCTTTTCCTTTCTTGCGTTTTGTGATTATCTCTTCCTGTTCGGCACCTATTTCATTCGCGGTTTGATATATTGTTTTAGCTTCAGTTGTTCCGATAAGTTTCTTTGAATCGATTATGGTCTCACGAATTGAGCGAAGAATATCGTACATTGTTTCGAGTTCTTCAAATCCCAATTCACTTAATGACTTTCCAAGCGTAATCGATTTAAGATGCTTAAGATATTCTTTTACGCTCTCGTCATATTCAAACACATATTCAGAATTCGATTCGCCCAATTCCTCATACGCACCTGCGAGGTCCTCAAGACGCATTTTGGTTGCATTACGCCTTTCTTGAGCCTTGTTAATCGTTCCGTCGTTGTGATAAAGTTCCGTATCTGTATCAATGAGCTCACACACCTCTATCATTGCTAATGCAAGATTTTCAGGAATATATTTGCCATCAGTAGGTTTAAGCAAGCTTTTTTGAAGATCGTCCTTGAAATTCTTTATCTTAGTTCTTAGGGCAGAGCTTTTTCTTTTCTCTGCGCCCTTCTCCCTCGCCTCGCGGTTTTTCTCTACCAGGTCATTATATCTCTTGATATCGTCCGCACGCTGCCTTTTAGCCGAATCTTTTGTCTTTTCAAGCTTTGCTTCCATCCGCTCTTTGTATCTACGCAGAATTGCTGCATCACGCTTGCCCTGCGACATAGTACCGGCTATAATTCCCTTTTGAGTCGCTTGTTTAAGTCCTTGCTCTATGAGATGGCGCATTGTCTTAGATGCTTCTCTGCGCTTAATTATCGCATTAAGGGTTGCTATCTGCTTTTCAAGTTTTACCTTTCTCTCGTTTAGTTTATCAAGCGTAGCCTCATCGCCCCCGGCAAGAACCGCATCATCAATATCGCTACTTACTTTGTCAAGCTCGTCCATCTTCTTTGAAAGCCGTTCAATGTCCTTAGTGTATTCAGTAAACTGCGTAACCGCTTCCTCTCTGATCTTACTCGTTTTTAAGGCCTCAATGATACCTTCACGTGTCGTAAGATCATCCGAAGGGTCAACGCGCTCGGAATTTAAAGAAATTTCTTCATCACTATTGACAATTTCGTCGGAATCTGCTAAAATATTATCGGTGGTTGCGGTGTCAAGTTTCTTGACCCCTTCCACCATTTCTATTGGATGAATTTCATATAGAATTTTTTCACCGTTAGAGGAATTGGCGATTTGTAAATACGCTTTCCAAACGGTGTTTTCTTTATCTTGAATGTATGTTGTCCATATATCCCAATCGTTTTTGCCATTATTATCGAGCCAATCATGTGGATGGTGAGGAGATTCTTTATTTTCAAATTTTGCAGTCGTAACCATCTCATCAATAAGCGTTATTGCATCCTGTTTTAAAGGATTTGATAAATAACTACTCATATGTTTGTTTACTGGTACGCGTTTACCACTTTTATTTTTAAACTTACGAGTAGATTCAACTAAATGCACATCAACTGCCTTACCATTGTTATCGTAGGCGTTAAATACACTGCCCCCTTGTTCCTTTAGGTATTCTTTTACCATTTCTACGCGTTCTTCATCGTTTAAACCTGAAAGCAATGTTGAATCAAGATATACACCCTTGCCATAATTTATACCACTTGGGCCTATTATCTCCCTTTCGGAATACCGTATATCCCTCTTGGTGCTGTCAAACCTCTGCGACAGCGGAATGACCTTTCCCTCGTCATCGTAAGTAACAGGATCAGCGGATTTAATTCTATTTGAATCAAAAATAACATAGTCGGTTGTTGTCGTGCTCATAGCACCGTAATCAACACCGTCACGAATATTTTGGAACACCACTCCATCATACCGTTGCTTAAGAGCATATTCTGCCCACTCGTAAGTATCCATTTCCTTGCCATCGTAAGCGATATTGCTGTATGATTGACCGTTGCAATTAATAACAAGCGGTTTTTTCATCATAAGGTACACGGAGTATAGATAACTTCCATATCCTCCGGCGTTATCTTCATCAGCGGAGAAAAAATGTCCTACCTGCCCTTCATACTGTCGCTTAAAAACTCGAATAGGCGTATACTCCGTATCCCACATTCTCTTTTCTGCGTTCCACTTACTATGTTCTTCTTGATTAGTTGTTCCATGATATGCTTTAATAGTATACCCCGCAACCCTCGCCGCCTCGTCAACCATTCTCTGCGCCGTTTCCATATCTCCGCTTTCAACAGCTTCAAAATATTGTGTATCCCTTTCAGAATTTAACGGAGTATCAGAATCTGCTACATTATCACTCTCGCCTTTACCATCAAGATAAGCATTATCTGCCTCGACAAACGCCTTAATGTACATATCCCTAAGCTTATTATACGCTTCCTCGGTCAAATCTCTCACATACCTTGCCTCTGTGGCAACCATCTGATTGTCGCCGTACACTCTGAGAAGCTTTTTCAGCTTTTCAAGAACGGTATTTATCGCTTTTCCAAGCAGTTCCAAAAGCTTGGGCTTTTTATTTTTCAGCTCAGCAAACTTCTCATATGACTTTGCATCAGCGAACATCTCTGACATTGCATCACATACCACATCCTCGTATGCTCTATCAAAGAGCTCTGCGTCATTTAGCGGCTTTATACTCTGATCGGCTTTTCGTTTAAGATTTTGACGCCACTCAATCTGCTTCTTTTTATCCTCTATAAGCTTGTTGATATCTGCGCTACTCTTTCCCGAAGCGAGCCATTGTTCGATAAGATAATCACCGATCTCTTTAAAAGCTTTTGGATTCCATCTGCGGATATAATGCGCTATTTCATGAGATACGGTATAAAGCATTACTCCCTCGCCGTTGCTTCCCGCATTGATATCTATGTATATCTCATTGCCGTTTGCAAACCAACCGTTAGGCGCCTTCTGGTGAATTCCGTTAACATCACACCAACGCTCTCCCTTTTCATCAACGTATGATTCATAGAGATTTATTTCAAGAACAGAGGAAAGCTCAGAAATAACCTCAGCAAGTTCGATTGAATTCTTTTGTATAGTGGTATACTTACCTTTTTTCTTGAAATGATATTTGATACCGTTCTTCTCGATTACAACGTCATTGTTTTGAGCTGCCTTTTTAGTTGCCGTCGCCGGAGCTTTATCAGCTCTTGATGCCGCATCTATACGCCCTCTGTTGAACATCAGCTGCTTAGCCTCGTCAGGTATCTCAATACCATCAAGCGCACTCTTGTCATTGATTAGACCTGCACGGTATGCCGCCTTAATTTCACTTAATAGCTTGGCTCTTTCAATACCATTGACATTCTCGATAAGATAATCTATTTCCTTTGCGGTTTCAGGACTTGCGCCGATAGCGGATACCATACCGTATTTTGCGGCATCTTCATCTGATGCAAATTCAACGTCGCTTGCGCTTACCGTTTTCCCATCCGAGAGAAGCAATTTAAGTTCGCCCTTGAGATTGTTCGATGCAACACCCTGTATCTCTATCTCTTCTCCCGTAGATTTAAGCGCATTGACAGATTTGATAGATACCTCATACTTATTATCCTTATCGGCACTTTCTGCGAATTCTGTGCTATTTTGGGGGCTCTGCGCATCTTTTATTACCTTTGCCTCGGCGAGTGCCATTATACTTGAGTCATACATCAACTTCGAAAGTGCCGCAGCGCCGGAAATCTCTCGAGAATACTTTTTCGCAATCTGCTTTTGACCATGCGATAGTTCTCCGCCATCAACAGTAGCAGACGCTATCTTCTTAGCGTCACTTTCCGATACACCTTTCATTACAAGCGTTTTTTCGATAGTATCCCTTGTCATATCTCTGCTGATTGCATTACTTACTTTACCAAGCTTATATGTACCGCTTTTTCCGCTATATCTTTGAGCAAGACGATTGCCGTATGAGTTTGAATCGAGACTTTTACCACTTACTTCCGCAAGATTTTCAATACTTATCCCCTTTGAATTAAGTGCTTTGCCCGTTGCATAATTTGAACCTATATATTTCGCCGTAGTTCCTATACTACCTGGTACACCAAAACCACCTGCGACTATACCACCGAGAAGCGCAGAATAAACTATTTCGTCAAGTTCTGCCGGAGTAAATTCCTCTCCTGTTACCAAAGCTTTGTATATAGGCTCAAGCGTAGTTTGTATCGCTTCTTCAAGCCCTTCAGAAACAATGTTAGTTCCATATCGTATAGCTATTTTCGCAAGAGCATTATCAACCGAAAGCGCAAACTTTGAAGCAATCTTACCTGCGGCTTTACCGCCGAGCCCTTCTATACCACTCATAAGATATTGAAGTGCGGCTTCAGATGCGCCTATAAGCGTACCGTATGCCCAAGCCTGTCCTTCCGAATATCCAAGACGTAGCATTTCAGCCTTTGCGTTACCTGCGGCAGAAAGACCAAGCGTAGCCGCACCTGCCACCCGCGCCCCTGGGATAGGCAACGAGCCAATAAGAATAGACGGAAGCATGTTACCGGTAGCATTAGCAGCATCATAAGTTACACCCCAACCGCCGTCAAGCTCTTCTCGAATCGTTGAGGATGCATACTGTGTTGGTGTGATAGGCTTTGCTTCACCACCGTTGAATAACTCTTTCATGCCTGTCGCCCATTGATCTAATCCGGCTCCGACTGCAAAAGTCATTTCAAGAAATCTCTTACCCGAAACATTCCTGGATATTTCATAACCAAACCGTTGATTGAGCTGTTCGTCAAGAGATAATAAATACTCCTTGGCGCTTTTAGAATCACCTTTTCCGAGATAATAATTGTATATTGCTACTTCATCATCAGTCATGAATTTATAGCGGTAATCTCCAAGGATTGTATCATCATGTCTTCCATCATTAGCAACAACCCTCTTATTAATTTCATCAAGATTGTCCCTTGAAAAAGTTACAATATTACCGACATCTTCACCGAACGGTCTCCATGTGCCGATTTGCAACCATCCAAGTGCATCAACGTATTCAGGATTCTTAATATTTGCACCTATTTGAGAGTATTCAGCAAAATCATCCGCACCCATAATCTTTTGCTTCTCCGCTTCTTTTGCTTCTTCCTCTACCTTCCAAGCATTATACGCATCGGCAGAACCGAAACTCGAATAAAATTCATAAGTTTTACCGATATTTTCTAAATCTGATTCGCTTTTGGTGAGAAAATCGGTGGCTTTAGTATATGTTGTTGTGTCGATAATATCTTTATTCTGATTTAAAAGTCCTGTTAAAAGAGAACGGTTTATAGCAATATTTTCATTCTGCTTTACATATTCATCATACTCAGCAACTGCGTTTTCTCGGTACGCATCTATGGGATTTCCTTCTTGATTATAGAATCGAGAATTATATGTGCTATATATATCAGAAACAGAATTTATATAATTATTCCAATGTCTATCAAACACACTCTTGTTATAGGCTTGAATTGGTGTTAATGACGCTGTTTTTGACTTTTCAGGACTTATTTTCCCTTCTTCCTTTAGCTTTTTTATAAGTGTGCTGTATTTATCTGTTCCCATAATTTCTTCCTCCTATTTGATTCCCAACTTTTTTTGTAAATCAAGTATCCATGCTTTTGCTTCCTCTTTTGTCATCACATAGTCAGCCCCCATCTCATCCTCATCCGTAAGTATGCTGTAAAGCTTAGATAACGAATAGGTTTCATTTCCTATTTTAACCTTGGCATTTCTGTTTATCGTACCAGAGCCACCACCGTTCTTGCCTCCGTCTTTTTTGTTACCGTTTTTGTCAGTCGCTATCGACCACCCAGTTAAATGGTTAAGTGGAATATCAGCGAATTCTCCGAGTAATACACCTGTGTCATCAGTACCAATTTTACCTTCTGCTACGAGCTTACCTAAGTAGGCGTTTATTGCGTTGTAATCCCCATCAAGTGTTCCTAAATGTGCTCTCGCTCCTGCCATAGTACTATTATAGTTAGCAATAGCCTCATTTTCGGCATTTATGCCTGCATAATACGAATTAAACGCCTTCTCATCCATATCAGCGAGCAATGAATACTCATTCATAAGATTACTTCTATCTTGGTTATATTTATTAAGCGCAAGCTGATGTAACTCGGGAATAACGTCATTAAGACCTTGCATATAGGAGTTGTAAGCCTGCTGCCCCGCGGTAACTGCATAGGAGTTGCCATAACCACCTGTAAGAGCTGATGCTTTTCCGATAGTGTCTTGCATGGCACGCTGACCGTTACGCATTGCAGCATCCTTATACTGATGATACAACGCATCTCCAGTCACATCATAATCAAATTTGCTTTCTTGTATGGTTTTTAGAATTTCATCCATACGAGGCTGATACTGTGAGATATACCCTTCCTTTTCCTTCTCATCACTCATTGTTAGTTCCCTCCTTAAGCGTTTTAATTTCCTTTTTAAGCTCTGATATTTCCTTTTCAAGATTTAGAATATTCTTTTGTATATCCGGCACGAGCTGAAAAGCCAGATATTGCCTTATTTGTAAGCATTGAGTTTCTATTTTTCCCACAAGCACCTTAGGTAGCTTAATATCTATCATTACACATTACTTCCCCTTTCCACGTTCTTACAAAGCGAAAACAGCTTCATATCCCCCTCGCCCTCAATTTTAAGGCGGAAATGATCGCACCGTTTCGGTCTTATCGGTATTGAGAACGAGCGAAGCGACGTTCCGGTCATAGTGAAAAGATATTCCCATTCTCCCGATGAGTCGTACTGTATGTAAAATCTCGCCTTTGCTCCGATTTCGAGCGACATTCTAACGTCCATTCTCGACACGTACTTCTTATCGGGATCGTCAACACCGATTATTCCGGTTTCGGCGTACCACTTGACTGAGGCGGCATCAGGAGTACCGCTGCCAAGAAGAGTGAATATCTGTGTATCATTGTCATTAGAAAGATAGTACACGTACCCCTTATGTGTACAGAACTGTGTTACCGCCGGTCCGTCTTCCTTATGCCATAACGCTTTTGCGGTATCAAGAACAAACATTACGCGCTTATCTGTGCGAGTGTCTCGCAGGGATATATAATACTTCTGCCCTATGCCGCATGCTACACCCTCCTCATAAAAGCTCATATCTCCGAGCGGCTCGGATACAAGCACAGGAAGCGAACCGTCATACGCGAATATTCCGCGTCTTGATTTGTAATAAAGCACAGAATCTATGATAACAAGACTTTTATCGCATCCGACCTGCACTCCATCGCAAGTAAGTGTTTGGAGTTGATAATTTGCGGGATAATCGCCATAAATCAAGTGCATGCAGTTATCCTTGAAAAATATTGGGTTACCTCCGTATGTAATCGCGCCGGTGAATGCGCCGTCCGAGCCAACTGCTACAACGTAGGAATCCATACTTGTTCCTTCGAAATTTTCCCAATCCTTGAAATCACCAAGCATTGTTGCGTATATCTCGTTTACTTGATCGCCATTGACGTTCGACCCGTATCTACATCCCCACAAACGATTTTGGGATTCTATGATATAATCAACGTTTTTCTGCGTTCCTCTCAATACGGTTATATCACCGTATTGAGAAAAAACAGTCATGCCATTTAGAAGCTCGTTATACGGCATCTCGAGTATTAATGATTCCTCCTTGCTATTAGCAACAGTGGTTCTGACGTTTAAGCGCGTATCGCACTTAATACCTCTTACAGCAACAACGTCACCTTTTTTGAAATAATCTTTTGTATAATCACCGTCATAAAGCATGTAGCATAATTTTTTTTCTTCCCATACGCCCTCACTGGTATTGTACACCTTTAATTTCTTATTTTTTGTATCAAACCATCTCCATGTATTCTTCGAGTCTGGCTGTATTTCGCCATACTCAGTCACCTCGTTTCCGTTTTCATCACATAATTTAATATCTAGTTCACGATTATTCGAATCAGGAATACCGGAGTCAATATACTCGAAATGCCATTCATTGAAAAAAAATTCCTTTAGAATATCATCCTTCTCATAAGTGTTATTAATTTTTATTGTTCTTACATATTTCATATCAGGATAAATAACCATATATGCGCCCATGGAAACAAGTGTCCTCATATTATCCCCCTCAAGACCAAGCTCGGCTATAAGCTCATCATTTCCGTCAGCCTGAACCGCATAGAGATTTCCGTTCTTAAGATAATATACCCTGTCCTTTGCTATCATCCCAGTTATTTTTTTATCAAAATTTCGCAAAAGTCCGCGCCGTTGCCTCACAGATAATACAGGATAGTGGTCGGAACTTAAATTTTCCATGTCGTAAAACTCTCCGTCAGCAATACGGAGCTTGTGGTTATAACCGCCGAAGGTGTTTATAAGCTCGCGGTCATACGATATTTCATTAAGTTTCGGATATAACATTTTTACATTCTCCTCAGAAGAATTTCATCTTACTGCCCTTCGGCATGTGCGTACGATTATAATAATTACAAAAGTTAAGATACGCATTATTGTAAAGGACAAAGCTGTTTGAATACTTACTCGTCTCTCCATTTGCATAGTCTATCTGCATTTCAAGATAGCGGATATACATATCATCATACGGAAACGGAACGAGAAGAACCGTGTTGATATCGGTATCCTCGTTGTAACCGCTAAATACGACGTTTTCGCCTCCCTCATGGGTATCAATCACCTCTGCCTTTATCCTTCCGTCAAGCTCTGACAGCCATTTGATTTTTTCAACAGGGTCATAGTTATTAGGCTTTAATGCATCAACCCTTGCTATTGCTTCGTTTATGGTCATATATAATCATTCCTTTCCGAAATGTAATTTGCATAGTTATTTTAGCAAACGGGGAGAAACACTCCATCTCTCCCCGTCTAATATTTCAAATTTTTTTCTTATCCTCTTCTGAGGATGCCTTAGATGTTGCATTTTCAAAGGCAATCGCCTGCATCAGCATCTTTTCCTGGTTTTCAAGTATCTCTACTACACTTTCAGGTACTTCGACCTCTTCTCCTCTTTTAATGAGAAAACTCCTGCCATTAACAGCAACGTATACATCCTCCGCATCATTTTTCGTAAGCGGAATCTTGATCTTTACTTTCTTTTCAGTAGCCATATTAGCCTCCTATTTTTATTTTAATATCAAGGGAAGAGGAAAATTCACTCTTCCCTCATCCTTTTCCTGTCAGTTTGCCTCGATATCGCCAGAGAGGGCAGACTTTGACTCAACTCTCATCAGGTAAGGCTCTACAAGTCTTTCTGCGACTGTCGCAGCCTTCCAACCGATAGAACTTCTCTGATCAAGGGGGTCAGCCGTTCCTGCGCTACCCTTCTGTTTGATGATGGTCTGAAGACCGCCACCCTCGATCTCCGTTACACCGTATGCTCCTGCACCGAAAATGAGCGTACCAAATACGCCGTCCTCGTATACCTTTGCCTCCGATGATTCAACGAAACGGACACCGGCGATCTTACCTATCTCGCTTTCATAGAGCTTTGTAGGATCAGCATAATTCTGCGCTTCAACCCATGCGGGATCAGACATAAGATCATATGCTGCAAAGGGATGCACGATACCGATGTAAGAACCGTCGATCTTGGGCGCGTTATTTTTCTTAAGTATTGCAACGACTCTTTTAACTACATCAACCGTGAGCTTGCAAGTATTATCAAGAGTTGTACGCGACGTTATGGCAGTACCGTCACTCTTAGGCGCGTAGTATACGTTGGTACCACCCTGGAGAACGTTGCGGGTGATGGTGTCAAGAGTAAGCCCTGCCTGATTGCCGAGGATCTTGGTAGCCTCTACAATCGTGTTATCAATAGAGGAAAGCTCAAGCATGTCGGACTGTACGATATAATCACCGTACTGAGCGATAGTCGCCTCGATAGCAGTAACGGACAGCTTCTTTCCGTCAGGAGTTACACCTTCAGTGAGAGGGGTGGTCGCCTTAGGCAGAGATGCAAACTTACGGAACTCGATTTTCTTTCCACCGTTCTTTGGAATAGGTCTCTTCTGACCGAACTGATTGTGAATAAGATTCGGCGTTGCCTCCTGAATAAGCGATTTATCGTAAAAGGTCTTGTTTTCCACGGAAAGATCCGTATCCGTGGTTACGTTGGTATTCGGGTTAGCAAAAAACTGATAACCGATTCTGAGCATTTTCTTGTTCATTTTTAATCTCCTTTGTCTTTGATTGTGTTTTGAGGAGATTTCGATCAGTTTAACCGAAGCTGATCTTCTCTCCTCTTGCTACTCTACGCTGTATCTCGCGTATATCATCACTTGTGAGCTTAGACACGTCGCTCTTTACGACCGCTGCACCTGCAGGAGATAGTCCATTTTCGGAGACTCTCGCGCCGTTGGCAATGACATTGTTAGTTACCTTCTGCTGTACCTGCTTTGCGGTATACTGCATAGCAGCAGGAATAACATCGTCCTTGTGGATTACGAGATATGCAGACCCTACGTCAATGCCGGCCATAAGCAGCTTAGCAAATTCGGGATTCTGTATCTCCGCCCTGAGATCGAGATTTGGATATGTAGCCTTAGCCTTTTCAGCCTGTTCAATCCAAGTAGAATACTGTTTAGCGGTATTCTCTTTTTCATTGCGTGCATCAAGCTGTCTTTGCAATTCTCTATTCTCTTTCTCAAGCTTTTTCTGTGTCCTGAGTGCATCGACAGAAACGCCTTTTTCAAGTGCCTCATCCTCAAAGTAAGAATCGTCTGCCTCAATCGCTTTTACAAGCGCTGCAGGATCGCTTGCGTCAACACCGTATTTCTTTCCAAGAAGTTCAAGCATAGGAATAAGAGCATTATACTTATCTACTTTCTCCATTGGACCTTTTAACCTTCTCTGTACGGTGTCCTGCAATTTGGCGCCATAGACATCCTTGTACTTACCCTTGATGAGTTCTTCGAATTCTGCGTTCAGGTCAACTGTCTGTGTTTCAGCCTCGGCGGCAGGCTTACTGTCCTCTTCTTTCGTCTCTGTCGGCTGAACGCCGTACTTGACATCCTTAAGAGGAGTATCTTTTACGCCCTTGTTTTGCGACACGGCGTCTGTCGCGTTAGCGCTGATCGCGCCATCGCCCGTTGGTCCCGTTGCTCCTGTGCCACCGTCTCCGTTCCCTGCTCCTTCGGCAAAGAATTGGAGACTAAGAAACACTCGGGAATTTCTTTTTTTGTCCATAGGTGGACTCCTTTCTCTCCGTAACGTGGACGAACCGTTTATATATGTAAAGGCTTAAGATGGTAAGGCTTAAGCCTAAACAACTACGTAGGATCGGTGGATTCTGCCACCCTCTGTCTTGCTTTCTTGGTGTTTGATGCTTCGACATTTTCGTTACCTACAAGCGTCTCTTTTTTCTCGGCCTTTGTGTTGGAAGCACCACCCATAATAACAGGCGTACCATCAACGCCTGCCATAATCTGCGCGGCGATATTTGAGCCCTCGTGCTTGTCCACGATCTGCGCAAGCATAAGCATCTGCTGTTGCATCTGCATGAGCTTCTGATACATGGTGCCGTTCTGCGCTACCTTTTGTATAACAAACTGCTTGCGGTCAAAATCCATCATTTCAAGACAGGCGAGAGCCTGATCGGCAAGCTGAGGATTAAAGAACCCTTGACCGTAAAAGCTTAATGCGAGCTCGTTCTGTGCCATTTTTGAGTACGGCGAAGCCTTCTGCGCCGTGACCTCAATATCGAACAAAGGAATTCTGTCTCCAAGTTCTAAGCCATGTTCGGTTCCCTGACTCATAGGCTTGATATTCTGATTGCCGTATTGCACAAATCTTTGAGCGCCATTTTCGCCCATAATGCGGAAACATCTTGGAATGTCGTAAAACTGGCGTATCAGCTCTATTATCATAAGACAAAGGCTCTTGAACGCTCTGAAAGATGCTTTGTTGTGGTCTCTCGACAGTTTGCTTCCCGCCTCCTGCATTGCAGCGATAGCTGAAGCAGCAGTAACGCCGGAGGTCGTTCCGCCCTGCGAAATATCTCGGTTTCCTGATGTTTCTTTAAGCTCGTCAATCTTCTGTGTAATCACATTAACATAAATACCGCTAAGTGCCGAGCCCTTTATCTCCCTTATAGAATCTTCACCAAGCCCCGCACCCTGTATATGCACAAACGGCTTGGTAGTGTCAGCAAATTCTTCCTCATTCACCGTACCGTCGGCACGTATAAAATACCTTGGCTTTGAGTTTACGAGCATATTTTCCATAATAGCCTGATTTCCGCGATCAATGAAGGTCTGCGGACTTTTGTCTATATCGATATACCCGAATCCAGCAGGAGTGCCCTTAACGGAAAATAACACGTCAAACACGAACGGATACATGCCATGTGCGTACCATCCGCATTGTGCCATAGGCGGTCGAATAACGTTACCAATCTGATCTGTTACAGGCTCCGTTTCATTCTCGGTAGCAAACAGAACCTCGTCATTTACGTACTTGCAGTAATGAAGTACTGTCTTGCCGCCCACATTCTTCTTGTAATACCAGTCAACAACAGCGCTTTTATTCGTCGTATCGACTGTATCGTCGTGAACATACTCAGCGATGTCAATAGTTTTTGTACCGAGCTTACCTCTTAACTGCGGATATGCTCCCGCAAGAGTTTCATTATCGACAAGCTCAACATGAAAAATATTTTTACTCTTTTGAATATCCTTGATACCCGGCTCCCAAAAGAGATTGATTATATCAATAGCAGTTATAGCAATATCGCCGAGCCCGTTCAGCTTTGTACCGTCCCAGAACACACCATATATTCCGGTACCGCTGTGTATTTTCTGCTCAAGTACTTCGCTGTATGTTTGCTCAAAATTGTTCTGATCGAGAACAACAGGAACGATTGATGTCAGCATCTCCGCCTCAGCCTTATCACCTTCTTCTCTTGGTAAAATGTTA
Source organism: Clostridia bacterium (assembly GCA_017502875.1). Taxonomy (GTDB): domain Bacteria; phylum Bacillota; class Clostridia; order Oscillospirales; family CAG-272; genus SIG673. The sequence continues at coordinate 95,817 of JAFVUF010000024.1, read as the reverse complement.
GGCGAAGGGAAATTGTCCATGCCGTCAGCATGCTTGTTTACGAGGGTATTAAAAAGCCATGCCGATGTCGGCTCTATGTCTTTTTCCTTATCTCTCAGACATTCCCAATGACGGAGCTTGTACCATTGTTCGTTTTCGATTATCCTCTGCTCAAGATTTGCCTTTCCCTGCTTGTATTTCTGTAAAGTCTGCGACGCTGTATGTATCTCATCGCGTCCAATGGTTTTTTTAAGCATTCCAAGAGCGCTAATACTTCTATTGGGATTAAACACCTTCCCTTGCGTTTCGGGGGCCTTACGCCTCATAATATCAAGCGCTGGGTTCTGTACCGGTGTAGCCTGCAGAGGTGGAGCTATTGGGTTTATTTTATTTTCGTCTAACATTTTAATCCTCCGAAATTATCTGCATTCTTTCAAATGACCTCGTTGTAGAGAGGTCTTCTTTTTTTATGTCAAGGAATAGATTAAGCGGATTGCTTGAATAACTGTCTTTCTTTGCCGCAATTCTTGGCTTTATAGGTCTACTCATACAAAAATACCTCACTTCATCGGCTACGTGATCCTCGCCGTCACTGTCAAGATCCTCAACCCTGTGTTCGTCATACTGAAGTAACGGAATCGTACGAATGAACGCCTTGCAGTTATCGAATATATACATCATCGGGAAGCCGTTTTCATCGAAGCATAACCTGTAATGCACCTGCATCCATCCGGGAAGCCGCTTGTGATCACCCGGAGTGAAATACACCTGGTGCTTTGCCGCTACCTCAGCAATAGATTCACCAGTTTCCGCGTCCCAAATAGCTGGATCGGCAATACCCTGTATCTTTTTGCCGCGAAGCCACCTGTGCTCTGTCTCAATACGGTGTATCTCAGCAAAGACCTGCGGCGGTGTCCACTTTACACCCTCGTTTGGCGTTTCCTTGCAGCCGTAAAGCTCAAGAATACGGTAGATAACCCCGTCGTAGTCCACAGCCCACCAACCGCACGAAAACGGCTTATTGTAACCCCAGTCGAAAGAGCGATATATCTTCCAACCGTCAGGAATGTCAAATGGCTTTATAACGTGCGTCCATTGCTTTGTATGATAGTTTTCAGGCCGGTCGGTAAATTCCTCAAAAAATTGTCCCTCGAATATATCCCAATCCCCTTCAAGCCAAGCCTTCCGAAGCTTTGGAGGTAGTGCCTCAAGCTGCTGTATGTATTCGGGTTGACTTTTCATTAACGCCTTGTTGTCGGTAACAAGCGCCTGTATAAAGAAATAGTCAGAGGGGTTTTCGCCCTTCTCATATTTCCTGTCGATAAAAATACGCTTAAAATAGCCGTGTGAAGCACCGCCCGGATTCATCGTGTAGTAAACACGCTTTGGAAAATTGTTTACTCCGCGGCAGCACGCCACTATCTCCTTCACCCAAAGCTCCGGCAACTGCGTAGCCTCGTCTATAAATATAACGTCATATTCCGCACCCTGATACTGAAGCAGATCGCCCTCGTTGTTACAGTATCCGAATTTTATCGTGCTTCCGTTCCGAAACCAAAACTCTTTATCTGTCTTGTTGTACTTCGCTACCGCAATGGGAATATCCTTCTTAAGCGGCGTTACGTGGTTGTTTACAAGTTCGGGGTAAGTACGCCGGATAACAAGAGTTTTTATACCGGGGTAATGTAAGCATAAGCGTTTGGCTTTATCGCGCACAACCCAAGACTTTCCACCGCCTCGCGCGCCGCCATAGCCTACGTGCTTGACCTTCGCCGCAAGGAAAGCCTCTTGCTTCTCATTATTCGGTCTGCCAAGCACTACACGCACCTTACTCATTCCATTCCTCCGGTCCAGCATCAAAAACGACCTCAATCTCGCTTGAATTGTTGCTGTCAGACTCCGCTTCCTTCTGAAGCTTTGCTATCCTTGCTCTCTGCTCCTTAATATCGTCAGCAGATTTAAGTCCTTTAATCTCTTTGAGATTTTTCATAGTGGCAGACATCTCTTTAAGAGCGTAAACACTCCATTTAGGCATTGTGTCAATGACTTCCTCTGCTTTTTTAAAAAGCTTGTTTACAAGCCTCATAAACGCTTTGTCCGTTTCGGCAGAATTATCACTCACACTCTCTACGATTTTTGCCGCCGTTTTGGCTTCTACTTGGCTTCGTAGCTCACACCACTTTTCTTCTTTGGCTTTTCTTTGCAAAGTAGTGCGGGAAACACCGTATTTTTCACAGAGTTTTCTGTAACTGGTTCCGCCTGCGACATACTCTGCCTTGATCTTTTTCCAATCCACAGAATACCCCTTTCATGTTTGTTGTCACCATTGTATCACATAGACCTTAAAATTCTAAACCCCCCCTCCCTTATGTTTTTTCACAAACAAAAAGAGAGGCATTTACCTCTCTTTCCTAAGTAAGTACAGTACTTATAGTATCATCTACACGTAGTTATCTATATAGAATCTACTAACTTATAGCTTTTATATTTTTATTTGTCGTGAAAATCAACACCATGCTTTCTGAATAGCATTTTACACACTCTGCATTCTTTATAACTATTTATGTCACGACAAAAGTCATCTTTGTATGAGGCCTTACTCCTAGGATCACCAAACGTCACTTTTATCGAGCTATCAGTACTTACCCCCTCGCAACAAATATTGTGCTGATCAGAATAACGAAAAAACGGACATATCACCGACTTGTCATTTGAATCTGTCCTACTCACTGATCGTTCACCTCCGTGTTTATGTAATATTTCGCTGTTATATCCATCTGGATAGACACCGGTAAGCTCCTTCGTCTAAGTTCTGCACGTTCTCTACTTGCCTTAACTTCTTCTTCAGTTTTGAAAAAAGGACATCTCATGCACTCTTTTTTGGTGAGAGCAGAGCATTTATGGTTATCTATCTTAAACGCACACTTATCTTGTGACATTGTAATCTCCCTTCTTAGCTTTCCCCTAAGTATGTACTAAACTTAATAGTATCATCAATACATAGTAATCTGTATAGTAACTACTAACTTATAGTTTATATATCAGCCTCTTCATCGGCTTGCTTTGCTTCTTTAAGGCACTGACGAACCATATCATACGCCTCGCTCATACCCTTTTTCTTGCCCTCTATCTTGCCGAGCGCATAGCAGCACTCACACATCACCACGAGCGCCACAGCGCCTGCTATCGCCGCTATTATCTGTGTCATTGTTTGTTATCCTCCTGTTTTTCACTTCTTATGAAAGCCTTGCCACACTTAGAGCAAAAATTCGAATCGGAATACAGCTCATTTTTGCAATTGACGCAGAGGAAAGAAGCCATTCCGTAATAAAGCTTTTTCCCCTCGAATGTATAATCCTTTTCAGCCAGCTCCTTAGCCTTTTTTCTTGCCTCAGCTTCGTCGGTTGCCTCTATGTCATACCAGCTGTTTCCGAAAACAGTAACCTTGCACTTAAATTTCATCAGCTGCTCCCTCACTTTCAAATTTTTCTTTCAGCGCGTTAATATCCTCTCGGACCGAAAAGAAGCACTCAGGAATCTCCTCCGGCTCCATCTGCTCCTCTATGTAGTCAAGCGAGGAGTATATCTCCTTGAATATCTCCCTCACGGTGTCGGCTTTTACGGCTATCTTCGCTTCTTTAAACAGTTCACTATGATGCTCTCTCGTTGCCTTTTCAAGTTTTAGCCACTTTTCAAAATGTTCGTGTTGCTCCGCTTTGTACCTCTCGTTCTCCTCAGTGAGTTCCTTGATAAGTGCGAGGGTATCTAATGCCATTCGCTCGGAACAACTCTCACCGTCTGCCAACTCTTCGTGCATATAAGGGCAACCGCTGCAAGCCACACCACTGTTCGCTTTGCAACACTCCAAAGCCTTAATTATCTGTTCCTTTTCCATTTTCGCTCCCTCCTTCAAGAAAACTAACGAAATCATTGTAGCAATTTTCGCATAAATCAATTCTTTGGGCTCCGTAACTCCTCGGCACACCAAGCGCCCACAAATCAATTCTTGCCGATGATATCTTGATATCATAAGCCATTATTTCTTTACCGCAACGATCACATCTCACCTCTGTCTTTTTTGACATTTTCGCTCCTTTCTGCGTAAAAAAGCATACCCTTTTGGATATAAAATTGCACAAGCCGAATTTGCCAACTGCCGAAAAATCCGTAATTTAGAATTTTGTCGTGGAAATACACAAACTCCTGCTTCATCAACTCGTCAAGTGAAGTGATTTTCTCGCCCTTGCTGTATTTTCTCTTGTATGCCATTATTCGCTCCTTTCCGATACACACTCAATCGGCACAAGCCGTTTTCTGTTGTTGGCATAATACACTACCGCAAAAGGCTTATAGCACTCACTCTCAAACCTTATGTAGTCATTGCCGTATGGCGGTGTTTCGTAGGTTGCCGTAAGTTTAGTCGCAAGTCTTGTTGTGCCTACATATATGCCATCAAATTCCTTTTCTACGGTCTTAAATTTGTCTATAGTGGCATCTGTAAATTCGTGAAACGGAATTGTTATCACTTTATTATTTTCACAGTAGCAAACCTTTTTTTCAGGTGGCAATTCGTTCTCAAGTCTTTCAAATCCCGTAAGGTCTAAAACACTTATACCCTGCCCTGTGCGTTCTACATACTTTGTGCAATGCACCTTGTCACCTATCTTCATTCCCCTCGCTCCTTTCTCCGTAACTGCAAAACGCAAGTTCACCTTCATCACCGCTTATCAAAACATATTGATTGCATTCGTCTTGGTGTCGGCAATCCTTGCACCTGACAACCTCGACAATATCTGCGAGGGCTTCTTCTTTTATCTTTGCGAGTTCTTTCTCACTCTTACCTTTGATAAGCCAATCAGACGTTTTTATTAAGCCTGTGCCTTTACACACCGGGCATTTCGCTTTTTTCATTCCGTGTCCTCACTTTCCCAATGTTCGCAATTCATTTTTGGCAGAATAGTCGCACCGCCATTTGAATTTGAATAAACATCAATTTTCTTTTCGTGGATTTCACACCACCAATATTTGTAGTCATAGTCCGTGCTTCCGCAATCTCCATTGTGATATGGATTATAATATGTTTCGGTGGTTTCTATCCTATGAGAACAAGTTTTACAAGCACAGTTTTCGGGATTTTTCGGGCATTTCTTTTCGTGCCTTAATGCACTTGCTTTTGTCATATATGCTTTGTTGCAACATATAGGCTTATAGGCTTTTATCAGTTCTGCCATCATTCAAGCACCCTCTTAAATATCTCGTGCGTACCGTTCAGGTACTCCCATTCCTCTGTCGATACCTCATACCCGATGCTTTCAAGCGCCTTAAAGAGCATTATTTCACGCCCTGTGTTCTGATAAGACAGCTTATTTGTTCGATAGTACAGACCGCCGGGATTAGTCCAGTATCTGTGATAAACAAGCCATTTAAGGACCGTTTCCTCGGGCTTGGTGCGGTAACACTCCATTATGCTCTTACCGGCTTCGGGATTGCCGAAATCCTCAGCATCTACGTTTACACCGAGCTTGCGAGCAACTTCTATCCAGGAATTAAAGTGATTACCGTCATCACGAACGAAGAATTCAAACGCCGCCGCGTGAAGCATGTCCATGTCTCCCTTTTTCGGACGGTACTCGTTCATTACGTAGCGCTTAACACGGTCAATAATGCTCTCCCAAAGCTCTTCACGCTCTTTATTTAATGCGTTCCAAGCCTCGGTAAATAAATCCTTCTGAGCCTTTTCAAGCTTATCCTCTGCCGTTTGCTTGCGGAACAGATAATATCCGTACTGATTCTTGTACCAGTAAATTTTACCGGTAACGTGCGAGGAGCGTACCATTTCAAGATCCTTTTCGGAAGGCTCACCGTATATCGTGGTAACGGAACGCTTATCCTTGGTATCGTCGGGAGTGATCTCTACCGCCTTTTCCTTTAACAAGGCTTCAAGTCTGCCCTGAAGCTCAATGCGCTTCTCGTCTCTCTTTGCCTTATCGTACTCGTAATCAAAATTCTTTGTGCCGATTATCGACAGCAAATAATTCGCTCTGTCAACGTCCTTTAGCTCGGTAAGCTTTAGATATTCACCCATAGTTACCTGCTTGCCCTCGCTCTTTTTAAACGCCTCACGGTCAAAAACAAGGAGCTTACGTCGGTTGCGGATAGTGCTATCCGATAACCCTGTCTTTTTCTTAACCGTTTCAACGGTCTCGCCAAGGTCAAACATCATCTGAATTCCCTCGGCCTGCTCGTACACAGTAAGGTCGGTGCGCTGCATATTTTCAAGAAGCATCGTACTGACCTGATCCTGTATGCTCATATCAACTATAACGCATGGCAGTTCCGTAAGCCCTGCCTGCCTTGCCGCCGAGCATCTGCGGTGTCCGATTATGACGGTATATCCGCCATCGATAGGCAGCTTCTTCTGCGCCTTGTTGAGTATCTCTCTTACTTCCTCTGACGGCTCCTCGCTATACATCTTGGTGTACATAGCGTACTCGTCATCGGTAACGTAATGCCCGGGAACGACGGTAAGATTCTGCATAACGCCGTTTTCTCTGATACTGTCCGCAAGCTCGGTCAAGTCTCCGAGGTCTTTTCTCGGGTTATCCGGGTGCGGATATAAGTTGTAAGTCGGTATGTAAACAAGTTCACCCTTTTTATTCATCGCCCTTTACTCCTTTTTCAATCAGTTCTCGTCTTATTTCGTTTACCTGAAACGTTACCATCATAGCGCCTGTGCGACCGCGAAGGTGCTCGTAGTAATTTATAAGCCTGTCGGCGAACTCGTTTATCGCCTCGGCTCTTATTCTCTGTATTTCTTTTTCTGGCATAAAAAACTCCTTTATACTTCATTTCCCCAACAATCCCAGCCGTCCGCATACTGACGGGCGAAGAGTTCAATGCGAGGAATATCTCCGAGCAATTCAAGTATTTTTTCTCTGACAATATTCGGTTTTTTACTGTGTGATTCAATCGGACTTTCTATGATTTGATGAACTGAATTTGATATCACAATCTGCTTTGCTTTTGTTTTTTTCTTTACACCTAACAAACAAACTTCTGCATTTGCTCTTGTATAAGCACCCATGCCCCAAAAATTACTATTTGTTTTTTTGTTCTTTTTTACCCATACAAAAGCCGCTGTTTTATAGACAAATCCCCATTGTTTCATAACTGTCAAAGCTTGGTCGATGTTAGGAAAAGTTGCCCACATGAAGCACAATGCATCTTCTGTGCTTATGTAAGATATAGGCAAGTTACAAATTTCTTCTGTTGTCATAGTTTCATAGTGTTGCTTTGCCATTCCTCTTGAGTTTGTCTTGCTCCCACTCTGCTTATATTCCCATGGTGGATCAGCATAAATGATGTTGTATTTATTTTCTGTATTGAAAATGTCTACTCGCATTTATAAATCTCCTTCAAAAAGGCAAATCCGAGTCATCGGAAACCTCGTTAAACTTAGTAAGCTCCACGGGACCGTCATAATCTACGGGCGTCGCCTGCGCCTCGCTCTGCCCTACCTTGCGGATAACGTGAGCCTCGTCAACCTTAACCTCGATAGCGGTTCTCTTTGCTCCGCTGCGGTCCTCGTACTGTCTTGTAGTCAGGTATCCGTGTACCTCAACAGTATCGCCCTTCTTTGCTCTTGCGATATATTCGGCGGTATGCTCCCACGCAACGAAATTATAAAAGTCCGTTACGTCCTTTACCCTCGGTCTGTCTACCGCAAGACTAAAGGTGCAGACCGCCTTGCCGCTTGGTGTCTGCTTAAGCTCAGGCGTATGGCTAAGCCGACCGCTCATTACAACTACGTTCATAATCCTCTCCCTCGTGATAAATTTCTAAGTCTTTTATATCTGCGGTATAGGTGCAACCGCCGTTAAAGTCAAGCAGCTCAACGCCCTCGAACTCCCGTATCTCGCCGCCCACCTTCATGTAGTAATAGCCTATCCGCGTAATCCTTTGACAGACTATCCTTGACGCTCGTCCACAGCCTTTATAATTTAACACCACCGGAAAGCCATTCCTCGCCGCCTCTCTGCATTCTGATAAGGTCATGGAGCGTTCACCTGCTTTGAGTCGCTATGTAGCGTTGCGAGTATGTCCTGCTTCTCATTGACGTTAAGCATAAAAGCACTGATTATATTACTATCCGGATTACAGAAAACATCAAGCTCGATTTTCGCACGTCTTATGCTCTCTAAAATACTCCTCATCAAGTATTCAACGCTCTCGAGCCTGTTTTCTAAATCAAATATCAGTGTTTCTTTAGATTTCGTTTGCATAAAATAGTGGTCATAAAATTCGCCGAGCTGATAATAAGCCATATTAACTTGTGCCGAAGCCTCGCCCATTGCTATTCCCACCAATACAGATTCTTTCTTAGAATATTCCATTTCCTACACCTCCGCTTTTCCCAAACGTCTGGGATTTTGTTTATTGATTGATATCGACGTTGCCGCCTGCCTAACACAGTCCTCGTATAAGATGTCAAGTGCCGCCGGCGGATAGTGGTCGTATAGACCTGTGCGGAGCTTTGCGGCATAAAGCCTGTCCGCATTTTCTATGAGCTCATCCTTTTCCATTATGTTCTCCTTCTCATTTAAGCCTGAAATTCTTTGATGCATCACGCGCAATGTTTACGTTATACACTCCGCAGCGCTGCTTAATTCTCCCGGCAATAGCATCGTCAATTGCGAGCAGCTCCGTCAGTGTGCTTTCCGACGAGATAATGGTCGGAAGCTTCTTTATCGCTCGGCTGTTTAAAATCTCGAAAGCGAGATTGATATCAGCTGCTGTAGGTCTTTGCGATTTCTGCCCCTCGCACTTACCTGTCTTAAACAGATCGTCTATGTAAAGCACGTCAACGTTCTTGTAATGCTTGATTTCGTCGGCATAGCTGCCTTCGTTCACAAGCGCCTTAAGCCTGTTCACCTCGTCGCGCCAAAGCATATATTTGACCTCTTTGCCCTGCTTAAGCAGAGCGACCGCAACGGCTGTACATATATGAGACTTACCGCACCCGGTGTTACCGCCCATATACAGCCATTTATCCGAATCCGCTTCAAGATAAGCCTTGGCGCGATCGAGCATAGTCTGCTGCCACGGCTCGCTTACCTCGAAGTTATCAAATCGGAATTCCTTTGCAAGATCCGAAAGACCGCTTTCTTTTAGCGCCCTCATGGTTTTTCTTATACTCTCGCAAGTGCAGGGAATAAATACGGTATCATAGAATTTTCCTGAAGGGCGCGGCTCAAGCCTGTATCCCTTGTTAAGACAAAGAGGACAGTCGTATCCGTCAGCTTTATCAAGCTCCCCACGTAACTCGTTTGCGGACTTGCATTGCCACTCGCAATATTTGCGCCTCTCCTCCATAAACTCTTCCTCGGTCTTAGGCTTGTCCTCAGACTCAAAGCCCAGCTTTCCAAGCACGTCGTTTAAACTCGTAAAACTCATACCCAGTTACCTAAATCAAGTCCTTTCTGCCTCAGCTCTTCGGCAAACGCTTCCGAGGTCGGCTCATTAGGTGCATCTTGACAATAATATTCATCGTTCCAGCACTTATTACCAAACCAAGTTGAACCGTGTTTGATGTACTTCTTATCTCCGCCCTTACTCTCACATTCCTTTGCATAGCTTTCAACGCCCTGCTTTATTGTTTCAAAAGCAAATCCATCTTTCCTCGCTCTGAAATAAGCTGACCTTGCCTTTTCCTTTCCCTTTTTGTTGGGATATAACTTCCATATTTCTTCAAATTCATCGTCATACTGCGATGCTTTTTGATGCGATTTTGATGCTGCTTGCTCCTCTTTTGATGCAAAATTAGGTGCATTTTGACACGTTTTTCCAGCATCATCTGCGCAATATATATTATCTATACTATACTTATCTATACTATCCTTACCTAACCTGTGGCAACCATTTGGCAACCGTTTGGCAACCATTTGGCAACCAAAAGTATATGAACCATTACCCTTAACCCCAAGCTGCATCAGCTCTTCCTGAAAATTTGTGGGTGTATATCTGTCCTTTCTCAATGTATTATGCATTCTCCAATGCTTTATAACAATAACACCACTCTCAAAGCGAATGATAAAATTTTTAATTAATAACAATTTCAAATCATCTACACTTGCGTGTGCCTTAAACATAGCGTTCTGAATCTGATTATTAAATCCATCGTCATCAGCACCTTGATTTAAATGAAAATATAAAGCTTGCGCCGCGGCAGGCATCTCGGTAAACGCATCGCTGTCCGAGATTTTTTTATTAAACATTCTTCTCTCAGCCATCTGTTCCGCACCTCTTTAAGTCTCTGCACAAAAACCATTAACGGCGCAAAATCGCCTTGAATTTACCATTTTGACTACCATTTTATCAATAATTAAACCTATGGAGTTATCACATATTTTTCTCACCATTTACTCTTCCTCCGAATAATCTATCTCAAGTTCAATATACTTTTTATCCCTTTTACAAAGCTCAAGAAGCCCCGAAAGCTCACTTGTATAGACCGTAAACGCCTGTGCCTCCTTATAATCCTTGTGATCTCCGGATCCGTCATGAACGATAGCGAAAAGCTTCTTAGTATGTAAATTAACCGTTTTGGATGCTTGGTTTTGCTGATCTATAACGCATTCATCCATAAGATCCTCAAGTTCCTCGTGTTTGTGTATTTTGCTGTATGCCGCATCAAGTTCTTTCAAAAGCATTTCGTTCTTTGCTTCAATTTCCTTCAGTTGCTTTTCGAGTACAACGCGCTCATTGTATAAACGTTCATAGCTGATCCTATTTTCTGTATTCGCTTCGATAAGTTCCCTATATTCAGCTATGTCAATAGATATTTTGTTATCCATTACCTTTACCGTATCCTTTCTTACTGTTCTCCGAAGAAATCAAATTCTTCCTTTTCCTCGTCTGTTACGTTATCCTCAGCCATATCGGTAAAACCTATATCAGTTCCGCCCGGTATAACGACGGTATCATCATCCATAGTGGTGTGCTCACCCTCGAAGCTGATAAATCCACCTTTATCCTGCGCATCGAGCGCCATATCGTCGCGCTCAAACGCCGTCTGAAGCTCGGTTGACATAATACCCCACTTGGAGATCAGCTGACGAAGCATCGTCTTTTTCGCCATACCGTCAAAGTCCTTGTACCAGAATGAGCTGTACTTATACATTTCCTTTTCAGGTACCTCGCCTGCCTCAAGGCGCTTAAGTGCCTCAGCGGAAAAAGCCTTAGAATACGTATCAGCATGTATCATCATCTGCTCTTTGGTCCAGTATATAAGCTTCCTGAAGCCGTTCAGATACTCAAATAAAGCAACGTAACCAACAGTCTTCGCTTCTTTGCGCTTGTTATGGTCCATATACCACCTTGCGGAGAACTCCTCTGTAAACGGATTATAGGAGATAAACTCACCATCCTTGACCTCAAGCACGTTGATATTCTTGTAATACCCAGAACGGATAGCGAGTTGTATGTAACCCTTGTAACCAAGCACGAACACTGCGTTCTTGACGGTCTTTTTTATCCACCTTCCATTACTGTCGGTAAGCTTGTTACCGCTTGCGTCGGTGAGATATACGATGTTGCCGTTTGCGTCCTTGACAGTAGCATCGAAGGGTACCATATAGAAGTGTCCGAGCTGTGGCGAGGGCGAAAGCTTAAGGCTCTCACCGAGAAGCGCTGCTGAAAGTATTGTATGGTTGGTACACTCCGCAAGCGCGGGATTGGTCGCCACGGCTGAAATAATGCTCGCTGTGAAGCGCTGAGCATCCTTACCTATTGCGGTATTAACAAGGTCCTTTGCGTTGTCCTGCGACATAAATACCGAGAATTTCGCCTGCACGTTTGCAAGGCTCTTTTGTCCTGATATGTTGTTATTCATTTTTAATTCTCCTTTCAATTTTGAAACACTACGCCCATATCTGATAAAATCTCATATATCTTATCCTCAAGCGTAACCTTATTTTGTGCCTCTGCCTGTTTACCTTCTTCGTCTGAATGATACTCAATAACAAAGCCCTTTTTCTTAAGACCTTTTACTTCAATTTTGAGCGAAGCAAGATCCGTTTGCCCCTTACTGTTTTTGCAAATATCGCATAAATGTATCGTAGTTGTAGCCATTTTCATATCTCCTTATATCTTTGAATATTTGATGTTGTTCTCAACGAGGAATGCCTTGAGCGCCTTCAACTGTTCAATCGTTGCTTCAATGTGAAAGTCAAGCTTGATAAGTTCGGGAATGGCATTTTCCGCCTGTATTTTTGACGTCGGCATTTCGGACGTCTCTTTAGCCACCTCTGCCTGCGGTCGTTCCTCTGCGGCGATTTTTGCCGCCTCTGCTTTTGCCTGCGCTTCCGCTTCCTGTCTTGCTTTAAGCTCGGCAACACGGATTCGCTCCTGCTTAAGTCTGTCGTTCTCCATAAGAGCCGCGCCGAGATCAAGTGTGCGGAAATAATATGCCTTTATCAGAGGCTCGTCCTCGCTACGCAGTGCCTCAATAGCAGCCATAGCCGCCCTTGCGTCCTCGAATATCTTGTCTATCTCGGCTTCAATAACCTTCTGCTTTGCGGTCGCGTTAAGCCACTTCGGATTTCTTATTCTCTCATACGGGATAAGGTCGGCAAAATCACCCGACGCGCTGTCAAAATACGCGTGGATCTCCGCTTCCTTTTTCTGCTGACGGATAATCTCGTATTCATCGAGCTGATCGCTTATTTGCGATACCACCTCTTTGACCTTTGATATAACCTCGTCAACCTCTCCCTTGAACTTATCCAGCGGCGCGGTATATACCTTGCCTATCCTGATACGCTCGTCGTTAAGAGCTTTGATAAATGCGTTTAACTGCGCCTTGTCAGCCTTCGCGACTGATATCTGCTTGTCCGTATACGTAACGCCTTCGTACTGCTTTAACGTCTCCGTGACGGCTTCAAGCAGCTCGGTGTTATTCCATTTCAAGAGTGCCGGCACGAGCTTCTCCACCGGCGTTTCCATTATGAGTGCTAATTCCTGTGACATTTTTATTTCCTCCAATATTTAAAATTCTGTTCTATTAAACCGAGGTAATTTCAGTGGCGGTCTTTCCTTACGTTCCACGTATCCCCAAAAGTCCTTTTCTTCGGTGTAAAGGTACCTAAGATCCGGGAATAGATACTTACGATAATAGGGATAACGCCTTACAAGTATCTCTATCTCGTCCGCACTGTGTAATTTGATTTGAGCATCTAAAATTGAGAAAGCTCGCTCGGTAGTGATAAAATAGTGTAATAATTGTACGTAATAATAATCCGGTACGCGCCCCGTCCATTTCATAAGATCGGCGCGTCGGCGCAGCTCCGTTGTCTTACCCTCGTATATTCCAAGCTCTCCCGTGTCCTTCTTTTTTAGATCTCCGTCAAGCGAGGCGAACATAAAGCCTCGGCGGTAAACCACCGTCTTGTCAGCGGTTACTTCAAGCTCCGGATAATCCAGCGCAAAAAGCTGGCGCCGTATATCCTCGGCTTCCTTTCCGTACTTAACGGCAGGGTTATCTGAAATGTCCTTAGGCTCTCTCAGTCCTACCTTTTCTTCCCAGACCTCAACGTTGGTCTTGAAGGGCGACAGACCGAGAATAGCCGCCGCGTCCGAGCCGCCTATACCTGTCCTGCGGTAATTAAGCCATTCGGGCGAATTGTGCTCGAGACGGATAATTTCAAGCCCCATCAGTCGCAGTAAGAACGGTGACAGTGCGGACAGCCGGTAACAAGCTCCGAGCTTGCCTTTTCTACACTTATGCCCGTCTTGTGTGTTCCGTGGTCTATCTCGGTGTATATGTTCTGATTACATCTCCAGCACAGTCCGCCTCGCGGAGCAAAATGCGGAAAGCCCTTTTTCTTGCAGTACTGATACTGCGCTATCGTTGCTTCCTTTACGTTAAACGTTGCCATTTGTTAATTCCTTTCTTATTGTTCATGTTTTTGTTATATTTCTGTGCTAAACTCCTTAACGAGAGGAGGTGAAAATAATGCTACATCCTTACCATATACGCTTACTTAAAGCGATAAGTAAAAACAAAGTAATCAGGATTTCCAAACCAAATAAAGATTTAGATCATCTTTTAGTGAACGGCTATATTGAAATGACTGTTTGCGATAACCCAAACGACTATTTTGCTCAACCTTATTTAACCGAAAAGGGTAAAGCTCGCCTTTATGAAGAAAAACGAAAATTTATAGATTTATGGTTACCCGTAACCATCTCAAGCGTCCTTTCAATTGCAGCTTTAGTTATTTCAATAATTGCACTATTGAAATGATAATAGCAGCAAGAGACATAATCCATGACGGAATAAAATATATAAAATAACGCGCATTCATGTGTTCGGAACTAAATCTTATCCGTTCAACCTGATGTGTCTTATATCCCTTTCGCTCTTTTGCTGTAAGCGTTGTTTCTGTACGTCTATCAATCTTTCTTTTCATTGTACGCTCTAACCTGCATGATCTCCCTTTCTATGAGCCTTAAAGACTCTTCGAGTGCCTCAAGGTAAACGTCGTTAAGCACCGTTGCCTTGGGGCATTTCTCGCTTGCGCCACAACCGTTTTCGCCCATCATCATCATTCTTTTATGGTAATTGATGAGACCTCGCAAAACTTGCGCGTGGCTTTCAATATTATGTAACCTTTGTTCTTTCTTTTCCATTTTCAGCTTGTCCTCCCATAGAGTTACTTTATCGATTTAAAACGATATCTACCATCACTTAAGCGATATACTTCACGCCCATCGAGCTTTAAACGCCCGTTATTTAACCAGACGAACTTCATAGCTTCTCCGATATCGTCAAATTCCCAAACATCTCGGTTTACGGTTACAATATGCTTACCGTTAATCGAACTTACTGTTATCCTCATTCCTTCGCCTCCCTTCCTCTGCGGAAGCGATAAGATCAGCTGCGGCGCGAGCTATGTCCATCATTCGTCTTTCACGCTCTTCCGGTGTAAGTATAGGGTGATAATTCCTTACAATAGCATTAGGGTACACTCTTACCGTAGGTTCCCCGTATATGTCTCCTATATCTCTTGCCATTTTGATCTCTCCTTCCTTATTTATTGCATACTATGCATCGGTGCTTGTCTGTGATAACGGAACTTTGTAGAATTTTATTCTACACACAGGGTAAAAAAAATGAGCTGTACATCTTCATCACTCAAACCTAATACAATTGCAATTTTCTGCACCTCGCTTATAAGGAACTCGACTTTATTGTGTATTTTATTAAACATACTTGTACGAGATATCCCTACCGCAATAGCAAGTGATTCGATGGTAACGCCTTTTTCTCTCATCTTACCCTGAAGCAGATCAGTCCTTGTCACGTCAACCCCTCCTTTTTGTTGAATTTAGTTCTACACATATGATACACCCGATTTTGTAGATTGTCAAGACCTTTTTTCAATTTTTTTTGACTTTTTTTCAAAAAATGTTGATTTTTATTCTCATTTGTGTTATCATGTTCTTGAACGGAGGTAATTGCTATATGTCAAATTTAATTAATTTCGGTAAAAGATTAAAATCATTAAGAACGAGTCAAGGACTAACTCAAGAAGAATTAGCGCGCAAAACAGGGTATACATCTCGCTCGAGTATTAACAAGATCGAACTTGGACTTGTAGATCTTCCACAATCCAAAATTGCAATAATTGCTGAAGCTCTTGGAGTTACACCTACTTATTTATTATTCGGTGATGAGGGAGCTGCTCTCCCTTCTAACATCCGTCCTGTCGTAAAAAAGAAATTCCGTATGCTCGGCGAGATTGCTTGCGGAAAACCGATTTATGCAAGCGAGGATTTTGAAACGTATGTCGAAGCTGCTTCCGACATCAATGCCGACTTCTGCCTCACAGCAAGAGGTGATAGTATGATAGGTGCAAGAATACACGACGGTGACGTCGTTTTTATCAAAGAACAACCAATTGTAGAAAACGGCCAGATCGCTGCCGTAATTATTGATGATGAAGCAACGCTAAAAAGGTGGTATTATTATCCAGATAAGAATAAGCTCGTTCTTAATCCAGAAAACCCTAAATATGAGCCGCTTGTCTATGTCGGCGAGGAATTGAATACAATCCGTTGCCTCGGCAGAGCAGTGTGCTTCATGAGTAAAGTGTAAAAAAGATGCTTTGAAGGAGGAATATAAATGAACACAAATTCTACAAATCAAATCCCCGAATTTAACCCTCGAGATACTCTTCTCAACCTCGATATAACCAGAGTCTTTGATGCGGAAACAAGAAAACAAATAAGCGACTATCGATTGTATCATGCAATGCTTAAATCATCCAACGAAGACGATGTCAACACAGCCAAAACAGAAATAGACAAACTGGAAAAATCGGATGTCATAAAGCATGTAATAGAATATGAATACCACGAGTACGCCGTAAAACATGGCATCGCAAACAAAGATTATCCATTCGTTAAGCCATTAATATGGGTATTTTGTATTCTTAGTACATCTCTTGTTAACGCTTTGCTGTTCAATTCAGGTTTGAAAAGCTCTCTCCGAGTATCGTTACTCGCGTACGTAGGTATGATAATTTTAATATGGGTATTGTGCAAGTTATGGGATAACCGCACTCCTCCTGCATTACGCAAGAAGAAAAAACGCAAGTACGACTAAGGTATAACGAAAATGGAAATACTTTTGACAATTATTCTTTTTATTGCAAATATTCTAATAGCATTTGTAATATGGTATTGTTTTGATGTGGTTGATTTATCACCCAAAGACTTTAATCTCGAAATGCCATCCGTAAATGATTTAGAATTTAATTTTAATGAAAATGTATGCTCAAAATATGATACTAAAAAATATGTTGAAGAGGTTGTATCACCGGCAAAGGTATATTTTTCAACTGTCGATGAATTGAACCAAGAGCAGCAATTCGAAAACATGGAACGCATCATATCAATAGTCGAAACAGTAATTGGAAGTGCCTTCGGATTATGGTGTATATTTCCTGATTTGTCATTTTGGGCTGCGCTAATTGCAATTCCTATATCCATTCTAGTCCTTTATGTTACCAATAAGATATACAAAGTTAGATTTGCTCTTCCAGCATTCGTGCACCATGTCAAAGATATTAACAATAAACTCGAATATGAAAAAAACAAATACGAAATATCAGAGGATAAAGCATTAAATTCCCTTTTAATAAGAGAACATTTTTACTACATAAATCAAGTCAAAAACAAGATACGTGCAAGAAAATATTATCGAAAATTATTAATAGCGGTTGTAACGATAATTTTGGTGTTATTTTACCCTATTCAAGAACCATAACAAAATTACAGAAAAAAGGATTTAAATATGAAACCATCCACTAACACTCTTTTCACCATTTGCACGTGCGTTGCATTGGCAGTACTATACTTTATAGGAATTGCTGATCTCCCATATGGTTACTACACGTTCCTGCGAATCATCTCGCTTGTAGGTCTTGCTATATGCGTCATACTATATTTTTTCGAAACAGATAACATCTTAAATCCAGTTACATTCATATGCGCTCCGATAGTTATACTCTTTAATCCGATTGCTCCTATCTATCTCGATAAAGATACCTGGGTAGTACTCGACATAATCTGCGGTATAGCAATGAGTGTCCTTGCAGTTTATATTTACATCACAAATAGTAGAAATCACAAGGAATAATTTTTTCGTCTGAATAAGAACCAAAAACTTAATCCCAAACGTCTGGTATTTAACGAAAATGCGCCCATGCCGTTAAATTCCCTCTCTTTCTAAATTATTCTTTTTCTGACAACAGATAAGTAACCGGCTCGCCGATATATGAGGCTATCATCTGTAACGTGCTGAGCTTTGGGTCAGCCTTTTCTCTTTCAAGTAAGCTGATTTCTTCTACACTAAGTCCGCAATTTGCGGCAAAAACCATTTGCGATTCCATTAGTCCCTTTCGCGCTGCGCGAATATTCCTTGCAATTATCTCGTTTTCGTTCATGTTCCTCAATCTATTCAACGACAATAGGCGCATAAACAAAAATAACGCCATGCCTTACGCATAGCGTTAAAATACTCAACAGAGGAAGATTATACCAATATAGTTATAAAAATCAAGAGTTTTTTTAAATGCCAAGCTACGAAAAAAATAAATCCTCGGGGCTGTGGTCCTGCCGTTTCCGTGAAAAAGACGAGAACGACGTTAACCATCAGAAGCGGCTCTCAGGCTTCTCTACCAAGCGTGAAGCACAGTACGCCTATGAGGACTATATCAAAAACAACATCAATTTGTGTATCAGTTTTTACAAGGAGAACAAATGTACAACTACACAGAAACACTAAGCTTCCGACCGGAAGAGGTTCTCGTATATCTCCGTAAGTCAAGAACGGATGATCCTACGCTCACCGTTGAAGAAGTCCTCGCAAAGCACGAGGCTATCCTTGACGAATGGGCAGAAAAGCACCTCGGCGGCAGGGTCCCGGAGGAAAATAAATTCCGCGAGGTCGTTTCAGGAGAAACCATTGCGGACCGTCCTGAGATGCAAAGCATATTAAAGCTTATTGAATCCCCTCGGATAAAAGCTATACTCACTGTTGAGGTTCAGCGAATATCAAGAGGAGATCTTGAGGACGCAGGCCGTATAATAAAACTACTGCGCTACACAAACACTCTCGTCATTACTCCTCAAAAAACATACGATATATCAAATGAATATGACAGAGACTTCTTTGAGCGCGAGCTGAAGCGCGGTAACGAATTCCTTGAATATCAAAAAAGGATCATGCAGCGCGGTACTCTCCTCTCTGTAAGCCAAGGTAACTACGTCGGCAACGTCGCTCCGTTCGGATACATAAAAACTTGGACTATGGACGGTAAAAGAAAATGCCCTACCCTATCGCCGCACGAAGAACAAGCACCTATTGTGTATATGGCGTTTGACCTGTTCGTAAATAAAGGAATAAGCATATACGGAATATGCGACCACTTCGATGATATTGGAATCACACCGCCTCGCGGTGAACACTGGTCTGCAGCCTCGCTCAGAAGCCTTTTAGCTAATCCTGTGTATATCGGTAAAATACGTTGGAATAACCGCAAAACAGTTACCGTTGTCGAAAACGGCGAGATCACAAAAACAAGACCGAGAGCAAAAGACGGCGAGTACCTTTTGTACGACGGAAAACACCCTGCTATCATTCCCGTTGAATGGTTTAATAAAGCACAGTCAAAGCTCAAACAGAACGAAAGCAAAGTAAAGCATACATCTAAAATCAGAAATCCTCTTGCATCCCTTGTCCACTGTCAATGCGGTACCGCTATGACATTGCGCACGCATAGACTTCCTGATGGAACGTATCGCTATGCGCCTCGTCTCGTCTGTAATAATATGAAGCATTGCGGCACAGGTTCATGTACCTACGATGATCTGATAAATATACTTCGCGATTCACTCCTACAAGAAATAAAGGATTTTGAAATTCTCGTAAAGAGTGAGCCGACAGATGCTGTTAAAATCCAAGAGCGTGTTATCAGAAACCTTGAAAAGAAACTTGCGGATCTTGATGCAAAAGAGCTCGCGCAATGGGAAGCGCAAACAGATCCTGATCCTGCAAAAAGAATGCCTGCGGCGATCTTCACAAAACTTAATGAAAAGCTCCAAAAAGAGCGAGAGGAAACAAAGGAAGCACTTCACAATGCAAGAGAAAGCCTACCTACCCTCGGAAAAGCACGTGAAGCGTTAGTCCGCTTCAAGGACGCACTTCGCACCCTCGACGATCCGACCGCTTCAGGAGAAGAAAAAAACAGGCTCCTCAAAGCCTGCATAATTGATATAATCTATTCACGTGAAGCACCCGAACGCCTGCGCCGAGCCCAAAACGAACCTCACGGAACGACAATCAAAACATCCGGTGCACATTGGACCAATCCCCCCATCCAGCTCGACATAAAATACCGGGTGTGATATTTTACTATAACTGTCATCATAGTGGTTCTTGTTCCTCTGTACCTATATCCGTCAGTATACCCGTTACCTCGCGGTAAGGCATACCGAATCGTTGGCTCAGATATCTGGTCGAGGCGGCAAGCTCGCCGTCAGGTCCGCCAAGCGCTGTTACGATGAATTTCGCAAGCGCGGGATTAGGATTTTTTATCTTGACGGGGAATTCAAGACTTTTCTGATATATCCACATATTTGTTATTGTTCCTTTCTACGCTAATACGTTTAGCGTTTTACGTTACGTCTGCTTAATTTATTACAGACCTTGCTTTTCAGCAATCCATTTCCCAGGGAAACGGTGTTTTTACCCATTCAAACGGTACGTCCGTTATCGCTCCAGCCGTGAGTGAGCCGAATTCCTCCTCGTACTTTTCAATCGCGCACGCAAGCTTCTCGCCATAGTATTCAAGCGCCTTCAGCGCCTCGCAATCGAATGGGTGGGTATCAAGGTAAAGATTTGTCTCTATGAGTGAAAAATGCGCTATCTGTACCTCGCGCATAAGTGAAGCTTTCTTATCGTTCATTTGGCGCATCCTCCGTTTTTGCACTTATCGCCTTTAAAAGGCTTGTGAAGCTCGCAGAAGATAGTTCCTCTGCAAAAGCCCTCGTTTCCGTCAAGGATATCCCTCCAACACTGGTTTACTGAATAAACCGTTGCAAGAGAAGGGTAGGTTGTTTCGGCGCAATACGAAACACACTTATCCTCCTCGTTTTTTTCGCATATCCGTATGGGAGATGCTTCTCTTCTCTGAGGGTATCCGCATCTTTTATACATTGTTCTTTTGTAAGTCATTTTAGGTTTTTTATCCTTTCCGCGCATATAGCCTCTTTTCGCGTATGCTTCAGCGCTTACTGCATTATATGCTCGCGCTTCACAAAACGACATTCATTTGACTGCTTAGAACGAAAATAAAGATTTATTTCCAACTAAGTAAAAAAGATTAGTATAAATATTAAATAAACGTTAAAAAAATGTATTACTTATTTTAAAAATGAATAACACTCATTGAAAAAATTAATGAGTTATGGTATAATGCCAAAGGAAAAATAAAATTTACATAGGAGGATAAGTGTATGGCACTTACACCGGAACAGATCGCTGTTAAGACGGAAGAGCTTAAGGCATTTATCGCTGAGCACAAGGACATGCCAGGTCCGCTCATGCCGATAATGCAGTTCGCTCAGGAAAGCTTTGGCTATCTTTCACTTGAGAACATGATCATCATTGCCGATTCCCTCGGCATACCCGTAACAGAGGTTTACGGCGTCGCTACCTTCTACGCTCAGTTCTCGCTCACTCCTAAGGGCGATAACATAATCAGCGTTTGTCAGGGTACCGCCTGTTACGTTAAGGGTGGAGCTCAGGTACTCGCAAGAGTAGAAAAGGAGCTCGGTATCACCTCTAACGAGACCACTGAGGACGGAAAATTTACTATACAGGATACGCGTTGCCTCGGCTGCTGCGGACTCGCTCCCGTTATGACTATCAACGAGGACGTTTACGGTAAGCTCACCGCAGACATGATCCCCGCTATCCTCGCAAAATATTGATAGGAGGAAGATAAGATGACCTTAGAAGAACTTAAAAGAATAAAAGCTGAGACTCTCCCTCAGATCAGTATGCGTCATACACACACGGTTGAGAACGAGACCGTTTATAAGCACCAGGTTCTCATTTGCGGAGGTACAGGCTGTACTTCCTCTGGCTCCAACAAGCTTATAGATGAGTTCTATGCTCAGATTAAGGCGCACGGAATTGATAACGAGGTACAGATCGTACGTACCGGTTGCTTCGGACTTTGCGAGCTTGGACCTATTGTTATCGTATACCCCGAAGGCGTTTTCTATGCTCAGTGTTCTATCGAGAACGTTAAGAGAATCGTTGAGGAGCATATCATCGGCGGTAATGTTATCGACGACCTCGTTTATCACGAGAAGACCACAGGTGAGGTTAAGGAAAAGCTTTCCGATATGCAGTTCTACAAGAAGCAGAACCGTGTCGCTCTCCGTAACTGCGGTGTAGTTGACCCCGAAAAGATCGAGGACTACATAGCGTTTGACGGCTACCAGGCTCTTGCCAAGGTAGTTAATGAAATGACTCCCGAGCAGGTAATCGATGTAATGCTCGATTCCGGTCTCCGCGGACGCGGAGGCGCGGGCTTCCCTACGGGTCTTAAATGGAAGTTCGCTTCCGGTAACCGCGGCAACGTTAAAAAGTACGTTTGCTGTAACGGTGATGAGGGCGACCCCGGAGCTTTCATGGATCGTTCCGTTCTTGAAGGCGACCCGCACTCTCTTATCGAGGCTATGGCAATAGCCGGCTACGTTATCGGCGCTGATCAGGGCTACGTTTACGTAAGAGCTGAGTACCCGATAGCTGTTAAGCGTCTTACTATCGCTATCAATGAAGCAAGAAAGATGGGACTTCTCGGAAAGAACATCTTCGGAAGCGGCTTTGATTTCGATATGGAAATCCGTCTAGGAGCAGGCGCATTCGTTTGCGGTGAGGAAACTGCTCTTATGACCTCTATTGAGGGCCACAGAGGTGAGCCCAGACCCCGTCCGCCTTTCCCGGCTGTAAAGGGTGTATTTGGTAAGCCTACCGTTCTCAACAACGTTGAGACCTACGCAAACATTCCTCAGATAATCCTTAACGGCGCAGAATGGTTCAAGAGCATCGGTACCGAAAAGTCCAAGGGTACTAAGGTATTCGCGCTCGGCGGTAAGATCGTCAATACCGGTCTTGTTGAGGTTCCTATGGGAACCACCGTACGCGAGATCATCTTCGATATCGGTGGCGGTATCCCGAATGGCAAGAAGTTCAAGGCGGCTCAGACCGGAGGTCCTTCCGGAGGCTGTATCCCCGCTTCTCTGCTTGACACTCCCGTTGACTACGATTCTCTTATGGCTATCGGCTCCATGATGGGCTCCGGCGGACTTATAGTTATGGACGAGGACAACTGTATGGTTGACATCGCCAAGTTCTTCCTTGAGTTCACCGTTGACGAGTCCTGCGGTAAGTGTACGCCCTGCCGTGAGGGTACTAAGAGAATGCTTGAGATACTCACTAAGATCACCGACGGTAAGGGTGAGGACGGCGATATTGAGAAGCTTGAGGAGCTTGCAAACACCATCAAGACTTCTTCCCTCTGCGGTCTCGGTCAGACTGCTCCTAACCCCGTTCTCTCTACTCTCCGCTACTTCCGTGATGAGTATGAGGCGCACGTTTACGAGAAGCGCTGCCCCGCGGGCTGCTGTAAGAATCTTCTCCAGGTCGTTATCGATCCCGATAAGTGTAAGGGCTGCTCGCTCTGCTCCAAGAAGTGTCCTGTCGGCGCTATCAGCGGTCAGATCAAGAGTCCCTTCGTCATTGACCAGAGCAAGTGCATAAAGTGCGGCGTATGTATCTCGTCCTGTAAGTTCGGCGCGATTTACAAGAAATAAGAAAGGAGTTATCGAGAAATGGAAAACATGATTAACTTAACTATTGACGGCGTTGCGGTCTCCGTTCCCGAAGGCTCCACCGTTCTTGAAGCAGCAAGAGCTGCTCACATCAATATCCCCACCCTCTGCTACTTAAAGGACGTTCAGCAGATAGGCGCCTGCCGTCTCTGCCTCGTTGAGATTGAAAAGCAGAGAGGTCTTCCCGCAGCTTGCGTTATGCCCGTTGCCGAGGGAATGGTCGTAAGAACCAACACCCCCGCGCTTCGTGAGCAGCGCAGAGTAAACCTTGAGCTGCTTCTTGCTTCTCACAACAGAGAGTGTACCTCTTGCGTACGCTCTGAGAACTGCGAGCTTCAGGCTCTGTGCCGCGAGTACGGCGTTAAGGAGTACCCCTTTGACGGCGCAAAGAAGGAAACCTACGTTGACGAGGTATCCCCCTGTGTTATCAGAGACAATTCCAAGTGTATTAACTGCCGCCGCTGTATCGCCGCTTGTAACGACGTTCAGCAGATTGGCGCAATCGGCGTCTCTAAGAGAGGCTTTAAGACCAAGATAGGTCCTATCTTCGACTTCTCTCTTGCTCAGACTCCCTGCGTAAACTGCGGTCAGTGTATCGTTGCTTGTCCTGTCGGCGCTCTCCGTGAAAGAGAGTCTATTGACGACGTTTGGGCTGCTATCGGTAATCCCGATAAGTACGTTGTTGTTCAGCCTGCTCCCGCTGTCAGAGCCTCCATTGGTGAAGAATTCGGTCTTCCTATGGGCGTTGCTCAGACGGGTAAGCTTGCAGCTGCTCTGCGCCGTCTCGGCTTTGACAAAGTATTCGACACCAACTTCGGCGCCGACCTTACCATTATGGAAGAAGGAAACGAGCTTATTGAGCGTCTTACCAAGGGTGGAGCGCTCCCGATGATTACTTCCTGCTCTCCCGGATGGATTTCCTACTGCGAAAAGTTCTTCCCCGAGTTCATTCCTAACCTTTCCTCCTGCAAGTCTCCTCACGAGATGGAGGGCGCTATGGTTAAGAGCTACTTCGCTGAGAAGATGGGAATTGACCCCAAGTCTATCGTGGTTGTATCTGTAATGCCCTGTACCGCTAAGAAGTACGAGGCTGCGCGTCCTGAGCTTTCAAATAACGGTATGCAGGACGTAGACTACGTTCTTACCGTACGTGAGCTTGCGAGAATGATAAAGCAGGCGGGCATAGACTTTGCTAAGCTTCCCGACGAGGGCTTTGACGCTATGCTCGGCGAGTCCACGGGCGCCGCTGACATCTTCGGAGCAACCGGAGGCGTTATGGAGGCTGCTCTCCGTACCGTTTACGCTAAGGTAACCGGCAAGGAGCTTGACAAGGTTGAGTTCGACGTAGTCAGAGGAACCGAGGGAGTTAAGGAAGCTTCTATCGACCTTAACGGAACCGTTGTCAACGTGGCAGTTGCACACGGCACCGCAAATGCTAAGAAGGTTCTTGAGGCTGTTAAGAACGGTGAGAAGAACTACCACTTTATCGAGGTTATGTGCTGTCCCGGCGGATGCGTAACGGGTGGCGGCCAGCCTATCGTATCTTCTAAGGACCTGCAGTACGTTGACCTTAAAAAGGTTCGCGCTCAGGCTCTTTACAACGAGGACGCAGGCAAGGCTCTCCGTAAGTCTCACGAGAACCCCGCAATTAAGGCTCTCTACGACACCTATCTCGGTGAGGTAGGCGGCCACAAGGCTCACAAGCTTCTCCACACCACTTATTCTCAGAAGGATAAGTACTACTGCTAATTTTAATATCTCCGTGAATTTTTAAGTCGCAACGGAGACACCGCTTACTGCCCTCCCGCCCCGCTTTCTGAAGAAAGCTTGGCAAAGACTTCTCTTACTGCCCTCCCGCCCGGAGCAAAAATTAAACTCTCTGCGGATTTTTGATAATGATTCTTCCGCAATGCTAACTGCATACGGCAAGAGCTTGAATTAAATATTTGCTAAGCAAAATCCCGACGGATAAAACCGTCGGGATTTTTAATATGTAATTATTCATTTGCTTTTGTAATATTTTATTACTCCTAACAAACAAACAATCAAGGAGATAATTGCTATTGATATAAAACCAACAAAATCAAAACTCAATTCTAATATCATTGGAGCTATACCCTTTAAAATTGCAGCAATAAACAAGGCGATCGAAGAAATTAATAATTTTTTATAATCGCTCAACTAAACCACCACCTTTTTATCTAATATTGCCATTAGATTTATTGTCGCTTCATTTTGGGATTTAAAAACAATACTACAAAATTCACCATTAAATAACTTAATTACATATACTCTTTTTTTAGTGAAACTACTACCCAATGTAATTGATTCGATATCAGATAGTTTTATACGAAAACTTTCTTTATAACTTGCTAATGCCTCTCCTACAACACCAAAAAATACTCGTAGCCATTTGGATTTAGTAGAAAAAATAATTTCCTCGTTCTCGTATTCCAATCTAGATATTACATCATAGAATTCATTGTAATTAATTTTTGCAAGAATCTCCATAAAACCCTCCTCCTTTCTAATAAAAAAAATGCGCAGCCGAAGCTACGCACGAAAAATGTGTAGCTCCATTTGCTGCGACACAAATGTTTTCTAAACCCAATGCTCCTAAGAGAAAAAGCGCACGAAAAAGAGAGCCTGCATTTTTACCAATAATAAAAATGCACACTTCTGCCTTGATCTATTCGTAAGACGGTTACTTATTCATTTATGTCGCGAGTACATTATACCACCTATTTTTAATTTTGTAAATACTTTTCGTAAAAAAAGACCTTTTCAAAACGAAAAGGTCTTTTGTTTTTAGTTCTCTGCCTTTCTTAGCTTACTTGCGAGGATTTTTAAATTATCGCTGGAAAGCATCTCACAAAGGTCGTCCTCGCTCTGTATCACTTTCCCAAGTACAGTTAAACGCTCCCCAGCCTTTAACTGTCCGTATGCGGTAGAAAACAGCATAGATCTGAGCTGTGAAAGCAACATTTCCTCTATCCAATACTCAAAACGAATGTTTCTTAGCCGTTCCTCATACTTTTTAATCCTCAAATACAATGGAAAGCCGTCAGAAGCATCGTGCCATATGTCCGCAAATAAATAATCAACGCTTGAAAGCGCGTTTAAGGTATCAAGATAGTCAAAGGCGTCGCAATTTATTATTCTAATCTTATCCTTATTCTTAAATTGCGGATGAATAAATGCTTTAAAAAGCTCTATGACGTTTTCATCTCGCTCAATTACGGTAACACTCGATACGTCCTGCTTCTCGCTAACCATATAGGTAAAATATCCCATTCCAAGTCCAAGCGTAACTACGTTGCCGTGAGCTTTTTCAATAGGCAACCTCATGGTTTCTATCTCATTAGGCTTAATTGCCATCCATTCACGTCCGTTTTCTGTTACGCAGGGAAATTCAAACGGCTCGGAAAAGAAGGCAAGGCTCGGTATTTCCTTTAAATCCTTATACACCTGAATATCATTCCAGATTAAGCCCTCGTAGCTTTGATAACGGGCGCTTGTTAGCTCCCAGCTACCAAGCCTCGCTCTCGGTATTTTTATGTTAACAAGATATGGGTCAGAAAGATATTTCTCGTTAGAAAGCTGAGTAACCGAGGGCGCAATATATTCTCTTTCAAAAAGTACGTCGTCCCTATTATCAACTGTATCAAGACCGAGCATAGCGCTGAGCAGTGAAACAAAGGCGGTTTTTTCATCAACTCCGCAGTCATTTACAATATCTTGGACAAGTTCTTTCGTTATCATTTCAGAATATTCGTTAAGGTAGACGCTATACAGTCTTAAAAGCTTATTATTGTTATCTATTGTGTTTTTTAATTTATTAATAGTCATAATTAGTTATATTTATCATAAAGCAATTTGCGGTTTAATCCGTTTGAATACAACTCGTTCCAAAAAATGTAGCCGTTTTTATTATCCTTATTAAGCATATTTTCAGATGCGAGAACATCTCTTAAATGATGAGCCGCGCCCTGCGCTCCGTCAAAAAACTCGGGTGAATACCCGAGCGCGCAGGATATTGTATGCTTAGCAAACGGAAAATGGGTGCAGCCGAGTACACATGCGTCAAAGCGAACGCAGTTATATTCGGCAAAAAGCGAGCTGAGATATTTTAAGCAACCGCTTGAATTTGCAGTATCGCCTTCAACGTACGTAACCAGCTTAGGCGCGGCAAGCGCGACCACGTTATGTCCATCGAGAGATGAGAGCAGATTTATGAATTTTTTATGATTAAGTGTAACTGGAGTGGCAAGCACGAGAACATTTCCGTCGGGGTATTTATTTATCGCGGGCTTAATTGCCGGCTCTAGACCGATAATAGCAAAGCTGCTATACTCTTTCCGCAAAATTTCAGCAGCCACCGAGGTTGCGGTGTTGCAGGCTATTACTGCCGCCTTACAGCCAAGGCGCCTCAGGTACTCAATTCCGTTTCTTGTAAGATGAATTATTTCAATGTCGGGACGTGAGCCGTAGGGAGCATTCCTTCTGTCCGCAAAGTAAACGAAATTTTCGCTCGGCATAAGCACTCTCAGCGCCCTCAAAACACTGATTCCGCCAAGTCCTGAGTCAAAAACACCTATCGGTTTTGAGTATGACAAAAGAAACACCCCCGTTTTTCCTTTAAAAGACTACTAAAAGGTATTTCATTTTATCAAATTTTATACCGATAACGGTTATTTTTCAGACTGAGAAAGCAGAGCTTTAAGCTCATCAACGCTAAATAGCTGCTTATTGTCGCAGAATCGGCAGGTCATTTCGATAGGCTCACCCTCGCTTATCATTTCGCTAAGCTCGTCCTTACCAAGACTGATAAGCGCCTTTTCATACCCTTCTCTTGAGCATGAGCAACGGTATTCCGTGTCAAATTCGTCAAAAATTTCGAATTCAAGCCCTCTGAAAAGCGTTGATATTATAAATTCGTCCGATTTTTCCATAGCGACAGCCTTGGAAATAGACGGAATAAGTCCAATATTTTCTTCAAGACGGGAAATAGTATCCTCGGTAGCGCCCGGCAGAAGCTGCAAAATATAGCCGCCAGCGGACGTACAGTTCGCCTCGGTATCACACCTGACACCAAGAGCGCAGACAGTGGGAGTCTGCTCACTGGTAACAAAATACTGCGTAATATCCTCGGCAATCTCTCCCGAAACTATATTACAGAGCCCAACGTAAGGCTCGCCTGCGCCCATATCCTTAGCGACGTAGAACGTACCCTTTCCAACTGCGCCGCCAACGTCAAGCTTACCCTGCGCGTTAGGCGGCAGCTCTACCTTAGGGTCGCCTACGCAGCCTCTTACGTTTCCACAGTAATCGCTGACACAAAGCACGCTGCCAACAGGCCCATCACCGTTAAACTGAAGCGTTAATGAATCCTTCTTATCCTTAAGCATACAGCCCATAAGGGAGGCTGCGGTAAGGGCGCGACCGAGAACCGCGGTAACGGTCTTGGAGGTAGAATGAATATTATGCGCTCTTTGAACGATATCGGTACTGATTTCCAAAAAAAGCCTTGCGCTGCCGTCAGCAGTTATGGCTCTGACAATTTTACCCATTAAACTAACTTTCCCCGTTTAAAACATTCCTATTATAATAGCCGCAGAGGTAACAAGAACTACCCCGCAGATAACCAAAAGTGAAATAATTACGCCTTTTCTTCTTTTTTCCTTAGCGTAAAGCGCGTCAGATATGCGCTGATTTTCAGCAAGAGCCGCAAGCTCCTGCGCCATTTCAAGTGAATCCTTATAGTTAAGTTTTTCAAATTCAATCATAAGAGTTTCGAATTGCGAAACAGTAAGAGCCTCATTCTTTTGTTCGATGAGGTATTCGTAATAATCGCTTTTCTCCGATTCCGAAAGAACTGAAAATTCCTGTTTTGACAAAAACTGCATCTTCGGTATTCCTTTCTGAATATAAACTGTATAAATAATCCAAATTAGTGAAAAGCACACTTTTTTGGCGCGTAAAATCAATTTTAACGGTTACGGGTGCGTTCAAAACACCTAAACCTATGAAAAGTATAACATACTTTTTTGCACTTTGCAACAGTTTTTGCAAAAAAATATTGACTTTTTTTCCATATATGGTAAAATATATTAGGTATTGAACATAAAAATGCTAAATACAGTCTAAAGAATTGAAAGGCGCAAATAATGAATTACGAACAGCTTTATTCTACACTGTCCGAAAAACAGGTATCAAGAAAAGAAATTTTTAACGGAAATATTCTGCACGTAGTTGTCGATGACATTACACTTCCAAACGGCGCAAGCGCAAAGCGCGAGGTCGTTCTTCACAACGGGGCGGTTTGTATAGTACCTCTCACTGAAAATAACGAGATAATTTTGGAACGTCAATTCCGTTATCCGTTTAACGATATTATCCTTGAAATACCGGCAGGTAAAATTGAGAAAGGCGAGACAGACCCGTCTTCAGTCGCCGCGCGTGAGCTGGCGGAGGAAACCGGATATACCGCTTCTTCACTCCGTTTTATAGGAATGTACTATCCTTCACCCGCCATACTGAGTGAAAAAATATATATGTACGTTGCAACCGGATTGAAAAAGGGAGAGCAATCTCTTGATAAGGACGAATTTCTTGATATAACCGCTATGCCAATAGATGATGCTGTTGACATGATTCTGGAGAACAAAATCCCGGACGGAAAAACACAGGCGGCGGTTTTAAAAGTAAAAGCTCTTATCGAAAAAGGACTGATATAACAATACCGCCGCGGTTTTATGATAAACCGCGGCGG
This sequence comes from Clostridia bacterium, assembly GCA_017502875.1. Classification (GTDB taxonomy): domain Bacteria; phylum Bacillota; class Clostridia; order Oscillospirales; family CAG-272; genus SIG673. The sequence goes on along the minus strand of JAFVUF010000024.1, from coordinate 65,597 downwards.
TGTTTATACTGAATTATTTAAGGAAGCCGTCAATAATAACGTTTTCCGCTTCCTCGGCGGTAAGACCTAACGTTTGAAGCTTTAACAGCTGGTCGCCGTTAATTCTTCCTATCGCAGCCTCGTGAACTATCTGGGCGTCGCGGTGATTAGCCGCAATTTCAGGAATAGAACGGATTTTAGCATCTCCCATAATTATAGAATCGCACTGAATATGCGCGCGGCAACCGTTATTTCCAACAGCAACAGGATTAAATACCTGCTCGCTTCTGTCCTTACCTACGGAACGGGAAACTATCTGCGCGCTTGAGCCCTCTCCGTTAAGATTTATCACCATATCTGAGCGAGCTATCTGCTCTCCGTGTGTCATTAGTCTTTCGGTAACGGTAAGCTTGGCGTTCTTTCCCATATCAGCGGTCATTGTACGAACAGTTGAGTCAACACCCTTTATCTGCACCATTTCCATCTCGCAAACGGAGTTTTCCTCCATTGTAAGCTCTGTTGCCGGGTTCATAACTCTTTTGCCGTTTCCGTCGCCGTCTCCGTAATGCTTTTCTACGTATCTTACCTTTGCGTTCTTTCCCACGAAAAAGCGGTGTATACCGTCGTGTCTTGATTCCTCGTCCCCCGCGTTATGAATACCGCAGCCCGCTACGATAAGCACGTCGGAATCCTCACCTATATAAAAGTCGTTATAGACCATCTCGTTTATACCCGTCTCGGTGATGATGACAGGAATATGAACGGATTCGTTTTTTGTACCCGGAGCTATCTTTATATCTATACCGGGCTTATCCTCTTTTGAAATTATCTGTATATTAGCCGTGCTGTTTCTGCCCGCGCTTTCACTGTTCTTTCTTATGTTGTAAGCGCCCTTTGGAACCTCATGAAGTCCCGCAACCTGCGTCAGCAGCTCTCTATCGGTCTTATCCATCATTATTTCCTTTCAATGAATTAGTCCTGTGTTTTAACACACCTCGGAGAAAACTCCCTCATAAGCTTAGGCAGCATTTCGTCTCTTTCTCCAACACTCTTAATCTTACCGTCCGCGATGACTACCATTTCGTCCGCAAGCGTCATAATGCGCTCCTGATGGGATATGATAACCGTCGTTCTGCCGCCCTTTTTCTGCATATTCTTGAAGGTCTCGACAAGCATAGCGAAGCTCCAAAGGTCAATTCCCGCCTCAGGCTCGTCGAATATCGCAAGCTCAGGGTTTCTCGCCATAAGAGTAGCTATCTCTATTCTCTTCATTTCTCCGCCCGAAAGCGAGGAATCAAGCTCTCTTTTAACGTACTCCGCCGAGCACAGTCCAACCTTCGCGAGATACGTGCAGCACTCCTTATCGTTTAAGGTTTTACCCGCGGCAAGGGACAGCATTTTGCTTACGGTGAGTCCCTTGAAGCGAGGCGGCTGCTGAAAGGCGTAGCCTATTCCAAGCTTAGCCTTTTCGGTAACGTCCATATCTGTAATATCAACGCCGTTATATATTATTTTTCCCGAGGTAGGCTTTTCAAGTCCCATTATAACTCTTGCAAGAGTTGACTTTCCGCCGCCGTTCGGTCCCGTAATAACGTAAAATTTCCCATCGGGTACGGTAAGTGATACGTCGTCAAGTATCCTTACGGTCTTACCCTTTTCATCAGAAACCTCAAATACGAGGTTTTTAAGTTCCAGCATCTTTATATCCTTTCCGTGAAGCGGTAGCCTTTAAACACACTTCCCGATATTACTTAACAGTTAATATAATACTATTTTCGCCCAAATTTGTCAATGGATTTATTAAAAGTTTTACATTTCTTCAAAACTTAACCGTTTTTTAATTATATATTTGTAGTATAATATAAAAAACTGTTTTAATACATCTCTGAAAGGACAAGCTTATGGACTTTATTGCAAAACCTTTTGCGTGGATATTACAGGCTTTTTATTCCTTTACGAATAACTACGCCATCGCGCTTATCTTCTTTACAGTCATAGTCAAGCTTCTGCTTCTTTTCTTTAACGTCAAGCAGCAGAAATCAGCCCAGGGACAAGCCCGTATCAAGCCTAAAATGACGGCTATTCGCCTCAGATACGAGGGCAGAAAGGACCCAAACGTTCAAGCCGAGTACTCAAACGACCTTATGGCGCTTTACAAGGAGGAAAAGGTCAGCGCAAGCATGGGCTGTCTGCCTCTCCTTATCCAGCTTCCGTTTATCGCGATTCTTTATAGAATCGTAACCAACCCGCTTACCTATCTCTGTGAGGCAACCGAGGCGGCTATCGCGGGTATTAAGTCTATCATCTTCTCTACTCCTCTTGAGGCTCTTAAAAACGTTCCCAACGCAGTAGCGAAAGCAATAACCGACGCAAACGGAGACGTCAGTAAGTTCCAGATATCCGAAATGCAGATGATAACCGTTATGAAAAATAACGAGGGCGCTTTCTCGGAGTTCCTGTCGTCCTATTCCCTACCAAACTTCAATATAGGCGCGCTCGACCTTTCACAGACCCCTACGCTGGCGCTTAACATTCTTGTAATCGTGCCGCTGCTTGTTGGACTCTTCCAATTTTTGACCTCATTTGTTATTCAGCTTTTCTCTCCAAAACAGGATAAGTCATCTCCAGAAGCTGCTCAGGCGGCAAAAACAATGATGTATATGAACATCATTATGCCTCTTTTCACCGTATATCTTGCATTCCAGATGCCCGCGATTATCGGTGTGTACTGGATTTACCAGAGTATTCTCGGAGCTATAATACACATCATTCTCAGCAAGCTTATCCCGATTCCTACCTATACCGAGGAAGAGGTTCAGTCCATAATCGCCGAATATAACAAGGATTACGTCCGTCCCGAAATCAAGAACGGAGGCAGACGCTCGCTTCATTATATCGACGACGAGGATTACGGTGAGGAAGACGGCGCTGACGATTGCGAAACGGAAACCGACGGTGCAACGTCGCTTCCCGAAATGCCCGAAAGACGTCGCTATGACAAGAACGGCAACAAGATACGCTCGCTTCACTTTATTGACGAGGATGATGACAGCGGCGAAAGCTCCGACTCCGCTTCTGAGCAGAATAGCGAAAGCGCCTCGGACGAAGGAAAGGATTTATAAATGATTTCAGCAAAAAGATTTTTAGCTCTTTTTCTTGCTTTGCTTATGCTTACCTTCTCCATTGTCGCATGTAAGGACGAGGTGGACGAAACAGATGAGCCTAACGTTGACGATGAATTCACCGGTTCAATAGCGGGCGGTCCTGAAAATAACGGGGCAAAGCCGCAGGAGCCGCCTCCGATTGCAGTCGGAGACGCAAACGCAGTTATCGAGATTAGAACTGCTGACGACCTGAAAAAAATCGCTCAAAACGGCACCTATATCCTTATGAACGATATTGATATGACAGGCGTTACGTTCGCCCCTATTGGAAACTATGAGTATCCCTTCAAGGGTACGCTGAAAAGCGCGGAGGGTGAGCGCTTTACAATAAGCAATGTTAAGGTTTCCGTAAGCGAAGCTGCAGTCGGCCCTACTAAAACCTATTCATACGCTTACGCAGGTCTTTTCGGCGCGACTAACGGAGCGACTGTATCAAGCATTAACGTAACTAATGCTGATATCTCCGCAGTATCGACAGACGAATACTGCTTTGTAACCTCGGGAATTATCACAGGTTACGCTATCAATACAACCGTAAATAACTGCTCGGTAAGCGGCAAGGTCTATTCTAAAAGCAAGCTGTTCAATTCCTACGCCGGCGGTATCTGCGGAATACTTGAGGACGGCGAAATCACAAATTGCGTTTCAGACGCCCAGATTGAAACTGCCGATTCAAAAAACCGCGCCGTGTCGGGTGGAATTGCGGCATTGGCTTTGCTTGACTCATCGGTCAGCCACACAGTCGTTAGGGGCTCTGTCAAGGCAGTAGCAAGTAACGGAGTCGCTTATGCGGCAGGCTTAGTCGGAAATACTCGCAAGGGAAGCTACACTGTCTGTCGCTCCGAGGCAGACGTATACGCTGAGACACTTGAAGTTAACGCTACCGAGGCGCTTCAAGGCGCCGCTTACGCCGGCGGAATTGTTGGGGTTTCAAGCGCTCCGAACGAAACCGATAAAACTACCTTCACTCGCTGCTACGCTATTGATAAAACCGTTACCGCGGTAGGAAACGATTGCGCCGCTTACGCAGGCGGTATTGCCGCGTATATCGCGTATACAGATTTTACTCACTGCTATACGCTCTGCGACGTTTCCCTGAAAGCCACAGCAAAAAATTCCTTCGCTTCGACAGGCTTTGGGTATATATCCACCACGAAAGGCAATTCTAACGCAGATAATTACGTTGCGGATTTTTATGTTAAAGGCTGCTTTTCCTACGGGGACCTTAATGTAGTGCATGGAAAAATTGATCATATGCTGCTCGGAACCCTTTACGGTTATATTTCAGACGAGACTTCAAAAACAAATATACGCCTTTCTTTCTATAATCAAAACGCAACCTACACCTTAAACGGCAAGGAGAATCCGTCAACCCTCGGAAAAAACGGAACAGCTAAGGTTTCTTTATATTTTACAGAGGCAAATATAAGTGATTTTGGCTGGGCTTCAAGTGAATGGGAAACTGTTGACGGGTATCTTTACGCTAAGTAAATTGCTTCATAAACAAAAATGGCTTTGCTTTCAAGCAAAGCCGTTTTTAATTGTAATAATGGCATTTAAAATGCCTGCTTATTCTCGTTATGCTCAGCCTCAAAGGAATTACGCTTGTAGCCGTCCTTATCCTTGTAAAGCGTAAGCACTCCGTTATCCATTTTGTATATCTTATCCGCGCGGTCAGCAATTTTAAGGTCATGCGTTACCATAACGAGCGTTTGAGACATCTGTTCCTTAGTAGCAAGAAGAAGATCGAGTACCTCGTCCGCGTTTTCTCTGTCAAGGTTACCCGTTGGCTCATCAGCAAAAATAACCTGCGGACGGTTTATCATAGCTCTCGCTATGGCAACTCTCTGCTGTTGACCGCCCGAAAGCTCAGACGGAAGATGATGAAGTCTTGATTCAAGATCAAGCGCCTTTACAAGCTTCTTTAAGTGCTCCTCGTACTTAAACTCCTCTTTATTACACATTATCGTTGGAATAAGGATATTTTCAAGCGCGGTATACTGCGGAATAAGATTGTGCTTCTGATAAATAAAACCGATAAAATTCCCTCTGAAGCGACTCAGCTCATCAGGCTTCATCTGGGTTATATCGTTTCCTCTGATTTTGATGGAACCAGAATTCGGCCTGTCAAGTCCGGCGCAAAGATTAAGAAACGTACTTTTACCTGATCCTGACGTTCCTATTATGGCAATAAACTCTCCGTCCTCTACATTAAGGGAAACTCTGTTTACCGCTGTTACTACCTCGTCGTACTGTTTAAACTGCTTTATTACGTTTTCAGTTGATAAAATGCTCATTTATATTTACCGTTGCCTTTCTCTACACTTTTATTCGCCGAATTCTTTAGAGATTGCCTTTTTAGCCTTTTTCCTGTCTATCAGATACGGAATCATAGAGGAAAAATAACCGCATATAGCCGTAAACACCACGGCTATTGCAAGAGCTATCCAAAGCGGATTAATTATTTCCTCACCGTTAAGATTTTGAACGAACAGTCCGTAGTTTAATTTATAAAGGACTCTTGCATCGGTATCGAGTCTCGCCACAAACGCCATATTTATCTTATGAATAGCAAACACGCCTATCGCGCTGAATATAACGGTAGCAAGCACACCCAAGCCCGCGAGCACCAGACCGTCCTTTGAGAATATCCTCTTAATTTCCTTTTCCGTTGCTCCCATGCCTCGCAGCATACTGAATTCTTCTTCTCTCTTTCCAAAGAACATTATCTGGGAGAAGAACCAGAACAGCGGCGACAGTATAAGCGCAAACAACGCTATCATCTGAATTACAGGGATATTTCTGTGCTCAGCCTTTTCTCTGCTTTCCGATACCGCGTCATTCCACTTAACAGTTGCGAAATCGTCAGCCCATTCAACCAGCTCGCTGTGAAGCGCGCTTATTTCAACACCGCTAATTGTAGGCGCAACGTAAACGGATATCTGGTTATACTGCACCTTGGAGCCTGTAATCTCAGTGAAATCCTTTTCGGAAAGAAAAATAGGAAGATTGGTCGCGGTAGGCATATTCTTAACAACAGCCGCGACAGTGAAGGTATAAGTCTCAAATTCCTCTCCCTCTCTGATAAGGTCAGCAAGGTAATCCTCCGGAGAGGTTGCCTTTGATGTAACCTTATTGCCCCTGCGTACTCTTATCTCTATTGTATCTCCGGGCTTTATTTTAAGCACCTTACGGTTGGCGGCCGTTTCGGAAATAATAACCTTTCCTCCATCATTTATATCCATGACGTCGCCGTCAATATCGTAGTTCTTTTGAAGATAGTTTATAACCTCCGCCTCATCGTCAAGAGCAAAATAATCTACCCTCGAAGTTATCCTCTCGGTTCTGTTTTTCAGGTTTACCTCATAACCTGAGAATGCTCTTACGTTGTCAAGCTTTAACGCCAAATATGCGTAATTTGAGCTTTCGTCAGAAACACATTGCTTGTAGGTGTGGCCGTAATCTGATACAATACTATCAAGCTCAGTTCTGTAAGACGGCAATATTTCTCCAAATATTTCAAGCTCTTTTTCAACCTTAATTTTAGCTATGACATTTGATACGTACCCGCTTGGATCGACGGTAATAACGTATTTCTCCTTATCAAGATACTTCTCGTGCTCCTGGAAAGACTTCAACGAGGTTTGATCCTTTCCTCCGGTAAGAGCTTCTATGTAATCCGGCTTGACTATGTTTTCTCTTGCCGTTACGAACTCATCCCAGACGTCTGTTCCGTTTGCGTCATATACTGCCGTAACCTTGACTCCGTTTGGCGCTCTTTCAATCTTATAATCACCGATGAAATATTTTTCGTAGTCAGCTACATATTTCATGTACTGTTCAATGTTTATATCGCCAATTTCGTATTTATAAAGCTTATTTCTTGCTTTCTTTAGGGCATTTGTTTCGTTGAGCGAATATTTATCTATTTCCTCGTCGGTAGGAGATACATATTCAGTTATCTCTTTCACCTCGTATTTGTTGTTAACGGTAAACTCAGCTCTGTCCTGTTCATTTGTAAAGCTGTAAATATCCTTAAAGAAGGTTATCCAAACGAATATTGAAGCAAAAAGAACCGAGCTTGCGACAAGCGTAGCGCAATATTTTCTGAATCTCCATAATCCAAGCATCTCGTATGAATGTGGGAACTTCTTTCCGAAAAGCTGGGTTGAATACCTCGGAGACGATACAAGGTTAGAGTTATCCTCAGCGAGAAGAAGCTTTAGAGGCGGTTTTGATGCCGTTATTTTAACAGGCACGAACACCGAAATAATCAATACGGGGATAATGAATATAAGCGCGTACGCCATAAGCCAAGGCGCAAATCTGTATTTATAGTCCCCCGATACGTAAAAATAGTAATCTGTAAAGGTGGCTATTACTCCCGCCGGAATGACTGTTAAGAGACCTATTACCATCATCTCCCAGAAGCTCGTTGAAAACAGCTTTTTAGTATCAGCGCCAAAGGACATATATATACCGTAGGTAAACTTGAAATGATTAAGCCTGATATTAAAAAGAAGGATAATAACCGCAATTGATACAAGCGCCAGAACAAGCAGCTTCACCGCGCATTCAAGCCGCATTGACAGTACCGTATCTTCAAGCTCGTATAAAGGCGAAAACTCAAAATTTATGTCCTCAGTCTTTATATAGTTGTTCATCTTACTCGCGTGCTTTGTTTTGAATTCCTTGAAATACTGTTCAAGCGACTTTGAGGCTATTCCCTCCTCAGTCTCGGTATCAATGTAAACGTATACAAAGTTATCGTCGGTTGTTATATAGTATCCTAAATGCTCTATATCAAGCTTGTCGTAATATTTAACTACGTCCTTCGGCAGATTGGTCATTGCGAAATGGTATCCGCTTGTTGAATCTCCGTAATCCTCAATAGTTTTCTTTTCGTGTTGGTAAATATTGTTGGACGAGCTCATTACAATAATTCCAAACATTACCTGCATAGCAAGTATCGCTATAAAGAAGCAGATATATTGCTTGAAATTATAGGTAACGGTTTTAAATCCAAGCTTTATTTCACGTCCTAAGCCTCTTAGTATTTTCCCCACTGTAAGCACTCCGTTTTATGTTTATTAGGTCTTTTGCTAAATGTCAAGCTGTTTGTTAAAGCACAAACACTTATTCGTTTTATGTTTATCTTTTGCTATTATACTACACCGACTGTCAAAAGTCAAGTTTTACTACATTAATTTTGAAATATTTTAATCAATTATACGCAAAACGGCCTCGCAGAGCCTTGCGAAGCCGTTTTATTTTTTTGTTATCTTAATAACCGCACCTTTATCTTTTCAAGCGCCGATTTTTCTATTCTCGATACGTAGGAGCGTGAAATATTCAGCTTATCCGCAAGCTCTCGCTGCGTAAGCGGCTTATCTCCGTTAAGCCCGTATCTATACACTATTATCTGCTTTTCTCTGCCTTCAAGACAGTTCATTATTATCCGCTTCGCCTTCTCGCTCATCATTTTAAGGTCAAGCTCCTCGGCGATGGTATCCGGAGCGCTTATTACGTCCATATAAGTCAGAGGGTTTCCGTCCTTGTCTATATCAATCGTATCGCTCAGCGACACCTCTGCCGAAAGCTTTTTGCGGGAACGGAAATACATAAGTATCTCATTCTGAATACATTTTGACGCATACGTGGCGAATCTGGTTCCGTTTCCGTTTTTATATGTATCAACCGCCTTAATAAGACCTATCGTTCCTATCGAAGTAAGGTCGTCCTGATTTTTACTCTGAGCGTAATATTTCTTGACGATATGCGCTACGAGACGGAGATTATGCTCTATCAGCTTGTTCCTCGCCGCCATGTCATTATGTTCAAGAGCTTTTATACACTCTTTTTCCTCATCATCCGAAAGCGGTGGCGGAAATTCCCTGTTTTGCGTAACGCGCAAAAACATATAATGAAAACGCAAAAGAAGTGAAAGCAGATATCTCATAAAAAGCTCCTTTTCCGCATTTGCGGTAAAATTTTTCTATTTTTGTTTTAGCACTTGAAAAATGCTCATAATTATGCTAAAATAAAAACGTTTAGGGAAGTATATGCTGAAAAGGAAGCTTGATATGCTACAAAATACAACAAAAAACTCGCTTGATTTATCAGATATTGACGTTTTTGAGGGAATGGTGTCGGTTCGCTCCGTTTTCGAAGGAAAGGACAAGGGAGTAACCGACAGAGAGATAAAGACTGTGCTCTTTTCCGAGGATTCGGTCAAGGGAAACGGCAAGCTTCTCGGTTTTTTAAAGGCTCGCTCTTTCGTCTACGGCTACGAGCTTTGCGTAGTAAAAAAAGAGGAGCTTGAGCTTTACGCCACGGGAAACAGTCATGGCGGAGTCGTTATGCTATGCGGAAAGCGAAGCTATCCCGACAAGGTAGTCGTTCCAAAGGAAAACGGCTTCTACGTTATTTTGGAGGGCGTTGAGGACCCATATAACCTCGGCTACGCCATTCGCTCCGTTTACGCCGCCGGGGCTGACGGAGTTATCGTGCCTCGCCACAACGCCATGATGTCCGCGGGAATCGCATGTCGCTCCTCCGCGGGCGCGTCGGAGCTTATTGATATTATCTGCGGAAGCGATACCGAAATTACCGCTTCATTGAAAACCAAAGGCTACCGACTTGTTTGCTCCGATATGAACGCCCCCGCGCCTGCTCACCTATCGGACCTTAAAAAACCTATTATTCTTGCGGTAGGCGGTGAAAGGCGCGGCTTTTCAAAGGCGCTTACGTCGCAGGCGGACTGTACGGTAAGGCTTGACTACGGCAGAGATTTTCCAATGGCGCTTTCAGCAGCCTCTGCCGCCGCTATTCTCGCCTTTGAAGTAACTAAACAAAATAAAATCTCAAATTAATTCGGCTATATCTACTGCAATATTTAGAGCGCTGTGTTATAATTTTTACTGACATCATTTTCTTTAAACTGAAAGGAATTTATTATGGCTGAGCTTAGATGGAACCCAATGATTGACGACTGGACGATGATAGCGTCCCACCGCCAGAACAGACCCCAGATGCCCAAGGACTACTGTCCCTTCTGCCCGAAATTCGGTAAGGTGCCCGATTACGACGTTTACGCGTACGATAACGATTTTCCTGCGCTTTCCCAGAATCCCCCCGAAACCGAATTCCCCGTAACCGAGGCGGGCAAAAGGCTTTACAAGGTTGCTCCCTCCTACGGAAAGTGCGAGGTTATTCTCTATTCTCCCGACCATACCGGTTCTCTTTGCCTGCTTCCCCGCGAGCATATCGTAAAGCTAGTTAACCTGTGGATTGAGCGCTTCAACGCTATGGCGAGCGATGAGAAGATAAAGTACGTTTTCCCCTTTGAGAACAGAGGCGATAAGTGCGGTACGACAATGCCTCACCCCCACGGTCAGATGTACGGCTTCTCCGTAATGCCCAAGAAGATAGAGCTTGAGCTTAACGCTGCAAGGAAATTCAAGGACGAAAACGGTCAGTGCCTTTTCTGCGCAATGGTCGAGGAGGAGGTTGCCTTCAAAAAGAGACTCGTTTACGAAAACGATACCTTTATAGCTTATATGCCCTTCTTCGCTGACTACGCCTACGGCGTTTATATCGCCGCAAAGCAGCACATCAGCAGAATTAATCAGCTTGACGAAAAGGGCAAGGCTGACCTTGCGGATATCATCAAGGTTGTTCTCGGCTCATACGACGAGCTTTTCGACTACAAGTTCCCATATATGATGACTATGCACAACGCCCCCGTTAACTCCGAGGATGAATACCCGGGAAATGACGCTTATTTCCATTTCCATATTGAGCTTTATCCGCCTATGCGCTCCGCTGACAAGCAGCAGTTTATGGCTTCCTCCGAGACGGGTATATGGGCGCACTGCAACCCCACCGCCCCCGAAGCAAAGGCTGAGGAGCTCAGAGCCGCGGTTGATAAGTTCTTAAAAAGCGGCAAATAATACTGAACAGGGGATAACGATATGGCAATTACTGTAAAAGAATTCGGTAAACTAAACGACGGCAGAGCTGTTACCGCCTACACTATGTCCTCCGCTTGCGGAATCGAAATAACTGTTCTTGACCTTGGCGGTATTATCCAGTCGGTAAAAATGCCCGGAAAAGACGGTACCGTAAAGGATATCGTCTGCGGCTACGACACAGCGCAGGAATATCTTGAAAACGGAGGCTACAACGGCGCGCTTATCGGTAGATACGCCAACAGAATAAGTGGCGGCAGATTTGAGCTTAACGGCGTTACCTACGATATTCCAAAGAATGAAAACGGTATCACAGCTCTTCACGGCGGGGAAATAGGCTGGGATAAAAAGATATGGGCTGTCGAGACCGGTAAATGCCAGAGCTGCGGCGCGGATAAGCTCACTCTTACCTACACCTCCGTTGACGGCGAGGAGGGCTTCCCCGGAAACGTTGACGTAAAGGTTCTTTACAGACTCGACGATAACGGCGAGTTTGTAATAAAATACCATGCGATTTCCGATAAGGACACTCCTATCGCTATGACTAACCACGCTTACTTTAATATGGCAGGCTACGATACTCAGAATAATAAGGACCTTGAGCTTACGATTAACTGCGGTAAATTCGTCGCTGTCGATAAGAATTTTATTCCTACCGAGATAGTTGACGTTACCGGAACCGCATTTGATTTCAGAACTCCTAAGCTTATCGGAAAGGATATTGACGGCGACGAGGAGCAGCTCAAAACAGTAGGAGGCGGCTACGACCACTCCTTTGTTATCGAAACCGACGAGGAGATTACCTGGAAGCACAGCACAGTTCTTAAAAAGGGCGCGGTTTTGCTTGACAGAAGCAGCGGCAGAAGGCTAACTCTTTACACAGATGCTCCCGCAATTCAGGTATACGCGGGTAATATGATGGGCGGTAACACCTTCAAGGGCGGTGTAGAGGCAAGAAGACACGGCGCTATCTGCCTTGAAACAGGCTTCTATCCCGATACCCCCAACCGTCCCGACTTCCCTTCCTGCATTTTCGGACCCGGTAAGGACTATGAGTGCGTCGCGCTCTTTAAATTTGACGTAGTATAATGGAAAAACACGTTTCGCTCGGTGAGTTGATAAAAAACAGCGGTGTTCACCGACTTATTATCTGCTCAGAGCTAAAAATAAGTCTGTCTATGCTTGACGATTTCATAAACGGAAACGTAAAAATGCCCGAGGAGCTTTGTAAAAAACTCCTCGAGCTTTTAAAAAAAGTGTCAGAATCGTAAAATTACTGTGATTATAAACGTCGGTTTTAATGCTATGTACTTTTTGTTTCCTGATACTTGACAAATGAATTTTATTGTGTTATAATTGTAAGGAACAAAATACTTGCGACTTTGATGGCGTACAGTACCGCGAGCATCATTAAACCTTTCAGAGACGGAAAGCCGATAGGCTGAGAGCTTTCCGAGGGGGATGCGCTGTGGGAATTTCGGCGCCGGAGTCTTTCGTGAAAAGCCTTGTCCTCCCTCTCGGGCGGCTCGCGTTAAACGAAACGTAACCTCTGCGTTAAGGAGGAAAAAGCGCTAAGATGTCTGTCTTTGAAAACGGGTGGTACCGCGGTATGCTTAAAGTATATCGTCCCATTGTTTTTTGAGACGGCATTATTTTTTTGTTTAATATTTTCCAGAAAGGACAGCATAATGAAAAACCAAATCGCAAAAATCAAGGAAGAGCTTGGTACTAAGCTTTCTACCGTAAGCGCTGCCGACGGACTTGCCGTTATCGAGTCCTCTTTCAAAAAGACAATGAAAGAGCTTTTCACCGATATGAAGGCGCTCGTTCCCGAGGACAAGCGTGAGGCTGGTCAGCTTATAAACGAGCTGAAAAACGAGTTCGAGGCTAAGTTCAAGGCTATGCGCGCCGAGCTTGCTTCCGGCGCAAAAACCGAGGTTACTCTTGACCTCTCTATCGCGAGTCCCGAATTCGTAAGAGGTAAAATACACCCTCTCATAAGAGTGGGAAAGATGATGGAGGACGTCTACAAGGAGATGGGCTTCTCTATCGCGTACGGCCCGGAGGTCGAAAACGATAAGCACAACTACGAGATGCTCAATATGCCCTACTATCACCCCGCACGTGATATGCAGGATACCTTCTATCTTGAATATCCTAACGTTCTTCTCCGTTCTCACACCTCCTGCGTTCAGATACGCTATATGCTTGCTCACAAGCCGCCCTTTATGATAATCTCCCCCGGTGTCGTTTACCGTGTTGACGAGATAGATATGCAACATACACCTTGCTTTTATCAGGTCGAGGGTCTTGTTGTGGGCGAGGGTATAAATCTCGCTAATCTCAAATGGGCGATGACCGAGAGCGCAAAGCGCATATTCGGTGATTCTCTGCAGGTTCGCTTCTCTCCCTGCTACTATCCCTACACTGAGCCGAGCGCCGCTGTCGATATGAGCTGCATTATGTGCGGCGGTAAGGGCTGCCGTACCTGTAAGGGCACGGGCTGGATGAGAGTCGCGGGCGCTGGAATGGTTCACCCCAACGTTTTCGAGGGCGTCGGCTATTCAAGAGAAACACAGGGCTTTGCTTTCGGCTGGGGACTTAACCGTCTGCCTATGCTCTACTTCAAGATTGCCGAAATGCGTAAGCTTTTCGAAAACGAAATTTCCCTTTGGGAACAGCTTTAATAAGGGAGGTTACGATAAATGTTTCAGTTTCCATTTAATCTGCTTAAAAGCGTAAGCGATACCGATGTCGATTACGACGAGCTTCTCGAATGGCTCCGCTATCAAGGCTTTGAGATAGCGTCAATTGAAAAGGTCGGGGACGACACTCTTATCGAAATAGAGGTCAAGGCTAACCGCCCCGATATGCTTTCTGTTGAGGGTGTTCTCCGTGAGGTATACATCTCAAAGAAGATTCCTGCTCCCAAGACCATTGACGCGGACGTAAAGCTTAAATTTTCTCCGGAGCACAAGCTCTCCCACGAGATAAAAATTGACTCTCCCGACGTTCACAGATACTGCGGTATCGAGATTACGGGCATTGACAACACCGTTAAAACTCCCGACTATATTGTCGACACTCTTGAAAAGCTGGGTATTCCGAGCATTAACGCGGTGGTAGATATAAGTAACTACGTTCTTATACTTATCGGTCAGCCAAGCCACGTGTTTGACACCGATAAGCTTGAAGGCGCTATAACAGTCAAAAACGTTGACGAGCCTACGAAGTTCCTTACCCTCAACGGCAGCGAGGTTGAGTTCCCCAAGGGCGCTCTGCTTATTACCGATGACGTTAAGCCCATATGCGCTGCGGGTATGATCGGCAGTCCGAGCGCCGAGATAACCAAGGACACCAAAAATATCATCATTGAGAGCGCTAACTTCGACCACATCATTATCAGAACGACCTCAAAGAAGACTCACGTTTCCACAATGGCCTCCTACCGCTACGAAAGAGGCGTCAACACCGAGCTTTGCTACAACGGTGCAAGGCTTCTTACAAAGCTGATAACCGATATCTGCGGAGGTAAGGTAAACGAAAAGGCGTTCTGCTACGTCGATAAGGTCTTCAAGCCTCAGTCGCTTACTCTCACCACTGACAGAACCAATTCCCTGCTCGGAACTAACCTTTATCCCGACGAAATCGCCGAAATGCTTCGTCGCTGTTACTTTGACGTAAAGGTAATAGACGGTACGAAGATGGAGGTCAAGGTTCCCGCCTTCCGTCTCGACATTGAGATAGACAACGACCTTATTGAAGAGGTTGGACGTATCTACGGATATCACAATATTGAGCCCCAGCCGATAAAGTTGTACGCGCCTTACGTTGAAAATCCGATAAACAAAAACGCGAATACTCTGCGCGACATAATGGTCGGACACGGCTTTATTGAGGTCCTAACCTACGGCTTTATTCCGCAGGATTCCATGAGAATTCTTGATATTCCGGAGGGCAGCGAGTACTACGGCGACGTTCATATACTGAATCCCCTCGCCTCCTGGTTTGAGCTTATGCGTCCTACGCTTTCCTACAACCTCATTCAGACGGCTATCAACAATCTCGCCGCAGGCAAGAGCGATATCCGTATTTTCGAGCTTGGAAAGACCTTTAAAAAGACAGTTGGACACGCTGACAGCTATGACAATTACAGCGAAAGAAATATGTTCGCGGCGCTTCTCACCGGCGCTAAGATGACAAGAGGCTTCGGCGCGACAAAGGATATAAAGTATACCGTTTACGACGCGGTAGCGCTTGTAAAATCCATTCTCGGAGAATACAATCTCCCTATTGAAATTAAGAACAGCGATGCCTTCGGTATGTTTGAAAAGGGAGCCGCGGCTGAAATAACCGCTTTCGGTAAGCACTTAGGCGTAGTAGGTAAGATATCCTCAAAGGTTCTTGGCAATTTCGAAAACGGAAAGCTCGCAAAGGACGATGTTCTTTACGTTGAATTCTGCTACGAGGAGCTTATCGCTACAAAAAAGTCGATTAGCTACGAAACAAGCTTCCCGTCAATTATCAGAGAGTACAATTTCATAGTTAAAAACGGCGTTCACTTCTGCGATTACAGTGAGATAATCACAGGCGCAAGTCCATTCGTGGTCAGCGTAAAGCCTGTTGACATATACTTCGGAACAGGTGTCGCAAAGGGTTCAAGCGCTGTTCTTGTAAACGTTGAGTACAACGCTAAGACCAGAACGCTTGCAACCGACGAAATTGAGGCTATTGAACGCTCATTTAAGAATAAGCTCCTTGAAAAATACGGAATTGAGCTTAAAGCGTAAGGTTATATTTTAATAATATGTAAATATTTTTTCTTAACTATGGAAATTCACAGTATTTTGTGATATAATCAGTAGGTTAAAAAAACAAAAACAATTTTTGGAGGAATAAAAAATGGCAAAGAAGTATTGTTATCTCTTTACCGAAGGTAACGCAAACATGCGTGAAATCCTTGGCGGTAAGGGCGCGAACCTCGCTGAAATGACCAACATCGGTCTCCCCGTTCCCCAGGGCTTCACCATCTCTACTGAGGCTTGTACTCAGTACTACGAGGACGGCCGTCAGATTAATGATGACATCATGGCTGAGATCATGGAGTACATCGTTAAGATGGAGGAGGTTACCGGCAAGAAGTTCGGTGATCTTGAAAATCCCCTTCTCGTTTCCGTCCGTTCCGGAGCAAGAGCATCTATGCCCGGTATGATGGATACCATTCTTAACCTCGGTCTTAACGAAGAGGTTGTTGAGGTTATGGCTAAGAAGTCCGGCAACGCTCGTTGGGCTTACGACTGTTACAGAAGATTTATCCAGATGTACTCCGACGTCGTTATGGAGGTCGGTAAGAAGTACTTCGAGGAGCTCATCGACAAGATGAAGGAAGAAAAAGGCGTAAAGCAGGACGTTGAGCTTACCGCTGACGACCTCAAAGAGCTTGCAAATCAGTTCAAGGCTGAGTACAAGGCTAAGATAGGCGCTGACTTCCCCTCCGATCCTAAGGAGCAGCTTATCGGAGCAGTTAAGGCTGTTTTCCGTTCTTGGGACAACCCCCGCGCAAACGTTTACCGCCGCGACAACGATATCCCTTATAGCTGGGGTACCGCTGTAAACGTACAGGCTATGGCATTCGGTAATATGGGTGATAACTGCGGTACAGGTGTTGCGTTTACCCGTGATCCCGCTACCGGTGAAAAGAAGATGATGGGTGAGTTCCTCACCAACGCTCAGGGCGAGGACGTTGTTGCGGGTGTCCGTACTCCTATGCCCATTCAGGAAATGGCTAACAAGTTCCCTGCTGCTTACGAGCAGTTCGTAAAGGTTTGCGAGATCCTCGAAAACCACTATCACGATATGCAGGATATGGAGTTCACCATTGAGAACGAGAAGCTCTATATGCTTCAAACCAGAAACGGTAAGAGAACTGCTCAGGCAGCGCTTCAGATTGCCGTTGACCTCGTTGCTGAGGGTCATAAGACCAAGCAGGAGGCTGTTCTCATGATTGACCCCAGAAACCTCGACACTCTCCTCCACCCTCAGTTCGACGCGAAGGCTCTTAAGTCCGCTACTCCTATGGGTAAGGGACTTGGCGCTTCTCCCGGAGCCGCTTGCGGTCAGGTAGTATTCTCCGCAGAGGACGCTGAGGCTTGGAAGAACGAGGGCAAGAAGGTAATTCTTGTTCGTCTTGAGACCTCTCCCGAGGACATCACCGGTATGAAGGCTGCTCAGGGTATCCTCACCGTTCGCGGCGGTATGACCTCTCACGCTGCTGTCGTTGCGCGTGGAATGGGTAAGTGCTGCGTTTCCGGTTGCGGCGATATCGCAATGGACGAGGAGAACAAGAAGTTCACTCTTAACGGTAAGACCTACGTTGAAGGCGATTACATCTCCATCAACGGCTCTACCGGCGCTATTTACGACGGCATTATCCCCACCGTTGACGCGGAAATCTCCGGCAACTTCGGCACCATCATGGGCTGGGCTGACGAGTTCCGTACCCTTAAGGTAAGAACCAACGCTGATACTCCCGCTGACGCAAAGAAGGCGCGTGAGCTTGGCGCTGAGGGTATCGGTCTTTGCCGTACCGAGCATATGTTCTTCGAGGCAGACAGAATAGCTGCTTTCAGAGAGATGATATGCGCTGACACCGCCGCTGAGAGAGAGGTTGCTCTTGATAAGATACTTCCCTATCAGCAGTCAGACTTTGAGAAGCTCTACGAGGCTCTTGAAGGAACTCCCGTATGTATCCGTTTCCTCGATCCTCCGCTTCACGAGTTCGTTCCTACCACCGATGAGGACATTGCTCTTCTCGCAAAGGCTCAGAACAAGAGCGTTGAGGACATCAAGGCAATCATCGCTTCTCTCCACGAGTTCAACCCCATGATGGGACACCGTGGCTGCCGTCTCGCTGTTACCTACCCTGAAATCGCAGCTATGCAGACCAAGGCGGTTATCCGCGCGGCTATCAACGTTCAGAAGGCTCACGCTGACTGGAACGTTGTTCCCGAAATTATGATTCCTCTCGTTGGCGACGTTAAGGAGCTTAAGTACGTTAAGAGCGTAGTTGTAGCTACCGCTGACGCTGAGATAGCTGCGGCAGGCGTTTCCCTCAAGTACGAGGTTGGTACTATGATTGAGATTCCGAGAGCATGTCTCACCGCTGATGAGATCGCCGCAAACGCAGACTTCTTCTGCTTCGGTACTAACGACCTCACTCAGATGACATACGGCTTCTCCCGTGATGACGCAGGTAAGTTCCTTGAGGCTTACTACGACGCAAAGATCTTCGAGAACGATCCCTTCGCTAAGCTCGATACTACCGGTGTAGGTAAGCTTATGAAGATGGCTATCGAGCTTGGACGTCCCGTAAACAAGAGCCTGCACGTAGGTATCTGCGGTGAGCACGGCGGAGATCCCACATCAGTTGAGTTCTGCCACAATATTGGACTTGACTACGTTTCCTGCTCTCCCTTCCGTGTGCCGATAGCAAGACTTGCCGCCGCACAGGCAGCCCTGAAATAATTCTTTTAAACGATTATTTCTTTATTTCTGAAAAACATTTGTACTTCCCTTCCATAAGGCGCAAGTAATTTAGTTTGCAGATAATAATATCCCCCGTAAACTGAACAGGTCATTTTGAGCTTGTTCGGTTTTACGGGGGATTTTTATTTTTTAAACGTTTTTATAAAATATCAGTTGTCCTTTTTATATCTCTTTAAGGTTTTGGGATTAAACACTGTACAAATCGCGACGATTATAAGCGCTGTAAGTATGGCGTTTGGAAGCATATAGGAAATATTGTAGCAGAAGGAATAAAGCCAAGGGTTAGAAAAGCCCTCCCAGGCTATCCAGTCTCCCCAAAGTATCGCTCCGGAAAGAAAACTGCATACAAAACGGAGCATACATACGGCAAAGGCTCCGAAGCCGTACCCGATAAGCTTATTCTTTATAAACGAAGCGAATACGTTTGAAAGTCCAAGCACAGTAAACGCGAGAACGTAATCAAGCAGTATACAGAGTATAAACGAGCCTATCGTGCCCGCGGGCGGAGCGTACCAGCCTGTTACAAGCTGAATTCCCGAGTAGACAAATGCGGAAAGCACTCCCCAGAGATTTCCGTGGCGGTAAGCGATGAATACCAGCGGTACCATACCGATTGTGATTCCTCCACCACCGGGCCAGAACATATCCGACATTCCGCCTGTGAGAAGCTTTGAAAGTAGGTCAAAAAGGATTGCGAGCGCTACCATAAGCGCGCACTCGCACATCTTTAATGCGTGCGAGCTTAGTGATTTTTTGTTGTTCATTTGTAATGAACCTCCTAAAATAATATATCCCACACCGATACCGTTTACCTTCAATAGCAAATACTTGCGGTGCGTCGGTCTCGCTGTGAAATAAAAAAACACAGCGGAAAACCGCTGTGCGAGATATATCAAAATGCAATCTCCCTTCGCCGGTATTATCCGTATCAGGTTAAAGGGTTAACGGCTACAAAAACCGTTTCTCAGCCGACTCAATTATCAGCACCCCTGACTAATTTATTAAGTTGTATCTGTGTAAGTAACTAAATTATATCACAAAACACATATTTTGTCAAGTATTTTCAAATATAAAAGCTAAACAAGCTCATCAAGGCTTACCGAGAATATTTCGGAAAAGGCTTTTAACTCTATATCAGTTACAAAACGCTTTCCTGCTTCAATTCTTTGTATAGCATTCTTATCAACGTCGATACCGATAAGCTGCATTTTGTCAGCAAGCGCTCTTTGTGAAAGCTTGGTCGGAAAGCTTAATCGAAGCTCTTTTATTCTTTCACCGCAAAGGTTATTTCTTCCGTCATTTTTATTCTTGAACATTATTTAATCCTCATTTGACATTCAGTAATTGACAAATCTATTATAAAACGATATAATAGTATTGTTGACACTCACTAAATGTCATAATTATGTTCAAATATAAAATAACTGTACGTTTTCAAGTACAGTTAGAATGATAAAATTTAGATGTAAGGAAGATAGAAAGGAGTAACTGTCTTATGAGTGAAAAGAAAAACGTTTCGTTTTACGCGCTTGAAATACTAAAAAAATATTCTTCAATGGAAAAAAGATTGACTAAAAGTAAGATAACAAGACTTATAAGCGATGAATACGGAATGGACTTTGACCAAAGAACAGTAAAGGTAGCACTTGAAGCACTCGTTTCACTCGGATACCCTATAAAATATACAAGTGTTTTTAAAGATGAAACGGAGCATAAAAGCCAGTGGTACATTGAAAAGCCATTTTCAAAGGAGGAAAGCGGCGCTCTGCTTCTCGCAATCAGCAGCTCATCATTAATTACGCCTGACATAAAGGAAGCTCTTAAACGAAAGCTTAATGACTACCTTATTGGCTATGAATTTGTTGAAGGTATAAAATTCAATGAGCCGGACGATAAATCAGAAAATAAATATTTATGGTCAATAAATGTTATTTACAACGCGATAAATAACCTTAAAATGCTATCATTTTCAATTCTAAGCTACTTTTATGATGAGTATAAGCGCTTTGAGGAGCAAAACGGACGGGTAAAGGAATATCTAGTAAAGCCGATAAGTGTTGTGTGCTATGACGGAAGCTTATATCTTTTCGGCGAGCTTGGTGATACGGAAAATTACAGATACTTTAATATACGCAAGCTTTATGATTTAAAAGAAACAGATGTAAGCTTTGAAAGTAAGCCGATTAAAACACCGCTTCCGCAAAACAGACTTGAAGCTTGCGGCTCATATTTTGGCGAGCGTGAGACTGCCACCATACTTGTAAGCAAGGCTGCGCTTAGCAGTGTATATGAAATGCTGGCTCCGTTATGCAAAATCAAATGTATTTATGCTGAGAAGGCTGAAATTGAGGTGAGCGCTAATTTAAAGCTTCTAAAACCGTTCATTTTGAGTCTTGGTAGCGAGGCTGAGGTTCTCTCCCCCACCAAGCTTCGCAGGAGCTTAGCCCTTGAAGCGCAGAGCGTGAGCGCTAAATACGGCGAGGTCAGGCGCTTAAAGGGGTATTTTTTATAATATTAGTTCTTTTAAAAACAGTACATAATAGAGAACGTACTCTTAAGGACAGTTTTTTGAAATCTAATAAAGTGCATTACCTACCGACAGGAAAAGGACGAAGAGTGTTTTAAACTCCTCGTCCTCTCTTTTTACAAATGCATATTTAGAGATGTTTTCGCTTTGGCGAAAGTGAAGTTGCTAAACAGGGAGATTTTGGTATATTTATTTTTTAATCTTCATATCCGTTAGGATTACCCTTTTGCCATCTCCAAGAGTCGCCGCACATATCCTCTAAGGTATATTCAGCTACCCAACCGAGCATTTCCTTCGCCTTTGTGGAATCGGCGTAGCACTCCGCAATGTCGCCCGGACGGCGCTCAACTATTTTATAAGGAATTTCTACTCCGCTTTCCTTTGCGAACGCATTCACCATATCAAGAACGCTATAACCGACTCCCGTTCCGAGATTAAATACCTCAGCGCCCTTGTGCTTTACAACATAATCAACAGCGCAGGCGTGTCCCTTTGCAAGGTCAACAACGTGAATGTAGTCGCGTACACCCGTTCCGTCGGGAGTAGGATAGTCGTTTCCGTAAACAGAAAGCTGTTTAAGCTTACCGACCGCCACCTGAGAAATATACGGCATAAGGTTATTAGGTATGCCGTTAGGAGACTCACCTATAAGTCCGCTTTTATGGGCGCCAACGGGATTAAAGTAACGCAGAAGAACCACAGAAAGCTCGGGGTCTGCCTTTGTAGCGTCGGTCAGAATAACCTCGTTCATATACTTGGTCCAGCCGTAAGGGTTGGTGCATCTTCCCACAACCGCGGTTTCCTTTATCGGAACAACGTCAGGAGCGCCGTAAACGGTAGCACTGGAGCTGAATATTATATTCTTAACTCCGTACTTTTTCATTACCTCAAGAAGAACAAGTGTTGAGTCGATATTATTCCTATAATACTCAAGGGGCATTCTTACCGACTCGCCTACCGCTTTAAGTCCCGCGAAATGTATTACGGCGTCAAGTTTATTTTCAGAGAAAACACTTTCCATTGCCGCCTTATCGCAGCAGTCCGCCTTATAAAAGACGGGCTTTTTTCCGCTTATTGCTTCAATTCTTTCAATAACCTTCTCACTTGCGTTTACGAGGTTGTCAACGATAACTACCTCATGACCGAGAGCCATAAGCTCGATTGCCGTATGAGAGCCGATATATCCTGCTCCGCCTGTCAGTAAAATCTTCATTGTTAAATCCTTGCCTTTCAAAACTGTTGTTTTTTTAATGATGCTCGGCGGTAAACATTCCCGGCAGATACGCGTAATGCTCACCGTCTTTATCTTTAAATCCTATCATTTTAGCGGCTTTATCGTAAAAGTCGCCCTTTTTTTCAAAATAAACTTCGCTTACTCCGTGCAAATCAAGGAAATTAAGCACACTGCGACCAAGCAGCATCGCAAGCGGATAGCTGTTCTCCGCAACTCTCAGGTCGCTCAGATATCCTATTCCGTTCTCTATATAAAACTGAGAAGCCCCCATGACCTCGTCATCCTCATACACGGCATACGCGAACTGATTTTTATCGTATTCAAGACCGCATTTTAGGCACACTCTTTCATGCTCCTGCGCCGCCTTCATCGGTATTACTTTAAGCATAATTTTTTCCTTTATTTCATTTTACAGGCGGTTTTCAGATATTCTATCTGCGCGCCCGTAAGTCTTTTCCAACAGCCCGGCTTTAAATTGCCAAGCTCTATCTGACCTATCGCTATTCTGCGGAGCTTTGTTACCTCAAGCCCTGCCTTTTCGCACATTTTTCTTATCTGTCGGTTCCTGCCCTCATACAGCTCCATACCGAGAACGGTTTTATCCTCTCGCATAGATACTATCTCGTTTTTTACCGGCATTATTTTATATCCGTCGATTACCATTTCGCTTGAAAGGAGCTTTCTTTGCTGCATAGTAACCTGACCCTTGACGGTTACGTTATAATATTTCGCAATTCCATGACGGGGGTGCGTAAGACGCGCAGTAAGCTCTCCGTCGTTTGTGAGCAAAAGAAGCCCCTCGCTGTCATAGTCAAGTCTGCCAACCGGGTAAACTCTTACGTCGATATCGGATATCAAATCCTTAATACAAGGTCTGCCCTTTTCGTCGCTAAGCGTAGTAACGTAGCCTACGGGTTTATTAAGAATTATATATTCGTTACGTCTCTTTAAAGGCTTTACCGTCTTGCCTTTATATTCGATAACGTCGCTTTCGGTATCAATCTTCATACCAAGCTCGGCTACCTCTCCGTTGACCTTTATTTCTCCGCGCTTCACCGCTTCCTCGGCGGCTCGCCTTGACATTATACCGCAATCAGCGATATATTTGTGTATTCTTACGTCAATCATTCGGTCTTTATCCTTAATAAATCCTTTATTTTTTCAAAAAATCCGCCTTTTTCTTCCGCTTCCGGCGGAACTCTCACCGCACTATCCGCATAAAGCGGCGCCTCGGCAATTTTTTCTCCGTTTTTGTAAAATACGGCTTTTCCAAGCCTTTGTCCATGTGTAATCGGCGCAAACGCAAGGTGCGGAAGCTCATATTCTAAATTAACGTTATCACCGTTTCTGACTGTAAACGAAACGTCAGACTTAGCTTTTACCTCAACACTGTCCTGCTCGCCTGCTCCGACCTGAACATTACCTTTTATCTCGCTCGCTTTGAAGGTTACTGTCTTTACCGCGTCAAAGCCACGGTCGAGCATTTCGGTATGGTCGCTCCAATCATTCGGAGCGTCAAGCGTTATACAGATAAGAGTTGTTCCGTTTCTTTTGGCGGCGGTAACAAGTGTTCTGCCACTCGCCTTTGTAAAGCCTGTCTTGCCGCCTAGCATACCGGAGTAGGTATTAAGCAGTCTGTTGTGGTTTGAAAGCACCCTTGTCATGCTTTTGTCAAGCTTTTGAAACGTAATCTTTTTTGTGGATATTACTTTGCAAAACGTTTCGTTTTCAATGGCGTACGACATAAGCTTAACGTAGTCTCTGGCGGTTGTAAAATGCTCGCTTGCGCTCAGGCCGTGAGGATTGCAAAAGTGTGTGCTTGACATGGAAAGCTCCTCGGCCTTTTCGTTCATTTTAGAAACGAACGCCTCCTCGCTGCCCGCAACGGCTATCGCAAGAGCCGTAACCGCGTCGTTTGCGCTTTCAAGCATAGCGCTGTATATAAGCATTTCATAGCTTACCTGCTCGCCTCTCATAAGATATACCGAGCTTCCCTCAATACCGACAGCGGCATCGGGAACGGTAATTATTTCGCTTAAATCCTCTATACCTTCAAGCGCTAAGATAACCGTCATCACCTTGGTTATACTCGCCATAGGTAGCGGGATATCCGCGTTCTTTTCGTATATGAGCAGTCCGTCTGCCGAGCAAACAAGCGCACTTTTCGCTGAGACCGATATATCATTCAGTATCGGCTTACCTAAAGCAAAGCCTTTATAATTTTTTTCCTGTTTTGAAACGTTCTCCGTTATTGGCAGCTCCGTTACGCCCTGCTCTCCGTCCGACTCGTTTTTATAAGCCGCCTCGGAAAAATACATACAGACAAGCGAAAACAGTACCGTTACCGCAAAAGCTTTTATAAATTTCATAGTGTCCGCCTTAGTTTAAGTTTTTATAAACTTATGGCAGAGCACAGGAAAATATTACTCGTCCGACTCCTCAAACGCAGCTTCCGCAGGGGTTTTATCCTTGGAGAAAACGTCTTTTAGCTTTCTGATGATGTCGGGGGATTTCTCTATAAGGTTTCCGACTGCCGCTACCGTACTGTTGTTGTAAACGACCTCCGGCGCGGTAACGTTAAGGATTTTAACCTCTCCGTCGGGCTTGATTACAAGAAAACCTACGGGGGTTACGGAAAGTCCCGTTCCTCCGCCTCCGCCAAAGGAATCGTTGGTCTTGCCGTCAGACTCCTTCTTCTTTGCGCAGGCAAAATCAATACCGCCCGAAACAAACCCAAGCGAGACCTTGGAAATCGGAACTATCACAGTGCCGTTATCGGTCTTTATCTGCTCGCCAATAACCGTACCCGTCTCGGAAAGCTCCTTGATTTTTTCAAGCGAGGTGCTAATTATCTGATTTATTCTGTTATCCTCCATGCTTAAAATTCCTTTCTGCATTAAAAGATTTTTTATTTACCGTTGTCCGCCGCTTGCGGCTTCTTTTTTCTCTTGTATTTTAAGTAGCCCATAAAGGCTTTTACCGCTATTTTCAGCGCGTGAATAACTCTTAAAGATAATACTATATCGACATTTGCGCTCCATTTTTCATCTTTAAAATCGGCTTTTACCTCGGCGCTCTTTCGCTTGGTCTTATCAAGATTTGTGATATGTTCCAAAAAAGTAACGAGATACTGTGTAGCCTGTATTACGTACCCGTAATTTATCGCGACGTTTGCCGCGTCCCTTCCGCCTACGTTTACCTTTAATTTAAATTTATCAATTTTCACGTGCCGTCCCGAAAGCCGTAGCGTCTCGATGATTATATCCTTCAAATCCTTTATCAAGGCTATCGGGGACGTTTTTTTCTTATTCGCGGTTTTTAAAATATCCTTTTTGGGCGCGCTCTTTATCCTGTATTTTTTCAGTACCTTATCGCGCCGCCTTCTGAATTTTCGTATTCTGAAATCGGATTTTTTCAGCTTTTCCCTTTTGCTTCCGACTATCTCAAATCTCAAAAACAGAACCTTTACGTAGACCTTCAGCGCTTCATCGCTGTATGAAAGCAGCAGCCGAAAACGCATTAACAGTATTAACGCTATGAGAATAGCTATAATTACAAGCACAATTAATCCCATTCGTTTCCGACCGTCCTTTCAGTAATTTTTATAAACCGACCTCAGCTCTCCACTGAGAAAAGGTCAAGCGACGGAAGCTCGGCAAGAGATGAGATTCCGAAGGTACGAAGGAAATTCTGCGTAGTTCCGAAAAGCCTCGGTCTTCCTATAACGTCAAGCCTTCCCTTTTCCTCAATAAGCTCTCTGTCAAGGAGAACGGTTATAGGTCTTGTGCTGTCAACACGTCTTACCTGCTCGATATACGCCCTCGTTACAGGCTGGTTATAAGCCACGATAGCGAGAGTTTCCATTGCCGCCGGGCTTAATTGAGGCTCGCCCCTTATTCCTATCATTTGCGTAACATACTCTCCAAGCTCAGGACATGTGGTGAGCTGACAGCACTTTTCATATTTTACAAGTCTGATTCCTCTCGGAAATGCCTCAGTATCATAAAGCTGAGCGTACGCATCTACTATTTTTATCGCTTCTTTAACGGAATAACCGATTATTTTAGCAAATTGCTCGTAATAAACCTCGTCGCCGTTGGCAAACATTATCGCTTCAAGCACACGCATAGCCTTTTCCTGCGACATTTTTTCAACAGGCTGCTCCTGCCCTTCGGCTTCGCCCTCCTGCTTTTTCTTATTCTTGAGCGCCGCCCTGCCTACCGCCTTTGCGCCTTCGCCTGAAGCAGCCTCAGCCGTATTAGCTTCCGTAACGGACTCGCAGCTTAAATCAACCTCTGTTGATTTCTCTATATTAACGTCAAGCTCGGTCTGCTCGTATTCCTCTTTTACGTCCATCAATAGACCTCCTCCTTCGGCGTTTCCTCGCCGCTATCCTTGCTTTCTTCCTTTTTAAGCTCGTGCGACATATTAAGACTCAGCATAGGGTTGTCCTCATCGCCCGTTATAAAGACTCTCTGGAATTTAACCAGCTCAAGCACCGCCGCAAACGTAGCTATGAGGTCAGACCTCGTTTCGTTATTCATTAAAATGGTCTCAAAATCAGTCTCGCCGTGCTTATACAGATACCTCATTACCGCAATGACCTTAACGGGAATAGGCGTTACCTTGTGCTTTAAGAGATTTTCAAGCGTCTGCTCAGGACGTCTCTGCATCTCCTTCATCATACTGCTTCTCGCGAGCATTCGCTTAAACGCTTTTTCAAGCACGTTAAGCTCATAGTGCAGAGGCAGTCCTCTTTCAGGCTCCTGCGGCTCTCTTGTTACCGAGCCGAGATTCTCCGACCACTGCTCTCTTAAATACTCCGCCGCGTGCTTTGCCTTTGCGTATTCCATGACCGCCATCTGAAGCTTTTTAAGAGGTGTCTCCTCCTCGGCGTTTCTCGGAAGGAGCATCTGGCTCTTAATGAGCATAAGCTCAGCCGCCATCGTTATAAAATCTCCCGCAATATCTATATCGAGCTTTTCCATAAGCTCCAGATATTCCATATACTGACGGAATATTATATGTATTTGAATATCGAAGATGCTCATCTCGTTCTTCTTTATCAGAGAAAGAAGAAGATCAAGCGGTCCCTCATAGGTTTCTATATTAAAACTAAGCTTCTCCATCAGAAAGCTCCTTAACTAAAATCGCTTTACGTAAATAATTTTATAATGCCTTCTATAAGCAAAATAACAACGTTTCCAACCGCATTAATAATAAGGTTTACAAGAAACTCAAAAACTCCCGTAAAAAAGCCTGTCCACAGCAAAAAGAACATTATAAGCATTATAAGCTTCTCGTACCGCATAACGCCGAAATAGTACCTGTCTGGCAAAAAAGCGAACAACAGCCTTGAACCGTCAAGCGGCGGTATGGGTAGCATATTAAACACGGCAAAAAGCAGGTTGTAGTACAAGATTATATATGCCGCTACGGTTATAATATCGTAGCCGTACTGCGTCAGATTCCTAAGCAACGGGAAATTTGCGTAAGCGCCGCTTTCCCACAGCCAAACTAACACAGTAAGACGGGCTACAGCGCTAATGCCTATATAGAGATTCGTCAGCGGTCCCGCCAAGGCGGTTAGCGCCATTCCCCGTTTTGCGTTTTTGTAGTATCTTGGGTTTACGGGAACTGCCTTCGCCCACCCAAAGCCGCAAAATATCATACAGACCGTTCCGACAGGGTCAAGATGCTTAAACGGATTAAGCGAAAGGCGCCCCGCTCGTTTTGCGGTTGGATCTCCCTGAATATAACTAACGTATCCGTGAGCAAGCTCGTGCAGGGCTATACTGCCTAAAACGACGCAAAGCATTATAAGCAGCAATATCAGATTCTGCCCAAGCGAAAGACCGCTTTCAAATATTTGAAATAACATTATATTTCGTTTCTTATAAGGTCCTCAAAGCTTTCGCGCTTTATTGCGACGTAAGGCTCGCCGTCCCTTATCATAACAAGCTCCGGTCTTGGAATTCTGTTGTAATTGGACGCCATCGCGTAGTTATACGCGCCCGTAACCAACACCGCGAGCACGTCTCCCTTCTCCGCGCCTTGAAGCATAATGTTTTCGGCAAGAAGGTCTCCGCTTTCACAGCACCTGCCCGCAACAGAGCAGGCAAAATCAGCCTTTTTATCAGCCTTGTTGGCAATAACCATCTCGTACTGCGACTGATAAAGAGCGTACCTCGGATTATCTGTCATTCCGCCGTCAACCGATACGTAATTCTTCATATCGGGTATGCGCTTTACCGAGCCTACCGTGTAGAGCGTAAGTCCGGCAGAGGCTACCATAGAGCGTCCAGGCTCCATAAATACGATTGGCATAGCTATGCCACTTATGCTCGCTATCCGCTTCATTTTATCGGCAAGCGTCTTTATAGCCTGACCGTAATCAAAGTAAGGGTGCTCCTTTACGTATCTTACGCCAAAGCCGCCGCCTAAATTCAGCTCCTTTGCCGTAAATCCTGTCTTTTTCTTAATATCGGCGATATATTTCATCATTATCTCCGCCGCCTGAACAAATGGCTCTACCTCAAAAATCTGGCTTCCGATATGGCAATGAAAGCCCATAAGCTCAATATTGGGGAGTGAGAGGGCTTTTACGGTTATCTTCTCCGCCTGCCCCGTCGCGATAGCGTTGCCAAATTTTGAATCAACTCTGCCGGTGGATATAGCCTTATGAGTATGAGGGTCAATTCCCGGCGTTATTCTCAGCTCTATCCTTTGCTTTATACCGTGGCGCCCCGCTATTTCGTTTACCGCCTCAAGCTCCTCGTCTCCGTCAACAACAAATCTGCCTATACCGAGCGATATCGCGTACTCAATATCGGCGTCGGTCTTATTGTTTCCGTGAAAGACCATTTTGCTAATATCAAAGCCCGCATTTTTTGCGGTATAAATCTCACCTGAGGAAACCGCGTCGCTGCCTATTCCCTCCTCAGCCATTATTCTGTATATACCCGTGAAGGAAAGCGCCTTGGACGCAAATAAAGGCATTGAGCCTTCTCCGAAATATTTACGCATAGCCTCTTTATAGACACGCGCTATGCTTCTTATTTTATTCTCGTCCAAAACCATAAGGGGAGTGCCGTAGCGCCTTGCAAGCTCTACTGTGTCAACACCCGCTACCGTTAAATGCCCGTTTTCATTTACCGAGCAGTTATCCATTACAAATTCTGCCATACTGTTCACCAAAAATCATCAGTTAAGAGACTGAGCTATTCTTGCCCAGACCTCGTTTTTACCCTCGCCCGTCAGCGAGGAATAAGGAATTATATCAACGCCTTCAACAAGCTCGGAAAGCTTATCAAGCGCCTCCTGCCTTTGCGTTTTATTTAGCTTATCTACCTTAGTCGCTACGATAAACCAGTCGTACCCTGACTCACTCAGCCACTCCATCATGGTCATATCGTCCTCCGTAGCGCCTGCTTTGAGGTCAACGAGCTGCGCGACTGCCACCAGCTTTCCGTGTGAGCCGTCCTTTGTGTAGTAGCCGTCGGTTAACGCCGACCATTGCTTTTTCTGCTTCGGACTGCGCTTGGCGTAGCCGTAACCGGGCATATCCACAAGGTAAAACTCCTTATTAATCTCATAGAAGTTTACCGTTATCGTTTTACCCGGAGCTGAGCTTACTCTCGCAAGATTTTTTCTGCCCATTAGGCTGTTTATAAGAGAGCTTTTACCGACGTTTGAGCGACCTGAAAAGGCTATCTGCGCCTTTTTATCAAACGGGAACTGCTTCGTAAGTCCCGCGGTTATTTTAAGCTCTGCGTTTTTTACCGTCATATTTTCACCCTAAATCACACTATCGCGTTACTTAAAACCTCCGCTACCGTCGAGCACGGCACGAAGTTAAGCGACGCTCTTACAGTCTTATCTATTTCGTCAAGGTCCTTTACGTTTTCCTTGGGAAGAAGTACCGTTTTCACACCCGCGTTATACGCCGCCATTGTTTTCTCTTTAAGTCCGCCAATAGCGAGAACCTTACCTTTTAACGTTACCTCGCCCGTCATTGCTACCGAGCTTCTTACAGCTCTGCCCGAAAGCTCGGAAACGAGCGCGCTGACCATAGTTACTCCCGCGCTCGGACCGTCCTTTGGAACCGCGCCCTCGGGGAAGTGGATATGAATATCCTTCTTTGTGTAAAAATCACTCTCTATATTCAGCTCCTCGCAATGCGCTCTGATATATGAGAGCGCCGCCTTTGCCGACTCCTTCATTACGTTGCCAAGCGAGCCTGTAAGCTCTACCTTACCCGTTCCGGGCATTGAAGCGACCTCCACTTTAAGAAGCGTTCCGCCAAGCTCAGTGTACGCCAGACCATTTACCACGCCTACCTCGTTTTCAGGCGATACCTTCTCCGCTAAAACCTTCTCGGCTCCGAGAAATTCAGGTAAATTCTTAGGCGTTACCTTAATTGTGCTCTCATCTGAGCACGCGAGAAGCTTAGCCGCCTTTCTGCATATAGACGCTATCTCCCGTTCAAGATTTCTGACGCCTGCCTCACGGGTATACGAGGCGATTATGCTTTTCATAGCCGCTGCGCTTACCTTTAACTGAGAGGGCGCAAGTCCGTGGCGTGCAAGCTGCTTTGGAAGCAGATACTTTTTCGCTATCGAGAGCTTCTCCTCAGTCGAGTAGCTTTTAAGCTCTATGACCTCCATTCTGTCGAGCAGAGGTCTGGGCACAGTATCAAGCGTGTTTGCCGTAGCAATAAACATTACCTCGGACAAGTCAAACGGGAATTCTATGAAATGATCACGGAATTCCTTATTCTGCTCGCCGTCAAGAACCTCCATAAGCGCGGAAGCGGGATCGCCGTGGCTGTCTCTGGTCAGCTTATCTATCTCATCAAGAAGCATTACGGGATTCTTGGTTTCAGCCCGACGGATACCGTCAAGTATTCTTCCCGGCATTGAGCCTATGTACGTCTTTCTGTGTCCTCTTATGTCCGCCTCGTCGCGAACACCGCCAAGCGACACTCTGACGTATTTTCTGCCCATTGCCTCGGCGACTGAGCGCACGATAGAGGTCTTTCCCGTTCCGGGAGGACCGACAAGGCATATTATCTGATTTTTTATGTTCGGGGTTAGCTTTCTAACCGCAAGGTATTCTATAATTCTTTCCTTGACCTTTTCAAGACCGTCGTGGTCTCTGTCAAGTATTTTCTCAGCGAGAGCAAGGTCGATTCTGTCCTCATCGCGCTTGCCCCAAGGAAGCTCAAGGCACGCCTCAATGTAATTACAGATAACGTTATACTCAGCGGAATTCATCGGCATTTTCGCAAGCTTTCCCGCCTCTTTTATAAGACGCGACTTTGCGTCATCAGGCATAGCAGACTCCTCTATCTGCTTTTTATAGCCTTCCGTCTCGCTGTCGTCGCCGTCGCCAAGCTCCTCGCGGATTGCTCGAAGCTGCTCGTTTAAGTAAAACTCCTTTTGGTTTCTGTCAGCTCTTTGCTTGACCTTATCGTGTATACGCTTACGCACCTCAAATGCTTCGATATACACGTCAAGATACGAAAGAACCCTTGAAAGTCTTTCCTTTGGATTCTTTTCAAGGTAGACGCTTAGCTTTTCATCGTACGTTTCAAGAAGATTCGCCGCAAGAAAATCTGCCATCTGCTGAATATCGTCGATTTGATCAATTTCCTCGGTAAACCCTTCGGAAACCTTTGAAATGAGCTTCATATGCTCAACGTAGGCAGCTACGTATTCTCTCGCCTCATCAAGATACGCCTTGGACTCCGCTGCTGTCGCGCGGCGTCTGCTCTTAAGCTTACAGCTTGCCTTCCAGAAGCTACCCGCTTCATCAGGGTATATCCTTACTACGTCGGCACACTGAAGCGAATTAAACAGTACTCTGACCTTATTATCGGATTTGCGGATAAGCTGAGTTACCTTTGCCAGAGTACCCACAGGGTGAAAGCCGTCCGCCGACGGATTTTCTTCATAAGGGTCCTTTTGAGGAAGAAGCAGTATTTTGCCACCGTTTCTGTAAGCGTCCTCAAACGCCTTTATCTCACATTTTCTCACAAGCTCAAGGCTTATGGAAATTTCGGGAAATGCCACCTTACCGTCAAGAGGCAGAGTGGGATATTCGAATGTTTTGCTGATAGTGATTCGTTCCATTTTACTTGCGATATATCCTTTCGGGAAACAAATTTTCGCTTCCCATCATCATTACATTATTTTTCATCAAGCATTATACCACAAAAACTTTACTTTGTCAAATATAATAATAATTATTTATAATAAATTAAAAATTAAAGGGCTGTCATTTCGACAGCCCATCTGAGTATTTACTTTTTTTCGGGAGCTATATATTCCTCGCTTGAGGCTTCCTGTTTAGTATCGGAGGCGGCGGGAAGCTCCTTGACCCCTGCTTCTCCCTTAGTTTTTTTAGCGCTGTCGGCTTCGCCAAGAGCTTTATCGCCGTTCTTTGAATCAGCAAGCTCAGCCACCGGCTTCTTCGCTACCTTTTGCTTAATAGGCTTTGGGTGAATAGCGCGGTAATCACGGTAATTGGTATACGTAAGCACACCCATTATTACAGTGCCCGCAATGGATACACCCGCAATGAAGTACTTGATAAGCGTATCGTCAAACAATGACGTTGAAGCAATAAATGTTCCGAAGGTTACAAGCAGAATGTAGAAGAATATCTTCCACGCGCTGAACGTCTTTTTCTGTACTCTGCCCTCGCCCTGTCCGTGCCAGCTGTGGAGTATCTCCGTGGTTGCTCTGAACCACATTGTAACACCTACTGTGAAATTTACGGAATCAACCGTCGCAAGAGGCATAAAGTCAACAATAACAAACACCGCCAGAACTGTTACAACGAAGAATTCAAGCAGCGCTATCATTTGTATAACGCCTCTGTACGTTACAACCTTGCTTAAAACTATGAGCGCTATGTAAACAATAAGCGCAACGCCAACGAGAACGTTAAGTATCGAATCGCCAACCGTTAGCATCAGAACAGCGAAAACGGCAAGCAGTACGGTCTCGATAAGTGTGAATATCCAGTTACTTACTAAATTTTTCATTCTTATTTCCTTTCGCAGATTTTTGAAATAATAATTTATTTTAACACGACTGCAAAAAAATGTCAATGTTAATTTATAATCATTTTTGTAAACAAAGCAAGACGGTGATAGCTATATTTTACTTGTGTTAAATTAATTTAAGCACTTTTTATCTAATTTTGCTTTTTCACACTTTTATATTCATCATAATAACGGTAATACGGGCAGCTTTGAGAGCGTTTTGTAAGAAACGCAACTGCCTCATCCTCGTCCATATTCACTGTACAAACGTATCCGTCCATATCCTCATCGTAATCATAATACAGACAGTCATCACAGCTTGATATTACCTTTTTTACCTTACCTTTATCCATGTCTTTCCCTATATTACATTTATATGCATTGATTATACCTCTAAAAATCGTTTTTGTCAAGAATAAAATAACTTATTGTTATTGACAAATCTTTAAATTTAGTTATAATTATATTTGTAGTTTTTAATATAAGGAGAAAATGAGAATGTATACTGAAAATCTCGCTAAGTTTATTGAGAGCAAAAACATTCCGTCTACAGACGTTATAATTTATCATAACAGTAAGGAAATTTACAGACACATCAGCGGCACAAAGGATTCTGAGGGCAAAATACCGCTTAAAGGCGACGAGCTGTATTTCCTTTATTCTTGCACAAAGCCCATAACCTGTGTAGCGGCAATGCGCCTCGTAGAAAGAGGTATAATAAGCATTGAGGACCCCGTTTGCAAGTATATTCCGGAATTTGCAGAGCTTACTTACCGAGACGGTGAGGATATCAAAAAGTGTAAAAACATAATGACAATCCGCCACCTTTTCGCCATGCGCGGCGGTCTTACATACGACCTTGAGATGCCGCCCCTCAAGGAGCTGCTCGCAAGGGAGCCTGACGCGGACACGTTAACAGTCGTTAAGAGCTTTGCTAAGTCTCCGCTATCTTTTGAGCCGGGCACAAAGTATCAGTACAGCCTCTGCCACGACGTCCTTGGTGCTGTCATAGAGGTGGCAACCGGAATGAAGCTTGGCGAATATATGAAAAAAGAAATATTTGATCCGCTTGGAATGACCAGAACCACCTTTGAGGTTACTGACGAAATGCTTCCGCAGTTTGCCGCCCAGTACACGTATACCGAAAACGGTTATGAAAAAGTGCCGCTTACGTGTGTATATAGGCTTACCAAAAACTATGAAAGCGGTGGCGCGGGTCTTGTCTCTTGCACAGATGACTACATTAAGTTTGCTGACGCTATGGCAAACAACGGAACCGCGGCAAACGGTTATCAGCTTCTGCGCCCCGAAACCGTTGACCTTATGCGCGCAAATCAGAATGAGTTAGATCTCATTCTTCCCGGCCCTCTTGATCCGGGCCTTGGTTACAGCTTCGGTATGAGAATAATGCTTGATAAGAATCGCGCCAATTCGAATGCTCCCTGCGAATTTGAATTCGGCTGGTCAGGAGCCGCCGGAGCATTCGTTTCTATGGACGCTCATCACAAAATTTGCGTTGTATACATGCAGCATGTTCTGAATCAAACCTGGGTATACACCGACGTTCACTCTGTGATAAGAGATACGATGTATAAGATTGCGGGAATTATCTGACGAGCAAGGTCTTTCGCTTAATACAAGCGCAGAGCTTAATAAGTGAAATCATTTATACATTTAAAGAAATGGCTGTCGCGTTTACGCGCAACCGAATATGACGAAAAACAAATAAAAAAGAGGGGCTTACAGCGTAAAGCTCCTCTTTTGGTATTACAAGGCTGGATTTCTGCGAAATTCAAATTTATTACGTTAATTATGGCTTAAATCCATACGACTATCGCGTTAACGATGTTAAAAACGTGATATCTTCTTAATTACTATATACTTATATTGTGGCGAGGTAATTTCCGATAACCTCAGCCATTTTTTCGTGTCCCGCGTCATTTGGGTGAAGTCCGTCGGGCACGTACCTGTTCCTGATTACGTCTACTCTCGGCTGAAGTCCGCTTACTGACCAGAGATCAAGCACAGGAAGTGAATAAAACGCAGCGACATCCTTTATTACACTTACATAGCCCTCAAGCTTACAGCATTCAAGTCCGTTTTCCTTAACGGTACTGTCCTCACTTATTCTGTGAAGGGGTGTCATTACTACTATTTTCGCATCGGGATACTTATTTATAAGTCCGTTCATAGTTGTGTGGCACGCTCCGTAGAAGGTATCGGAAGTTCTGTCGTCCATACTGCCGAGAGGCGCATCGCCGTGCCCGAAATCGTTTGTTCCGCCAAAAAGTACGACAAGCTGCGCGTCATCGTCCATCTCGGAATATCTTGATGAAAAATCAAGGTCAGAGAGGGGATTTTCGCTCGGCTTGCTCTGTCTTGCGAAACGTGTGCCGCTTATTCCGTAATTTCTTGCCACAGCCATTCCGTATTTTTTAGCTATAAGCTGATGAAAAGTCTTTGTCGCGGGATCAGAGGTTCCGTGTCCCTCGGTTATACTGTCTCCGAGAAAATTAGCTTTAATGCCTTTAAGCTCCATAATACAACCCTACTTTCTGTAAAAATAAAATAGCATATACTTAAAAATGTCAATCAAATATGAGTTTATCCTTAAAAAGTGTAAAATCACTCAAAATCGCGTGTAAACCATATCTCATCAAACGGAATGGATATCTCTTTTCCGTTAAGATAATCAAATTCCCCGTTTGATTCCTTAAAATCAAATCTGATATATCTGGAATAAAGCGCCTGATATTTATAGCCAAGCCTTTTATCGTCTCGGTTTATGCCGTATTTACCGTCTCCGAGAAGCGAATGTCCTATCGACGCCATGTGCGCTCTTATCTGATGAGTGCGCCCTGTAATAAGCTCAACCTCGCAAAGCGCGTTTCCGTCCTTTTCCTTTAACACCCTGTACTTTGTAATTATGGTCTTTACGTCAGGGGCATTGGGGCGTTGCTTATAAACCGTAACCTGATTTGCGTCTCCGTCCTTGATAAGATACCCTTTTAACGTATCCTGCTTCCTTTCGGGAATACCCTTTACCGCGCAGACGTACCTCTTGGTAAGCTCGTCGTTTTTAATCTTCCCGTTCATAAAGCGAAGCGCCGCCGCGGTCTTTGCCGCAATTACAAGACCGCCTGTATTTCTGTCTATTCGGTTACAAAGCGCGGGCGCAAAGGAGTTTTCCTTTTCAGGAAGGTACTCACCTTTTTTATAAAGGTAGGCTTTTATGTGATTTATAAGAGTATTTACGTCCTCGCTATCGTCCGAATGAACGATAAGGCCGGGACGTTTATTACATATTATTATATTATCGTCCTCGTACGCGATTTTCAGCGACGGACTCAGCGCCTTAAAGGACTGCTCGGGGCTATCCCCAAGGAAAAAATCGTCCTTTAAATAAAGCTCGATAACGTCGCCCTCGCAAAGACGCTGATTTGGCTCGGCTCTTTTGCGGTTAACCTTTATCTTCTTTGTACGGAGCGCTTTATAAAGCATTGACTGAGGAAGAGCCTTCACAGTTTTAGTTAAAAATTTATCAAGTCTCTGGTCCGCGTCGTTTTTTCCTACCGTGTAGCTTTTGTACATTTCGTATTATACCGTTTCGGGAGTCCTTACACTCTCCGTCTCCTCAGGCTGATGAGCGTGAGAACCTTCGCCTATTCTCTCGGCAGCAACCGCAAGCATAAGCTTGATTCTGTTCTCCTGGTTAACTCTCGTAGCTCCCGGATCATAGTCAATCGGCACGATATTAGCCTTGGGATACAGAGTACGGAGCTTTCTTATCATACCCTTGCCTACGATATGGTTAGGTAGACAGCCAAACGGCTGGGCGCAAACTATGTTTCCGTAGCCTGTCTTGATGAGCTCGACCATTTCAGCCGTAAGAAGCCAGCCCTCTCCCATTTTAGCCCCGTAACCGATAACGCCCTTCACCATTTCCTTTAACTCGGCATAGGTTGCGGGCTTTTCGTACTGCTTATACTCGGAAAGAACGTTCTGCATTACGGTTTCAATATTTGTAACCAGCTTGAGTAGCAGCTTACAGACCTTATCCTTAATAGGATTTCCGCCGTAAAGCTTAATATCTTCAATACGGTTATCTATCTTGAAGCATATAAATGACATAACGCCCGGAACGTTGACCTCGCAGTCCTGCGAGCGAAGGAATTCCTCAAGTCCGTTATTTGCAAGCGCGGAATACTTAACGTATATCTCACCGACAACGCCTACCTTGACCTTAGGCACTATATTCCTTTCAATTGCGGCAAAATCAGCGGCTATTCCTCTCATATTCTTATCGAACGCCTTAGTAGTCCAGCCCTTGCCCTTTTTGAGCTGCTCCGCGATATTCTTCGTCCATCTCTCAACTACCGTCTGAGACGCGCCCTTCTCAACCTCATAAGGCTCGGTCTGGTTACGCAGCAGCGTTATAAGGTCTCCGTAGCACAGAGCGCAAAGCATTTTTATGAGCATGGGGAGAGTGAGCTTAAAGCTGCTTCCCTTTTCAAGTCCCGAAATATTAAGCGATATTACGGGAACATTAGGATAGCCCGCCTTTCTCATTGCCTTACGAAGAAGATGTATGTAGTTCGACGCTCGGCAGCCGCCGCCCGTCTGGGTTATCATAACGGCGGTGTGGTCAAGGTCGTATTTGCCGCTGTTCAGCGCGTCTATCATCTGTCCTATGGTACAAAGCGCAGGGTAGCAGGTATCGTTATGGACGTATTTAAGCCCCTCCTCCTGCACGCTTGGACCTACGTTTTTTAGAAGCTCTATATCATAGCCGTAGCTTGCCATTACCTCGGTAAGTATTGAAAAATGGATAGGAAGCATATCGGGAACGAGTATCTTGTAATCCTTTTTCATACTGCTTTTGAAGGGCAAACTTGGTTTTACGTGTGTTTTTATCTCTTTCATATCATCATTTGCCTTTCATTACGTTATATTGCCGAAAACAGACTGCGAAGTCTGATTTTAACGGCGCCGAGGTTGGTTATCTCGTCTATCTTTATCTGGGTGTATATCTTATTTTCGTCCTCAAGAATGGAGCGAGTTTCGTCAGTCGTTACAGCGTCGAGACCGCAGCCGAATGAAACGAGCTGCACGAGATTCATATCGCTCTTATCAGCTATATACTTTGCCGCCGCATAAAGACGTGAGTGATACGTCCACTGATTAAGAACGCCTACCTTGAACGGCTCCATCTCATGACTTACGCTGTCCTCGGTAATAACCGCAGCGCCAAGTCCGCAAATAAGCTTATCTATTCCGTGGTTTATTTCGGGATCGACGTGATATGGTCTGCCCGCGAGAATTATTATCTGCTTTCCAGTCCTTCTCGCCTTTGCGATATATTCCTTACCCTTTTCTCTTACATCATTAAGATACTTAGCATAAGCATTATAACCCTTATCTACCGCCTTTTTCATCTGAGACTCGGTAAACGCTCCGTCAAAATACTTATTCATCACCGACGTGAATTTTTTGTAGAAATCCTTTGGTCTGTGTATACCGAGATAGTCGCAGATGAAGGTTTTTCCTTTAAGATTTCTGACGTTTGCGTTAATTACCTCGGGATAGTAAGCTACAACGGGACAATTATAATGGTTATCTCCAAGTCCCTCGTCGATATTATACGACAGGCAGGGATAGAAAACGGTATCGATACCCTGAGAAAGCAGCGCCTCCACGTGCCCGTGAACGAGCTTTGCGGGGAAGCATACCGTATCGGACGGTATAGTCTGCTGACCGTCAAGATAAAGCTTGCGGTTAGAGGCGGGCGAAACAACTACCTCAAAGCCGATTTCGGTCAGCACAGTATGCCAGAATGGCAGAAGCTCATACATATTAAGACCGAGAGGGATACCTATCTTGCCCATTTTACCCGACTTACTTTCAAGCGAATTCAAAAGGCTGAGCTTATACTCGTAAAGATTAATCTCCTCGTCCTCGCTCTTTTTGCCGCTTACGGGAGTATCGCAGCGATTTCCCGCTATGTATCTTCTCTTCGCTCCGTCCTTGCCGCCAAAGGTGTTCACCGTAAGCTTACAGTGGTTAGTACAGCCCTTACAGGTTATCGCCTTGACCTCGTGAACGAATTCGTTTAAAGCATCACTGTCCAAAACAGTTGACTTTTCGGGCGCCTTTTCCATTGCGTAAAGCGCCGCGCCGTAAGCTCCCATAAGTCCGGCGATATCGGGACGCACGACGTTCATTCCTATTTCCTTTTCAAAGGCGCGTAAAACGGCGTCGTTAAAGAACGTTCCGCCCTGAACCACGATATGCTTTCCAAGCGAAACTGAGGCGTCCTTAGTCGTGGCTCTGATGACCTTATAAAGAGCGTTTTTAACAACGGACATCGAAAGACCTGCGGAAATATTATCAATAGTCGCTCCGTCCTTCTGCGCCTGCTTAACTGACGAATTCATAAATACAGTACAGCGAGAGCCAAGCTCAACGGGAGACTTAGCGAACAGCCCCAGCTTAGCAAAGTCCGCGATATTGTATTTGAGCGCTCCGGCAAAGGTCTGAAGGAACGAGCCGCAGCCCGACGAGCATGCTTCGTTTAAGAAAATATTGTCAATTGCTCCGTTAGCTATCTTAAAGCACTTTATATCCTGACCGCCGATATCGAGAATGAAGTCTACCTCAGGCTTAAAATGCCTTGCGGCATAGAAGTGGGCAACCGTCTCGACTATTCCCGTATCAAGACCGAAGGCGTTCTTGATTATCTCCTCGCCGTAGCCTGTCGAGGCTGAGCCGAGTATTTTTATGCCCGGATTTTTCTCGTAGAAGTCCTTTAAGAAATCAAGCACAAGCGGAAC
This sequence comes from Clostridia bacterium, assembly GCA_017502875.1. Taxonomy (GTDB): domain Bacteria; phylum Bacillota; class Clostridia; order Oscillospirales; family CAG-272; genus SIG673. Next base: position 25,298 of record JAFVUF010000024.1, on the reverse strand, counting down.
GGGATTTCCGCTGTTGGGCATATAGACTGAATGAAGAAGTCTGCCGTTTTTATCAATAAAGGCGCATTTGAGAGTAGTAGAGCCTGCGTCAATGCCGAGATACACCCCGTCCTTTGCCTCAGATAGCTCTCCTCTTTCGACCTTATCAAGATTGTGTCTTTCGGTAAACTCCTTATACTCCTCCTCGCTTTCAAATAACGGAGAGGTCGATTTATACGCTCCCGACGCCTTTCTTCCTCTGACCGCTTCAAGCGCCTCGCCAATAGCGAACACTCTGTCCTGCGGCGCGAGAGCCGCGCCCATTGCGACGTAGCAGAGCGAGTTTTCAGGGCAAAGACCCTTTATTTTAAGAGTTCCGTCAAAAGCCTCGCGAAGCTGCGAATGGAACGTAAGAGGACCGCCAAGATAAAGAACGTTACCCTTGATAACTCTGCCCTGAGCAAGTCCCGCTACGGTCTGGTTTACAACCGCATAAAAGATTGATGCGGATATATCGGGTATTCTAGCGCCCTGATTAAGAAGCGGCTGTATATCGCTCTTAGCGAAAACTCCGCATCTTGACGCTATAACGTATATCTTCTCGTATGATTTAGCCTGAATATCCATTTCGTCGGGTGTGATACCGAGAAGCGTAGCCATCTGGTCGATAAACGCTCCTGTTCCACCGGCGCAGGAGCCGTTCATTCTTACCTCAAGCTCCTTTTCGCCGCTCTCCTCGCCCGTAAGAAAAAGTATCTTTGCGTCCTCTCCGCCAAGCTCAATTACCGCATCGGTATCGGGGTTGTGCTTTAAAACCGCTGTTCTGGTAGCATACACCTCCTGAACGAACGGAAATCCGATATCCTCCGCAAAGCCCATTCCCGCGGAGCCCGAAATACATATCTTAACTTCATCTGTGTCTTTAAGCGAGAATTTTTCTTTAATTCTTTCAAGAAGCGCAACCGCCTTGCTCTGTACCTCGGAAAAATGTCTTTCGTACGAATTGTATAAAAGCTTTCCGTTTTCATCAAGGACCGCGCTTTTTATGGTAGTTGAACCTATATCAAGTCCAATGTTAAGCATAGTTTATTCCACCTTGTGTAGAGTTGTAATTTGACTATATATCGGCGTCAGCCATATATTTGCTTCCGTTAGCGGCGATATACTGCTTTCTCGCCGCGATATTGTCCCCGAGCAGTGTGTCGAATATCTCCGCCGTTTCCTGAGCGTCCGCCTCGCTTACCTTAACAAGCCTTCTGGACGCCGGACACATTGTGGTCTTCCACATCATTTCCGGCTCGTTTTCACCAAGTCCCTTAGAGCGCTGAATAGTAAACTTCTGTCCCTCGATGCTTTTCAGTATCTGTATTTTCTCACGCTCATCGTACGCAAAATAGGTGTCTGTCTTCGTAGTAATCTCAAACAGCGGGGATTCCGCAATATAAATCTTATCCATAGGGATAAGAGACGGGAGCAGTCTGTAAATCATTGTCAGTATCAGCGTTCTGATCTGGAAGCCGTCCTCGTCAGCATCGGTACAGATTATAATTTTGCTCCAACGGAGATTGTCGGGATTAAAGCGCGGAATATCGCCCTTTATCTTTTTATCAACCTCGACGCCGCAGCCTATAACTCTTATGAGATCGGTTATAATGTCGCTTGAGAATATTTTCTCATATGAGCTTTTCAGGCAGTTAAGAGTTTTACCTCTTACGGGGATTATCGCCTGGAACTCCGCATCTCTGGCAAGCTTACACGAGCTCATAGCCGAGTCGCCCTCAACTATGAAAAGCTCTCTCCTCTCAGGATCCTTTGAGCGACATGCTACGAATTTATCTACTCTGTTAGCAATGTCAACGTTTCCCGAAAGCTTCTTTTTTATGTTTATTCTTGTGCTCTCTGCCTGCTCTCGGCTTCTCTTGTTGATAAGCACACGGTTAGCGAAGCGCTCTGCCTCGGCGGGATTCTCAGTAAAATATATCTCAAGGTGCTTTTTGAAGAACGCGGTCATTTCGACCCTGATATATTTATTGGAAATTCCCTTTTTTGTCTGATTCTCGTAGGAAATGATATTTGAGAAGCAGTTCGTTACAAGGACTATACAGTCAAGAATATCCTTATACGAGGGCTTACTTTCACCCTTGGTGTATTTATTGTTGTCTCTGCAATATTTATCTACTGCGTAAAGAAACGCCGTTTGAACCGCCTTATCCGGTGAACCGCCGTGCTCAAGATAGCTACTGTTGTGGTAGTACTCCTTGCAGGTGTTCTTAGTGCTTACGCAGAAGGAGACTGACATTTTAAGCTTGTAGCTCTCGCCCGCGGAAACGTCCTCGTCCTCGTTTTCCTCTCCGTCGTCTCCGTCTCCGGAGTTGCTGACGATGCCGCTTACGGTTTCCTCCCAGAAAACAGGCGCGGTAACGGTGTCCTCACCCGCTATCTCCTTGACGTAATCTATTATTCCGTTTTCATAAACGTAATCAGTTACCGTAAACGAGCCGTCCTCCTCCTGCCATTTTAAGCGGAAGGTTATACCGCTGTTTACGACTGCCTGGCGCTTAAGGATATCCATAAAGCGCTCTTTCTTGATCTTAATTGACGTAAATATCGTATTGTCAGGACGCCAATGAATAACGGTTCCCGTTCTCTTTTCACCTCTGCCAAGCTCTCTAACACGCAGCTCGCTCACAGGCTCTCCCATCTCAAAATCGATTTCCGAAAGAGTTTTACCGTTATAGGATTTTACGTGCATGAACTCTGCCGCGCACTGAGTAGCGCAGGCGCCGAGTCCGTTAGTTCCGAGCGCGTACTCATACATAGCGCTATCCTTGGCGCCCTTGTACTTTCCACCTGCGTAAAGCTCACAAAAAATAAGGTCCCAGTTATATCTTCCCTCTTTTTCGTTATATCCGAGGGGAACTCCGCGTCCGAAATCCTCTACCTCGATAGAACGGTCGTTATATGCTGTAATATTTATAATCTTTCCGAAGCCTGCTCTTGCCTCGTCAACGGAATTGGATAATATTTCAAAAAATGCGTGGATACAGCCCTCAAGATCTCTGGAGCCGAAGATGACTTCCGGCTTTTCTCTTACTCTTTGCGCGCCTTTAAGACTGCTTATACTGTTATCACCGTACTGTATTTCTTTCTGCATTTGCATTTTCCTTTCAAATGTTTCTAACTGATATATTATAAACCTTTTTTAAAATTTTGTCAAGATATGTGATTTTAATTAAAAATATGCACATCATAAATTTACTTGAAATTTACTGCTGAGTGGAGAACTGAGTTGAAAACCTATAACACTGACGAATATCTTCGTCCAAAAAACTATGTCGGCTTCTTAATTGCAAAATTTATGCATGGCGGTGTAGGCAAAGCCGCTATTGGAATTTACAAGCGGATAAGGAAATACACGGTAATTTCAGGTATTATCCGAACAGCGGCGATAGCAGTTTCACTGCTTGAAAAAAGCGCGGTGCTGCTCCTGCTTGTAACCGCGCTTATTCTTACGCTTCCCGCATTGATTCTTGCCTTCGTTATATATCGACTGATATGCATTGTTAATTACGCGCTTTTTAAAAACCAAATACACAAATGGCTGATTTTGAGTGAAAAGATTGTAGTGTTTATCACCAAGGAACGCGTATTCTCAACTGATGAAGAAAAGATGTTTCTGCGCCAAGCAAAGCAAGAAGCTGCTCTTTACAGTTATCCCGTAATCGTTATTTGCAACGACCCAATCATTGCAGCTAAATGGTACTCGCTTAATCTTCTTGCGATAAAAACCGACTATTTTTTCGTTTTAAAGAGAAAATACTTCGAAAAATACGGCAACAAAACCACCTACATTGTACTCTGATTACGGTTTACGGGTTAGATTTATGAACTTTTTTAAAATTTTTCAAAAGATGGAATGAAAGGTATTGCAATTTGCGCTAAAATCAATTATAATTATATTAATGTCATTAATTTAATAAGACAATTCGTTGATTTAGTTAAAATATGTTGAATAAAGTGTTAGCCCCGCATGCGGCGGCGGAAAGGACTTATTATGTATACAGATAACCTTAATAATGCGCAAAATGCTTTCGCAACCCCTAACTCCGGCTTTGCGACTCCAAGCACAAATGCTTTCCAAATTCCATTCCCTGCTCAGACCTCTGCTCCTGTCGCGCAGCCAGAGCCGACAGCTCAAGCAGAGCCTGTAAAGCGCCCCGAAGGATTTATTGAGGGTTGGGATGATTTTGAGGATAATGATTTATCCCAGAACACAGTTCAAATAAAGGTATTCGGTGTTGGCGGCGGCGGAAACAATGCTGTTAACCGTATGTTTTTAAGCGGAGAAAAGAGCGCTGAGTTGGTTGTTGTCAACACAGATATCCCTGTTCTCAGAAGCTCTCCCGTTTCAAATAAGATTGCTATCGGACGTCTCACAACCAGAGGACACGGCGCAGGCGCTAATCCCGAAACGGGTAAGAAGGCTGCCGAGGAGTCCATTGATCTCATAAAAAACCAGCTTTTAAACGTTGATATGCTATACATAACCGCAGGAATGGGCGGAGGAACCGGAACAGGCGCTTCCCCAATTGTAGCTAAAATCGCTAAGGATCTTGGTATTCTTACCATTGGTGTTGTAACCAAGCCCTTTAACTTTGAAGGCGCTGCGCGTATGGCTGCCGCGGAGGACGGCATCAACAAGCTTCGTCAGAACTGCGACGCGGTCATCGTCGTACCTAACGAAAAGCTCCTCTCTCTCTCCGGTTCTAAATCACTTGGAATGAGGGACGCTTTCACCGCCGCTGACGAGATACTCATAAAGGGTGTTCAGAGCATTTGCCGCCTTATAAATGAGGAAAGCTACATCAACCTTGACTTTGCGGACGTATCCGCGATTTTACGTAACTCCGGAGACGCCCATATTGGCGTAGGTATCGCAACCGGCGAGGACAAGGTCAAGCTGGCTGCTCAGCAGGCTATCAACAGCCCTCTCCTTGAAACTACTATCAAGGAGGCTGACGGTATCATTATCAGTACCATTTCTAACGAAAATATACCGATTAATGAGATAAACGAGGCTATTCAGCTGATAGTTAAGGAGGCGGCTCCAAACGCAAAGATAATCTGGGGTCTTAAATTCGACACTAAGCTTGAGGATAGTATCGAAATCACCGTTATTGCTACAAAAAGCGGAGGTATGAGAGATTTATCAGCAGCTCCTGTAATTGATGAGGAGCTCTCTCAGGCAGTTCCCGAAGCTACTCCCTTTAGTCCCCATATCGAATCCGTTACCGCGGAACCTGTTGCTCAAAAGCAGCCCGTTTTCCCTGAACAGACAGCTACTCCTGTTCCCGACGCAATACCTGTTGAGACTCAGGAGCAAGCTCCTCCCTCTCGCGTTAATAACACCTTCTTCACAGAAAACGATTATAATTTCCTCAAGGAAATCGCAATGAGAAGGAACATCAATGGCGGTAATAATTAACATATTCACTTTAAAAGACCTGTTGCAAAAATGCAGCAGGTCTTTTATTACTGTTTAAGTGTTCTCATAGCGTTGAGGATAGCGATAACCGACACTCCTACGTCAGCGAATACCGCAAGCCATAAGCCCGCTATATTCATTGCGCCCAATACCATAAACGCAAGCTTGACTCCTAAAGCAAATACGATATTTTCTATAACTATCCTTTTTGTTTTCTTAGCTAAGCCTATCGCTTCGGCAACCTTTTGCGGATTATCGTCCATAAGGACAACGTCCGCCGCCTCAATCGCTGCGTCGCTTCCAAGCGCCCCCATTGAAATGCCTACGTCGGCACGTGATATTACGGGAGCGTCGTTTATTCCGTCTCCGACGTAAACTACCTTCTTCCCTTTCCGCGCGCCACAAATAATTTTTTCAAGCTCAGCAATCTTTGAATCGGGCATAAGCTCTCCTACCGCTTTGTCAAGCGAAAGCTTCTTTGCTATTTCACTTACACATTCCTCTCTATCGCCGCTTAGCATGACCGTTTGGCTGATACCGAGAGATTTTAATGCTTTTATCGCTTCCCGTGAGCTATCCTTTAATTCATCTTTTACGACAAAATAACCGATAAGTCCATCTTCGCTGCCTACGTAAACTACCGCTAAGTCGCTTTTTATTTCCTCGGTTTTAATTTTGAACTCATTTAAAAGCCGAATATTTCCCGCGAAATACTTTTTACCTTCAAGGAGTCCGACAACACCGTAACCCGCATTTTCGGTTATTTCACTAAGCTTCGGATTTACGCAAGCCTTTGACGATGAATATTCGTAAACCGCCTTAGCGACAGGGTGATTTGAATTTGCTTCGAGAGCCGCCGCTACGGCAAAAAGCTTTTCTTCATTATCAAAGCATTTTACCTCACTGACCTCAAAAACTCCCTTTGTGAGCGTTCCCGTCTTATCAAAAACCACCGTTTCGGCCTCCGCAAGCGCTTCAAGATAAAGCGCTCCCTTGACAAGAATTCCTTTTTTAGACGCAGCGCCGATACCCCCAAAATACGAAAGCGGAACGGAGATGACCAAAGCGCACGGACAGGATATGACGAGAAAAACAAGCGCTCTGCCGAGCCAATCCGCAAAATCACCCGTTATAAGCGTTGGGATAAGAACAAGCAAAAAAGCCGATATTACGACAAAAGGCGTATAATATCTCGCGAATCTCGTGATAAGCTTATCGGTTTTCGATTTTACCGAGGCTGCGTTTTCAACAAGCTCAAGTATCCTTGATACCGTCGAATCCTCATATTTCGAGCTGACCTCGATTTTAAGAATTCCCGACAGATTAATACAGCCGCCCGTTACCGTCATACCCTTTTCGATGTATTTCGGAGCGCTCTCTCCCGTCAAAGCCATACAGTTAAGCTCACTTGTACCGCTTATCACAGTTCCGTCAAGCGGTATTTTTTCGCCTGCTCTGACTATAACGGCTTCACCTATCCCGACTTCATCTGGGCTAACGGTTATCTCCTGCCCGTTACGAAGCACTCTTGCTTGGTCGGGCTTTATATCCATAAGCGCTGATATTGACCTTCTGCTCTTGCCAACCGCAATACTCTGAAACAGCTCGCCTATCTGGTAAAACAGCATGACGAATACCGCTTCGGGATATTCACCGATAGCAAACGCTCCTACCGTCGCTATACACATAAGGAAGTTCTCATCAAATATCTGTCCTCGTACGATATTACGGAGGGCTGACAAAATAACGTCGTATCCTGAGATAAAATACGGCAGAAAAAACATAGCCAGACTCAGCCATATTTTAACGTCAAGCGTTTCGCTTATTATTACCGCGGCAATAAACAAGGCGGCGGATATACCTATCCTTATCAGCAGCTTTTTTTGCTTTCTTTTCATCTCTCAACTAAAACGCAATCAGGCTCTATCCTTTTACATATAGCCTTGGCTTTGCTAAAAATATCAGGTTTATTTTCCTCATCACATTCCAGCGTCATTTTTTGAGCAAGAAAGCTAACGTTTACAGAAATAACACCGTCAAGCTTACTTATCTCCCTTTCCATTTTCGCTGCGCAATGAGCGCATTCGAGGTCTTCCATTCTGAATACGTATTTCATATCTGTCTCCTTTTTCATTATTCGTCAATATGCTCGGACGCCTGACCGAGCATTGTTCTGACATGCTCATCGGCAAGACTGTAAAAAACAGCCTTCCCTTCCCTGCGGTAATCCACAAGTCTCGCTTGCTTCAATATTCTTAATTGGTGCGAAACAGCAGAGCTTGACATTCCGACTATCAGCGCAATATCACATACGCACAGCTCACTTTCAAAAAGCGCGTACAGTATTTTCAAACGTGTAGTGTCGCCGAAAACCTTGAAAAGCTCAGATATTATATTAAGCTTCTCATGCTTCGGCGTTGAGGACGACACCCTTTCAACCGTTTCGATATGCGCGTGAAGGAATTCGCATGCTATATCTTCCTTTTCCATTACAGTACCCCAATTTGATTTAATTGAACAGTTGTTCATATGTTCATTATATCATAATTCACCTTTTTGTCAATAGTGTTTTTCATATTTTCCGATTTTATTTCATATAAAAATTTATGCGCGGTATATGCGGTGATTAAAAATGATAAAATTTGTTAAATATATGTGAAATATCAGATAAACCTATTGCATTTTCTATGTAAATGAGTAAAATATCAATTAGCGTTAGCACTTGTATGCTTTGAGTGCTAAAAATTAAACGGAGGTACTGAAATATGACAATCAAGCCACTCGCAGACAGAGTTGTTATTAAGATGACCAAGGCTGAGGAGACCACCAAAAGCGGACTTTTCATTGCTGAAAGCGCAAAGGAAAAGCCTCAGGTAGCCGAGGTTGTTGCCGTAGGTCCCGGCGGGATAGTTGACGGCAAGGAAATAGAAATGACCGTTAAGGTGGGAGATAAGGTTCTCACCAGCAAATATTCCGGAACGGAAGTCAAGTGCGACGGCGAGGAATACATCATCGTTAAGCAGAACGATATTCTCGCTATCGTCATCGACTAAGCATTGAAAGGCAGGTATTTATAAAATGGCAAAGGATATAATTTACGGAAGCGACGCAAGAAGCGCGCTTTTACGCGGTATCGACAAGCTTGCCGACACCGTTAAGATTACTCTCGGTCCTAAGGGCAGAAACGTAGTTCTCGACAAAAAGTTCGGCTCTCCTCTTATAACCAACGACGGCGTTTCCATCGCCAAGGAGATTGAGCTTGACGATCCTATGGAGAATATGGGCGCTCAGCTCGTAAAAGAGGTCGCAACAAAGACAAACGACGCGGCAGGCGACGGTACTACCACCGCTACTCTTCTCGCTCAGGCGTTCATTCGCGCGGGTATGAAGAACATTACCGCAGGCGCAAATCCTATGGTTATCCGCAAGGGTATTCAGAAGGCTGTTGACTGCGCTGTAGACGCTCTTAAAGCTAACTCCAAGAAGGTAAACGGCACTGAGGATATCGCAAGAGTAGGAACTATTTCCGCGGGCGACGAGTACATCGGCAGACTTATTGCCGACGCTATGGAAAAGGTAACCGCTGACGGTGTCATCACCGTTGAGGAAAGCAAATCCGCTGAGACCTACTGTGAGGTCGTTGAGGGTATGCAGTTCGACCGCGGCTACATTTCTCCTTATATGGTAACCGATACCGATAAGATGGAGGCTGTCATTGACGACGCTATGGTTCTTATCACCGAGAAGAAGATATCCAATATTCAGGACATTCTTCCCCTTCTCGAAGGCATGATTCAGTCCGGAATGAGCCACAAGCTCGTTATTATCGCCGAGGACGTTGAGGGCGAGGCTCTTACCACCCTTATCCTTAACAAGCTCAAGGGCGTATTCACCGCTGTCGCTGTCAAGGCTCCCGGCTTTGGCGACAGAAGAAAGGATATGCTCCGCGATATCGCTATCCTTACGGGCGGAGAGGTTATCTCCGACGACCTCGGACTTGAATTAAAGAACGCTAACATTCAGATGCTCGGTCGCGCAAGACAGGTTAAGATTTCCAAGGAGAACACCATAATCGTCGGCGGCGCGGGCGACACAAATGAAATAAAGAACAGAGTCGGTCAGATAAAGGTCGCTATTGAAACCACCACCTCTGATTTCGACCGCGAGAAGCTTCAGGAAAGACTCGCAAAGCTTTCCGGCGGCGTTGCGGTAATCAAGGTCGGCGCTGCTACCGAAACCGAAATGAAGGAAAAGAAGCTTCGCATTGAGGACGCTCTCAACGCAACCAAGGCTGCGGTTGAGGAGGGTATCGTCGCGGGAGGCGGCGTATCGTTCCTTAACGTTATCGCTCCCGTAAAGAAGCTGCTTGACAGCACATCCGGTGATGAGAAGGTCGGTGTTCAGATAGTTCTTACAGCGCTTGAAGCTCCCGTTCGTCAGATAGCTGAGAACGCGGGCTTTGAGGGTTCTGTTATAGTTGATAAAATTCTCCGCAGCAGAAAGATCGGCTACGGCTTTGACGCCGCAAAGGAGGTCTACACGGATATGGTCGAGGCAGGAATCGTTGATCCTACGAAGGTTTCCCGTTCCGCGCTCCAGAACGCCGCTTCTATCGCTTCCGTGGTTCTTACCACCGAGGCTCTTGTTGCCGACAAGAAGGAGCCTAAGGCTCCCGCCGCCCCCGCGCCCGATATGGGAATGGGCGGAATGTATTAATTTGCGTTACGCAAATTAATACATTTCAACTAAGTTTGCCAAAGAGCAAACTTAACTTCACTTTGTGTAAAACACAAAGCTTCACTGTGGCGAAGCTATAACATCACTTTTGCGAAGCAAAAACATCACAAACCACAAAAAGACCGACGATATTTTCGTCGGTCTTTTATTTGTTTATCTGGCATATAATCTAGAAAACGGAAGTTTAAAAAATAATATTATTTTTTTACTTTCGGAGGATAAAATATATGTCGCACTCCCCTATCGCTTCGTGTAACGGTATTTCTCAGGACCGCTGCGAGCTTCTCGCTCGGCACATAATTAAGACAGGAGAAACAGTAAGGGCTACCGCTATCCGCTTCGAGCTGTCAAAATCCACCGTACATAAGGACGTTGCGGAAAAGCTAAGACACGTAAATCCGGCGCTTTACGCTTCTGTCAGAGAGGTGCTTGAAAGAAACAAATCAGAACGCCATTTACGCGGAGGCGACGCCACAAGGCTTATGTATATGACAAGAAAAGAAAGAAAAAACGTTAATAATTAGGCGCCCCGTAATAGTTTATCCATTTTTATTGGCATTTTTTACTACATTTAGCCAATTTTTTACATAATATTTAGTATCAAATTGTGTTATTTTTAACAAAAAACTCTTGACACAGTATTATTTTAGTTGTATAATAAAATTACTAAACTAATAAACTGCGATATTTTTGCAAAAAATCGGAAGGAGAAATGAATTGGCAAGTAAAAAAACAGGCGAATTACCCGCATATCTGTTCCATCAAGGAACGAATTATTTCGCTTACAAATATCTGGGCTTACATTTCGTAGGTCAGTCGGCAGTTTTCAGAGTCTGGGCGCCGAATGCCGATTCGGTAGCCTTGTGCGGAGACTTCAACCTCTGGAATAGAGAAAGCCACCTGATGTGTAAGGAAACCAACATGGGCGTATGGAGCATTAAGCTTCCCGCTAAGGACTTACCTCTCGGCTCGACCTACAAGTACGCAATTACCCATAACGGAAATACGGTTCTTAAAGCAGACCCTTACGCCACAAGGTCTCAAACGCTCGATAAAACAGCTTCCGTCGTGGCAAAATTCCCTAAATACAAATGGAAGGACGCAGGCTGGTTCGCTCACAGGAGAAAGGACATCAGAATAAACGAAAAAGGTAAATTCGCGTGTCCGATAAACATTTACGAGATACATCTCGCGTCTTGGCGTACCCGCGACGGAAAAACCACTAAGGATAATCCCGACGCCTATCTTAATTACAGAGAGATAGCCGATCAGCTCGTTCCTTACGTAAAGCAGATGGGATACACTCACGTTGAGCTGCTTCCGATAACCGAATATCCGTACGACGGCTCGTGGGGGTATCAGGTCTGCTCATACTTTTCTCCTACCTCGCGCTTCGGCTCACCCGAAGATTTTATGTACTTCGTAGATACCCTTCACAAAAACGGTATCGGAGTAATACTCGACTGGGTTCCCGCGCACTTTCCAAAGGACGAGCATGGCTTATATAAGTTCGACGGAACGAGGCTATACGAATATCAGGGTAACGACAGGGTTGAAAACGAGGGCTGGGGAACGAGATACTTCGACGTAGGCAGAAACGAGGTTCAGTCATTCCTAATTTCAAGCGCTCTGTTCTGGATTGAAAAGTACCACATCGACGGTCTCAGAATAGACGCCGTAGCCGCAATGCTCTATCTTGACTTTGACAAGCGTCCGGGTGAATGGGTTCCAAACTCCTACGGAGATAATAAAAACCTTGAAGCGATTGCGTTCTTCCGAAAGCTTAACCAAGAGGTGCTTTCAAGACACCCTGACGTTCTGATGATTGCCGAGGAATCCACCTCGTGGTCAAAGATAACCTCGCCGCCCTCGGACGGTGGCTTAGGCTTCAATTTCAAATGGAATATGGGCTGGGCAAACGACATGTACGATTACGTTGCCACTGACCCGTTCTTCCGTAAGTACAAGCATGCAAAGCTTAATTTTTCTATGATGTATTCTTTCAGTGAGAACTTCATTCTCCCCGTTTCACACGACGAGGTCGTTCACGGAAAGCTTTCCTTAATAGATAAAATGCACGGATCATACGAGGACAAGTTTAAGGGTATCAGACTCTTTATGGCTCATATGATGGCTCATCCCGGAAAAAAGATGATGTTTATGGGAACGGAATACGGACAGTTCAGGGAATGGGACTACGAAAATCAGCTTGAATGGTTTATGCTTGATTACGATACTCATAAAAAGCTTCAGGAATACACCGCAAATCTGAACCATTTTTATCTTGAACACAACGCCTTGTGGCAGGATGATTTCTCGTGGGACGGCTTCCGCTGGATAATACCTGATGAATCAAATCTCAATCTTCTCGGATATGAGCGTATCGGTGTTAAAGGCAACAGAATTATCTGCCTGTTTAATTTTTCCGGAGCTTACGTAAGTAATTACAGATTTAATCTCCCCGAGGAGTCTTTTAAACCGTCAAATACCGCTAAAACCAAGGACCTTAAATGGCGTTGCGCCTTCTTTTCCGAGGACAAGCGCTTCGGCGGTCATGATGACATACCGCAGGAGCTTATCTTTGAAAACGGCTCCGCCAGCTTCTCTCTGCCGCCGCTTTCAGCCGCTTATTTCGTGCCGGGCAGCGATGAGGAGATAATTATTTAACAGCTTGACTGTTAATTACGGTACGTCCGTAAATAATCATTATATAACTTCGGAGGTTTTATGTTTAAGAAAAAAGAATGCGTAGCTATGCTTTTGGCAGGCGGTCAGGGCAGCCGTCTGTATACGCTTACAGAAAAAACCGCAAAGCCTGCCGTGCCCTTCGGCGGTAAATACCGAATAATTGATTTCCCGCTTTCTAACTGCATAAATTCAGGCATTGACACAGTCGGTGTTCTGACGCAGTATCAGCCGCTTGTTCTCAATGAATACATCGGGAACGGAGAGCCGTGGGATCTTGACCGTGTCTACGGCGGAGTAAGAGTTCTTCCGCCATATCAGGGACATGATAGCTCTGAATGGTATAAAGGCACCGCAAACGCCATATACCAGAACATCAACTTTATCGACCTTTACGATCCCGATTACGTTATTATCCTTTCCGGAGACCATATCTACAAGATGGACTATAACGCAATGCTTCAGTTCCACAAGGAAAAGGGCGCTGCGTGCACCATTGCGGTTCTGGACGTTTCCCTTGAGGAAGCAAGCCGCTTCGGTATTATGAACACCAATCCCGACGGCTCTATCTTTGAGTTTGAGGAAAAGCCTAAGCACCCCAAAAGCACCAAGGCTTCTATGGGTATTTACATTTTCAACAAGAATACGCTTTTCGATTACCTCATCGCCGATGAGGCTAATCCCAATTCCTCAAACGACTTCGGTAAAAATATTATTCCCGAAATGCTCAAAGCGGGCGAAAAAATGTACGCTTACGACTTCGAGGGCTACTGGAAGGACGTAGGAACGATAGCGAGCCTTTGGGAAGCAAATATGGATCTTTTAGGCGATCAGCCCGTTTTCAATATTCACGACAGAGCGTGGCGCATTTTCTTCCGTAACAACCCTCTCCCGCCTCACTTTGCCGACAAGGGCTCTTTTGTCGAGAATTCCATCATAACTGAGGGCTGTAAAATAAACGGTCTTGTAAAGGATTCCGTAATCTTCAATTCAGTTGTGGTTGGAAAGGGCGCAAAGATTATAGATAGCGTAATTCTGCCCGGAGTAGTTATTGAGGACGGCGCTACGGTTGAGTATTCAATAATTGACAGCGACACCGTTATCAAAAAGAACGCCCATATCGGCTCTCCTAAGAAAACGGCAAAGGGCATTACAGTAATCGGTAGTAACCTTACGGTCAACAAGGACGATATAATTGAGGTTGGCGCTATGGTTAACGCCGAAACTCTTTCAAGCAAGGCTTAAGAAGAAATCGATACGAAAGGAATCACGGTTAAATACTTATGAATGCAGCAGGAATTATTTTCTCTAACCTTCACGACAACAATATAACCGAGCTCACCAGACAGCGTACGATGGCATCTATCCCCTTTGCTTGCCGTTACCGTCTTATAGACTTTGCGCTTTCCAACATGGTGAACTCTGGAATTACTAATATTAACGTTATAGCGCATTACAACTACCATTCGCTTATGGACCACATAGGAACGGGGAAGGACTGGGATCTTGCGAGAAGAACGGGCGGAATAAAAATTCTGCCGCCTTATATAACCGCATACGCCAACGTTACAAATTCGCTCTACAACACACGTCTTGAGGCTCTGAAAAGCGTTATTCATTCTATCCGTCATATTCGGGAGGATCTGGTTGTTCTTTCAGACTGCGACGTTATCTGTAATATTGATATTGACAAGCTTCTTAAATATCATACCGACGCAAACGCGGATATTACAATGGTCGTAAAGAGTGTCGATCTTGATACGAATATGTCAGACTGCAGAGTCATTCTCGAGTCAGATGAAAACTGTCAGATAACAGACGTTTATAAGGAAACCCCGAATATGAAGGGCAAAAAAGACGCCTGCCTCTATATTTGGGTCATTAACAAGGACCTTCTTATAAGCACTGTAAACGATGCGATAGCTCACGATTACACGAGCTTCAGCCATGATATCATCGCAAAAAATATCGGTAAGCTCAATATGCAGGTATACCATTATACCGATTATAGCGCAACCATCTCCTCATTCAACGATTATTTTGCCACAAGCATGCAGCTTCTTGAAAACGGAGACACAAGAGAATCTCTGTTCGGAATATCAGACCGTCCTGTTTTCACTAAGGTCAGAAATTCCCCTCCCACCAAATACGCAAACGGCTCCTGCGTTTCGAACTCTCTTATCGCGGACGGCTGCATTATTGAGGGAGAGGTTGATAACTGTATACTTTTCAGAGGAGTAAAGATAGGTCGTGGAGCAGTCGTTAAAAACTCTATTCTTTTCCAAGACACCGTCGTAAGCAATAACGTCTATCTTAACTGCGTCGTTACAGATAAAAACGCCGTAATTCGCGACGGCAGAGTCCTATCAGGACACGAAACTATGCCTATTTACGTTGAAAAAGGCAGAATGATTTAAGACATTCACAGAAAGGATTTTAAAGGATGCCAAACAATTTTAAGGTTTTATTCGTTGCCTCCGAGGCGCTTCCTTTTGCTTCAACAGGAGGTCTTGCCGACGTAATCGGCTCGCTCCCCGCAGCTCTTGTTAAAAAGGGCGTTGACGCAAGAGTGGTTATTCCCTACTACGGCACGGTTAAAAATAAATTCAAGGAAATCAGCTACGTATGCGATTATAACGTAAAGCTTGCTTGGAGAAATCAGTACTGCGGAATTCATACCACCGTATATAACGGCGTTACTTTCTACTTTGTAGACAACGAGTACTATTTCAACCGCGCCTCACTTTACGGCAGCTTCGACGACGGAGAGCGCTACGCCTTCTTCTCTAAGGCTGTTCTTGATATGCTCCCCAGAGTCGATTTCTTCCCCGATATAATTCATACAAACGATTGGCAGTCGGCGCTTGTCGGTATATATTTAAAGCAGATATACCGCAAGGAAAACTACAATTACCGCCCGATAAGAGTCATTCATTCCATTCACAACATAGAATATCAGGGAGTTTACGACCCGTTTATACTCGGCGACGTTTTTGATCTCGCTCCCGAATACGCCTCCATCGTTGATTACAACGGGGCGATAAACCTCACGAAAGGCGCGATAGTATGCTGCGACAGACTTACAACCGTAAGCCCGACGTACGCAAGGGAAATATGCACCCCAGAATATTCCGCGGGTCTGCACAACATAATAAATCAGTACGCTTTTAAAACAACGGGTATTATTAACGGTATCGATCAGAATTACTACAATCCGCTTACCGATCCCGACCTTTACGCAAAATACCGCGCTCTAAGCGGAAAGGTAAAAAATAAGCTCGCGCTTCAAAAGGAGCTTAATCTACCCGAAAGAGCCGACGTTCCCGTAATCTCAATGATAACAAGACTCACCTCTCACAAGGGACTTGATCTTGTTACGGCGGTAATAGATGAGTTCTTAAACGATGACGTTCAGTTCGTTGTTCTCGGAACGGGCGATCCGGGCTTTGAGAGCTTCTTTAAGCGTCTTGAAGAAAAATATCCCGAAAAGGTAAAGGCTATTATCGCTTACGACAAGGCGCTGTCAAAGAAAATTTACGGAGCCTCGGACATATTCCTTATGCCCTCAAAGAGCGAGCCATGCGGACTCGCGCAGATGATTGCCTCACGCTACGGAGCTGTTCCCGTGGTACGTGAAACAGGCGGTCTTTACGATACTATAAAGTACTACAACGATGAAACCGGAGAAGGAAACGGCTTCACCTTTAAAAACTACAACGCACACGATATGCTCTACACCCTCAGAAAAGCCGAAGGCCTCTTCCGCGATTACAAGGACAAATGGAAAGAGCTCTGCGGAAAGATTATGAAGATAGATTTTTCCTGGAACGTTTCTGCAAAAGCGTATATCGAGCTTTACAGCGAGGTTTTAAGTCTCGACTGACAACATAATCCGCAAAAACACTAAAAAGGAAAGGTCAAATTTTAATGCAACAGTCAAGTAAGAATACTACCAAGAAAACAACGGCAAAAGCGGCAACGCCCGCAGCTAAAAGAGTTACAAAAAAAACTGAGGAGACGGTTATCCCCACCTCTAAGGAAGCGCTTAGGGAGGCTGTCGAGTCCAAGCTTAAAAGATATTACGGTATACTTCCGAGCGAGGCTACCGAGGAGCAGATATATCGCTCCGTGGTTCTCACGGTAAAGGATATCTTAATGCGTAAAAGAGCAGATCAGCACAATATGGTCAAAAAAACGCATGCTAAACGTATTTACTATATGTGCATGGAGTTCCTCGTAGGTCGCTCTCTCAAAACAAATCTGTGCAATTTAGGACTTGACTCCGAATATCGCTCCATTCTCGCCGATTACGGCTTCGATATTGACAAGATATACAATATCGAAAACGACGCGGGACTCGGAAACGGAGGTCTTGGACGTCTTGCCGCCTGCTTTATGGACTCGCTCACATCTCTCGGATATCCCGCGACAGGCTTCTCTATCTGCTATGAATACGGATTTTTCCGCCAGAAGATAGTTGACGGTATGCAGGTTGAGCTTCCGGACACATGGCTTCCTACGGGCGAATGCTGGCTCGTTCCTCGCTCGGATAAGGCTTATACCGTCAAGTTTGGCGGAAATATCAAGGAAAAGTGGACTAACGGACGCCTCGAAATAATTTATGAAAACTGCGAGGAGGTCCGCGCGCTTCCCTACGACCTTATGATTTCGGGCGCAGATACCGAGGGCTGTAATTATCTCCGCCTTTGGAGAGCGCACAGCGTTTCTAACTTCAATATGTCGCTTTTCTCACAGGGGCAGTATATGAAGGCTATGGAGCAGAACCACAACACAGAGATTATCTCAAAGGTTCTCTACCCCTCCGACAATCACGACGAGGGTAAGCTGCTCCGTCTTAATCAGCAGTATTTCCTCTGCTCCGCTTCGCTTCAGTCAATTATAGCCGACCACTTGGCAGCATACGGAACGCTTGATAATTTCGCAAGCAAGGTCGCTATCCACTTAAACGATACTCACCCAACGCTCTGTATCCCAGAGCTTATGCGAATCCTTATGGACAGCTATTCCTACTCCTGGGAAAGAGCCTGGAACACGGTAACGAGAGTTTTCTCCTACACCAACCACACGGTTATGCCAGAAGCGCTTGAGCAGTGGAAGGAGGACCTGTTCCGCTTCCGTCTGCCGAGAATTCACCAGATAATCGTTGAGATAAACCGCCGCTTCTGCGCTGACCTTTGGAATCTTTATCCCGGAGATTGGGACAGAATCTCCAAGATGGCGGTTGTTGCGGACAACAGAGTCCGAATGGCTAATCTCTCCATCGTCGGCTCTCACACAGTAAACGGCGTTTCAAAGCTTCATTCCGACATTCTCGTAAACGACGTTTTCCGTAATTTCAGTAAAA
The DNA here is from genome assembly GCA_017502875.1 of Clostridia bacterium. Taxonomy (GTDB): domain Bacteria; phylum Bacillota; class Clostridia; order Oscillospirales; family CAG-272; genus SIG673. The sequence continues at coordinate 7,047 of JAFVUF010000024.1, read as the reverse complement.
AGGACCCCGATAAGTTCACTAACGTAACTAACGGAATAGCGCACAGGCGTTGGCTTTGCTACTCTAACCCAGGTCTTGCCTCGCTTCTTGACGAGTGCATTGGCTCAGATTACCGTAAGCAGCCCGAAAAGCTTGCCGATTTCTTAAAGTACGAAAACGATAAGGCTGTTCTTGAAAAGCTGGAAAAAATCAAGTACGGCAACAAGGTAAGATTCGCTGAATACGTTAAGGATAAGACGGGTATTACTCTTGACCCAACCTCTCTCTTTGATATTCAGGTAAAGCGTCTGCACGAATACAAGCGTCAGCTTCTTAACGCTTTAAGAGTTATAAGCCTTTATAACGATCTCGTAAAGAATCCCGACCTTGATATACCGCCCCAGACCTTCATTTTCGGAGCTAAAGCTGCTCCCGGATACGATATGGCTAAGCGTATAATTCAGCTTATATGGTCTGTTTCGGCGGAGATTGAAAAGAATCCCAAGATAAGAGAAAAGCTGCGTGTGGTATTCATGGAGGATTATAACGTTTCTATGGCAGAGGTGCTTATCCCCTCAGCCGATATAAGCGAGCAGATTTCTCTTGCGGGTAAGGAGGCCTCCGGTACTTCAAATATGAAGTTTATGATAAACGGAGCGCTTACCTGCGGTACGCTCGACGGAGCAAACGTCGAAATGCACCAGCTTCTCGGCGACGATAACATCTATATCTTCGGTCTTACCGCGAGCGAGGTCGAGGAGCTTTGGAAAAGAGGCTACCATTCGTCCGATTATTACAGAACCAACCCTCGTATAAGAGACGCGGTAGACAGTCTCTCCGTAGGCTTTAACGGTATGTCATTTGCTGATATGCTGCACTATCTCATTATCGGTAATAACGGAGTTGCCGACCCGTATATGTGCCTTGCGGACTTTGAGTCCTACTTTAAAACTCACGATATTATGCTCAATGATTACGCCGACCGTGAGAATTGGAACAAAAAGGCTCTGCGCAATATCGCAAAGGCAGGCTTCTTTGCCGCTGACCGTTCTATAAGAGACTACGCTGAAAACATCTGGCACATAAAGCCGTTGTATTAATATCAACCGATTCACCGTAAGTCCTTTCCCAAGCGTATAAGGACTTACGGTGTAATTATCCATCAAAGACGGAAGATTAACTTATGCTTAATAACAATAATATCTTCAAAAGCGAGCTGCTGGTAAACGGCAAAAAAAGCGCTTCATACGCGTTTGAAAAGGGCTCTGAGCTTAAGTTCGCCCTTTATATATCAAGACGTATCGGCGCTTTTAACGTAAGGGCTGAAATATTTAAGGATTCTGACGGAAGCGTAAGAAACGCGGACTGTCAGTGGTCAGATATAAAAAACGGCTATGACGTTTATACCGCGGCGTTCAGTATTGACAGCGTCGGACTTTATTTTCTTAAAATAAAGGTTGACAGCGCTTTTGGCGAGCAATGCTTTGAGCTTCAGCTTACAGCCTATAAAAAGGGCTTCAAAACACCGAGGTGGCTTAAAGGCGGTATAATGTATCAGATATTCTGCGACCGCTTCGCAAGAAGTGAAAAGCACCCTGTAACAGTAAAAAAAGGCGCGGAGCTTTATACCGACTGGGAAAACGGTATACCTCAGTTTCCCGAAACGCCGGGAGACCCGCTTGAAAATAACTGCTTTTTTGGCGGCTCACTGTACGGCATAATTGAAAGGCTTGATTATCTTCAGGCGCTTGGCGTAACCACTCTGTACTTAAACCCAATTTTTGACGCCGCTTCAAATCACAAATACGATACCGCTGATTATCTAAAGGTTGATGAGATGTTTGGCGGAGACGGGGCGCTTAATTTGCTTATTTCCGAGCTTAAAAAACGGGGAATGCATATAATTTTAGACGGGGTTTTCAACCACACGGGCGCTGACAGTGTTTATTTCAACAAATTCGGAAATTACGGAGATGGCGGCGCATATCAAAGCAAGGTTTCTCCTTACTACGATTGGTACGATTTTATTAGCTATCCCGACGAATATCAGACTTGGTGGGGAGTTAAGATATTACCCACCATAAAAAAGAATTCCGAAAGCTTCAAGGAATTTATCTGCGGAAGCGAGGGTGTCGCGGCGCATTATCTCAAAAAAGGCATTGACGGTTGGCGGCTTGACGTAGCCGATGAGCTTTCCGATACCTTTTTAGAGCAGCTTCGTAAAACCGCGCGCAAAATTAATCCCGAAAGCTATATACTCGGCGAGGTTTGGGAGGATGCTTCCAATAAAATCGCTTACGGTAAGCGAAGAAGTTATTTTCAAGGCACAGAGCTTGACGCGGTAATGAACTACCCCGTAAGAACGGCTATCATAGACTTTATTACTACGGGAAACGCCGAAGCCCTTGCCAGCGAAGCATCGCTTCTCTACCGAAACTACCCCAAACAGGTAAGCGACGTTCAAATGAACCTTCTCGGAACTCACGACACCGAGCGAATACTTAACACTCTTGCCTTTGACGGCTCGCTTGAAATGACTAACCGTGAGCTTTCAACCTACCGTATACCAAACCGGACTCGCAAGGAGGCTACCGAGAGAGTAAAGCTCGCCGCATTTCTTTGCTACACACTGCCCGGCGTGCCATGTATTTACTACGGCGATGAGATAGGTATGGAGGGTGGCCGCGACCCGTTTAACCGTATGCCCTTCGCATACGCAAAAGCAGATAAGGCGCTGCTCGCGTATTTCAGGAGACTTGGAGCGATACGCTCCTCGCTTTCCTGCTTCAAAGAGGGCAGCTTTGAAATAATTTCGAGCAGAGACGGCTTATTCCTCTACAAGAGAGACGATACGTTTTGCGCGGTAAACTTAGGCGCAAGTAAGATTTTCGTCTCGGAAACGCCGTTTTTTGAGCTTACAGAGGACGACAGCGCCGTTATGTGTGACGACGGACGTTACAGATACAGCCTCTGTAAAGGCAGCTATGCTATTTTTAAAAAACAATGATAAAAAACGCGCAGTTCAATGAACTGCGCGTTTTTTATTAACCTTGGATTGCGGACGCCTGTTTAAGAGTTACGGTTAGCTGCTTGGTTTCGATAAACTCAAGACTTGAAAATCTCATACTGTATACCGATACCGAAAGATTTACCGTTTGACCTGCCTTTAACTGCTCGTCGATGTAAATGATAGCGGCAGAGGTGGATTCAAAGACCTTTCCGTTAATGGACTGTATTCTGTACGCATTGCCGTTAGAAATGGTTAGGTCTGTGTCCCTGATAGCAGAATCGGTATCGATTTCCGTTATCCACAGTCCTGCGCCGTAATAGCCGTACTCAACAGAAATGCCGAGATTGTGTCTGCCCTCAATATACCCTTTAGATATCATCTGCTCGATAAGACCAACAGCGGTATCAATCGGAATAGCAAAGCCTATTCCCTCAACCGAAACGTCAGAATACTTTGCGTTTACTATTCCGACAAGCTCTCCCGACATATTGAACATAGGCCCGCCGGAGTTTCCGGGATTTATAGCGGCATTGGTCTGCAAAAGCTCCATATTATGCTCGCCAACGAAAATTTTTACCGCCTGCGCGGAAATTATACCGTTTGTCATCGTTCCCGCAAGAGTGCCGAGAGGATTACCTATAACGTATACGCCCTCACCTACTCTGAGATTTGCCGATTTACCTATCCTTGCAATCTGCATTTCCGCGGTTTCCATAATAGCTATTACCGCAAGGTCGGACATCTCATCGGAAAGAACAGTCGTATGTGCGATATATTCCTTGTATTCGCTTCCGCAGTAAGCTTTAACAGCTATTTGAGTCGCGCCGTCAACTACGTGGTGATTGGTAGCGATATAATATCCCTTGTTATTCGCCATTCTAGCAATGATAACACCCGAGCCTGCGCCTACGCCATTGCTTGTTACAGTATTAATTTCAACAAATGCTTTATGCGTTGCCGCATATGCGTCAGCAAGACTTGCGTATGCCGTTCCCGGAGTATCGGGCTGAGTTATAGTGAAACCGCCATCAGTAATTGAGCCGTCCTGCACGCCTCCGCCGCCAGCGCCGCTTTCATTTCCTCCGCCCTGCCCTCCGTTATCCTCGGCAGGCGTGTCATCAAGTATATATTCGTAATAGATATACCCAAATGCAAATACAGTAATTAAAACGAACAGTATTAAAAAGGAAACTACCGCGATTATCGGAGCCTTGGAGCTTTTTTGCGGCTTATTCTGAGGCGGCTGGGAATAATACCCACCTCCGCCGTAGCCGTTATAACCGTTGTAATATCCGCCGTTATATCCGTTGTAGCCATTATAGCCGTTATAACCGCTATTCTGCCCGTTGGTGCCCGATTTCTCTCCTGATGAGCTGTCGTTTCTTGACTTAAAGCTTCCCTCGGCGCTGCCAAAAGGCTCTTCCCTTTTATATTTTTCGTCTACTCTATAACTTGTATCATCAGAGGCTCTCTCGTTTGGCGCTCCGCTTTCTTTATTTATTTCGTTTTCTGATTGCGGCTCGTTTATTTCGGGCTCTACAGATTTATCTGCTTCTGTCTCTTCTCTCTTTTCGTTTTCTTCCATAGAAAGCGCTCCTTTCTAATTTGCTTGATATTATTTTACACCGCTTTTATGATAATCAAATGAAATTTAATTGAAAATATGATAAAATTTCTGATTTATTTTGTTCATATTATTGCCTTTTAGGTACACTTACGCCATAAATTACACAGTTTAAACGCCTGATAGCCAGACAAAATAACTATGCAAAACAAAGTGTAATGGAGAAAAAGGTTATGAAAAAATATAGAAGATTATTTTTATGCTTGGCGACTGCAATGCTTGTTTTAACCTCAGCTATATCAATGCCAAGCCCTGTTTACGCGGCAAATGATACGCAGGCGTTGAATTGGTACGTCAAGCGCAACGCGGAGCACACACTTCCTAAGCTTGAGCCGCAATTCTCATTTATCAGCGAGCACGAAGCATATTACGGAGATAAACGCGCCGCTGAAAGCGGAGACAAGGTTATCTATCTCACGTTTGACGCGGGGTACGAAAACGGAAATATCGAGCGTATTCTTAACACACTGAAAAAGCATAACGCCCCCGCCGCTTTTTTCGTGCTTGAAAACCTTGTTGTAAGAAACACCGAGCTTGTTAAGAGAATGGCTGACGAGGGACATCTTATATGTAATCATACTAAAAATCACCCGGATATGACCAAAATTACCGATAAAAATAAATTTGGTCTACAATTATCGGCGCTTTCCGATATAATTAAGGAAAAATGCGGTGTTGAATGCGCTAAATTTTACCGTCCGCCCGAAGGAAAATTCAGTGAACAAAATCTCCGTTTTGCAAAAGAACTCGGTTATAAAACGGTATTTTGGAGCTTTGCTTACGCAGACTGGGACAACAACCGTCAGCCTTCAAGAGAGGACGCAATTAAAAAAATTCTCGAAAACGCGCATCCAGGTGAAATAATGCTTCTCCACCCCACGTCAAAAACAAACGCGGATATCCTTGACGAAATATTGACTGCGCTGAAAAACGACGGGTATCGGTTTGCTTCACTGACAGAGTTATAACGCTATGATAAAGGTAATATGCGCTCTAATGTCAGTATTAGGTATTCTCTCTCCGTTCAAGCAGGTAAACACTGGTGTTCCCGTTTGGGCGCGCTTTGGAAAGGACGACGGTGTTTTCGCCAGAGTGAATACTGAGGAAAAGGTAATCGCGCTCACCTTTGATGACGGCCCTCACCCATCACTTACCCCCAAAATACTAAACATTCTCGATGAATACGGTGTAAAAGCGACCTTCTTTGTGGTAGGCGAAAATGCTGAATTCTATCCGCAAGCGCTTAAAAAAATTGCCCTACGCGGGCACGAGATAGGAAATCACACATTTACCCACTTAGCAGAGAGCAGCACTAATTGCGACAAGGTTAAAGAAGAAATAATTAAGACAGAGGACGTTATTTTTAAGCTTACCGCAAAAAAGACCTTTTTATTCAGGCCACCAACGGGTTATTGCTGTGATAGCGCCGTAAAAATGACAAAGGATCTTGGATACAAGACTGTCGTTTGGGACATCGACACAAGAGACTGGGCACACACATCGCCTCAAAAAATACTGTCAGAGGTGCGTAAATACGCCCAAAACGGCTCAATAATTCTGTTTCATGACTTTATAGGCAAGGACTCTCCTACACCTGAGGCGCTCAGGCTGGTAATTCCTTGGCTTAAATCGCAGGGGTATAGCTTTTTAACAGTCGGTGAGATGATAGGACTTGAAAATTAAAAGGGAGATGAGCAATTTTAGCTCATCTCCTCCTATATTAAAGCAACATCGTAAGCGCTGTCGGTACAGCCACGAAAATAACGTAAATCCCTGTACCGAAAAGGAAATACAGTGTTTTAAGCTTCGATTTTTTTACAACGAATAAATTTATATAATTCGCTACCGAAAGCAGTAAGCAGGAGCAGATTACAATTCCTACAACGGAATTGTCAGTAAGCGCGCGAACTCCCCATAATAAAAGAAATCCAATTAAACCTAGTGTCATGTTAAACACGAACATTACTCCAAAAAACTTGCCGTTAGCCTTCATAAAAATTTATATCCTTTCAAATTTCTCTTTCCTAACTATTCTATCACATTTTCTAAAAGATTGCAAGTGGCTTACGTCTAAATTTATAAATATTTAAATTCTAAATTATAGTATCATTTTTATACGACAACATTTGCTGTATAACTATAAATAAATCAAATATATGACATTTTTTGTCGCTTATTAAACAATTATTGGCAATATAATAACTTTATATAATTCTAAACAGATAAAAAATAATAGAGAAAAGGGAATGGATAAGACGAGAAGAAAAAACCTCCAAGCCTTACGGTTTGGAGATTTTTGATGTAGGCACGGACCTATCTTTCCGGGAGGTTTCCCTCCGAGTATTGTTGGCGAGAGACAGCTTAACTACCGTGTTCGGGATGGGAACGGGTGTACCCTGACTTCAATACGCACCTACTAAGTTCAGCGCCTTGG
>JAFVUF010000005.1 GCA_017502875.1 Clostridia bacterium | reverse complement strand
GACAGATTAATTTCTGCCAGCCCTCGTTGATTATTCGTTATCCATCTGCACCTCCATTGTGAGCCTTGCTCCGAGGCGGAAGGCATATTCGAAGATGGCTGCTTCGGCAAGGCTTACGTACTCGTCCCAGCAGTCGTGAAACTTTTCGAAGATCTCCTTCTGCTCGTCGGTAAAGGTTTTCTCCAAGTCCTCGTGATGCCTTGCCATGTATCCGAGTAGCTCTTTCATCTCCTTCGAGTTGTTTCTGCTGTCCTCTTGCGGAATTATGTTTCCGTACCACAGTTCTTTTATCATACTTTTCATAGGTTGCACCTCCTGTTAGCACAACAACATACCACAGAAGAGAGAGGAAGTCCAGCACTTTTCCGAAAATAAATCCAACTTTTTTCGTCGGGCGTTTTCTTTGACTTCTGCGAAGCAAATTTTGCGTGTTGAAAGTTAGGGGTTGACAGTTTTCCTGAAGTATGGTATACTAACGGCAGAAGAAAAAATTCGACACGGGGTGAACCGTTTAGTCACCTGACGGTATGAGTTTGTTATAATCGCGGCTCGGTTTTTGGGATGAGAATTCGGCTTGACCACATCTTTGACCATCTACGGCTTCGGACTACGTGGAAACAGTGCTTACAAGAGCATCGGAAAGCACCGTTTTCGGACTAAAAAGCACCAAAAAGTCAACAAAAGTAGTCAAAAAACGATGGCGTATTTGTTCGGGACCAAGAGGCCGCAGGTTCGAATCCTGTCACTCCGACCAAAAAAACGAGCAGGGTGTTTTATCCCCTGCTTGTTTTTTTGCTTGGTTCGATAGGGTTAAGAAAATGCGGCGAAGCTTTTTCGTCTTTTGTTTACAAAAGCGGCGGCCTCGTTGCCGAGAAAAACTTCCAGCTATCCTTTAGGATAGCGTAAGCAGACGTTTTAATCCTGTCACTCCGACCAAAATCTGAGGTTTAACAGTACCTCAGATTTTTTATTTTCTCGCGAAATCTCTTAAAATATTACGTTTTAGCAATAAAAACATAATGAACTTGTTCTTTCCTGCTTTGAGGGTACTACAAGCCCTTTTTTACATTTGACCACATGTTTGACCATTTACGGAGATTTTTGTAAGCTTATTGCTCGGATTAAAAATGATATTAAAGAAAAGGCGCCCCGATTCAAACGAGACACCTTCTTCAAATTAGCTTTATCTGTTGTTCTCTGCTACGGCTTCTGAGGTCGGTCTGAAAAGAAGCGAGACACACCAAAGCGCCGCAAGTCCAACAAGCGCGTATACTATACGGCTTCCTATCGCCGCCTGGCTTCCGAATATCCACGCTACGATATCAAATCGGAAGAGTCCAATGCTTCCCCAGTTAAGTCCACCGACAATAAGCAAGGTAAGCGCTATCTTGTCTATCATGTTCTTTATTATCCTTTCGAAAGTATTATATCGCAAAGCAAACTGTTTTCGCTTTGTTTTCCGGGTTTTGTCCCAAGTTAAGTATGCGTAATTTATCGTTTTTTATACGCTTTCAATAAAATAACGAAAATTTACATTTATAGCGTTGCAATTAATAGCGCAATGCTTTATAATTACTTCATAAATAAAACCAAAGGACGCTTTTATATATGAGAATGAGAAAAAAAAAGAACGGCGAAGCGAGAATGCAAAGCTGCTCTGACTATTTTATTTCTGAAAAGCCTTACGAAAAAAAGGACATAATGATTGAGATAGGCTGCGGTAAGGGCGGATTTATGCTTCAGCTCGCAACCGCCAATCCAGAAAACGAATACGTTTGCGTTGAAAAAATATCCGACGTTATCCTCCTTGCCGCCGAAAAAATGAAGCGCGCCGAACTTAAAAACGTCAAGCTTATTAACTGCGATGCCGAGGCGCTTCCCGAATACTTTTCCGAGGGCAGCGTAAGTAGAATTTATCTCAATTTTTCAGACCCGTGGCCGCGTCCCAAGCACGCAAAGCGACGTCTTACCGCGCCTAAATATCTTGAAATATACAAAAGGCTTCTCTCTGACGGCGGCGCTATTTTCTTCAAGACCGACAACAGAATTCTCTTTGATTACTCTCTTGAAACCTTAAAGGATGCGGGCTTCCGTCTTGAAAAGCTAACCTATGACCTTCATAACAGCGAGTACGAAAAGGACAATCTCCACACGGAATACGAGGATAATTTCTCGGCAAAGGGCTTTACTATCAACAGAGTTGAGGCTTATAAATAAAAAAGGGCTTAACGCCCTTTTTTATTTCTTATTGTAACGGTCAATCTGCTCACAGGAGTATTCAAGCGCCTCGTAAATGCCGTTTTTAAAGTCGTTAGGACGAAGAACCTCATTTGAGCCGCACGCCTTGATGGTTACCATGAGCATTCCCTCAACGTCGGGACCGAGCATTATTATCTCAGCATATGCTTTTTCGTTCATATTGCCGTAAACCATCGTATTATTTTTGCACATTACAAGCGGACGCTCTTTAAAGACCGCATAATTCTTTATATCTGCCATCGTAAAAATCCTTTCTCTATGTAAAAAGCATTATTTCAAGTTCATTACAATCAATTATACCCTACTTAACATATAAATTCCACATTAAATTGTAAATTTTATATTTTCCGGTATCCGTTCTAAAATCTTTTCCTCTGCATAAAATGTAACAAGTTAAGCAAAGGAAAGGAACTAAAAGACTAATGAACAAATATTTACCAGAGGGCTCTCTTATATCAACTTCTGAAAACCGCGAGCTAATCTCCTCTCTTTCCGGTCTTGAAAAGGCTATGCAAAGCGGAAAAATACTTGAAGCTATGGCAATTATGTGCGACGGAGATCTGAGTGTTACGGTTGACCTGTACGGAATAAAGGGCATAATACCGAAAAATGAAATGCTATTTACCGAAGGCGATACAAAAGACATAGCGATAATCACCAGAATCGGAAAGCCGATATGCTTTAAGGTAATAGGATTTACAGATGACGAGGACGGTAAAAAAACAGCCATACTGTCAAGAAGAAGCGCGCAGGCTGAATGTATGCGGAATTTTATTATGTCGCTTATCCCCGGAGATATAATCTCCGCCAAGGTAACTCATATGGAACGCTTCGGCGCGTTTGTTGACATTGGCTGCGGTATTATATCACTCATGTCTATCGACAGTATTTCAGTTTCAAGAATTGCTCACCCGAAGGATCGCTTTACCGTCGGTATGAATTTAAAAACAGTTGTCAAAAGCATTGACTACGAAACGGGTAGGGTTTACGTAAGCTTAAAGGAGCTCCTCGGCACATGGGAGGAAAACGCGGCGGAATTTCAGATAGGACAGACTGTTGCTGGAACTATCCGTTCTATTGAGGATTACGGAGTTTTTATAGAGCTTGCTCCAAACCTTACAGGTCTTGCCGAAGCAAGAGATGGCCTCGCCGTAGGTCAGAATGCCGCTGTATACATAAAAAATATCATACCTGAGCGAATGAAGGTTAAGCTCGTTATTATCGACGTAGGCAAAAAGGAATTACACCCAAGAGAGCCTAAATATTACCTTGACAGCGACACACATATAGACCGTTGGGTTTATTCACCAAGCAGCTGTCAAAGAGTAATAGAAAGCATATTTTGACTTATATTGTTTTATATATAGCATTTAATACGAAAACCGCCGAGCATACAAAAGCTGCTCGGCGGTTTTATTTATTTAATAAAAGACTTTTTATCAGTTACCGTAAAGGCATCTGTCATATCCTTGCCCGCTACTAAAATCTTCTTAAACGGCGCTCCGTAGATTACGCACTCAGTTAAAGCTCCGTTTTCAACCTTAATGCTTACCTTACGCTTTCCCTTCGCGCGAAGTCCGCGCACGTTCATATTATTCCATTCGCTCGGAAGCGCGGGAATTATATGTATGCTATCAGCATCAGACTGAACGAGCATTTCCGCAATTCCCGAAACTACTCCAAAATTACCGTCTATCTGAAATGGCGGGTGCGCGCACATCAGGTTTGGATATGAGCCGCCGCCACCCGTATATACAAACTCATTATGAAGCTTGCAGACACGTAGCTGATCCTTAATAAGCTTTAAAGCACGGTCTCCGTCAAAGAGCCTTGCGTAGAAATTACATTTCCAAGCCAGACTCCAGCCTGTTCCGTCGTCGCCTCTAACCGCGAGTGTTTTCCTTGCCGCTTCTGCAAGCTTGGGTGTTTTTAACGGACTTATCTCATTACCGGGATGCAGACCGTACAGATGTGAAGCATGGCGATGTCTGACCTCAGTCTCCGTCATCTCTCCGTACCATTCAAGCACTCGTCCGTCGCTTCCTATTTGTGTAGGTCTTAATCTCGGTATCTCACGTTTAACCAAGTCAAGCACCTCGTCGTTCTCTCCAAGCTCGTTATATACTGAAACTAAGTTTCCAAAAAGCTCTCTTACACACGCCATCGTCATTTCGGTAGTTTCCGAAACAGCGGATATACCGTCCTCGCTTGAGAAACGGTTTTCGGGCGAGGTAGACGGGAAAATTATCCTATATCCGTCCTCGCTGTCTTCGAGCTGAGAAAGATAAAATCTTGCGCTTTCACGCATTATAGGATAGGCGGTCTTGCGTAGATAATCTTTATCAAGCGTATATTCGTAATACTCATAAAGGTGATGACAGAGCCAAGCGCCGCAAGCGTTCCAGAACAACCACTGCGCCGAGCCAGCCACAGGCTGAGTGCTGCGCCACAGGTCCGTATTGTGATGACACACCCAACCGTCAACCCCGTAATACTGCTTTGCGGTCTCTACTCCCATTTTGCTTACGCCTTTAATAAGGTCAATAAGCGGTTGATACATTTCCGGCAGACCTATGGCAAGAGTCGGGAAATAGTTCATCTGGGTATTTATATTTACAGTGTAATTTGATTGCCACGGCGCAAAGAAATGGGGGTTCCAGATGCCTTGGAGATTCATAGCTTGACTGCCCTTTCGGGAGCCGGCAACGGTGAGATATCTTCCGTAATTGAAAAGCAACGCGGGAAGCGCCTTATCCTCCTCGCCTTTTTCGTACCTTGCCAGACGCACGGAGGTCGGCGTGCGGCTCTTGTTTGATGAGCCTATGTCAAGCGAAACCCTTGAAAAATACCTTTTGTTATCGGCAATATGTGCCGCCAAAATGTCCTTTTCGTCGCCAACAAGAGCCTTTTCAAGAGCCTTCTTGCAGTTTTCAGCATATGGCTTACCTTCAAGGAACGGGTGCTTTTCGTAGCCGTTGAACGACGTTTCAGCAACCAACCGTATTTCTACGTATGTAGCGTTATTAACACTCAAATATACGCCTTTATTGTCAATTGTGCCGTCAGTTAAGGCTGCCAAGGCGCACATAAAGCGCATGCCTCTCTTTTCAGGCTCGTCAAAATATAACGTTACTCTGTCCTTATACCATATATTTTGCTCAGAATTAACAGGGCACTCTCCTTCAAGGACAAGTCTGTTTCCGTCAGCATACACCTTGCTGTAAAGCTGACATTCAAGTCCTATGTCAAGATTAAATTTTCCACCCTCGCAATCTGTGCGCCATATAAACGCTCCTTGCGGGTGGCTTACATAGGAATGAGTAGAATATTTTATTCCACCCTTTTTATATTCACACTCGGCTACCGCCTTTGATAAATCAAGCGTACGCTTATATTCACTGACAGGGGTATTATCTCCAATATAGTTTAATTTCAGCTCTCCCATAGAAAGATAGCAATCGACTGCGTACGATGAAAAATTAAGCGCTATTTCTTTATCCGCTTGGGCGTACTTCTTTTCTCTTATAAGCGCTTTTGCCTTGTCAAGACTTTCTTTTGCGCCTATTCGATTTTCGTTATGACCCGGATATCCTGACCAGAGAGTATCGTGGTTAAGTACAATTCTTTCATTTGCCGTTCCTCCAAAAACCGACGCACCAAGAGTTCCGTTGCCGAGAAGAAAGCTCTCCTCCCAGCATTTAGCCTCGCTTTTCTCAAATAAGACTATTGAATCCTTTTTCATAAAATTTACAGCCTTTCTTTATAAAATCAAATGTATTTTTCTATCTTAATAAAATATCTGCCCTTTTTACTAACTCCACCCGTTACGTAAACCTTGAATTTTCCGTAACCCTGCGCGTTTACGAGCGCTCCGTCAGCTACCGTTTTATCAGGCGCGGTAACAAGCCTGCGGTCAACGTAAACCTTACCGCTTTTTATAAGCGCGGCGGCGCTTTCTCTCGACATTCCAAAGCCCGATGAGGCAATTGCGTCAATCCTCGGAGAAGCCACGGTATCGGTTACAGTTACTGTCTTTTTCTCAGATTTATCAAGCTCTGAAAGAGGTATTTCTTTAACCTTGAGAGTAGCTCTTCCCGCGCTTGACAGCTCCGAAAGAATAAATTCAAGCATATCCCGCTTAATTATTATGTCCGCGTAACAGCCGTCCCTGTTTACAAGTATATCGCCAACGGTTTCACGTTCTATACCGAGCCCCATAAGCGAGCCGAGAAAATCTCTGTGCGTAAGCTCATAATCCTTATAGTAGCAACATCTTACCGCGGCTATAAGCACGTTTTCGTCAAGCTCCCCGTATTCAGGAATAAAAACCAGCATTCTTCGTTCAGCGCCCTCATATCCTCCGCAAAAAGCGTACTTAACGGAATGAGCATTCTCAAACTCAGGTATCAGAACGTCCTGCTCCCTTTCGTTTAAAAATCCGGTAGACTGAACGGAGTATCGCTTTTCACATATTTCAAGCTTATCGTAGGCTCGGCGTACGAGCAATTTCTCCTCGTCATTCAAAGCTCTTGCCATTTTTAAGCTCCTCTATATATTTATCGGCGCCCTCCGCGTATTTTTTTAGCTTTTCCTCGGAAATACCAAGCACCGCAAGTATGTCAGCAAATTTCATAACACGGAGCTTCCGTTTTATTTTGCTGTTATTTATCTCGTAATTACTGTTTTTTGTCTCAAATATATCCTTTTCACGTCTGCAAATCCCTCTGACGTAAGATGGCTTTTTTACGAATATATCCGCTTCCGAGAGCTTACTTGTGTATCTGTACCCCTGCTTTGATAGCTCGGATACAAGCACGACCATCTCATGATAGTGTCTGTTTTCATACACCCATGAAAATGCTACGTTTATTCTTGTTTTTCTGAAAGCGAGACGGCGAAGAAGATATCGGAAATTGTCCTTATTTATCCCCTTCATCATATTTTCCTCACCAGGCTTTAGCTCCGGCTTGGGCTTGAAATAATTTGCGCTTATCTCGCCGTTTTTGAGCTGACCGCATATTTTGCGGTTTTCGTTTATAAGTGCTTGGGGGCTTTTGCCTGTACGGGCAGAAAGCTCTTTTAAAACAAGCATTGTAGCAAAAGCGTCATCACAGCTTTTATGAGTTATAAACGCGGTGTCGATACCGAGAATATCGCAGGCGGCTGAAAGCGAGCAAAGGTTTGGACCCTCTGTTTCTACCAACGCCTTAAACAGTCTCTGCACGTCGTGAAACTTAAACTGTATCTCACATAGACCGAATCTCTCGAATTCGGAGCGCAAAAAGGAGGCGTCGTTTTCGGGCGCGTAACCGAAGATAAGGGTGTCCTCCATATTTAATAGCGCTTTTATCTTCTCATAATAGTATGTAAACGGAGGTGAATCAAGAAAGGTCTGTTCAGGGTACGCAAGCTGAATAAAAGACTTATTACCGTATCCGCGGAGCTTGAATTTCGCCTTTGGATTCATTATAAGGTCGGTATATTCCCTAACGTTAAAGCTTTCGTCAGTAAGAACGTAGCCAAAGGAGCATATCTTTCCGTTTCCGTTATCGCAGTTAGCGCATTCTATGTCAAAAAACAGGTAGTTCATTTTGCTGTTAATCCTTTAAATACTTTACTTAGATATGATACCACATATTACGGTCATTGTCAAGACAAAAAAAGCTTCGGGCTGCCGCTTTTGCGACAGCCCGAAATAATATTAAGTTATTAGTTTGAATTATTCTGAGCGCAGAGACTCAACGGGGTCCTTCTTCGCGGCTATTCCGGAAGGAATAAGTCCGGCAACAAAGGTTAGAAGCATACTGATAATAACGAGCGCTATTCCGCCTACCACGGGAAGTGTCGCAAGACCGGATATGCCCGAAAGATGTTTAATAATAATCGCTATCGGAATATTAAGAAGCAGCGTTACTATTATACCTATCATACCCGAAGCAAAGCCAACGATAAGCGTTTCCGCATTGAATACTCTTGAAATATCACGCTTGGACGCGCCTATCGCGCGAAGAATTCCTATTTCCTTGGTTCTTTCAAGCACTGAAATGTAGGTAATAATACCTATCATTATAGATGAAACAACAAGCGAAATAGATACGAAGAATACGAGAACGTAGGTTATAGCGTTAATTATAGTTGTTACAGACGACATAATGAGTCCGACGTAATCGGTATAGCTTATCTTGTCGTTTGTGTCGGTTTGGTCCTCGTTATACTGCTTGATTATATCCGCAATAAGCTCCTTTTCCTCAAAGCTTCTGGCATAGATAGATATTGAGCTTGGATCGTCCTTTGAGGCATAACCCATTATGCTTAAATTCTCGTCGTAAGTAGACGGCGAGGACTTAGGAACAAGCTTATTATCCTCGTAAAATTCTTTAAGCTGAACATCGGTATACGCGCCGCCCTCGACCGCCGCCATAAACGCAGCGGCAAGCTTGGCGTTCTTTTTGTCCTCGCTCTGAGATGCCGCCATATTGGTCTTATAGTTTGAAACGGCGTCAGCCTCAATCTCAGCCATAAACGTGTAATAAAGCGTATTTGTTCCGCCAAAGGTAAGCGAGCCTACAAGAGCGCTAATCTGCTCATCGCTCATTGCCGTTATGGCTTTATATCTGTACGTGAGATATGCTCTCATCATATACTCGTCCTGAGCGAACGAGCCGTTAAGCGTAGCCCCCGAAAGATTCTTAAACTCACTGCCGCTGCCGTACATATCCATAGCCTTATTAAGCGTAGTTAATATCATCTCATCAGTCATACCCGCGCTCGACTGTCCAGGCATCATCTGCTCGTACATAACTTTAAGAGAACCGGGGTGAGTTTCACGAAGCATTCTGAACGTAGCCTTCATTATCTCGGCATCAAGCTCAATCTGGTCCGGCTCATTTATTATAGCGTTAATCTGCTTCTCAGCCTCGGCGTCATAGGTTGCAACAATCTCGTCCCTTACGAAGTTGTATATCTGGACGTAAAGCTGATTTGCGTCAAGCATACTGAGATATGCTCGGAGCATTGATTCGTTTTCCTGTCCAAGCTGACCTGCCTGCGTTACTATCTTATTAATAAGGTCTGCTTTGTACGCCTCGTGCTGAGAGGCGTCCGTGGGGACCTTGGTTACACCGAGTCCCGTTAGGTAGCCCTCGACCTGAGCTTTTATTGCGTCCTCGTCCTTTGCCGTGAGTATCTCTCTGAATATACGGGCGCGCTGCTCTACGGAAGCGGAAGCGAGATAATTTTTAAATTTTTCTGCCGAGCCTACCTCAGGCTGCGCCTCAAACGGAAGTCCCGTAAAGATATCTGTCGCGGTATTATTCTGCTGAGCCTTGACTATATCGCTGTTTGCTATCTCGTTCATAAGGTAATCGGTAAGAGCCGAGGTGTAAACGAGAGTACCTGAAAGCGAGCCCGCGGTTGCTTCTGGATTAGGACGGACTATTCCTGTAACCTTAAGCTCTATACCGCCGGAAATTATACTGTTGAGCTGGATGGTATCGTCAAGGGTTCTGGCGTCAACCCATTTGCCGTTCTTATTGACGTAGAAATCGGACGTAGGAACGACCATATAATTTATAAATTCCGTATCGCCCTCTCCGTTGTAAACAAGCTGATCAAAGGCGTAGGATTCCATACTGTTAACGTCTGCCTCTATGCCGTTCATCGCGTCAACTACCGCCTTTATCATCTCGTCCGTAGTCGCAAGACCGAGACTGTAAAGCGAGAGGTCGGATATGGTATTATCGCTCGAAATAACGAGAATAACGTCGTTTTTGCTTTCAGGCCACTTACCCGCGACCAGATCGTACTGCTCCTTTATCATACTGTGGACAAGCTCGTTTGAGCCTTCCTCAGGCGGAAGTATCTCAGACCAGATATCCCCAAGCATTGACGCGTCGCTCATCATCGAGGACATGGAGCTGTTTGAAGCTGTACCGCCCATCGCCTCGCTTGCCATAGTGGAGAACAGCGTTCCCATATCGGCTTTATAGTAGTTATTATTCCCGTCAATGAGGTAGGCGTTAATATCAACGTCGTAGCCGTAGCGTATAAGCTCAGTATAATCGGCTATTTCCTTATTGCTCTCGATAAAGCCCTTGAATTTTGAAAGATTGTTTACGTGAGTATGAGGGTTGAGCATACTGTTGAGCATCGTATAGGACACAGGATTTGTGTAAACCTTGTTCTCGTCCTTATCCTTAATAGGCTCGCTCTGCGACATAAGCGCTCCGAGCATAGCCGTCATATCCACCTCTTCCTTTTGAAGAACTATCGGATATGAGGAAAGCGTTTCTCTTTGCACTCTGCCGATATATGCGTTTATACCGTTGGAAAGAGAAAGAATAAGCGCAATGCCTATGATACCTATGCTTCCCGCAAAGGACGTTAAGAACGTTCTCGTCTTTTTGGTAAGCAGGTTGTTAAAGGAAAGCGAAAGCGCCGTAAGGAAGGACATTGACGGCTTTTTCTTCTTCTTTTTCTTTATGTCTATCTCGGTAACGTTACCTGCCGCCTTCTCCGCCTCTTCACTTGCGTTTATTTCGGCAACCTCCTTCATTTCCTCCTCTGAGGAAAAGGGATTTGTGTCGCCTATGACCATTCCGTCCTTTAAGCGAATTATTCTGTCAGAATACGTCTCGGCAAGCTCCGGGTTATGCGTTACCATAATGATAAGCTTATCTTTTGATATTTCTTTCAGTATCTCCATTATCTGAACGGAGGTGTCCGTATCAAGCGCACCCGTAGGCTCGTCGGCAAGAAGTATCTCAGGGTCGTTTACAAGAGCGCGCGCAATAGCGACTCTCTGCATCTGTCCTCCGGACATCTGATTGGGCTTTTTGTGTAGCTGGTCGCCAAGCCCTACTCTTTCAAGAACCTCGGTAGCTCTTTTTCTTCGCTCTGCCTTAGATACTCCCGAAAGCGTGAGCGCAAGCTCAACGTTAGAAAGCACCGTCTGGTGAGGAATAAGGTTATAGCTCTGGAAAACAAAGCCTACCGAATGGTTTCTGTAAGTATCCCAGTCGGAAGCAGTATACTGCTCGGTGCTTATTCCCTTTATATACATATTTCCCGACGTATATCTGTCGAGTCCTCCAATGATATTAAGCATCGTTGTCTTTCCGCAGCCCGAATGTCCGAGTATTGACACGAATTCGTTCTTACGGAACGCTATGGAAACGTTATCAAGCGCTCTTACAGTAGTGTCGCCCGTAACGTAGTCCTTTACAATGTTTGTGAGGTTTAGCAATGCATTAAGTTCCTTTCAAAAATTTATCTTTCATATTTTAGCATTCTTTTATGAACTGATAAAGAATGATTTATATTGAAGCATTTAATTTTTGTTTTTTAAAAAATAAATTATGTTTTAAATATATTAAATCGACCGAAAAATAAACAAATCCCCTTAGGGCAGACACCGAAAAAAGCTTCGGCTACACACTAAGGGGATTATGTATATTTTCAAGTTAAGTTATACGGCTTGCTTAAAGAATTACGGTCTTAATAACTCCGTCTACCTTGCTAAGGCAGCAGGAACAAACGTCATTATCAGCCTCTACGTCATATACTGCATAGAGATAGTCGCCCTTGGTAGCGCTTGCGCTCTGTACGCACTTACCTACTACCTCGTTAATCTTAGCGATATCTGCGTTCTTTGCAAGAACACATATTCTCTTCGCCCCGGCTCTGTCAAGGACGAGTCTCGGATAGTTAACGGAGTTTACGATGTTACCGTTTTCAAGATAGTCAATAGTCTGCTTTGCCGCCATAACAGCACAGTTATCCTCAGACTCCTCGGTAGAAGCGCCAAGGTGAGGAATAGCGATGATATTCTTGTGAGCGTTTATCGTATCAGCCGTCGGGAAGTCAACCACGTACTTAGCCACCTTGCCGCTATCCAGAGCCGCGAGAAGATCCGCCGTGTTAACGAGCGCATCACGGGAGAAGTTAAGGAGCTTGACTCCGTCCTTCATCTTAGCGAATACGTCCTTATTGAACATACCCTTTGTATCAGCGGTTGCGGGGATATGGAGAGTTACGTAATCAGCTTCTGAGTAAACCTCATCGTAGCTTGCCGCCTTCTTTACGGTAGGAGTGAGGAGCTTTGCCGCCTCGTCGGAGAGATAGGGGTCATAGCCGACTACCTTCATACCGAGAGCGTCAGCGGCGTTTGCAACAAGACGTCCGATAGCGCCGAGTCCCACTACGCCGAGAGTCTTGCCCATTATCTCGCCGCCGGCAAAGGACGACTTGCCCTTCTCTACCTTCTTTGCCGCGTCAGCGTCTCCTTCAAGAGTCTTTGCCCACTCTATTCCGCCAACTATATCTCTTGCCGCAAGGAAAAGTCCCGCAAGGACTATCTCCTTAACGCCGTTTGCGTTTGCTCCGGGGGTGTTGAAAACCACTATACCGGCGTCAGCGCACTTATCAAGAGGAATGTTGTTTACACCCGCGCCGGCGCGAGCTATACATTTAAGGGTTTCAGGGAAAACCGTCTCGTGAAGATCGGCAGAACGGACGAGAATACCGTCAGCGCTTGCTACGTCCTCACCTACTACGTACTTAGCCGCGTCGAAATTATCCGTTCCGACCTTGGCTATCTTATTCATAAGCTGTATATTATACATAATAAATTGACCTCTAACTGTATTTATTTTATTAACCGAGAAAATTTCACAAGACTGTGCGCGACGATGTAAGCAAAGCGAAGGCTTACTTACCGTAGGTCGAGCTGCTTGAGAGAATGAAACGAAGCGCTGTGGGTTTTTTCAGCGGTTAAGCCTTTGGGTTGTTCTTTGCGAACTCCTTCATAAACTCAACGAGCTTCTCTACGCCCTCGTAAGGCATAGCGTTGTAAATAGAAGCTCTCATACCGCCAACGCTTCTGTGTCCTTTAAGATTTACAAGACCTGCCGCAGTCGCTTCCTTCGGGAACTTCTTATCAAGCTCCTCAACACCCGTTACAAATGTTACGTTCATCATAGAACGGCTGTCCTTCTGAACAGGAGCGATATAGTAATCCTGAGAATCAAGATAATCGTAAAGGAGAGCTGCCTTCTTTTCGTTCTTCTCCTTCATTACGTCAAGACCGCCCATTCCGAGAATCCACTCGTAAACGAGTCCGGCTACGTAGATGGAATAGCAGGGGGGAGTATTGTACATAGAGCCGTTTTCCGCCATAAGCTTCCAATCGAGCATAGAAGGCATCTTGGGATCGCCGTATTCAAGAAGGTCCTCGCGGACGATAACGAGAGTAACGCCTGCGGGAGCCATATTCTTCTGAGCGCCTGCGTAGATAACGCCGAACTTGCTTACGTCAACAGGCTCGGAAATGATGCAGGACGACATATCGGCAACCAGCGGAACGTCTCCAGTATCCGGAATATAGCCGTACTTGGTTCCGTAAATCGTGTTGTTAAAGCAGATGTGAACATATGAAGCGTCGGGGGAAATCATATCCTTGGTAACGACGGGGATACGGTCAAAGTTGGTGTCCTTAGAGGTAGCGATGCACTTTACGTCGTAGCCCATCTTCTGAGCCTCTTTAAACGCCTTGCCTGAGAACTGGCCTGAAACTATGTAGTCTGCCTTGCCCGTTCTGCCGATAAGGTTAAGCGGAACAGCCGCAAACTGCGTTGAAGCACCGCCCTGAAGGAAGAGAACCTTGTAATTATCGGGGATGTTCATGAGTTTACGAAGCGAAGCCTCTGCTGCCGCGATTATCTCCTCGTATACAGGTGAACGGTGGCTCATCTCCATAACTGACATGCCGCTGCCGTTGTAATCCATCATATCCGAAGCGCACTTTTCAAGTACGGGTACGGGAAGCATAGAAGGGCCGGCTGAAAAATTGAATACTCTGCTCATTTTGTGAGACCTCCGTATATTAAAATTTTTAATTCCTAATAATTATATACCTTTTGGGCATTATAGTCAAGGGCTTTTCAAAATTTTTTACTATTTAGACATTCATTTTATTAATAGTTGATATCAGTAATTTATATACCGCTTGACATTTTGCGCGAGCTGTGTTAAAATGTTCAAAGTTACGCATTAAGGAGAATCTATCTTGAATAAAAAAGGTTATCTTTCCGGCTCGGTAATGCTCGTATTGGCGGCGTTCTTTTGGGGCACTACGTTTATCGCCCAGAGCAACGCAATGGACAGCATCGGACCGTTTACGTTTTCAGCGATTCGCTCAGCTATCGCGGTCCCGCTTCTGCTTATCCTATACCTTGCGTTTAACAGAAAAAATTCGATTATTCCTTTTAAAAAGGAAAATATCGCATTCACGCTTAAAGGCGGTATTACGTGCGGAGTTATACTGTTCCTTGCGACAAATCTTCAAAACACCGGTCTTATCGAAACCTCTCCCGGCGAGGGCGGATTTATAACCGCGCTATACATCATAATGGTTCCGATAATCAGTATTTTTATTGGCAAAAAGCCCTCCATCGTTGTCTGGATATGCGCTGCCGCGGGAGTTTTCGGCTTTTATCTGCTAAATATGACCGAGCAGGGCTTAAGTATTTCCATATGGGAGCTACTCGTTCTTGCCTGCGCGCTCTCCTACTCCTTCCACATTATCGCCTGCGAAAAGTACGGCTCGCTAATAGACAGTATTCTTTTATCGTGCATACAGTTTTCCGTGGTCGCTCTGCTTTCGGGTGCCTTTTCCTTCCTCGACACCGTTCTTCTCGGCTTCGCTCCCATAAACGCCGAGCTTTTGGCTAAGACCTGGTTTGATATAGTTTACGCCGCGGTATTTTCCTCCGCTATCGCGTTCACACTTCAAATAGCGGGTCAGAAAAAGGTCCCCGCAACCGCTGCCGTTCTGCTTATGAGTCTTGAATCAGTGTTCGCTGTGCTTGCGGCGTGGATAATAAATCCCGCCGAAAACGCTCTTGAGCCTATCCAGGTACTTGGCTGCGCGCTCATTTTTGCGGCGATATGCTTTGCCCAGGTGCCATTTGGCAGGAAGCCTGCCGCGCTTGACGGAGAATAAATCATATAATAACAATCGGGGCTGTCCTATTAAGACAACCCCGATTTTGTTTATACCGATTCATTTGTATTTACTTCAAACACTTGCATTTTTCGACCAAGCACACGGGAAACGAAATCTCTCTCGCTCTCTATCGGAGTATCCGACTCCATTCCCGCAAGATATGTGCGCTTATCGGCTACGTGATTATCCGTTCCCGCAAAATGCAAAAGACCGTAATTATCGGCGTACTGCCTTGCTAAGGCGTTCTCAAATTCAGTTCGGCAGGCATTGATTACCTCAACTCCTTGAACGCATCTTGGAAACAGTCTTATATGATCTATATACGCCGCCTCTCTGAATGGATGCGCCTGTACTACGACCGCTCCACTGTCAATAAGAAACCTTAGCTCGTCCGTTTTTTTCATTTCATTGATTTCAGGGTGAGCTAAAAGCCATTGCTTATCGAGCCCGTAGACCAGAAAATCAGTTCCGCCGTATGAAAGCTCAAGCCCGAAGAAAACCTTTATTCCTATCTTGTCAGATAGCTTTAAGCCTTCCTCGTAGTCAGAACAGAAAAAATCTATAAGCTCCTTATACGGCAGATTTCTGCCCGAATTTATATTGCCGTCTATGAAATGATTGGTAATAAAAACACCGTCGTAACCAAGCTTTTTATAAAATTCAAGGTTCTCTCTTACGCCAAACTTAGCGCATTTGCTAACGGGAAGGGTGTGCAGATGAGTTTCGTATCTATACATATTTTGCCCCATAATTATCATTTAGCAGTGGATAATATCACTAATTTATCAAGTTCGGTATAATCATCAAGCGAAGTGCTTTTAAGCTTTATATCGGTTTCGGTGCAAAATTCAAGGAGCTTTTTAAGTTTCGCTATGCTTCTTTTCGCTGAGCTTTCTCTATACCGCTTAACCTTATATTCGTGTAATTTAAGCTGCTTTGAAATTTCAAAATCGTTACGTCCGCTATCTACAAGCACCTTAACTGTATAAAGCTCGGTAATCACCTTTAAGACTGAGCTGAGAATGTATGCCGGCTTTTCCTTACGCAGCTTCATATCCGCTATTATTTCAAGAGCTCGGTCAGTTTCAAAATTAAGGAGCGCGTTTGAAAAATCAAAGGCGTTTATTTCAAGGTTTCTTGTGCAGACCCTTTTGACGTCCTCATTCTTTATAACCGTTTCGTTATTCATCTTAACGAACGCGCATATCTTCTCTATCTCGTTTGCGAGAACGAACATATCCCTTCCGCACTGCGCTACCATCAGCTCGCAAACTCCGTTTTCATACGAGAGCTTCTCCGCTATAAAGTGCTTAGCCGTCCATTTGGCGAGCTTCATATCTCCCTCGCGAGGAAACCACACGGGCTTAACGTACTCCGTAAGCCTTTGTAGCTGCTTTGACGGGGTCTTGGGGAGAAATCCTACGTCAAGGTCGCCGTCTACCGCGTATATTACGGTTATTACGTCCTCCGAGGCTTCCGAAAATATCTCTAAAAGAGCCTTCCACTCCGCTTCCTTCAGCGCCCCGAACTGTATCTCGTGAAGCTCGACAAGCGTTTGCCCCTCACTGAAAAAGCCAAGCGACGCGGTAGTAAGAGCGTCCGCTATCTTCTCTATATCAAGCTCGGCGCAGGAAAGCTTTTTGTGGCGAAATATAGCCTCCTCCCCGCCGGCAAGCACCTTTTTTCTTATTTCTTTAAGATAATACTGCTTCATATACTCTTCTTCTCCGAAAAAGAGATATATGCCGCTAAGACCGAATTTAATCTCGTCCTTAAGCTCTGCCGCCGTAATAATATTATTCACCGCGTTAACTCCTTACCTCGACAAGAATATATTCCCTGCAATGCTCCACGACTCCGCCCCGCATTTCAGCAAAATACTCTATCTCGATAAAGCCGCCGTTTGCGAAGGTGAGCTGATTTTTGATATATTTTGTATAAAGCGAAAGCTCAAGCTTTGTTCTGTCGTCCTCGTAAACCACTATCTGCTTTTTGCTATTGCCGTCAAAAAAGTATATCTCCTCAAAAAGAGACCTCTTTACAACGGTAAGCACGTTTTTCTCATTTACATCAAAGCTGTATTCTACGTTGGTACCCAAAACGCCCGTAATAGCGGCAGTGTATCGGAGCGTTATTCTCCCGTCCTGCTCCTCAAGCTCTCCCTCGGTCTCAAACATTGACGGCATATCACCGTCAGACTCAAAGCCAAGACCAAGCCATATATCTCCGCCCATGCTATCCGCAACATCAGCGGCATCCTCGCTTCCGACATCATCCTTTATGTATCTGCTTACCTCATCGTACGCTCCCGCGTCGCCAAGGTAATTAGCAGACTTATTTACTATTCTTATAAGAACGCGCTTTTTTGACATTATTTTATCCTTTATATTTTGTGATTATGTTAATATAAGCTCGTATAGCATGTCCGTTTTCGGCAAAAACTAAGGGTGTAGGTAAACCGTTTTAAAAGGAGACTCCCGTTATGAAAAAGGAACTGCTGACTATACTGTGTATGACACTTGTCTGCGCCTCGGTTATGCTTGGCATAATGAGTATTTACAAATTCGCGGACGCCCAAAGCAGAAGGCACCAAATTTCGCAGGAAAGCGGAAGCGAGACTACCGCCTTCCGAAGCGAAGGTGTAAAAAAACTGTTTTAATTTCGCCTTTTGTAGCCGTACGGTATGCGCTCGCTGACATATTCGCGCTGTTCCGGCTCGTCAATAAGGGCGAAATCCACACGGCGAGTCGAAATATCGGCTCGCTCGACCTTTATTCTTACTCTGTCGCCGAGACGGTAGGTCTTAGCGGCGCACGAAAGAGTCATTGAATCCGGCTCGTACCAATACTTATTCTTCATAGAAGATAACGGAACCAGACCCTCGCAGGTATTATCAAGCGCGCAGAAAAGACCGAAAGAAGTAACCGAGCTTACGGTTGCTTCATACTCCTGACCTATATGCTTACTCATATAAACGGTTTTGTAAAGATCGTCTATCGCTCTCTCAGCCTCAAGCGCGCGAAGCTCGGCGTCCGATGAGCTTTTTGCCGCCTTAGCGGCAAACGGTGAGTATTTTTTACTTACCTCGTTTTTATCCATTTCAAGCAATGCCGTGATTATTCTGTGCACCGCAAGATCCGGATAACGTCTTATAGGCGAGGTAAAATGACAGTAGCAGGCGCTGGAAAGACCGAAGTGTCCTGCGTTCCTTTCACTGTATTTTGCCTTCTGCATAGTACGAAGCAGCATATAAGACACAGATGAGCCAAGCCCGTTTGCTCTCGCCTTATCAAGTATTACGCCGAAGTATCCCGGGGTAATATTTTCCTTTTTACAGTACGGCGGATTGAGCTTTAAATTATGCGAAAACTTAACAAACGACATCACCTTATCGGGATCCGGCTTTTCGTGGATACGGTAAACACACGGTACACCTTTTTTAGTGAGGTAATTCGCTATCGCCTCGTTTGCGCAGAGCATGAACTGCTCGATAAGCATTTCCGCTACGCCTCTTTCACGCCTGATTATATCTATCGGCTCGCCACTTTCGTCAAGAATTATCTTGCCCTCGGTGGAATCAAGCTCAAGCGCCCCCCTGCTCTCGCTCTTCTTTTTAAGTCTTTCGTAAAGCTCAAGCGCGACATCAAGCGTTCCGTCAAGAATCGGGGCGTATTTCTCTTTTAGCACCTCGTCCGCTTCTCCGTTTATCAAGGCGTTTACCTCTGTATACACACCTCTGACCTTTGAGTTGATTATAGTTTTGACAGGACGCACGCCTTTTATCTCACCAAATCTATCAATATCTATTATAGCAGAAAGCGCGTATCTGTCAAGACCCGAATTTAACGAGCATATACCGTTTGAAAGAGTTACGGGCAGCATAGGAACGACCTTATCCGAAAAATAAACGCTCGTTCCCCTTTGCATAGCTTCTTTATCAAGCCGAGTATTTTCCTTGACGTAATTTGAAACGTCAGCAATGTGAACTCCGAGGATATATCCGTCCCCTCTTTTTTCAACTGAAATGGCGTCGTCAAGGTCCTTGGCGTCAGCGCCGTCTATCGTAAATATAGTCTTATCACGCAAGTCGAGTCTGCCGCGCGGCGAGGGAATATCGTGCTCGCAGTCTGCCGCCTGCTGCTCCGCCTCACGGCTGAATTTGGTTATTATTCCGCTTTCGTGAAGTATGGCGCTGTAATTGGCTTCTCTTGTGCAGCTATCTCCGAAAACGGCGGTGATTACACCCTCCGCCTCCTCCCCGAAGCGTTCAGGATAGTAAACGAGCTTAATTTCAACCTTATCTCCGTCCTGCGCCGTCACTGCGCTTTCATTTCCTATTACCGCAACGGTAAAGCGAAGCTTGGAATCGTCGGGGTCTACATAATAGTCGTCGGTATATCTGTCCTCTTTTATATAAGTACCGATAATGCTCTTTACCTTTCGCTCAACTATTTCAGTAACCCTTGCGTCCCGTCCCTTTGGAAGCAGCTTGACCTTGACGGTATCTCCGTTAATAGCTCCCTTGGTGTCGCTTACGTCAATAAAATATTTTTCGTCTTTAAGCTCTCCGTCCGTATTAAGCTCAAAAAAGACGCCGCCGCTTGATGTGGAAAGAAATCTTCCCGTTAAAATTATCTGTTTTTTGCTCTTATATATCCGTTCCTGCTTTTTTAAAGCGCCGTTACCGCGCCTTCTGTATTTAGAATTTCTTCCCAACTTTTATCATTCCTTTCACGTCTCGGAGCCTTTCATACGTTAGTATTGACAAAAAAGCCCGATTTTAAAATATGTCAAGAAAAAACTCGCCGCTTAACAAAAGCGGCGAGCTAAATTATTATGCCTGTGTCTCAACCTCTGGGGTAACTCCGTCAAGAGCGCCTTCCTCCGCGTCCTTGTTAGGCTTGGGCTGAATGCAGTAAAGAACTACGACAAGGATA
Organism: Clostridia bacterium; assembly: GCA_017502875.1. Taxonomy (GTDB): domain Bacteria; phylum Bacillota; class Clostridia; order Oscillospirales; family CAG-272; genus SIG673. The sequence continues at coordinate 6,897 of JAFVUF010000005.1, read as the reverse complement.
ACGAATAATACTGCGATTATCGTGGTAAGCTTAGAAAGAATCTTGTCTATCGCCTTGCCCTTGGTCTTTCCGAAGAAGGTCTCCGCGCCGCCCGCAATAGTTCCGGAAAGCTTCTTTGCCTTGCCGGACTGCATAAGCACCGCAAATATCAAAAACGTTGCCGCAACTATTAAAATTATACCAAATACGATTTCATAGATTTCCATTGTATTCTCCTCAAACGTGCTATAATAATTGGGCATAAATCACCCATAAATCAATCTTGGGACTATTATAGCACATTTTTTTTCGAAATGCAATACCTTTTTCAAAAAAAGTATAAATATTTTTTTAATTTGTATTGACTTTTTTTATTTTTTATGGTATATTATTTAAGTCGTCTGACGTCGACGCTTAATATACGGAGGGTTAGCGAAGTGGTCATAACGCGGCGGTCTTGAAAATTTGCAGTCGCGAGTTTCTGCAAATCCTCAAAACCCCTTGCTACGCCTGATGTTTTCGCCCTTCCAAGAGTGCAGAAAATCATTCTTTCTAAAACTTTTTCTAAAAAATTCGCGAATCTAAAAACTTAATAGTCTTATACGGAGGGTTATCGAAGTGGTCATAACGAGGCGGTCTTGAAAACCGTTTGCCTTCACGGGCGCGTGAGTTCGAATCTCACACCCTCCGCCATTCAAAAAAGCCTTGAAAATCAAGCATTTTCAAGGCTTTTCTCTTTTTTGCTCTCAAAACTTTGCATGCGTTTTTTGAGGTGTTTCTAAAACTTTTTAGGGCTTATTTTTTTAGATAAATTCGGAAAAATGCGAGAAATCCGAGAACCCAAAATCCCTTGTGCCACAAGGGTTTTCAGACTTTGCCTTGGATAATTGCGAGAAATTTTTCAGTTTTTCTCTAAAAATTGCCCGATTACAGCGATGTGCCAAGGTGTTTTCTGCGTATTCTTAAACGCCTTATCGGTAGCGAGGTAGTTGATTATGCTGCTTTTGGAGATGTAGTATTTACCCATGATAGTAACAGCGTATATGTATTTTCTCTGCACGTACCTAAGGATTGTTCTTCGGTGGTAACCTGTCAGCTCGGCGACCTCGTCCACGGCGAGTGTGTCGGGTACGGCAGAAAGAAGATCCTCGAGCATTTCTTTGAACCTTGCTCGCTCTTTACCGCGTAGCTTATAATTCGTATCATCAAAATAACCCCCACAGTCCGAGCCCTGCGCCTCGGTTCTGCGAGGGTTATTTGTCTTTTTGGCGTTGAAAATACCGACGGGGATTTCTTTCCGCTTCTCTCGTTCGCTCTTTGCCATGTAGGCGAGAACATCCTCCTTTCTGACAGAGTATTTGTGCGTAGGCGTATTGCGGATTTCGCACGGGATAATGCCATTCTGCAGCATCCACGCCGCCTTGCGTTTGCTGATGTGGAGCATTTTGTAAAGCTGCTCCAAGGAGATGATCTCGCCCTTCATTTTTAATCCTCGCTTTCGGTATTGATACTGAGTACGCTCTCTATCGCTCTGCCGGCTTCGCTCTTGGCGTTGGCATCAAGGTGCGAATAAATGTCTGCCGTGGTGCTCATATTGCTGTGCCCGAGCCACACTTGGATAATTTTCATATTGATATTCTTTGCCACCAAGAGCGACGCGCAGGTGTGGCGTAGGTCGTGGAATCGGATCGGTCGCAGTCCGTACTTTTTCAGCACCTCGGGAAATCTCGTGGTCACGTAGTTCGGTCGTAGCAGGTTGCCCATTTGATCCACGCACACCATGTCAAGGTACTTAACCGAATATCCTCTGCGGAACTGCTTTTGGTAGCCCTCTTGCTTTTTCTTGTGGCGGAGCAGGATTTCTTCCACGTCGGGAATAAGTGGGAGCGTTCGGCGTGAGCCCTCGGTTTTCATTTCGTCGCTGATGACAAGGCGCGTTTTGCCTTTCTGCTTGATCTCCATGACCTTTTGGCAGATGTGGATTTCCTTGCGTTCAAAGTCGATGTGATCCCACGAGAGCCCGAGGGCTTCGCTTCGTCTTAGCCCATAGAAGGCGGCAAGGACGATGGGAATATAGATGCTTTCGTCCTCGGTGAGTGCGAGGAGCGTTTGCAGTTCCTCGGGTGAGTAGAATTCACCCACAAACTTTTTCGCCTGCGGTCGCTCCACGCGGTTCATCGGGTTGACATAAAAAATCTCTTGTCTGACCGCGTACTCAAATGCGGCGTGGAGCAGGTTGTGGTAGTGTATCACCGTTCGCTCGCTAACGCCCTCGGCGCGTAAAGACTCGTAGAAGCCGTGTATCAGCTTGGGCTTACAGTCGTCGAGCGTGACTTCGCTGCCGAAGTACGCCTTTATCTTGCCGTTGATCTTGATGCGGTAGCCCTGCAGAGTGGTTTCCTGAATCTTGTGCCGATGCACCCCTTCAAGCCAATCGGTGAGGAACTCCAAGAGTGGATAATTCTCGGGATTGTCGTAGCCCTCTCGTAGTCTTGTTTCCTCGGCTTCGAGCTCCCGAAGGAGCTCGCGCTTTTTCTTCTCAATCACCGCCTTTTTCTCGCCCTCGTACAGCCCCATGCTTTTCCACTTGGGCTTGGCGACCTGCTTGATGGGATCGTAGTGCGGATAGACGAGGTAGAGCTTGCCGTTCTTTTCTTGCACGCTCCCCGTCAGCACAAATCCGTTTTTCTTTGCCATTAACTTACCTCCTGTTCAAGTTTTTCTTTGGTAGCACCAACAATACCACAAAGTCCGCGAATAGTCCAGCACTTTGGGTTCGAAGTTTCATTTAGGACATATTTTTCCGTGACCTGCTCACCGAGCAGATAACGGATCGCATTGACCTTTGCGATGCGGTATTCGCGCCCAACCTTGATGGCTTCGATCTCGCCTGTGCGAATGAGCTTGGACGCCAGCTTCTGACTGATGCCGAGCATCTCGGCAAACTCACAGAGAGTCAGCGCATCGGGGTAATCCTTGAACACAATATTCATTTCGTTTTTGGTCATTCAGTTCCTCCTTTTACATTTTCAGCGTGGGTTCTTCTACGGGCTCGTCCGAGGTGTCGCTATGTTGAGCTGCCAACTCAACTCCGAGCTTCACAAGCTCCAGCACCGCCGCCACGTTCTGACCTGCAAGTCTTGCGCGTTCCTCGGCTTCGATTTCTTCTGCGGTCTTGTTTTCGTTATCATCATCGGTCAGCGAAGCCAATCCAACAAGACCACCGAGAGCAAGGCGAGAACCGACGGCACGACCGCGAACAGGATTTGCACCCACCACAGTATTCTTTGGCGTTTCTCCCATTTTGCGACCAGAGAAGTAAGACTCTCGTTCACTCTCCCAGCCTGTTTTTCGCTCTCCGCCGTGATGATCTTCGTCGCTTTCTCGGTAAGCTCGTTCATATGCGCCACCTGATTCTTCGATAGGGTTTCCATTCTCGTCAAATACGAACGACTCGTAGTGAACGTGTTCTTTCTCTCCATCATCATAGATTGTGCAAGAGCCTGCATATCCTCGACCGTCCTCGCAAGGCTCTCCCATTCCTCGGCGCTGATCTTCACCGTGGGTGTTTCGTCGATCGGAGCGATCTCGTGCATCGCGGTCATCTCGTCCAGCGAGAATTTCTTGCCTGATTTCAAACTCATATTCCATATTCTCCTTCAAAAATTTTTCGTCCGAGAGCTTGCTATCTCGGCATTTCCTGAACGCGCCGTTCTCGTATCTCGGCTCGCGGTAGCAGGTGTAGGTGATGTGCTTGCGGTTGTCCTCCCACCGAACGCCGTAGCCGAGCTTTTTCATCACCGCAACAAATTCCTCGCGGTTTCCGCTTCGCTGCATTGCGTACTTGATAGCGGCACGCAGACGGAACTTCCAGCTCTTTCCCTTCGATCCCGAACGGTATTCGCGTGCGCCTACCGATTTTGTTTTGCCCTTGCCGTAGGGAGAGAGGACGGAAAGTCCGTGCGCCAAACAGATCTCGTCGTTAAGATCGCGCAGGCGCTTGATATTATTCCTGTCCTCGTGGAGCTTCTTGCCGGTGTCAGGATGCACCGTGTCAATGATAAAGTGATTGTGCATGTGGTCGCTGTCAAAATGAAACGCGACCACAACGCTGTACCCCGGCCACGCACGACGGGCGAATTCCAAACCCATCTCAATCACTTCTTCGGGATCGACATTCTCGTCGGGGTGGAAGGACTGCACGTAGTGTCGGAAGCACAGCCCGTCGGTCTTATCCCAAATGGCTTTGTTCGCCATGAACTCTTGGTACGCCATTTCGGGATCGCAGTTAATACCCGACACGCTCCAAGCTTCCTCTGCAGAGCGAGTCTTTTCGGGCTGAAGGCAGTACGCGATCACCGAACGCATCACGCTCGGAAGGTGGTCTGCCTGATTCGAATATTTGATTTTTATGAGTGTTGCCATGTGTCGTTCCTCCTTTTGGCAAGTGTGTGAATGGCGGTGTAGGTCTGCTCCAAGGCAGCGCGGCACTCGCCGAGATTTACGCCCTGAATTTTGCCCATGTTGGCAAGGCGTGTCAGTTGGTTAAGGTTGTTGCCAATTCGCCTCAAATCGGCTAAAATCGGCTTCAAATCCTCAATTAAGGTGATCTCCTTGCCAAGGGCGCAGGTGATCAGGTATTCGGTTCGTGTAAGGCGTGCTCTCGCCGCCTTTTTGTCGATAACAGAGAGTTCTTTCTCCGTCACTCTAATGGGTATTGCGATATTTCTTTTTCTCATTAAATTACCTCGTGTTGTTATAAATTTTGATAAAGGGGTTTCGGATTCTCCCGATACTGTGCGATTGGCGGAAAGCCACGCGCTCTGCTTGCCACGGCATAAGCCGTGAATAATACACTCTCTCATGCCGAAACCTCGCTTTCCGCAGGAACGCAAGGAACGGACGGAACGGAAGTTTCGGGGAGAGGATTTCTTCCGTCCTGTACGGCACTTTCGTCACGGGCAGAAGAAGGAATATATCGGATTTCCAAGAAGCGTTGACCGTTGCTTCGGCTGCTCTTGAAATACACAAAGCGTTCCTCCAACTGATACCGCCAACGGTTCATCAATTGTTTGAGTGCCTTTGCCGAGAGTTCCACTCCTGCGTAGACACAAAACTGCTCGGCGAATTCGGTATTGCCACCCTTGAACTGTTCGATGCTTTTCACGAACTCCGCGAGCTTTACGATCTCGTCGGGTAGAGTCAGTTCGGGCTTGTCCAGCGTGTCCGAGATCAAGTCCCACGCACAAGTTTCGCGTGACATATTCAGCTCCAGCTCTCGGCTTTCAATATCACGCCCTGTGCAAAAGAGCGTTGCTCCGCGTGCGTGGCGTTTGCTCACATCAAGAATGAACACCGAATCCATCGCACCGCTGATGCCGGTCGTGCCCGACAGCTTGTTGAGCGGATCGCTGTCACCTTGCTTGCGAAGGTGATGCACCAGCAGAAGCGAGATTCGCATTTTGTCAGCGAGAGCTTTGAGCTTTCGCACCTCGTCGTAATCGTTTGCGTAGGAGGTGTCGATGCCGCCTACGCGAACAATCTGAAAGGTGTCGATGATGACGAGAACGGTGTCGCGATGCTCGGAAATAAACTGTTCAATCTGAAAGCAAAGATCGTCGGCAAGTGTGCCTGCCGCGATTGCGAAGAACAGATTACCGGGAACATCATCGGTGAGCTTGCAGAGCCGTTCCTGAATTCTCGCGAGTGAATCCTCGAGCGCGAGATACAGAACCGTTCCGCGTTTGGTCGGCAGGCTCCAGATGGACTCGCCCTTGGCGACGCGTACGCCAATGTCAAGCACCATCCACGACTTGCCGATCTTCGGTGCGCCTCCGAGCATCGAGATGCCCTCGGGCAGAAGTGTTTCGATACAGAAGCTGCGCTTCGGCAACCTCTTATCCATTAAGGTTTCGCCGTCAATCACGGCGAGTGGTTTTGGTTTTTGATTCATGATTTTTCCTCCATGGTGAATTGAAATTTGATTCGTTTGTTCTTTTTCTGTTGGTGTTCTTAATTGCTACATTGATATCACCTCCTACTTTCTATGGCAAATAAAACGACTCTTGCACACCTCCTTTCAAAGATTTTTTATTTATGCTCTCAATTGATAGAGAACGAGAAGGGCGTTTTTATTAGGTCGTCGAGAAAAATTCACAAGTTTTTTTATCAACACCCCTCACTTGGTAGAGTGCGAGAACGCCACTTTCCTGACGGTCTGAAAGAAAAAAATTAAATTGCCCATCAATTGGTAGATTTTTAGAACGCCATTTTTATGCAGTTCCCCAAAAAATATTTTTCCTCTCAATAGGGAGATAACGAAAAGAGCTGTTTTTACACGCGGCTTTGAAAAATTCACAAATTGTTTTTCACCCATCAAGTGATAGATAATGAGAAGCCCCAAAAGTACACGCTAACGACAAAAATAATTTCAAAAAATTTATCCCCTCACTTCCTATGGTAAAAAATCGACCCTGTGATAACCTCCGTTTTGAAAAAAGTCCTCACTTTCTCTGGCAAAAATTTGGGGGTGCTATGCGCTAATAAACAAAACTTTTTCACTTTCTATGCCAAAAAATCGGTATGACTACAACTGAATTTTAAAAACCCTCTCACTTTTACAAGGGAATTCAGAAGCACATTGACCACCTAAAAATCTGACCTTTTACAATTTGTTTACATTCGAAGGGCAAAGAAAAACGACTCACGAGCTTTTCGCACATGAATCGTTAAATTGATATTCAATTCGAACCCACAAGGTTGTTTGGGCGAGGTAGCCTTGAAAACTTCCTTCGTCTGTTTATGTAATTTCTTGAAAACCCTTGATTTTATTGGGTTTTTCGCATCTTTTGATGCACTTTGCGAGAAGCGTTTCTCGCAGTTTTCTCGCAATTTTCCTTGACTTGGATTGCGATTTTT
>JAFVUF010000004.1 GCA_017502875.1 Clostridia bacterium | reverse complement strand
TCATCTCACGGCGGTGTTGTTACACAAGATGGTCAGTATTTGAAAATCAAATATATTGTTAGTGAATATGAAAGTGGCGAAAGTAGAAATATAATTCTGTATATTGCTGAAATCGAGAAAACACAATAAAGTATTGTATCAGAATTATAGTTATTAGCCAGAAAAAACGACAAGTTTCGACTTGTCGTTTTTTCAATTAAATCCGCCTGCGTCGGAATAAATCCACTTACGTGGATGAAATCGCTACGCGATGAAATCCCGCTAACGCGGGGTTAAGGGAGGCGGATTTGATTTCATCTGAAGCCGTAGGCTGAAGATTTCAGCAGAGGCAACGCCGAGGATTTCATCGTGCGGAGCACGATTTCACGAATAATCGCGACAGTTCAAACCCAAACAAAAAAGGCGGAAATATCTTTTTTATCGCCCTTTCACAGCAAAAAAGACAGTCTACCGACTGTCTTTTTTGCTTTTTTAGGCGGAGGAGATTTGAACGCGAGCGCCGGGCACCGCTTTCTGTTAGTGAAGTTAAGCTTGCCCACAAGGGCAACCTTAGTTTCAGCGTGTTCTCCGATATGGATAACACGCAGAGCTTTCTCAGCTCTTTTTCATATCCTCTCTATACTCTCTCGGAGTTTTCCCTGTCTGTCTTTTGAATATTTTAGTGAAATATTGGACATCAATAATACCGCAGTGAAGCGCCACCGTCTGCACCTGCAGATTGGTCGTTTCAAGCAAATTCATGGCGTGCTCTACCCTTTTTTCCCTGATGTATTCCGACACGGTCTTTCCTGTTTCCTTTTTAAAGGTCGCCGACAAATAAGCGGCGCTTACTCCCTGCGCTGACGCCAGATTGCTGAGCGAAAGCTCTGCGGAAAGGTCTGAATCTATAAGCATAATAGTCTTTTGTATCAGCAGCGAGTATTGCTTCATCGTATGCTTTCTCACCAATCTGCAATACGAGCGAAACATCTCCCGCATGAGCGAACCGCTGTCATGATAGTTCGAAAGGTTTTCTATCTTTTGCGCGAATTCCGAGGAAACTCTGTCTATATACAACGGATGTACCCCTCCGCTTTCGACAGCCTTTCGAAGAAGCGTGTTCATTATTATCGAATAATTTTTAACGTTTCGCAAGGGGTCTGCTACCCTCTTTTCAAATTGGCTTTCCGAAAAGGCGCTCAGCAGCCTACTCTCCTTTTGTATCTGACCGAGAGCCACCGCGCGCATTAGTTCGTTTTCATAAGCGTACCGTGTTTCCATTGCCTTCATATTTACTAATATATCGTCAAAGTCATCTGTACTGAGTGTCTCGTTTATCGGGGACACAGACCCCTCGGCGCTGTCGCTGAGGTCCAAAACCGAATACCTCGGACTGCTCCATATCAGCTCGCAAAACGTATCGAGCATAACAAGCAGATTGCTGTCGGACGGTATAACAGGCACGGAATTGCAGTATTCCTCAAGATATTTCTGCCGCTTTGGCGACACTCCGTTTTGCTCGCCAAGCTCAAGCATATACTCCTTTGTCGGAGCGCAAGAAAGATACGGGCCGATAAAAAGCACCCTTTTTACTTCCGTATCGGGAAGCAGCAGATAGACGTAGCCAAGCCCGAAGCGGTCGGCGGCTCTGTATACCGTCATATCCTCAAGCTCCATAGGAAATCGGCGCGGAGACCACGAGTTATCAGCAGACTCCCCGAAAACCGATTCAAGTCCTATATTCTTGTTTACTTCCGAAAATTTTTCCTCTGATACCGCAACAGCCCTTACATTGCTTTTTTTGAAAATTTCTATTAAAAAAGCAAGCTCCTTATCGTAATACATACGCTTTTTCTCCACAAGCCTTTGAGCATTTCATATCAATTATTAACATTAATATACCATAAGTTTTGTTTATTTACAACAGTTTTTTTCGCAATATATAAAATATTTACAATTTTACCTAAAAAAATTACTCACCATGTTTAGCAAAAATAATTATACTTATATTAAGGTGGTATATCCACATAAAAAAGAAATGAGGAAATGCTATGAAAAAGGAAAAACAGCTTGACGCAAACGGCAAACCTAAATTTGGCATGATGGATAAGCTTGCTTACGCCGCAGGTGACTTTGGCTGTAACATGAGCTTCTCCCTTAAAGGTACCGTCCAGACCTTCTGGCTCGTTTACATGATGCTTGAAACCGGACTTCTTTCAGCTCTGCTTCTGTTAGTTCAGGTATGGGATGCTATAAACGATCCCCTTATCGGTTCTATGATAGACGCCGACAGAAGAAAGTATAAGCTCGGTAAATTCAAAACCTACATACTGATAGGCGCTATTGGTCTGCTCGTAGCGGGCGCGCTCGTATTTATTCCCGCGCCAAACGCTAAGGTATGGATAAAGGCTATGCTCTTTATCATTGGCTACGTAATCTGGGACGCGTGCTATACGATTGCTAACGTTCCCTACGGCTCCATGCTTTCCCTTGTAACCGAGGACGCGGGCGAAAGAGCTCAGCTCTCCACTTGGCGCTCGGTAGGCTCTATGTTCGGTAACATGCTTCCCATGATGATACTTCCTATGCTTATCTGGAAAGACGTCTTGGACGAGAACGGAAACAACGTAATCAACGAGGAGACCGGCGAAAAGGTTCAGGAGCTTCTCGGAGAAAGAGTTTTCTGGGTAGCCATTATCATGGGTGTTCTCGGCTTTATCGCATTTATCTTTATGATAAAGAAGATAACTATCCGTGTTGACGAAAACTCCGTTAAGGTAAACGAGGGCGGAGAAAAATTCAACGTTTTCAAGGCATTCGTTAACTTTATCAAAAACCGCCCCGCAGTCGGCGCTACGCTCGCCGCTATGGGTATGTTCCTCGGTATGCAGTCCGCTACCACCGCTATTTCAATTATGTTCACCGTTTACTTCGGTAACGGCGGTCTTTCTGGAATAGTTTCCGTTATCGGATTTTTGCCCATGCTCCTCTTTATGCCCTTCATTAAGAAGATAGTCGCTAAGTGGGGTAAGAAGGAGGCGGCAGTCGTCGGCTCTCTGGCCTCCGTAGCGGGCGGCGCGCTTATGTTTGTGTTCCCTCTCGTAGGCAATAAGACTGTCGCGCTCGTAATATACATGCTCTGCCTTGTAGTATTCGGACTCGGTATGGGTATCTACACCTGTGTATCCTGGGCGCTTATGGCTGACGCTATCGACTACAACGAATGGAAGACCGGTAAGAGAGAGGAAGGAACGGTATATTCGCTTCACTCCTTCTTCAGAAAGCTCGCTCAGGGTCTCGGTCCATCTATCGTTCTGCTTCTTATGGGTGTTCTCGGATATGACTCCAACATCAAGGTCGGTATGCAGTCCGCACAGACGGCAGCCAATATGTGCTGGCTCGTTGCGGGACTCTACCTTTTCAGCGCTATCCTTATGTTCGTTGGACTCGCGTTCATCTACAACCTCGATAAAAAGACAATGGAAAAAATGACCGCGGAGCTTGAAGCTCGTAAGGCTTCCGAAGCTACTGTCGCTGAATAATTTTAGCATTCAAAGACGTCTGACGGTAAGCTTTTTTCGTCGGACGTCCTATATATCAATATCTTAGGAGAAAACAATGAGAAATATCGTAAATTTTAATGACAGCTGGTTTTTTACAAAAACAAACGACAAGGTTCCTGCCGAGGTATCGGACAGCTTCGAGGCTGTAACACTTCCTCACACATGGAACGCAATTGACGGTGTGGACGGAGGCAACGACTACCACAGAGCTCTTTGCTACTACGTAAAGAGCTTTTCAAAGTCTTCCCTGCCGGTATCTGAGCTTTATTTCCTTGAAATTAACGGCGCAAACTCCTCCGCTGACGTTTATCTTAACGGCGAAAAGCTCGCTCATCACGACGGCGGTTATTCCACCTGGAGAGTCGATATGACCTCCGCGTTAAAGGACGAGAACCTCCTTGTTATCGGCGTTGATAACTCCCCAAACGATACCGTTTATCCTCAAATGGCAGACTTCACCTTCTACGGCGGTCTGTACCGCGACGTAAACATTGTTTGCGTAAGCGAAAGCCACTTTGACCTTGAATACTACGGCGGCCCCGGTATTGCCGTTACCCCCACTGTAAACGGAAGCGACGCGACAGTAAGCGTCCAGGTCTACGTAAAGGGCTTAAAGGACGGACAGAAGCTCGTTTATACCATCTACGACAAAGATGAAAACGAGCTTGATAAGCTCGAAAGCACCGACACAAAGGCTGTATTTGAAATTAAAAACGTCCACCTCTGGCACGGAAGAAAGGACCCGTATCTCTACTGCTGCGAGGCAGAGATAGTTGAAAACGGCGAGGTGATTGACAACGTTTGTACCCGTTTCGGCTGCCGCACCTTTAAGATAGACCCCGATAACGGATTTATTCTTAACGGCGAGGAGTACCCTCTGCACGGTGTTTCACGCCATCAGGACCGTCTCGGCATAGGTAACGCGCTGCTTCCTGAGCATCACAGAGAGGACCTTGACCTCATCTGTGAGGTAGGCGCTACAACTATACGTCTCGCTCACTATCAGCACAGCCAGTACTTCTACGATCTCTGCGACGAAAGGGGTCTTGTTCTTTGGGCGGAGATTCCTTATATCTCTAAGCATATGCCCGGTGGACGTGAGAACACCGTTTCGCAGATGAAGGAGCTTATTACTCAGAATTATAACCACCCCTCGATAGTTGTTTGGGGACTTTCCAACGAGATTTCTATCGGCGGAAGCGACGACGATTTACTTGAAAACCATAGAATCCTAAACGACCTCTGTCATGAGATGGACAAGACGCGTCTTACCACCGTCGCTGCGGTTTCTATGTGTAAAATGGACGATCCGTATCTGCAAATCCCCGACGTAGTTGCTTACAACCACTACTTCGGCTGGTACGGCGGCAACACGAGCATAAACGGACCTTGGTTTGATAGGTTCCACGCAGCGCACCCCAACATTGCGGTAGGTCTGAGTGAATACGGCTGCGAGGCTCTTAATTGGCATACAAGTAACCCAAAGCAAGGCGACTACACCGAGGAGTATCAGGCATACTACCACGAGGAGCTTATAAAGCAGCTTTTCACCAGAAAATATATCTGGGCAACTCACGTATGGAATATGTTTGACTTCGGTGCCGACGCGCGAGCTGAGGGCGGAGAAAACGGACAGAACCACAAGGGTCTTGTTACTATGGACCGTAAGTACAAGAAGGACTCCTTCTATGCTTACAAGGCGTGGCTTGTTTCTCCTGAGGTCGATCCCTTCGTTCATCTTTGCAGCAAGAGATACGTTGACAGAGTTGAGGACGTTACAAAGGTAACCGTTTACTCCAATCTTCCGGAGGTTGAGCTGTTCGTTAACGGCGAAAGCATCGGCAAAAAGACATCGGATAATCACTTCTTCTACTTCGACGTAAAGAACGAGGGCGAGACTACTATCGTCGCAAAGGCGGGCGAGTTTACCGATGAGGGTAAAATACGCAAGGTCGATACTATGAATATGGACTACGTCCTCAAAGAAAAGGGCGCTGTTCTCAACTGGTTTGACGTAGAAGCTCCCATAGGCAGATTTTCTCTTAACGATAAGCTCTCTGACATTATGCAGTCAAAGAGAGGAAAGCTTTGGTTCATCGGCGTTGGTCTTAAAATAAAGAAAAAGATGAAGGCAAGTAAGAATGACGATAAAAAGTCCGGCGGCTTTGAGGTAGATTTAAAGTCAGGCAACAGCGGCTTAATGCAGATGATGGGCGGATTCACCGTACTCCGTCTCACAACAATGATGGCGATGATGAACGTCAACTTCACCAAGGAAGAGCTCCTGAAAATGAACAGGCAGCTAAATAAGATAAAAAAGCCCGTTAAAAAATCATAATAATAAAAGCGAGTTCGTTTTTTCGGACTCGCTTTCTTATTTTATCGTCATTTTCTATAAAAAATCAACCATTTTTTGATCATATTAGAAATGACGAAATTAGTCTTAAATCGTTGACAAAACTCGAAATGTGTGGTACAATATTAATAATGAAGATCAAAAGGAGGAGGGGAGCAGCTTAAAGCAAAACACCTTTTTCTGCTTTTGATCTTTTTTGTTATTTATTATCATCAGGAGGTTTTTCTTATGGCAAATCTGGTCTACAACATCAAGGATAAGCCGAAATTCGATAAGCTTATCGTCTTCGCTATCCAGCAGCTGCTTGCGATAATGGCGGCAACCATCGCCGTTCCCGCTATCGTAGGTAACGGCATGAGCGCTTCCGCGGCTCTTTTCGGCGCCGGCGTAGGTACTATCGTTTATCAGCTGTTCACCAAATTCCGTAGCCCCGTTTTCCTCGGCTCATCGTTCGCTTTTATCGGCTCGATGGTCGCTGCGTTCGCGGGCGCTACGTCAATGCAGCTCGGATATCTCGGACTTATTCTCGGAGCTATCTTTGCGGGTCTGGTTTACGTCGTTATCGCTCTCGTGGTTAAGCTCGTAGGCGTTAACTGGATAAACAAGCTTATGCCCGCAGCGGTAATCGGCCCAACAGTCGCTATTATCGGTCTTTCTCTTGCCGGCGCGGCTATCAAGGACGTTTTCTCCTACGGAGCTCAGGACTCTAACGGCTCGTTTATTATGACGGGTAACATCTGGATTTCCTTTGTGTGCGCAATAGTTACTCTCATAGTCGTCGTTATATGCTCTACATACGGTAAGAAGATGGCTAAGCTTATTCCCTTTATTATAGGTATCATGGCTGGCTATGCGGTAGCGCTTATCTTCACCGTTATCGGCTACGCCGCGGGTGTTGACGCGCTTAAAGTCATCGACTTCGCTCCCTTCAAGGCGCTCGTTGACGGCGGAGTAGGTGTTCACACGTTTATAGCGCTTCCCGACTTTGCGTTCATTGAGGCTATAAAGGGCTTCAAGGACTTTAAGTGGAGCTACGTCGCTACTATCGCGGTAGCTTACATTCCCGTCGCATTCGTTGTTTTCGCGGAGCATATCGCTGACCACAAGAACCTCTCCACTATTATCGGAAGCGACCTTCTGGACGAGCCCGGTCTGCACCGCACCCTGCTCGGAGACGGCGTAGGCTCTATTGCCGGCGCGTTCTTCGGCGGCTGCCCCAACACCACCTACGGAGAGTCTGTCGGCTGCGTCGCTATCACCCGTAACGCTTCCGTCGCTACCATCACCACCACCGCTATAATGGCTGTGCTTATTTCCTTCCTCTCCCCCTTCGTTGCTTTCCTTGATTCCATTCCCGGCTGCGTAATGGGCGGAGTATGCATCACGCTTTACGGATTTATAGCGGTTTCCGGTCTTAAAATGATACAGAAGGTAGACCTAGAGGACAACTCCAACCTCTTTACCGTTTCCGTTATCCTTATATGCGGTATCGGCGGTATGGCTATGGCGATAGGAAAGGTTACCATAACCTCTATCGCATGCGCTCTTATCCTCGGTATCGTTACCAATATTATCCTCACCAAGTTCAAAAAGCCTGCGGCTAAAAAGACGGAGGAGGCGGATAAGGAATGAAAAATTACGAAAACGTTGTAATTTTCGACCATCCGCTAATCAAGCATAAAATTGCTCATCTGCGCGATGAGAAGACAAGCATGAAGGAATTCCGTGAGCTTGTCGAGGAGATAACCACCTTAATGACCTACGAGGCGTTGAAGGACGGAGTTTATACCACCGAAAAGGAGGTTAAAACGCCGCTTGAAACCTGCACTCAGCAGGTCATAGCCGATAACTCCATCGCTATCGTTCCTATACTTCGCGCCGGACTTGGAATGGTAAACGGTATACACGTGCTGTTCCCCTCCGCAAGAGTGGGACATATAGGAATGTACCGTAACGAAGAAACCTTAGAGCCTTGCGAATACTACTGCAAGCTCCCCGAGGGCATTGAGGACAAGCTCGTGCTTCTCGTTGACCCGATGTTAGCCACGGGCGGCAGCGCCTGCGACGCAATTAAGCTCCTTAAAAAGAGAGGCTGCAAGCATATCAAGTTTATGGCTATAATCGGCGCGCCTGAGGGCGTCAGCAAGGTTGCCGAGGCTCACCCCGACGTAAATGTTTACGTATCCACCCTTGACAGATGCTTAAACGAGCACGGCTACATTCTCCCGGGACTTGGAGATGCCGGCGACAGACTTTTCGGAACTAAATAGATTACAAGTCAAAAATAAGAGAGAGCATTTGGGCGACCTACGGTAAAGCAGGTCGCCCAACTAAGTTTGCCCATTCGGGCAAGTGAAGTTTACTTCGTAAGTGAAGTTATCCGAAGTTGCAAAGCAACTTTACGGATAGTGAAGTTTTGCCTTCGGCAAAGTGGGCAAACTTAACTTCACTTGCGCGAAGCACAAACTTCACTGCAAAGCAACTTCACTTTCACGTTAGTGTAAACTTCACCTATTACCACCCGAAAAATAAAAGTGTAACACACTATACCTTGCAGGGCAAGAGGTGTGAAAAGGAGTACAGGAAAAAATGCCCGTGCTCCTTTTGTTGTATTTGAGGTTGGTATAACCTGCTTTATGGTAGGTGTCCCTTCGGTTTCCCCCGATTTGTTCTCTCTGTTTTTGTATTAAAGTCTTGCTCTTGCTTTGGCAGTAATGCGCCCGTGAATTCTATGCTTATCGGTTGACAAAAAAAGCTCTTTATGGTATACTTATTAAAGTGTATTTTTTAAATAAAATACGCGTTAAGAAGAAAATCTGCAAGGGAAATATCATTCACTATGGAAATTTCAGAAAACAAAAACAGAATATTTACAAACACCTTTTTTATAGCTGCGGCTGCCCTGCTCTGCTGCGCTCTATGGGGAAGCGCAACGCCGTTTATCAAGATAGGCTATGAGCTTATCCTGCCCGAGCGAAACGTTCCCTCTACCATTCTTTTTGCGGGTATCCGCTTTACTCTCGCGGGTATCATCACCGTTCTTATTTACAGTATCGCAAAAAGAAAAATCCTATACCCTAAAAAAGAAAACATAGGACGTGTTCTTACCGTCAGCGCATTCCAGACGGTTATTCAGTACGTATTCTTCTATATAGGTCTTTCAATAACCTCAGGCGTCAAGGGCACTGTCATCAGCGGCTCAAACGCTTTCTTCGCAATACTTATATCCGCTATCATCTTCCGTCAGGAAAAGCTGAATTTAAAGAAAATAGTTGCGTGTGTTCTCGGATTTGCGGGAATAATCGTAGTTAACCTCAACGGTCTTGACTTCACTATGAATATCGGCGACCTGTTCGTTATGATATCCAATATTGCATACGCGGTATCGAGCGTTCTTATCAAGCGCTTTTCAAAATACGAGGACCCCGTCGTTATAAGCGGCTATCAGTTTATTATCGGTGGCTCGGTAATGGTCGCGGCGGGCGCTATTATGGGCGGACGGGTATCTTTCTCTACACCTGCCTCTGTCGGTGTTATCATCTACCTTGCTCTGCTCTCAGCCGTAGCATATTCGCTCTGGGGAATTCTGTTAAAGCACAATCCCGTCTCCAAGGTTACGATATACAGCTTTATGATACCCGTTTTCGGTGTTCTTCTCACAAAGCTTATGCTGCCCGAGACTGAAAGCAACGTCTCTCCCCTCAGCCTCATTCTTACTCTCGTGCTTATCTGCGCGGGTATAATCATTCTTAACTACAAGAAGCCCGAAAAGCTCCTTACAGAAAAGAAAGAGAGCTAAATACAAGTCAAAAACAAGTGAAAGGAGGCGCTCGGAATGGAATACACTCTGCTCGAAAAAATAATAATGCTGTTCGACGGAAAAATGAATACGCCGAGAGCCTTCGGTATTTTTCACATTGCCTCGATGCTTTTAGTCATCGGCGTATGCGCGCTGGCAATCCGTTTTCGGCATAAATTCACAGAAAAAAACGTTCCCTATATCATTCTTGCCGTTGGCATAGTAATGTTTATTCTGGAAATATACAAGCAGCTTGTAATCAGCTACGACGCGACAGCTGACGCGTGGCAATACAAGTGGTATATTTTCCCGTTTCAGTTCTGCTCAACGCCAATATATATCACCCTGCTCGCCTTTGCCGCTTCAAGACTGAAAAACAAGCTGATATATAACGCCCTCAAAGCGTTTTTATCAACCTACGCGCTTATCGCGGGTATAGTTGTGTTCTGCGTGCCGGGCAGCGTTTTCTGTCCTGTTATCGGGGTAAATATACAGACTATGGTTCATCACGGACTGATGATAATACTCGCAGTCGCTCTGCTTTCGTCGGGAACTGTCGTATTTGAGAAAAAAACTCTTATCGGAGCGTTTAGTGTGTTTATTCCGCTTCTTGTTACGGCTATGATACTCAATTTTGCTCACGGAAACGGCTCGGAGTTCGATATGTTCTATCTTGCGCCCGACAGTACCTTTGTTCTTGCAAAGCTACGCGAGCTGTTTTGGGGATTTCCTCCATATCCCGTGTACCTTATAGGCTACGTTATACTCTTTACCCTCGGAGCTTCGCTTGTTCTTTATATCGGATACAAAGTAAAAAACAGAGAAATAATTAAAAAAACAGACCGGGTCAGTTGACTCGGTCTTATTTTTTATTGCTCTAATAGCTTAAATATTTCCTCTTTTGTCGCAAGTCCGTCATTTGCGGCAGTCGCCGCGCCGCAGGCGCACGCAAGCCTAAGAGCATATTCGTTACCCCTATCTAAGCCGACGACGCAACCCGCAAGCGCCGAATCGCCCGCCCCAACGGTATTTACGGCGGTAATTTCAAAGCCCTTATGAGTGCAAATGTCTCCGCTTTTGCTTACAAGTATAGCGCCGTATTCGCCAAGAGTAATCAGGACGTTTTTCGCGCCCATTGACGTAAGCTCTCTTGCGGCTTCCACTATACACGCGTTATATCTAAGCTCTCTGCCTACTGCCTCCTCAAGCTCGCTTTTATTCGGTTTGACGAGCCAAGGGTTAAATCTAAGACAGCAGGCAAGGCGTTCTCCACCCGTATCAAGCGCTACTTTGACACTCTTACCCGAAAGCTCAGTAAGTAAACGCTCGTATATATCCTTAGGCGTGTTTTTAGGAACGCTTCCTGAAAGCACTACCGTATCTCCGTCTTTTACCGCGTTAAGCTTTTCAAGTAGCATACCAATATCGGATTCCGTTATACACGGGCCATCCGCGTTTATTTCGGTTATAAGATTGCCTTTAAGCTTTACGTTGATTCTTGTATTCCCCTCTGTAAGACTGACGAAATCCGCTTTTATGCCGCTTTTCAAAACCTCGCTCACAAGCTTATTTCCCGTAAATCCGCCGACAAAGCCGAGCGCAGTCGACGATACGCCAAGCTCCTTTAAAACAAACGAGACGTTTATTCCCTTACCGCCAAAGCGGATAGCTTCGTAAACTGAACGGTTGGTTTCGCCCTCTTTTATCCCCTCAATGCTCATAACGTAGTCAAGCGCTGGGTTTAACGTTACCGTATATATCATATTTCCTCTTATGTTTAACGGGCTGTCGAAATCCGACAGCCCGTATGCTTTATTCTGTAGTATAGTTATCAAAGTAGCCCTGAATGAATACGATAGGAGTTCCCTTGTCGCCAGAGCCTGAGGTAAGGTCGCAAAGCGAGCCTATAAGGTCGGTAAGACGGCGGGGAGTTGTTCCCTCGGACACCATCTGTCCCACAAGGCTACCGTCCTTCTCCTGAATCTTACCCTTAATAGCTTCTTTCAGCGCGTCGCCCGAAAGTCCCGCAAAATCGTTATCCGCAAGATATTTCAGCTTAAGCTCGTTAGGGGTTCCCTCAAGTCCCTTGGTATATGCGGGGGAAACAACCGGGTCGGCAAGCTCCCATATCTTTCCTACGGGGTCCTTGAATGCTCCGTCTCCGTATACCATGACCTCGATATTCTTACCCGTAGCCGCAAGAAGCTTATCGTGTATAGCGTCGACTATCGGCTGACAGTCGCGGGGGAAGAGCTTGACCTGCTCCTCAGTCGCCTTGTTGGAGCCGAGAAGTCCGTAATCGGCGTTAAAGCCGCTTCCGTTTACAGAAGAAGTCATTATCTCGTCAAGTCCAAGTACTATTTCAGCACCCGCTGCCTTCAAAATACGCTTGGTACGGGCTCTTGTGTGAATATCGCAGCAAAGAACGTTCTTAGTGTAATTAAGGATAGCCTTGGCGTTATTCGCGAAAACTATCTCGCACTCTGCTCCGCAGTCCTTTATGAGCTGCTCGTAATACTCAACGTAGTCAACTCCTGTAAAGGTGTGCTTTTCGTAACCGAAAAGCTCACGGTACTTTTTCAGGTCGAGAACGTCCTTATAAGGATCAACACCCTTTTCATCGAGAGCGTCCATTGATATGAGGTGATTTCCAACCTCGTCGGAAGGATATGAAAGCATAAGAACTATCTTCTTAGCTCCCTTTGCGATTCCGCGAAGGCAGATAGCAAATCGGTTACGGCTGAGTATCGGGAAAATTACTCCAACAGTCTCTCCGCCGAATTTAGCCTTAACATCACTTGCGATATCGTCAACACTTGCGTAGTTTCCCTGCGCTCTCGCGACTATCGCCTCGGTCATAGCGACTATATCACGGTCTCTGAACTCAAAACCCTCATCCTGCGCCGCTTCAAGAACGGATTCGGTAACTATCTCAACGATATCGTCTCCGCTTCTGATGATGGGAGCCCTGACTCCTCTTGACACTGTGCCGATCGTACGACTCATATTTAAACAACTCCTTTTGTGAAAAAGATATTTTTACCGTATCAATGTGTTACTCAAAAAACACAACCAATACATTATATCACTTTTCATTGCTTTTTTCAAGTGATTTTTCAAAAAAAATCAAATAAAATTAATTTGCGTTATTTTCAAGGTTTCAGGGCTACACCGAACCGTTTTCAAGATGGCTTTTTTGACATTTTTCTTGACATATCACCGAAAAAATATTATAATGTTTGCGTAGCCTATTATAACCCCGTAAGGAATGCTCATACTATGATAAAGCTTGTTTTCGCAAAAACGGAGAGTATGATATCGGATATTTTATATTTTCCCCGATAGCTATAAAAACTCCGTTTGCTATGCTGATGCGCCGCGATGACGGAACAGATAACGGCTTTTACGGGCTGAAAAGAGTAATTAATACTGAGCTTGATAAGAGCATTAAATAAAGGAAGATGATATATGATATTTGCAAAAACAGTCGAAAGACTTTATAAAAACCGGCTTTTCACACGACAGGAGCGCCACGGTGCGGTGTTCTTTTTCTCCCAAAAGGACTTTCCCGGATTAAAGAGCGAGCCGTATAGCTTCCCCTCAACTAACGGACATACGCTTTCGGGTTACTTTTACAGCTACGAAAGCCCAAGGGCTGACCGCCTTATAGTATTTGACCATGGTATGGGCGCGGGACATCTCGCTTATATGAAGGAGATAGAGCTTATCGCAAGACGGGGCTATCTCGTTTTTTCCTATGACCACACGGGCTGCGCCGAATCCGGCGGAAGCGGCGCGGGAGGCTTTGCACAGTCGCTTCACGACCTTGACGACTGCATTACTGCTTTAAAAAACGACGAAAGGTTCGCTTCTCTTGACATTTCAGTCGTTGGACATAGCTGGGGCGCGTTTTCAACGTTGAACATCACAGCTATACACCCCGAAATAAGCCATATCGTAGCTATGGCTGGATTTATCTCCGTTGAGCAGGTGCTTAAACAGAATTTCAGCGGAATAATGAGAGGCTACGCAAAGCATCTATATGCGCTTGAGGCTGAGACCAACCCAAAGCATTATAAGTATAACGCAGTCGAAACGCTTAAAAGCTCAAAGACCAAGGCTCTGCTTATCTACTCCGACGACGATATGCTCGTTAAAAAAGCGTATCATTATGACGTTCTTTTCCGCGAGCTTTCCGACTGTGAAAACGTCCGCCTTATGCTCGTTTCAGGCAAGGGGCACAATCCGGGTTACACCGCAAAGGCGGTTAAAATGAAGGATTTATTTTTTGCCGAATTCAAGAAAAGAATGAAAAAACACTCGCTTGACGACGAAAGCAATCAGAAGCAGTTCGTTTCAAGCTACGATTGGAACGCTATGACCGAGCAGGACGAGACGGTATGGGCGGAAATTTTCAATCACCTTGAAAGCTGAAAAAAATAAGGATAGCTTTAAGTATTTTAAAAATACCAAAGCTATCCTTTTTTATTGAATAATTTACCAAAAATGGAGCATAATAGCATTAAGCGGGAGAATTTCCGTCCTCAACGGTAACACGCTCCGCAAGAAAAGCCATGACCTTATCCATCTGTACGGTCTGCATAACATAATCTATGCCGAATTTACTTTCAAGCGCCGAGACGGATTCAAGGCCGTACTTAGCAGCATACATCCGCGCTCCCGCGGTATACTCCTCATTAGTTACCTCAAGCTCGTATTTTCTTACGAGAGAGTACAGCAGAAGCTCGCTTTTTACCATCTGCTTAGCGTACGCGTCAGCCTCAAGATGAAATTCGCTAAGCTCTATAAAAAGCTTCTTAGCAACGTATTGCTCAAGAGTTATTTGCGAGCTGCTCGCAAGATCGGTGTAGTAAGATATAAAGTTACTCGTGTGCCTGTTTACCTCTTCAATAGGATACGCCTTAAAAGAACACTGCTCAAGAAGCTTACCAAATGCCAGCTCCTCAATAACGGGCTTTCTCAGCGACTCCTCATATTCCAGCACCGTTTGATATTCGGAAACTGACTTTACAAACTCGTCATTGTATGCCGGAAACACAGACTCCTTAACGCTCTTTACAACACACTCATAGACAACGTTAGTTGCCCCAAGACTGTCAACCGTATAGGTATCGGGAAGCCTTGCCTGAACGTTAAAGCTATCTCCCGCCGCCTTGCCTATAAGCGCGTTTTCAAGCTCCTGAGGATATTTTCCGTCGCCAATCCTTACTGTGCAATCATTATCAGTTATTGCCCCGATATATTTTCCTTCAAGTCTGTCCTCGGTGTAGGTGTCGAGCTTATAGCAGACCAAGCTTAAATTTAAAATATCACCTATACCCGCGCCCCTGTTCATTACGGGCTGCTCAACAGCGGAATTTTTAAGCACGGAGCTTATTCGCTCTCTGATCGCCGTGTCTATTTCCGCCTTTGTAACGGTTATCAAGCTGAAGTCCTCAGGCATAATAATATACTCATCAAGCTCGTAAGGATACGGCTCTTTGGAACAAGAAACTAACGTTCCCACAACCGTAACTGCACATATGATAAGCGCAAGCGCTCTTAAAATATACCTTTTCATAAGCCGTTCCTTTCCTTTAATCCTCTACCATACATAATATCACACATCTAAAAAAAATAAAATAGCCTTTTGCTTTAATTTACAAATTATTTAAAACACCTATTTATAGCGATTATAAAATTTAGATATAACGAATTTCGCAATTATTATTGACAAACATATAGTTTTTATGTTATTATATATATGTTAACTTAAAAAAGAAAGGGAACGGAAAGAATGGAAATAGCGCTCATTGCCGATGACACTAAAAAAGAACTCACTGCCCAGTTTTGTATTGCCTACTGCGGAATTTTGAGCAAGCACAATCTGTGCGCCACCGGAGTAACAGGTAAGTATATAACGGACGCCACCGGGCTTACTATTGAAAAGCTACTTTCCGGACCTTCAGGCGGTTCTGACCAAATAGCGTCAAGAGTCGCGTTTGACGAGATAGATATGCTTCTCTTTTTCAGAGACGCTACCCTTCGCGGACACGATAATCAGGCCGATATCGATCTTCTCCGCCTCTGCGATCTGCATAACGTTCCTGTGGCAACGAACATCGCCACCGCGGAGATCCTCGTAAGAGCCCTTGACCGAGGCGACCTTGATTTCAGAGAGATAATAAATCCTCGCTCGGCTTACAACCAGAGAAAAAAGAACTTGATATAACTAAAAAACACCCGTAAATCACTGTTTGGTAATTTACGGGTGTATTATTTATATTAGAAATTTATTCCGTTGTATCCCCAACGCTCGTATTCCGCGTACTTAACGTATATTCTGTTTCTTGGAATACCGAGCACGTGATTTACTGTCTCGCAAAGCTTCTCAGTGAGCTTATCGTACTCAGAATCCTTTGCCTTGCCTAAAATATACACATCTATCATCGCTATATCGGGAGTCGTAGTTCCTCTGAACGCCATATGACTCTCTCCCCTAAAATTGAGCATAAGCCACTCCTCAGTCTTTCCTGAGATAAGCTCTATCGCCTTTCCGTACTCTCGGACAAGCTCCGACTCCTGCTCAGCGGTAAGCTTTACTGTCGTTACGGTATCAATATACGGCATATTTAATCCTCACTTTCGGTGTGTTATTTTACGGTTACATTATATCACCCACACAAATATTTGTCAATATAATTAAATAGAATATTTTAACTGCTTAACAGCTCTGATTTGTGATGTTAAAATAGCCAACGGAAAATATCCGTTGGCTATTTTTAGGTTATCGCGATGAATTACTCGTCGTCTTTACCGGCAAGTATCG
Source organism: Clostridia bacterium (assembly GCA_017502875.1). Taxonomy (GTDB): domain Bacteria; phylum Bacillota; class Clostridia; order Oscillospirales; family CAG-272; genus SIG673. Next base: position 4,406 of record JAFVUF010000004.1, on the reverse strand, counting down.
GCGCGGGCGCTGCGACTACTACTGATACCGCGTTGATTTTTCCACACTCAGAGCAGTTGTAGATAAGTACCCTGTCGCCATTTGATTTTTCAAGAACCTCGTTAGGAGTATCGTACTTTCCGTATACGTGTATTCCGTTGGCGGGAAGTACGGTTGTCTTTACGCTACCGCAAACAGTACACATTTCCTTGTTATATCCGTTTGCGCAGCATGTTGCAGCTTTGTAACCGTATGCTACATACTGATGTTCGTCTGTTGCGGGTACCTTTACCTTCTTGGTTGCGGTACAGCCCTCGCAATCACACTTATATGCAGTATATCCGTCAACACAGCTTGGAGCCTTGCTGTTTTCGCTATCAACTACCCAGGTATGCGCCGTCTTTGCGGTGTATACCGTGTAGCTGTACTCACAGTACTCGCACTTGTAGGTTGTGCTGCCGTTTAAGATACAGGTTGCGCCTACCGTAACTATTCCGCCCTCATAATTATAATTATGAGCGTCGGGTACGATATCAATGCTCTCAGTCTTGTCAGTAGCGCTTCCTGCTCCGCAGTATACGCACTTAAAGTACTTGGTTCCCTGTGCCGAGCAGGTAGGAGCATCTATCTTGTAGGGCTCCGTCTCATACTCATGTACCGCTACTGTCGTATCATACGTTACTACGATTACGCAATCCTGAGTTACGTTTGCTATATTGATAGTGTCGCCTTCCTCAGTCGCGTTAGCGCCCTGTATATCAAAGCTGATGCTGTAACAGCCGTGATGAGGAGCCTTGTAGCTGAACGGCTGATTCCAGTACTGATAGAACTCTCTCTTTCCTATTGGATCAGTTTCATTCTTATACTTAAGAATTATCGTAATGTTCAGAGGAGCCTTATCCTCAATCGTTCCGTCCGCCTCGGGCACTCTTACACCGTCAACGAACTTATGTACGGTTCCGTCGGACATCATTACCTCAGCAGTGCCAAGCTTACCGTCAACGAAATACATCTCAACGCCATTCACATCATGAATACCGTCATCTACTACCTTTCCGTCGTTCCAGTAAAGTCCTTCCTTTTCAACGTAACCGGTTCTCATAGTTAAAACATAGTTAGTTGCGTCGTAAGTCTTACCGCCAAGCTCTACCTTGCCGTTCTTCAGTACCTTGCCTGTTTCGTTTACGTAATACGATACGCCGTTATTGTCAGTATAGATTCCTTGAGCGAACTGAGGAACTCCGTCAATATAGAAATGCTCATTTCTCTCATAGAATCCGTCGACTGTTATTGGGGTGCCGCATTTTACACAGGTAATATCTGTGATAGCGTCTCCGCCATCACACTGACCCTGATTGATAATTTCACCGCAGTCGCATATCTGATGGTGGATTCCGTTTTCAACTATCCATTCATTTTCAGTATCTCCGGCATGGTTATCAGGGTTTATTTCGCCGTATTCCTTACCGCATACAGAACATATCGCGCCTGATACGCAGGTCGCTTCGCCATCATGAGCTTCACGGGTGCTTTCATCGATAGCTCCGCAAATACACTCCATCCAGTGCTCAGTGTCGTTTGATTTTCTGATTGAATATCTGTGAGCAGCAAGCTCATCGTATTCCGCTGAGCCTCTCGATGAGTTTCTGATCTCTCCGTCATCGGGAGTATCATCAAAGTAATATAAGCCAAGCTCGCTGATCTTAAAGCCAGACTGCGCGGGGTCTGTGTGATACATTACCGCATAGGTCAAAATAAATCCGGGAGCGTTGTCAGCCCATGACGCCGCAGACACATTATATATATCCGCTAACGCCTCGCTGTCATAAACACCGTCGTATGAGCCAACATACTGTCCGTCAACGAAATAATATACAGAATTCGCGCAGGTAGCAGCAGTCTCTCCTCCAACGTCAACCAAAATGGAGAAATTGGTCTTTACGCCGACCTCCAAGGTAAATATTTCAGTTCTTCCGTCAGGCGTGTAATATGTGTTACCCTTTCTTATCGCAACGGTGGCGTTGCGGTTCTGAGTGCCACCGTCCCTTACTCTCATGGAGATTTCAATTGGGTTATTAGCGGTACCGGTACTCCGTACCTCAGCCATAATATCCATTGAAATCACGAAATCAAGACCTGCCAAATTCTGAGTACCAAGATCTCTGGTTCTCCAGAATTTACCACTATTGTGAGGCGCCCAAATACTTAGGTAAGCGTTAGTGGCTGTATTACTCTTATCGTGCCTGAAGTAAATCGTTTTGTCTTTACCACTCGGAAGTGTTATTGCCCCGGAACTGTTATTTATTGCTTGAATATTCGTCTTAATATCGGTGAGCTCTGAAGGAAGGAATCCGGGTGCGTACGTAGAATTTGCGTCCTGGTTGCTCTCCGACAGCTTGTATATCGGAGCCCAGTACTTTGACTCGCTTATGCAGTTTTTGTTTTCATAGCCACATACGTTACAGTCGTTATCGTAAGCATTGTCGTATACGTGCTTTGTCTTGACTCCGTCTTCCGGAACACCACAGGCAGAACACGTTACCCAGTGGTATAAATCGTTTTCACCGTATTCACTGTAATCGTGATCTCCGTACTCGCCGAATTCCTGACCGCAAGTCGCACAGGTAGCCTTAGAAACACAAGTTGCCTTTGTGCCGGGGGTATGAGCTGATTCACCTGCCACCTCTCCGCATACCGTGCAGAGGATGGGCGTTCTGCAGTCGCCGTCATCTTCCTCGGGCGTGTGAGGCATTGAGAAGATATTTGCGCCTCTCTTAGCGTTTGTTACGTTGTTATCGTCGGGAGTATCGTCTAAGTAACGCAATGAAAGCTGGCTTATCGTAAATCCTGAATACTGACAGTCTCTGAAATAGATACGGGCAGCGCTCAAAATAAATCCGGGCTCATTATCAGGATAGTTAGCTTTAGAATAATCGTATATAGCGGTTAACTGCTCGGGAGTGAAGATAGCCGACGAGCCAATACATACGCCGTCAACAAAGTAATATACCGTATTGCCGCTGGTTTCTGCCGTAGCTCCGCCAACGTCAACTAAAAACGTTACGTTGGTGCTCTTACCTACCTCTAAGGTAAACAGCTCTGTTCCGTTAGGCTTATAGAAAGTATTACCCTTTCTGTTGGCAATAGTAATAAAGCTATTAACACTACTGTCGCCATTCATTCGGATATAGATTGGTTCATCAGACGTAGCCTGGCTTTCAACTTCGGCTGTGATATCCATTGAGAAAACAAAGTCGAGACCGGCTAAGTCTTTTTTACCGCCGTTCGCAACTGTATTCGCGGCGTCACCAAGACCTGCGGCATTGAAGGTTATGTAAGTTCTCGCATAGTTTCCTGTTGGGTTTGAGATATGTTTGAATAGAAGCCCATTGTTTTGATCTAACTCTATATTTTTTTCGGGATCGTTTATATAATCAACCTTATAGCTTGATGTGCCTGACGCATACGTTGGTGTGAAGCTTGAGGAGTATGCTCCTTTACTTCCTATACTGAATATCGGAGTCCAGTACTTCGAGTCAGAGGGAACCGTTGGTCTTGTGTCTCCGCATATGCTACACAGGGTATCACATGCACCCTTATAATCGTGAGCGCAAGGAGTAAGAACATATTCAGTAGCATTTTCGTCAGTTACGAAGAGCGCCTTGCCCTCGCTTACTGTGTCGTAAATCAGCGTTGCTACATTGCCGGGTGTGGCCTGTGCCGCGCTGAATACTATCTTAGTGTATTTATCATCGCTGCCCTTACCGAACTTAACCGTATCGTTTGCGCCAGCGGTGTATATTGACGGGATAGCATCAAAGCTTGCCGCGTTGATAACACCGCCGTTTACGGTTAGGTTAACCGCGCCGTTGCCGTCTGCCGCAAGTCCGAACAACAGATTGCCAGTGCTCGGAATAAAAATACAGTCATTCATTACAACGTTGGTTGTTAACTTTCCTGTGCCGGCATAACCGGTTACCTTCAAGAATCCGGTCTCATTCGCTCTCTGCTTGTTAACCGTTATGTCTTCGAAGGTCAAGTTAACTACCTTATCTACCGTCAACGTAGCGCTGGAGCCGACAGCTACTTGTGGCTGGAATTTATTGTATATCGTTCCGTTCTTTACGGTGATGCTAAGATCGTTTGCGTTAGTTCCGCCTAAGATGAACCAGAACTCTCCTCCGTTACCGGCACTAATACCATTGCCCATAAGATCTATTACAATGTTACCGTATTTATTGGTAAGATTTTGAGCAGTGGCGTTATTATCCATTCTGAAGTCCGCACCTGATCTAAATACGATGTATACGGGATCGTTATCAGGGTTCTCTACCGTCGTTTCGGACGTCTTTAAGGACGCTGCGAATACAGTTAAGAAATCGCCTGACGTTACGTAGTTACCGTCTTTGTCAAACAGTACTACTGGG
>JAFVUF010000003.1 GCA_017502875.1 Clostridia bacterium | reverse complement strand
TACAAGTTGTGCAAAATCTTGCTTCGTACAAATTAGAAGGAATTACTCTCTTACTTTCGAATTTCACAATCTGTGCACCAATGAGATTTTTCAATATGCTAATTTCGTCATCTGTCAAATCACAGGGGAGCTTTTCAATGATAGTTTTTTGCTTCTTGGTAAGTTTAACAGCATTTTTGAACATATTGGGCTGATTTCTCAAGCCATAATATCTCAAAATATTACCTTCAAGCTTCCATCTGCTTTGAATATCGTACATAGTAACTCCTTTCTTCTTCGATATGTTATCCCGTATTGCTGTAAAATGAACTTTTGAGTCTTGCTCAAAACTCACATTTGTCCCAACGCAAAATTGGGGCTTTTTCTGATTTTAAACACCGTTTTTTTGGATTTTTGTCTCAAAATCGCTCAAAACAGCTTGTTTTTGCCCATTTTGAGCCAATTTCGGATCATTTTCTCGTCAGACAAACGACACTCTCGACGTGGTCATAAGGTCAAAAGGTATATTTTTGTGCCAAAAACGGGGGTTGTAAAGCCAAAAGGTATATTTTATTTTGTTCTATAAAAGTTTTGAATTTTTACCTTAGGGCAATTGGATAGATTCGCGATGCTTTTCTCCACCCATTCATCATATAGTTTAATTTTGTTGTGAGATGGCAGAATAACGTTTGTTCCCAAGAATATGCTGTCCCAAACAAAAGTATATTCCTTCTGATTTTTCATTCTTATGTAAGCAACAACACTTTCGTCAGTAAATTTCACAACAATACTGCTTACATCGTCATATCGCAGTATTTTAATTCTTGCTTGCTCGATGGCTACTACACGTTTTTCAGTGATCGTTATTCCATAATTAAAACGGAAATAAGTAGCGACAAGAATTACAACACCAATCAGTAAACATAAAATCGCCAGAGCATAGTTATGATCTTCAGTAATAAAAGCTACTGCCATTAAAACGAGCAATATAAACAAAAATGCAACACCAATCATAAATAGCCAAAGCTTTCGATATTTGATTTTCATTTTGACTTTCATCAAGGCTGCTCCTTTCGATATGTTATACTAAACTGCTGTAATTTGTATTTTCGAGTATTGCTCAAAACTCACATTTGTCCCAACGAAAAATTGGGGCATTTTTTGATTTTGAACACCGATTTTTTGAATTTTTATCTCAAAACCACTCAAAAAGGCTGAAAAATGCCCATTTTAGGGTCAAAATCACTTATTTCCTCGTCAGACAAACGACAGATTCAACATGGGAAGTACGTGGAAACATATTAACCGGCTTGCATTTTTCCACCGTGTATCCGTGTTTTTCAAGCATCGAGCAATCTCTGGCAAGCGTATCGGGAGAGCAGGAAATATAAACGATTCTTTTCGGGGCAACCTTACCTATTGTTTCGATAAGCGAGGGAGCAAGCCCCTTGCGTGGAGGGTCAACGATTAGCACGTCCGGCGCTCCGAAATCGAATTTCTCCGCAGGCGAGCAATAAAATTCAGCGTTAGTTATGCCGTTTAATTCAGCGTTTTCCTTTGCGTTCTGTATAGCCTCAGGAACTATCTCAACCCCGATAAGTCGCTTTACGGGCGCGATGGAAGCAACACAAAGTCCAATAGTTCCAATTCCGCAAAACAAATCGACAAGGGTATCGTTTGGCGTTACCTCGGCAAACTCAGCGGCGGCGCGGTAGAGAAGCTCGGTGCAGCTATGATTGACCTGATAAAACGAAAGCGGACTAATTTTAAAACGCAGACCGCAGAGGACGTCCTCGATATAGTCTTTGCCGTAGAGTGTAATACATTTTTTACCGAGAACCACGTTTGTGTCATCGGGATTTACGTTAAGAAGAACACTCTTTATTTCCGAAAAGCGCTCCGTGATTTCCTTTACAAGCTCAGCTTGTCCGTCAAAGCTCTCGCCACGGCAAACAAAGCACACCATTACCTCGCCTGTTCCAACTCCGCAACGCAGATAAACGTGTCGAATTTCTGACCGCGGGTGCGATTGAATGAGTGTTCTTATGTAGGAATATATTTCCTCCATCATCACTTCTTGAAGCCCGCAGCTCTCGATATCTATTATCTCGTGTGATTTTTGCGCGTAAAACCCAAGCATTCCGTCCTCGGATACGGGACACTGAAGCTTGTTCCGATAATTTGAAAGCTTAGCGTAAGCAATCGGCTCAAAGCTCTCGCACCTCACCCCAAACCTTGAAAACTCGTTTTTTACACGGGCTTCTTTAAGCTTATTTTCGTATTCGGGAGTGATATTCTGATAGATACAGCCGCCGCATCTCTTATAGCTTGGACAAATAGGCTCGGCTCTGTAAGGAGAAGGGGAGAGTATCTCCTCAATTCTCGCAACGTAATAGCTTTTTGCCTCTTTGATTATCTTTATTTTCAAAACGTCCTCGGTAACTCCGCCCTGCACGAAAATGACCGCGCCATCACATTTGGCGACGCCCAGTCCCATATGGTTTATATCCGTTACCTTAACGTTAAGTAAGTCGTTTTTCTTCAAAATATGAACTGCCTTTCTTTACTCAAAAACAAAAAGAGGGTTATCGCCTTGTGCAACAACCCCTTTTATTTTGCTTTTTGGCACGAAAACGAAATTATTTGTATTTGCGCTTTCTTGCTGCCTCGGACTTCTTCTTGCGCTTTACGCTCGGCTTCTCATAATGCTCTCTCTTGCGCATTTCGCCCATTATGCCCGACTTAGTTACCTGTCTCTTAAATCTGCGGAGCGCGTTTTCAAGAGATTCATTGTCCTTGATTCTGACTTCTGCCACTCTATATCCCTCCCCTCGCTATCTGCAAAGGAACTTTACATTAATTCTTTAATATTATACACCTATTGGTTTTGTTTGTCAATAGATTTTTGACTTTTTGCGAAAATATTTTGTAAACGATTTGTTACCCCGATTTCGTTTCATTCAGCTCATCCTCTTTTTTCACCTCTTTTCCACCGGAAAAGCCCAGTTTTTTAGCCAGCTCCTCAGGCAACGCATGCAGTATAAGTATAGCAGCTAAGGGTGAAAAGAAAAGACCCGTAAGTCCAAAAAGACGAAATCCTACGTACATGGCGAAAAGGGTAGTTATCGGAGAAAGCCCTATCCCCGTGCTTATAACCTTTGGTTCAATAAAACGTCGGATTACAGTTACCGTAGCGAAAATAATCAGAAGTCCTATCGCGGTATACGTATCTCCGGAAAGCTTACACCATATCGCCCACGGAACAAGCACCGTTCCAACGCCGAAAATTGGAAGCATATCCACCGCTGCGACTAAAAGCGAAAGTGAGAAGGCGTACGGAATACCTAACATAAGAAAACCAACCAACAGCTCAAAATAGGTTATAATGAGCATAACGGCGCATGCCCTAAGATATTTCAGTCCCGTATCAGTAAGCCGTTTCTTGAATCGCGAGAGCGCGTTTCGCGCGCCTTCAGGAAGAACGGATAAAATATTTTCCTTAATTTTGTCAAAATCGGCGCAGAAGTAGTAGGAAGCGAGTATTATGATAACGGTAAACAAAAGAATATGGGGTAGCATAGCGATGATGTTAGCGATTATGCCCGGGAGGCGTGAGGTAACAGCGGTAAGCATACCCTTAACCACATCGGTAACGGTCTCGGAAAGGTCAGCTCCAACGGCGTCAATAAACGGTATTCGCTCGGTTATTTTATCTATAAGCTTAAAGAAATCCGAGATGTACCTATCCGCGTTTTCGCTTACCGATACGATAAAGCTCCTTAACTCGTTTATAAGGCGGTTTATTAGCAAAAAAACAAGAAAACCGAGCAAAAAAGTTACGGCTGATACGGTAAGGGCGCTGAGTATGCGCTTTGAAAGACCGGTTCGTCTGTGAAGAAGCTTGATTGGGTAGTTCAGTATGAAAGCGATACCCAAAGCAATAATGAACGGCAAAAAGAGCGATGCAAAAAACTTGAAAAATATCGCTATTCCAATTAGGACAAGAGCGTAGATTACCGTTTTTTTAATTGTTTCGCGTCTTTCCATATCAAGTAATCCCTTCCCGAATACAGCCTATGTTCACCTAATAATATATCCCAAAAAATGAAATAGTATGCAAAAATCGGCGCTGAAATAGTTAAGCAGATTTTAAATTTAAATAAAATATTTGTTTTTTTGTTGACAAGAACAGAAATATGGTATAGAATATACTTGAATATTTATATAAAAGGAGGCGGCAGCTTTGAAGATAAATTGGAATAAAAAATATACAACCTATGCTATTTATGCGGCTATTGTTTCTGCCGCGGTCATTTTCTGTATTTTCCTCGGTGTATATATAAAATACGTCTGGGCGGGTATTTTAAAGGTATTTGAGGTTCTCGCTCCGCTTATTTACGGAATAATAATAGCCTATATACTAACTCCAATTGCTAATCTTTTTGAGAAAAAAATACTTATTAGGATAAGACACGGTATCATTCGCCGTCTTTTGAGCGTATCGCTTACGTACATTGTTTTCCTTACCGCTTTTTCACTGCTTATTTACGCGGTAGTGCCGCAAATAGGCAAGAGCTTTACCGACCTTCAGGCTAATCTTGCGGTTTATTCGCAGTCGCTTCAGGAATGGATGAATAATATCTCCCAGCAGTCGAAGCTGCTTGGAGCGCTTGTTGCGTGGCTCAATTCAGTATTTGACTTTTCTGTGCTTTCAGCGCCGCTTTCCAAGATTATTGAGGTCATTTACGGTCTTGTTACCGAGTTTTCGCCATATATAATGGGATTCTTCGGTTCACTCGTGGTTCAGCTGAAAAATATAATCATAGGCTTGGTTTTTGCGGGATACCTTCTTTTCTCGAAGGAGCTGGTGCTCGCGCAGATAAACAAGGTTCTACACGTATTTTTCAAGGAGGAGCGTATCAAGAAGCTCCGTAGCGGAGTGAAATACGCGGATAAGACCTTTGGTAAATACCTTATGGGTATGTTTCTTGACGCGATAATGGTGGGGATACTTACGGCGGTTGCGATGCTTATTTTCGATATACCGTACGTTCCGCTAATCAGCGTGCTTATCGCATGTACAAACATAATTCCTATTTTCGGACCCTTTATCGGAGGTATACCGAGTGTTCTGATAATTTTTATTGCCGATCCGCTTAAAGCCCTGTGGTTCCTCATCATAATAGTGGTTATTCAGCAGATAGACGGCAACCTTATCGCCCCCAGAATACTCGGAAGCTCCACAGGTCTGCCCGCTATCTACGTTCTTATTGCCATCACCGTAATGGGCGGACTTTTCGGTCTTGCGGGTATGGTGATAGCTGTTCCGGTGTTCGCTATTCTCGGAAGGTATATTAACGATAAGACAGAAGCGAGATTGAATGCCAAAAAGGCGGCAGAGACGGAAAACGGCGCAGATAGCATAAGGCAGTCCCATAGTATAGAAGATCTCGATTATTACTACGATGAAAGACCGTACGGCGAGGGCGAGCAGTCCGAAAACGTAGCGCTTTCGGAGAGATTTGGGGAAGATATTGAGCAGGAAGACACCTCGGACAGTAACTCGGAGGTGGATGGGAAATGAAATTTTTCGAGCCTAACGAGAAGCGGAACACGGTAGCGCTATACGTGTTTTTAGTAGCGCTTTTCTGTGTTTTCTGCGTTATCATAGGAATAAATATTTCGGTAGTTCCGAAGATTGCCGATTTTATTTTCGAGGTCGTTAAGCCTATAATTTACGGCTTTGTAATAGCGTTTTTGCTACACCCGCTTGTAAGATTTACCGAAACCAAGATTCTTGGCAACCGCAAGGAAAAAAAGATAGGCTTTAGGCATTTTTTGAGCGTTGTGATAGTATACGTTGTGGTCATTGCGCTTATAACGCTTTTCTGTATGACCGTAATACCGGAAATTATATCAAACTATGATAAATTCAGCTCAAAGTTTATGCAGTACGTCGAGAGCTTTCAGCACCGAACAGCTGAACTTGTAACCTCGCTTACGGGTGAGTCTGTGTACGTTTACTACGACGTAATGCCGGATTTAAGGAAAGATGCGGCTGAGCAGCTCTTTGCCATTTCGTTGCGTAACCCTGAGGGATATAACCTTGTTGTAAATTCCGGAGCAGGAGCGCAGATAGTCAAGAATGCGTTTGACGGAATACTTGCTTCGCTTGGCGAGATGATAAATAATTCGCTCCCGAATATTTTCTCGTCGGCATTGACCATCATTACCGAGACTAAAAATCTGATAATCGGTATATTCCTTTCTCTTTATCTGCTTATAGGTGAAAAGAAGCATATTGAACGTATACAGTATATATGTAAGGTATGGTTGCCTGAAAGAGCATATAAGAACTTGTGTTGGATTGTCAGAAAGAGTAAAAGCATATTCAGGGATTATATAGTAGTCAGACTTCTTGACGGAATGATAATCGGAATTCTTATGTTCATATGCCTGTTTATATTCCAGACTCCGTATGCGGTGCTTCTGGCAGTGGTAATGGGCGTTTCATCATTCTTCCCATTCATCGGACCCATAATAGGTATAGGCGCGGGAACGTTTATACTTCTACTCGTTGACGTAAGATACGCGCTTTTATATCTGGTTATTTCAGTTCTCATTAATATTCTGGATTCAAGATACATCGAGCCGTTTCTTAATGCGGGAAGGCAGGATAACCTTCCTGCAATATGGGTGTTCTCCGCGATTATCGTCATGGGTGGCTTCTTTGGAATTGTGGGAATTCTTATAGGAATCCCGTTCGTAGCTCTTGTATACGCGATATTTAAGGCGCTGTGTGAGAAAAAGCTTCGTGAAAAGGGACTTTCAGACAGAACTCAGGCGTATTTTGAGAATGCGTCGGTTGAAACGTCAGATGCGGATTATAACATCGAAGAGGGAACCGACATGTCAACGTATCTTGTGGAAAAACGAGATGACGCGCATGTTTATAACGAAATGAAGGATAAGCTTTCCAAAAAGACCGACAGAGCAAAAAGGGTTTATTCTAAACTAAAATCTCTATTTAAACACAAATAAAAAATTCCGACCTATAAGGTCGGAATTTTTTATTTTCTTCTTTCGCTGTCAAGATAATTTTGCAGAATAATTTCGGCAGACAGATTGTCAATGACCGCCTTGCGCTTTGAGCCTCGCGTGTCAGTCATATTCAGTATACTCGCGGCTACCATTGTGGTGCAGCGCTCATCAAAAAGAGTAACGGGAATATCGCATATAGCGCGAATTTCGTCGGCTAAGCGGTGTATCCTTGCCGAGCTTTCACCGAGCGTTCCGTTCATATTTATCGGATGACCGATAACGATGAGCCGAGCCTTGTTTTCCTCAGCCTTGGTCTTTATTTCCGCGGCGAGAGAGCGAAGTCCGTTTGCTTTTACTGTGCAAAGAACGCTTGCGAGAAAGCCGTCGGTATCGCTTATAGCCAGACCTGTGCGAACGGTTCCGGCATCAACGCCCAAAACTCTGCCCTTCGGTAATTCACCCATGCGGTAAGCTCCTTTCAATCAAATAGTGATTTTCATAGCCCTGATGAATTCATCAAGTTCGTCTTTTGTGGGAATGGATTCGCCCGCACCGGCTCTCGATACGGTTACGGAGGCAACCGCGTTGCCGTATCTGCAAGCATGAATGATATCCTTTGTACGCATATATTCAAGCGTCATAGCGGCGGTAAAGGAATCGCCTGCCGACGTGGTATCAACAACCTTTACAGGATAGGTAGGAATAATGCTAAGCTTGCTTCCGTCGTATACCGCAACGCCTCTTGCGCCGAGCTTTAAAACATAATACTCAGCCTTTACCTTTTCCATAAGCTTTTTCACCGCAAGAACGCAGCTTTCGTCATCTACGGGCATAACCCCCGTGAACGTCTCCGTCTCCGTCTCATTGGGAGAAAATACCGTAATTGGAGCAAGCTCGGAAAGCTCAAGCGTCGAGTCCGCGGGTCCCGCGTCAATGAACATAGGAATATTAGCCTCGTGGCAATATTTTGAAAGCTCGACAACAGTCTTGTAGGGAATTTCAAAATGACAGAAAACGGCGTCAGGCTTTGCCTCTTTTGCGGCAGCGATAGCGTGCTCTGCGCTTAGAGCTGCATTAGCTCCTGAAAATATCACTATTCTGTTTGAGCCGTCGTCCTCTACCGTTACTGCCGCAAGCCCTGTCGGGAGGTTGTCCGAAGTTAAAATATAGCTTGTATCAATGCCTGTGCTCTCGTATATTTGCATAAGAGCTTTTCCGTTAGAGTCGTTACCAAGCGCGGCGCAGAAAACCGATTTTCCGCCAAGCTTTGCTACCGCGGTAGCGGAGTTTGCGCCCTTGCCACCGGGAACGTACTTATAGGAATCCCCCGTAAGCGTTTGCCCCTTTTCGGGCGCGAGCTTAACACGCATACTCAGGTCCATATTTGCGGAGCTGACTGTCAATATCTTCATTAATTTCCTGTCCTTTTAGTTTTTTAGAGCTTGAATTTGAAATTATCGGCAATGGCGTCAAACACAGCGGCGTAAGCGCCGTAATCCGAGGTCTTACAGCAGAAGGTTATCTGGTAAACGTAGCCGCGGAATACCGCAATATACTGGTCGTAGGTGTATTCATTTCCGTCAAACGTTACACGGTAAACATAATTTCTGGCATCAATCACGTGTTCAGAGCCGATAATACCTATGGTATCGGCGGTATATTTGACGTTTTCATCGTCAAAGGTTATATTTCCGAATGAATCCTTAACAGTTGCTTCAAGCGCCGCGAAATAGCTGTCAAAATCCGATGGAGTGATAGCCGCGTCGTCGTTTTCAAGATTAAAGCCTGTAACGCTGCAGGTAACTGACGGATTGTTCGGCGCGGAGGCGGCAGTGATACCTGTATTAAGCACAGGTGTCCAGTCGCTCGGAACGAACAGAACGTAGTCAACGTGCTTACCTGTAAGCGCCGAATAGCCATCGGGAGTGTTTTCTACGGTTACAAATGACGGCTTTGGAGCAGTGTCCTGCATAGGCTCGGTCTCGGTAACAAATTTAAGATTTTTATAGACGCTTGAAATATCCTCAAGGTGAGAATCAAAATGGCTATCGATGGCGCTGTAAGTTATAATATACAGGTCGGACGTCAGAGGGTTTTCAACGAAAGCCTGCGAAAAGCGGTATTTTGTATCTCCGTCCTGTTTTGTGAGCTTGAATGAATATCTGTACTCAAAAAGCTGCTTGTTTTGAGCGATAACGTCAGTAAAATACAGCTCGTCATTGGCATTTTCAGAGGGTTTAATAACGGTGAATTCCTTCATTGTGGCGAATTTTGCCTTTTGCTCATTCCAATACTGAGGTATAGTCTTTTCCGGATTACCGTTTTTCCAATCGTCCTTGGGTACGGTTACAAGCGTCAGCATAGACTGCTCGGTATTTGAAAAATAAGCGGTAGGTATTCTGTTTGATGTGTCAACGCTCCAGCTTGCGGGAACGTACATAATGACACCTTGCTCCCCCTCATTACAGGGACGCATACCCTTAGGCGCGCCCGGATAAGCCTTTTCTACTGTGCATGATGAAAGCGCGGTGAGCGCAATTACAGCGATGAGCAAAAGAGCTACAGTCTTTTTTACAGTCGATTTCATAAAAATTTCCTTTTAAATGTAAAATACTATACTGATTATAGCATTTAAATATAAAATTTAAAAGGCGCATTTGTAAACAACTGTCGTTAATCGTAAATATTTTTTGATTTGACTTGACAATAATTGAAAAAAAGCTATAATATGAAATAGAAAAAGATTAGCGAAAGGATTAAAATAAAATGGTTATTACTAAGAATACTATTATAGGCGATATTCTTGACAATCATCCCGAAACCGAGCCAATATTCCTTGAAATCGGTATGCATTGCCTTACCTGCCCCTGCTCCAGAGGAGAGACGGTAGAGGAGGCATGCGACGTTCACGGAACCGATGCGGACGCGCTTGTCGAGAAGCTTAATAAGGCTATAAGCAAGTAAAAATAAAAGAGCCGTCCGGGCATAAATGCTTTGGACGGCTTTTTTTATCGAATTTTAAGTTACGGGTTACACCGTTTGAGTCTTTTTATGGGAATTCACCCAATAAATGATGGATAAGGACGAGAAAATGTTGAAGGACGAGAGATTAAAAACGCTGTGTGAAGCGGTTAGAGGCGGAGTTACAGTGTGCGACGTCGGAACCGACCACGCATATGTCCCCGTAGAGCTTATTTTAAGCGGCAAGACGCCCGAATGTATAATTACGGATATTAGCGCGCCCTCGCTTGAAAAGGGCGTAAATAACGCAAAAATGGCGGGCTGCGGAGAAAAAATAACTGCGTACTGCACAAGCGGAACGCTTGGTGTAGCTTTTGACGGTGAAACCGACATTGTTATTGCGGGAATGGGCGGAGAGCTGATAGCGCAGATAATAGAGCAGGACAGGCGACTGAAATCGCCGAGCTTCCGTTTTGTGCTTCAACCTATGAGCAAGGCAGAGGAGCTTAGATGCTACCTCGCTGAAAACGGCTTTGAAATGACCGATGAGGTAAAAATAGAGTCGGGCGGAAGAATTTACGCCGTGATAAGCTGTAAATACAGCGGAACGCCCTATTCGCTTACCGAAAGGGAACAGCTGCTCGGCAGCTTTGAGCGTAAAGGCGACCCTCTTGAAAAGGGATACTCAGATAGGGTACTTAGCGCGCTTAAAATCAGACTTAAAGGCTTAGAAAGCGCGGAAAACCGAAACGAAGCTGAAATACTGTGTATAAAAGCTCAGATAAACGCTGCTTCAAATTAAAGAAAACGTAAGGGCTTAACGACATGTTAAGCCCTTGTTCTTTTTTATTTTCCGAGAGTATCGGTAACTGATACCGTTACCTGAGTATCGTAGCAGGTGAAAATGCCGTCAACCTTTTCCTTGTCGCACTTAGGTGTAAACAGGCTTACTATCGGAACGAGAATAAGTCCGCCTACCATGGCGAATACACCGGAGTAGAGCGAGTTAGTGAATACGAAGCCTATGAATGGGATATTCGCTACACTGATACCCGTAAACATAAGCACAAGCTGTACTATCTCAATTCCCGTACCGAAAATGAAGCTTACCCAGCATGCCGCGGGAGTTATCTTTTTACTGTAAAGAGCGTAGAGGAATGGAGCGAGGAACGCTCCCGCAAGCGCGCCCCACGAAACACCCATCATCTGAGCGATAAAGGTGAATTCGGGGTTCATATCCTTAACTATTGCTATGACAGCGGAAACAGCGACGAAGAATCCAACAAAAACACGGAGTATTATTAACTGCTTCTTCTGGCTACTCTTTTCGTTAAGGTCGGACTGCGGCTTATTCTTACTAAGAATAGGCATAATGACGTCAAGAGTAAGGGTAGAGGCTGAGGTAAGCACAAGAGAAGAAAGCGTAGACATTGAGGCGGCAAGCACGAGAATAATTACTACCGCAATTATTATGTCTGGCAGAGTGGAAAGGATAGTCGGAACCACCGAATCAAAGTTGCGGAAGCTTGTGGGATCTCCGCCCTCACCGACGAGCATATCGGTGTAGAGACGTCCGAAGCCGCCGATGAAGTAGCAGCCGCCCGCGACAACGATAGCGAACAGAGTGGAAATAATTGTGCCCTTTTTGATAGCGTCCTCGTTCTTGATTGAATAGAACTTGCCTACCATCTGAGGCAGTCCCCAGGTTCCAAGCGACGTGAGCAGAACTACTACGAGCAGATAGAAGGGCTGAGCGCCGAAGAAGGATGTAAAAGCGCCCTGAGCGCCCACCGTATCGGGGTATGTAGACTCAATAAGAGAAAGCTGCTTTACCGCCTCACCAAGACCGCCGTTGCTGATAAGCAGGGCTGCGATAACGGCGATAATACCTATGAGCATTATAATTCCCTGAATGAAATCATTTATAGCGGTAGCCATATATCCGCCGAATAGGACGTAAACGCAGGTAAGAGCCGCCATTACGACGATAACGACCCAGTAGGGAATTTCAAAAGCGATACTAAAAAGGCTCGAAAGACCGTTGTAAAGAGAAGCGGTGTAGGGAATAAGGAATATAAACACTATAACCGAAGCCACTATTTTAAGTGATTTTGAGCCGTATCGCTTCTCAAAAAAGTCGGGCATGGTCTTGCTCTCGATATGCTGAGTCATAAGACGGGTTCTTCTGCCAAGAATCACCCATGCGAGCAGCGAGCCGATAAAAGCGTTTCCAAGACCTATCCAGGTGGACGCCAGACCGAAGTTCCAGCCAAACTGCCCCGCGTAACCTACGAATATAACTGCTGAGAAGTAGGAGGTACCGAATGCGAATGCGGTGAGCCAAGGACCTACGTTTCGTCCGCCGAGAACGAAGCCGTTTACGTCAGTGGCGTGCTTGCGGCAGTATACGCCCGTAAGTATCATTGTACCAAAGAAAAGCACGAGCAGTACACAGGTTAAAACAGTGGTTGTCATTTTTAAAAACCTACCTTTCAAATAAAAAACCTAATTTATAGTAAACGGCATACAAAAACGCCCCCCGCATAAACGCAGAGGGCGATAAAATACCGCTGTACCACCTCAGTTCGCCCATTTCTCACAAAACGAGCCTTATAAGCAACGCATCAAAGGATTTAATTGCTCTCCGCTGTAACGGACGGAATCCGTATAAGCCTACAAAAAAAATCGACTTATATGCTCACGAAATGTATTCGTAAAAATGCTGCCCGCGTCTTGCACCAACCGACGCTTCTCTGTGCGGCAAGCGATGTTTACTACTTGTTTTCGGTCATCGCATCTGTTAAGGATTATAGCACAGCTTTTGTGTTTTGTCAATAACTTTCAAAAAAATATTTAAAAAATAACTCTTCACTTTTACTCTTTTCACTCTTCACTAAAAAAGACTATCCCAAGTGGGACAGTCTTTTTTACTTTTATTTTATCTATCTACGGTCCAATCCTCGATGTCAGTCCATGTGTAGCTGTGAGGTCCGGCGGAGAGGAGCTTACAAACAACCGCAAGCTTTATCTCGCTGGTACCCTCGCTTATCGCGACGAGTTTCTGTAAACCGTCTCGCGGTGCTTCACCGGGAACCATAACAAGTCCGGTCTCCGGGAGGTAGTCAGCCGCCTGAGTTTCGAATCTCCATGTTCCTGTATAGCCGTCGGGAACGACTATCTGAACAAGCAGCGTTTTACCGTCAAGCTGAACGAGAGCAGACTGCATATCGTCCGAAACCGTAACCTTTGCGCCCTCAGCAACGTGGCCCATCCAATAAACCTTTTTAGCGGGAGCGTTTAACCACATTTCGTCCTGAATTACAACAGTTGAACGGTTCTCTGTTACGTACATTCCGCGTATACCGTTACGCTTTTCAACGAGAGTGCCGCCGCAGCTTTCGCAGACCGCGTCAATAGTTGCCGTGCAACCTGACGCGACGCACTTGAGCACGTATTTGCCGCCTACATAGTCAAGCTTCAGCTGATTGTTCTTTCCTGTACATTTGGGACTCGTGCAAATAGCGGTAGTCTCATACCCGCAGTTTGAACAAGCGTAATATACGGGAACGGAATCAAAATACGCGCAAGCCATATCAACTACCGCTAAAGCGGAAGTTTTACCGCTTTCAAATCGCAAAACCGCTGAAACGGCATCTATTCTTGAGTCATAGTTTCTGCCTTGAGCAACGCCGGCTGTTCTGTTATTGGTATCAACCAACGTAGGATTAATAACTAAGGTATTATGTCCCTCTGCTCTGTTACGGTAATACCAATAACGGTAGGGCTGAGAAAAGTAGTCAACACCCTTGTTATAGCCCGCAAGACCGTAGTTATCTCTTCTAAGGTCGCAGAAGAATCTTGTTCCGCCGTATTCAAGTATAAAGTTACCGATATCGAGGTGGCCGTGAGAGGCGTCGTTAGGTCCGCCATGTAATCCACAGAACAAAGAGTTATCTGTCCAGTTTGAATGGAACGCAGCGGTTGCTATACCGTAGTAGCAATAATCAAGGTCGAGCTGAACGTCCTTTGATATATTATCGGAATTGTAGAACATAAGGTCCCAAACATCAAGATTTTCCTTGAGGTCTACGAGGAAGTTGTAACGAATGCCCGCGATTTCCTTATTGCCGGAGACGTGAGAGAACCAGAAGAATTTCTTAGAATCCGAACGGCTCTCTACGGCGTCATGGAAATTCCATATCCAACCGCTTGCGGAAGACAGAGAGTTTACGAAGTAGAATGACTCACGGAATCCTGGGGCGTTCAGGAAGCCCAAATCCGAGCCTATCGCCGTACTGAGAGAAGACATGATGTAAATAGAGTATTCAGTACCGAAGGACCAGTAAGCAACTCCTTCGGGGTAACCGCCGTCAGGAGCGTAACTGGTATACATAGAAATGGGGAAGGAGAACAGTGTGCAGTCGAGAAGGTATTCTGACGCAGCTCTGAATTCAGTGTTTACGTTAGCGAACGCGAGCGCGGCAACTACCACGCCGCCGTTACAAACAGCGCCCCAGTTGTTGCTCCATATGCGGTTTGTGAAGTCATACTTTCTAAATCTTTCACCGTCATTAATGAAGAATAGGTTGGAACTCCACGCTCGACCGATAAACTCTGTGGTTGCAGGGTCATCGTCATTTAACATTTCGTCGTTGTAATCGCTGAGGTTTTTTTCGTTATCCCACCATTCGTAAAGCTCACCGAAGCCCATGTAAGCTCCGAAGCCAAGCTCCCACATACCGTTTTCAATCTGTTTAAGGTCCTTCTTGTCCTTTGCGAGATAATCGTAGCACCAGTCATAAGCAACGCCGTAGCCATACATCATAATACCCGTATCAAGAGTATGCTCAGGATGCCAGCTCTTACAGCCGGTAAGGAAGTTGTCCTTAAATTTGCTGGCTGCAAGCAAAAGCTTCTTAACCTTTAACGCATAGTCCTCATTACCGGTCATCTTATAAAGGAAGGCATGATCAAGCAACTGTAGTGTAGTGGCGTTGGTTACACCCATCAGTCGCTCTCCGTCATTCAGGTTGAACACGGGAAGACCTGCTTCATAATACGAGGTACCCTTAGCTCTTTCAGCCTCGAAGCTCTTGAGCCAGGAAGCGTAAATCGGATCGTTTTTAACGCGCTCCTTGAGCTGGTCGAACTGCTCCTGGGTGAGCATAAGCTTAGTGTGGCCGTCCTCGCCGTGGATAGCGTTCATATCCTCGATTATTTCAGCGCCGGTGTAATTCTTGAACGCGATTACTTGAATTATGTTGTAAACCGCGGGCATACCCCTTTCCACATCGGAACGGTAATCCGCGTGAAGCGTAGGGAGATATTTTTCTTTGAGGTCAATGTCCGAGAATACGGCAAGACCCATCTGATCGAAATACAGATGGTAGCCGAATATCTCAGCGGCGGTTTCCATAGGAATGAGAAGGTGTTCGCCGAATGCGACAACGGTTTCTTTTAAAGATACGCCTGCGCTGAATCCGCGTTCATCTCCGACAAAGGAGATTTCATCTCCCTCTTTAAAAGTATACGAATTGCCCTTATAATTAAATGAAATAACTTTTGCTTCTTTATCGTTCGCCGTTATTTGCGCGCCTCTGTGTCTGGCGAGAATCTCAACGGGAACCAAAGTGGTGTTGGTATTGTTGCCGGGGAGAACGTTTTTCTCGTCAAAATCGTAAACATAGCGGTTCTGGTTGTAGAGATAAGCGTTAGAGCTTTCATAGAAGCATACCGCGTTTTCGATATTGGGAATAGCGTGTCCTAAGATAGTACCTGTCTTTACGTTATTACCACAGATAGAGGTTATGTAGAAGTTTACATTCTTACTGTTGAGAACGTTGGAGTTATGAGCGTCAAGCTTGATTCCGACTATTTTGGACTTATCAAACTTAACGTCAATAGTGCCTTCGTCCTTTTTGTCCTCAGGCGCTACGTAAGCATAGCTCTTGTCTTCAAGAGGCTCTACCTCGCTGAGCGCAAGCTTATACTGGTTCCAGCCGGGAGCGGCGTTTATATTCTGAACCTTAATCTTAGCCGGACGGGTGGTATGCTGATAGATAAGCGTACCGCTGATTCTGATTTCTTCACCGTCTTCCATTATGAAGAATGCGGTGAAGCTGACGTCAACATCAGAATCATTAAGCATCCAGAAGCTGAGCTCCTTGTAGTCGGAGAGGCCTTTGCTGTCAAAATCGAGAGTAATAATCTTGTTTTTGCTTACCTCCCATTTAGCTGATGAAGTAGCTCC
Source organism: Clostridia bacterium (assembly GCA_017502875.1). Taxonomy (GTDB): domain Bacteria; phylum Bacillota; class Clostridia; order Oscillospirales; family CAG-272; genus SIG673. The sequence continues at coordinate 36,193 of JAFVUF010000003.1, read as the reverse complement.
GGAAAGATCATATACCTTATCTGATTTAGTAAGTCCTGATTTCGAGAGCGTTGAATCGTTCTCCAGGTTGAGAACGACCGTTGAATTGTTCTTAATATTACCGCCTTCTACTACTGTCGGATCGTCGTCCTTCGGCTTACACGCGAAGAATCCTACGCAGCAACCTAACAAGGTAGTAATAATCAGCAATACTGATATTGCTTTTTTCAAAAAAATCAACCCTTTCTGTGCATTGTTTTGCTTGCAGACATTATAACATATTAAATAAAGAAATGCAATACGAAAATTGTAACAATATTATTAATCTTACAAATTCGTTTTCGAATGCTGTTCTTTGTTTGTTTAAAATGCTCAAATTGTGATATTAAACAAAAAAGACCTACAAGCTTTGTGCAAAGTAAATAATGGCAAAACGACGTTTTTTAAAAATGCTCGTGTTTGCCCGAATTGTTAACAGTTTATTCAACCATTTTTGAATCGAATATAATATAATCGTTTATAAATAGTGGTGTTGCACCTGGATTCAGGTTTTTTGAGCCCGTTAATTATTTGGACACAATTCCTGCAATTCACAATACAGTAAGGAGAGCGAAAACAAATGAAAATTAATTGCTTGACAAGAGTCATCGTTGTCATTCTTGTTCTTTCTATGCTTCCGTTATGGATGCTTGGATGCGGCAAGTCAACGTCGAGAGTAAGCGATAAGCTCGTTGAGATGATGATAGGCGACGGTAAGCTCAGTGAAAAAAGTGAGGAATCGCTTGAATACATAGCGAGTCTTGACGCTGAGGTTGAATACTTGAAGACATATTTCAGCACGGAGGGGTATTGGGATAAGCAGTGGCTTGAGCCTGATTCGTCGTACCCCGGTATTCATTACAGCAATATTTATAAATGTACGGTAGCATGGGCGACCAAGGGCTCTGAGCATTATCATAGCCATAAGGTTATGTCTATAATAAAGAAGGCTCTTGAATACGGCAGCGAGGAGCTTTATACTCTGGATGATGTTAACCTTGATGACGACGAGATGGAGTACAAGGATTCCCAGTATACGGTAGATGAGCGTAGCGACGTTGCTGAAAGTCTGGTAAGGACGATGCTTATACTCAGAGATAAGAACAAAATCAGCAAGCGCAAGATGGAGAACTATATAGCTCCCGTTATCGGTAGGTTCGTTACTCCTGTCGGAACAGGCGTCAAGCTTGCCCGTTCCGCATACATAGTTGTCGCAAGCAGAGCGCTTATCGGTGAAGAGGAGCTTATAAAAGATTCTGTCGGCGTACTTTCCGCTTCTGCGGTAAATGTTACCAATGGCTCAGGGCTTTATGCTGACGGTTCCTTTGTTTCGGACGACAAGGTCGCCGCTAACGGCTCTTACGGAGTAATCGCTTTCTCTGAAATGGTAGAGATAGCCTATGCTGTTCAGGGCGAGGCGTATGATTTCGCCGCGGAGCTCAAGGTTCCTGAGTATCTTTACAACTGGGCTATTAACAGTATAGTTCCTTCTATTTATAACGGAAGGGCATTTGCCTCCGGCGCGGCTTCCTACCTCAAGGACACAGAGGAACTCGGCGGACGCGCGGCATCTTCTATGCTCGCTCTCGCTAAGTATTTCGAGGAGACCGGCGATGCTGCTAAGGCAACGGAGCTCAGGTCGATAGTTAAGGGCTACGGCGAATCTCCGAATTCCGATTTCAACGCATATCTCACGACCTTCGGCGCGACTGAGTACGAGGATATAGTTAAGGATAAGGATATCACCGCCAAGACCGTAAACGGCGCTTTCAACTTCGCTAAAATAGACAGACTTAACATTATTGGAACCGCATATTCTGCTTCTCTTTCGCTTTCTTCCTACCGTACCGCAAAGTACGAAACCAGATATAACCGTCTGATTGTGGATGAAGATGATGAGGAGGAGCAAACGTCGGAAAACGCGGTTAACGGTAAGGGTTGGTACACCGGAGACGGTATGCTTATGATTTATACTACCGAATACGCTCCCGGCAGCAGTTATTGGAAGTATGTTAAGGGAACGAGAATTCCCGGTACAACGGTTGACTCCAGAGACAGAAAAGACACCATGTCAGACGGCTATACGGGCTCTGTTTATAATTCAGGCTCGGTTGTAAATGGCAATATTGCGGTTTCCGCGTACCACTTTATAAATAACAACAGTGAGCTTACGTCAGTAGGACTTACGGCTAAGAAATCGTGGTTCTTCCTTGACGGAGAGATAGTAGCGCTTGGCGCCGGTATTAGTAACCCCAAGGATTTGTTCGCTTCGACAGGCTACGCTATTGAAACCGTAGTAGAAAACGTATACGTTGGCAACTATACTTCAATATGTACATCTGCTTTGCAGAGCGGTGATAAAACGCTCGCTAAAAACAAGGTTGAGGAAGCTCCCGAGGCGTTCTTCATTCTCGGATACGGCGGAATTTACGTTCCCAAGGCAAAGAACGACGTGCTTAAATATTCTCTCAGCGAGACTGAGGGAGGCAACTTCATTGAGGTATGGCTCGATCATTCCGATTACGTTTATAACGCGGAGTCTGGATTTAATGAGCCTATCTCCGAGGTAAGCGATAAGAGCTATGAATACGTTATCATTCCTTCTACCGCTATGAATATGAATGATTTCTTTGCTTACACCCAGACCCCCGGCTACAAGGTTCTTTCCAATACCGAGCAGGTTCAGGCGGTCGCTGATGTTTCCTCCGGAGTTGAGGGTTACGTATTCTGGGAGGCTGCGAGCTGCGCTAACGCCGCGGGCACCAGAGAAGTATCCGCTGATTTCGCGTGTAACGTTATTATAAAGGAAACCGATACGCAAATCACCGTAACTGTTGCGGATATCACCCAGACCACCTCCACTACTCCCGGTAACATTAATATCGGAGTAACCGGAACCGTTGATTCCGCTTCCTCCTCTGCGGGAATCACTCTTAACGGAACAACTGTTACCGTTGACAGAACCGTAGCGGCAAGCGGACAGTCGCTTACCATAGTTATCAACAAGTAAATTTTCTTAATAACAGGGCTATCGCTGGTGCGGTAGCCCTGTTGCTGTTTTGTGCATTGTTACTACAAAACTAAACGAAATTTTGCATAAACTATCTTTAAAATGTGTGCTTTTGAACAAAAATAGGGAAATTTGTTGACAAATATATCGCAAAATGCTATAATGCAAGTGTAAACAGATAAAGCTGTTTAACAATTTCTAAGGAGGATATTTCAAATGAAAAAGGCAAAGATTATATCACTTGTCGCGCTTACTCTATGCTTCATCATGGTATTCGCTTCATGCGGCGCGGGCTCAATGCTTAAGTATTATAATACAGATGTTGAACCGGAGCCGATTCTTGCTGCTTCCACAAAGGTAGACGGACTTGGAGCGCATAGCCAATCTGTGGCAGACCTCGTTCTTTTCGTTGATGAACAGGAGGGCAAGATTGTCTATAAGGTTTACAACCTTGCCACAGCTACTGTCGTATTTACCTATGAGCTTATTGAGGCGACTGACGGCTCACTGCTTACGGCAACCGTCAAGCTTTATGAAATAGGCGACAACGTTGCTTACTTCATACTGACAACCAAAAAGGACGGTGAGGTTACCGGCGCTAAGCTTTTCGGAGCTGCGGGAGGCGCGGCAATTGCCGAGAGCACAACTGATCCGGAATACGCCGAGTATAACGACGAGGTCATTATATTTAACGGCGCGGCGTATATGCTCGACGATAAGGGCGCTATCGTTAAGTCCTTTGACGTTGACGAGTTCAATCCCATCACCAGCGCTGATGTAGTCGGTTTAGATTACAACTACTATTTTGAAGATGACACAATAGTTGTTAAGGACAAAAAGGGCGCGTTTGTAGCAGGCTATACTGTTCCCGAGTCCTCTGAGTATGAGTGCTTCGTTCTCTACAATGGCAACGTAGTTATCCAGAGGTTTATACCGCTTCCCTTTGATGCTGCTGATTATGATGTTTACATTGAGGGCATGAAGTTTAATATTGTTACCGAGATATTCAACGTTAAGAAGAACTCAGCTAAGGAAGTAGAGGTCGACTTTATCATTAACACCGATGAAGGTTTTGATTTCGATATGTATGACGAGATTTTTGTTGAGGACTTCGATCTTAATTTTGCTGAAATAACTTACGTTGTTGATAAGCTGATTGATGAAAGCACGGCTACGTACGCAATTTTTGATAACAATTTAAAGGTTAAGGCAACCGTTGCCGATACCTTTGACGGCGCTAAGTGGATTGAGTTTAATTCCGGAGTATTCAGTGTAATAGATGAGTACGGAAACATCCATGTTCTTAATGAAAAGGGTGATGTTGTCAAGTCTATTACTATATCAGAGGATATTGGCTCTAACAATAAGTACATCTGGAGCGATAACGCTGTCTACGATTACAGCTTCACAAAGGTTTATGACCTCAAGGCAAACGGTTATGAGGTCAGCTCCTCCGGCAAGGATTATCTTATTCTCACTAAGGATACCGATGACGGAACCGAGTATGCGAGATTCTATAACGGAACGCTTACGGTGATAATTGCGGCAAACAGTACGAATACTTATTATGACGGACGTAATGGAGAGCTTGATCTCTACTGTATACGTACAGTATCCGACGGTAACACAACGTACAGCTATTACAACGGAGCAGGAAATCTTGTTGCAACCTACGGACAGAGAATATCCGTAGTAGCTGTTACTGATTCCGGAGTAGCTCTTGTAAGAGTATCGACAGGCGAATATTACCGTCTTACTCCCGCTGCTTAATTTAACAAAACAGTAAAAAAACTGCCGAGTTTTTAACTCGGCAGTTTTTTTGCGTAATATTTAAACTTATTCCTTTGAGGTCAGCTTGTCAACGTCAACGACGGTAGCGTCTCTCCATAGCTTTTCAAGACTGTAAAACTCTCTGCTTGGACGGTCGAAAATGTGAACTATGACGGAGGCGTAGTCAAGCGCTACCCAATTTCCTTCGCCCATTCCCTCCTTGTGTATCGGAGTTACTCCCGCAAGACCGAGAACCTCGTCAAGCTCGTCGGCAAGAGCTTTAACGTGAGTAGTCGCTCTGCCCTCGCAGATTACGAAATAATTGCAAAGGGAGGTCTGTTTTTCTACCTTTAACACCTTTATACGTTCAGCCTGCTTGTCGTCAAGCACCTGATATATTGCGCGGACAAGTCCTATGCGCGACTGTAATTGCTTTGATGTGAATTTTAACATTGCTTTGTTCCTTGATTTTATTTATTTATGCTTGCAACGAGGAAGTTTCTCGCTTCAACCGTGGCTCTGTGGATAGCGCAGCCCTCATTAAGAAGATTGCGAACAGTCATATCAAACGAGAGAAGAAGCGTGCGGTCAAGATGCTCCTTAGTAGGCTCAGCGGAATAAAAATATCTTCTGAGCTCAACGCAGTCTGGAAAATCTCTCGTTTCCTCAATATAGTCGGCAAGATATATCAGCTTTTCAAACACCGACATATCAGCTCTGCCTGTTGTGTGATATTTAATGGCGTTAAAAATCTCGCTGTCAACGTACTGCGGATAAAGCTTGGCGGCTACGTGAGCGCCGGTGAGAGAATGAAAAACCTTTGGGCTCATAATATCATCGTCGCTTACAGGCAGACCGAATTCCTTGCAGAGACGTATCTGCTCATCGGTATTTTTTGCCTTGGTGATATCGTGGAGTATAGCCGCGCACCTTAGCTTTAGCAGTATTTCCTCGGAAAAGCCGAAAAGCTTTCCGAGAGCCATTGCCTCAGTCTCGACCGCAAGTGAATGAGCAAGACGTTTGCCGCTTATATGCTTTTGTAGCTCGGAACGAAGAAAAATAAGATCATTTTCCGTTATTTTCATAAATTCCTCGCTCCTTTATATAGTCGTAAACTGACTTCGGTAGATATTTCTTGCGGGTTTTATCATCACCGTTCCGTATATCCGATGAGCTTATCTCTATGGGCTGGTGGTTGATGATGATTATATCCGCGTCATACTTATTGCGATAAATCGAAAGCTTTTTGTCAATATATGCTGAAATATCACTTATTTCACTTTCTCGCTTCATCAGCGCTATTCTGCAAAGTCTGAATATTTCCTCAGGCTCCTTCCATTCGTCTAACGTCAGGAACATATCTGTTCCGACAAGGAAAGTGATGCGCTGATCATCTTTTTGGAAATGCCTTAAAGTGTTTACCGTATAGCTCGGAGGAGGTGAGTTAAGCTCATAGTCCGAGATAAATATCTTTTTACTAAACAGTGGCTCGTCTTGAAAGGCAAGTTTAAGCATTTCAAGACGGTCAAGCGGCTCGTCATGAAAGGTTATCTGCTTGTGGGGCGGGATAAGCGTAGGGATAATAAGAAGCTTATCGGGGTTTACCGCCTCAAAAAATGCTTTGGCGGCTATGACGTGCCCGTTGTGAACGGGAGCGAAGGTTCCGCCGTAGATAGCAAGCTCAAACACTGTATTTTATCTCCGTTTACTTAAATCTTTTTGAAAGCTCGTTTGCGAATAGGCGAATGGCGTTACCTCTGTGGCTCACCTTGTTTTTTTCCTCGGTGGTAAGCTCTGCAAAGGTCTTGTTAAGAGGAGGGAAGAAGAACAGCGGGTCGTACCCAAAGCCACCCTCGCCCTTTTGCTCAGTAAGCATAACACCCTCGGCTACACCTCTAACGGTGAATTCCTCTCCGCTTGGAAGCACGCAAGCGATAGCGCTTACGAAATACGCGCTTCTGTCATTCTTGCCGCTAAGGTTGGCAAGCAGCAGAGCGTTATTTTTTTCATCGCTTTTCGGCTCTCCCGCATATCTTGCGGAGTATATGCCCGGCTCGTCGTTCAGCGCGCGTACGCACAGACCTGAGTCGTCGGCCACCGAAATATAGCCTTTTTTGCTGACCGCGCGAGCTTTTATTAGCGCGTTTTCCTCAAAGGTAGCGCCGTTTTCCTCAATATCATCGGTAAAGCCTGCCTCGGTTGCGGTCATAACGACAACGTCGGGGAAAAGCTCTGAAAGCGCATTTTGCATTTCCACGACCTTGTTTTTATTGTGTGTAGCTAAAATTATATTCATTTTTTGCTCCTTTAATCGAATAGAGCGCGAACAAAATCCTTGGCGTCAAACGGCTCCATATCGTCAGCCTTTTCGCCAACGCCTATATACTTAATAGGCAGACCAAGCTCTTTCTTGATAGAGAAGACGATACCGCCCTTTGCGCTTCCGTCAAGCTTAGTCAGCACAAGCCCCGTGATAGAGGCGGCGTTTTTAAACTCCTTTGCCTGATTTACGGCGTTCTGACCGGTTGTTGCGTCCAGAACAAGAAGCGTCTCTCTTGAAGCGTCTGGCAATTCTCTGCCGATAACTCGGTTAATCTTTGCAAGCTCGTCCATAAGGTTCTTCTTATTATGAAGTCTGCCTGCGGTATCGACGATAAGAACGTCGCTTCCTCTGTTTTTAGCGGCGCTGATTGCGTCGAAAACGACGGCTGCGGGGTCTGAGCCCTCGGTGTGCTTAACTATATCAGCGCCAACTCTGTCAGCCCATATCTGAAGCTGCTCGATAGCGCCGGCACGGAAGGTATCTCCCGCGGCAAGCATAATCTTTTTCTTCTTTGAAACAAGGTGATTTGCTATTTTTGCGATAGTGGTTGTCTTGCCAACTCCGTTAACGCCAATAACGAGAATAACTGAGGGCTTAGTGTCCAGACGCAGAGGCTCGCCCTCGCCGATGGTTTCGACGAGTATATCGGACAGAGCCTTTTTAGCCTGAGACGCCTCGGTAAGTCCCTCTGTAGCTATAACATCGCGCAGGCGCTCGATTATTTCGGAAGCCGTTACAGCTCCCACGTCGCTTGCGATGAGTATTTCTTCCAGTTCTTCAAGCATATCCTCGTCGATAGCGACGAAGGACTTGAAAAGGGAATCCATCTGCGCGCTAATAGCGTTTTTGGTCTTTTGAAGACCTTTTTTAAGCTTATCAAAAAATCCCATAGTAATAATTCCTTAAATTACAGCTTTACTCCGAGCTTGGACTCAACCTCGTTTACGTTGAGGGTGAGAACCTTTGAGATACCTCTTTCCGCCATGGTAACACCGTAAAGCGTGTCAGCGACCTCCATTGTGCCGCGGCGGTGAGTGATGGTTATGAACTGAGTCTTGTCGGAGTATTTCTTTATGTAGTTTGCGAACATCGCTACGTTTACCTCGTCAAGCGCCGCCTCTATCTCGTCGAAGATACAGAAGGGGGAGGGGTTAACGTGGAGGATAGCAAAGAACAGAGCGATACTGATGAACGCCTGCTCACCACCCGAAAGAAGCGAAAGATTCTTGATTATCTTTCCGGGAGGGGCGACGTTTATGTCGATACCGCAGTGGAGAACGTCATCGGGGTCAGTAAGCACCAGCTCGGCGTTTCCGCCGCCGAACAGCTCACGGAAAACACGCTTGAATGCTATGTTTATCTCCGCCATTACCTCCACAAACTTGGTAGTCATCTCACGTTCAAGGATTTCAATGGTGTTTTCGAATTCCTCTCTGGATTTGGTAAGATCGTCGAACTGAACGCTCATATCGTCGTATTCGACCTTCGCTACCTTATACTCCTCGATAGAATTCGGGTCAACGTTACCGACCTTGCGGAGCTGCTCCTTTAGCTCGGTGAGCGTCTGCTCGATCTCCTTGCGGTTTTCACTTGTAACGGCAGGGTAGTTAAGCGCCTCGGCGTCAGAGAAGGTAAGCTTATATTCTTCGAGAAGGTAAGCGATTCTGCTGTCGACTGCCTCGGTGAGATTTTCAATACGGCCTTCAATCTTTGTGTATTCGTTTGAAAGCGACTCTCTTGCGCTCATCTTGTCGGTTATCTGCTTTTTGAGCGCCGACATCTTGCTTTCGATTTCGTTTCCGAGCTTTTCCGCCTCATCTCTTTCAGCGGTCATTTCAGCAATGGTGTCAGCGAATGCCTGAGTCTGAGAGGCGTGGCGTACGATTTCCTCGTTCTTTAACCTTATGGACTCGTTGTCGTTTTCAATAGACTGCTTTGCGCTGTCTATCTGAGCTTCACACGCGGTCTTAGCCTCAATTCGAAGCTCAAGCTCGCGCATTGCCGCGTCAACGTCCTTTTTAAGTCCCGCGATATCTATAAGCGCTTTGTTGTAAACGCCCGTTTTTTCGTCGTACTGAGCGCGCATTTGGGCGCGCTTTTCAGTTTTTTCGACTCTTGCCATTTCGCATTTTTCGAGCGAGAGCTTTACGTCCTCGATTTCAGAAGCGATGCGCTCCTTTTCAGCCTTTAATCTGTTTTCGCTGCTGTCGATATCGGCAAGCTGCTCCTCCAGCTTTGCGATATTCTCGTTTACGGTGTTAAGCTGAGCCTCAAACGCGGTGTAGTGGGTAAGGTCAGCCTGGTACAGAGAAGAGATTATTTTAAGCTTGCTTTGGTTGTCCTGAGACCTTGTAAGCAGCTCGCCGAGCTTCTCGGTAACCTCCTCGTGCTTATCCTCCGCGATTTTCTTTTCGCCCTCAAGCTTGAGTCTGTCGGCGCTGAGCTTTTCTATGGTAGCGGCTCGGTTGAGTACGCCTGACTCACGCTTTGCCGCGCCGCCCGTAAAGGAACCGCCGGCGTTTATGAGCTGTCCGTCCTTAGTTACTATCCTTATGCGGTAGCCGTAGGCTTTGGACGTTGCGTTTGCGTTGTCTATGTTATCGAACACCAGCGTTCTGCCGAGCAGATTTTTTATTACTCTGTCGAACTTAGCGTCGTACTCTATAAGCTCGGAGGCTATACCGATATAGCCCTTGTGCTTTTTAAGCTCCGCCTCGTTTACGGCGAGGGGAGTTACCTGCATTGTGTTGAGAGGGTAGAAGGTGGCACGTCCGGCGTTATTCTGCTTTAACCAAAGTATAGCGGATTTTGCCGCCTCGTCCGTTTCGGTAACGATATTCTGGATATTTGCGCCGAGCGCCGTCTCGATAGCGAGCGAAAGGTCTCCCTTTACCGAAAAGATATGAGAAAGAGGACCGATTATACCCTTTATTTTTCCAGCCTTTGAAGCGCTCATAAGGGCGGAAACGCTGTGAGGATATCCCTCAAACAGCTCCTCCATACGGCGAAGGCTATCAATACGTGTGCGGACGTCTCTGATGTCGGAGGCGTAGGTAACTATCTTTTGGTTAAGCTCCTCCTGCTCACGTCTGAGCCTGTCAGCTTCCGCATTGTTTTGCTCCTCAATAGCTTTAAGCTTGTCGGATTTGGCGGTATAATCGTCCATACGGCGCTTATACTGCTCCATACCGCTTCTGCTCGTCTCAGTGGAGCGCTTGGTGTCCTCGATTTCCTTTTCAAGCTCGGCTCTGCGGCTAACGCTTGAGCTTTCCGAGCCCTCAAGCTCAGCTCCAGCAATGCGAAGACGGGAGAGCTTATCGTTTAAGGTATCGCTCAGCTCCAGCTCCGCCTCAATATCAAGCTCCAGCTTGTCCATATCAGCCTTCATTGCTTCAAGAGAGGCGGCTAATTTATCGTTTTCTGCGTTGCGGGCGTCGTGCTCGCCTCTTACGGCGGTAAGCGCCTCGCTTGCCTTGTCAGCGCTTGCGTTGTATTCTTTTAACGCCTCGCTCAGCTCACTTAGCTTTTCCTTGGTGGCGGAAATGTTCTTGGTAAGATGCTCAAGGTCGTTTTTCAAGACCTGAACTCTCGTATCGCTTGAATAGCGGTCGTTTGCCATATCCTCGATTTTACCCGTAAGAGCTGAGGATTTCTCTTTAACCCTGTTTTTCTCAATATCGAGTCTTTCGTACTCGTTATTATCGTCGGTTATCTCGTTGTCCGCGATATTAAGAGACCTTGCCAGAACCTCAAACTTCTCCTTTTTTTCGGAAAGCTCGGATTTTGTGCAGCTTATATCGTAAACGGAGAGGGAAACGTCAGCTTCCTTTTTCTTTTCGTAAACCTCAATAAACTGCCTTGCCTTCTCGGCGTCTCTTTCAAGGCGGTGAAGCGTATGCTTCTTTTCGGCAAGAATATCCGCTAAACGCTCGCAGTTAAGGGAGGTTTCGGCGAGCTTCTTTTCAGCGTCGGTTTTCTGGTAGCGGTATTTGGATATACCAGCCGCTTCCTCGAAAACGTTACGGCGCTCGTCGCTCTTTTGGGAAATTATCTCCGCTGCTTTACCCTGGCTTACGATAGAGTAGCCGTCGCGTCCGACACCGGTATTCATAAAGAGCGTAAGAATATCCTGACGGCGTGCGGGACGGCGGTTTATCATATATTCGCTGGAGCCGTTTCTGTTGTATCGGCGTGTAACGGTAACCTCGTCGTAGTCGCTCGCAAGACGGGAAAAGCCTGCTTCCTCACGGTTGTCAAAGGTTATGGAGACCTCGGCAAAGGACATAGGCTTACGAGAGTCAGCGCCGCTGAAAACGACGTCCTCCATCTTGCTTCCTCGAATGCTCTTGGTGGACAGCTCTCCGAGAACCCATCGCACAGCGTCGGAAATGTTACTTTTACCGCTTCCGTTAGGTCCAACGACAGTTGTTACACCGGGAGCGAATTTAAGCAGCGTTTTGTCGGGAAAGGATTTGAACCCATGTAGCTCAAGTGAGATTAAACGCATATGTACTTCCTTTCTTTTACTTTATATCGAGCAAGAGCGAAAACGCCCTTAATTCATCTTTTTCCTTTATCTTTACGTCCCTAAGCGAAAATCGCTTGATAAGAGCAAGGACGTTTGCTCTTTTTTGACCTACCGCCTGGCTTATTTTACCCCTTGAAACGTAAAACAGAGCTGTTTTACCGCAAGTGTCGGGGCTTTTAGATAGCATATCGGTCATTTTCATAAGATAGTAACGGTTAAGCGCAAGCTCACCGACAGAGGGGTGATAGCTTTCGGCGTATCTTTGGTCGCTTAACGTCTCGTTTGAGCAGAGCCCTATTCTGATAACGGGAATACCGTTATCAATAAATATTTTCAGTATTTCCGCGGTACGCATAACGGCGTCTTCGGTTGAAAGCGGCGTATACTCACCCGCCTCCTGCATTCTCATAAGCTCGGTATCCGGGAATACAACCGTAGGATAAATTCTCGCGCCGTCGCAGCCGAGCGAGCAAATCATATTCGCCGTGTAAAGCTCGTCTGAAACAGTGGAGCAGGGAAGTCCCGCCATCATCTGACCGATAAGCGTAAAGCCGTACTCCTTTATAAGCTTGCAGGCTGAAGCCGACTGAGACGCGGTATGCCCCCGTTTAGAGGCGCAAAGCACCTTGTCCGAGAAGCTCTGAAGCCCAAGCTCAATCGTTTTTACGCCGTGAGCTTTCAGAATATCAAGGATATAAGGCGTTATAGCGTCGGGACGGGTAGAGAGCCTTACACTGTTTATTTGTCCTCTTTTCAGGAAGATATCCGAGACCTCCAACAGACCCAGCATTTCGTTTTCGGGAATAGCGGTGAAGCTGCCGCCGAAGAAGGCAAGCTCGACCTCGGTGTTATCCGTGTCAACAGTTTTCAGCGCGTCCTCGATTTCCGCTACGACCTCGTTTTTATCGTAGCAGGGCTTTCCGGTTATCTTTTTCTGGTTGCAGAAAACGCAGGCGTTAGGACAACCGTAATGCGGAATAAAAACGGGAATATTAACGTGTTTTTTCATATTCTCAGTAGCTCTTTTTAAAGAACCTTGTAAGCGCGTTTTTAGCGGCATTCTGCTCCGCCTTGCGCTTTGAATGACCTGTACCCGTACCGATAACGTTACTGTTGAGCAGCGCCGCTACGGTAAACGTCGGAGCGTTATCTGGGCCTACTCTGTCGGTAACCTCATAGCTGAGCGTTTCACCTGGAGTCTGCTGGATTATCTGCTGAAGCTCGGACTTATAATCAGTGGAGTCTATTTCCGCTTCCTTAGCTCTTTTTGAGATGTAGGGGATAGCGAAATCACGAACCCTTTCAAGCGTACAGCCGCTGTCCAGATAAATTGCGCCGAGCAGAGCCTCGAAGGCGTTTTCAAGTGTTGTGGGCTTGTTTTTGCCGTCGTACTTTCTTTCGCCGTTTCCGAGAAGCAGATAGTCGCCGAGTCCTATCTCCTTTGCGTAATCGCAGAGGGCGTCGGTGCAGATTATTTCGGAGCGTATCTTGGTAAGCTCACCCTCCGGAACGTCGGCGTAGCTTTCGAAAAGATAGGTGCTGGCTATAATTTCAAGCACCGAGTCTCCAAGAAACTCAAGTCTTTCGTTAGACCTTGAGGGGATATTTCTTTGCATAAGCTCGTTTGCGTACGAGGAATGAGTGAGCGCCTCGGAAAGCAGCCCCTTGTTTTCAAAGGAATATCCGAGCTTTTGCTCAAGCGTACATAAATTTTTACCGTTTGACATTTTTATATTCCTAATTTCTCGCAGGCGACCTTAGCCGCGTTCTGCTTTGCTTCTTTAAGCGTGCTTGCTCTGCCCTCAGCTATTTCCTTTCCGTCGAATACAACGGAAACGAGGAATTCCTTTCGTTTTCCCGAATTCTTTTTTTCATACGCAACGGGAACGTTTGAGCAGCGATTAAGCCTCTGGAAATGCTGATTGATTTTTGAAACGTAGTCGGAGGAGGGCTCGTTTACCGTAAAAGAGCCGTTTCCGAGCGAAGCGAACCACTTATGCTCGCTTGTACTCTTATCGCATATAGCCTGATAGGCAAGCCTTGCGGCAGCCTTTTCGGCTTCCTTTTTGCTGTCTCCCTCGCCTTTCGCGAGTGAATGCTCCTGAAGCTTTATCTCAGCGCGCCATTTACCTCTGCCAACCTGAGTTACCCCGTATTTAAGAAGAACGTTTGACGAGCGAATATTCTTTTGAACGTACTCCTGAAGGAGCGATTTGTAGTTTGCGTCGTCGTTTTGCGTAACGGCGGACGGCGTAGGCTCTCTAAGCGGCTTTTCGGGCATTGCGGACTTTTCCTCGTATTTTGAAGGCTTTTTCGGCTTAAAGTTACGAAGCTCGTCAGAGAGCTTTACGGGCGCGAATGGGTCGCGAATGAATTTTCTTTCTTGCCTTGGCGCTTCCTCTCGCTCGGGAATAGAGGTGATTTCTTCCTTTTTAGCCTTTTTTTGAGGCTTTTCCCGTAACGCCTTGCCAACGTCTTCTTTTTTCTTTAATAGCTTTGATATGTTTTTTTCTTTTTTAGTAGGCTCTGCTTTTTTTACGGCTTCATTATTAACGGTTTCCGCCTTTGAAAAGCCTATTGAGCCGCTTTTTGCGGGGCGTCTCAGACGCTCGTTTTTTATATGCGGAGCGCCGTCAGAGCCTTCGTCCGCGCCTGTAATTATCTTACCCTCGGTTGTCGGCTGATAGTGGGTATCGCCGCCGCAAGCCCGAATGATAGGCATAAGAAAGCCTTTAAGAGAGGGCAGACCTCCGTCTCGGTAGATAGCCGCGACTATGGCGTAGAATATCTCTTTGCCGAGCGTGGACGTGTCGCGCATAGGCTCGTTTATAGCGGAAAGCATAACGAAGCGGCTAAGCCCCTTTTCCTTTATATAGCCGTCCGTATTCAGAGCTGAAAGGTAGCTTTCGGTCTGATAAGAAAGCTGCTTTTCGTCAGAATAGGGAAGTCTTGACGTAATATAGTCGCACAGAACGAAGGAGAGCAGCTGCTTTCCGAGAAACGCGAGACTTACGTTATTTTCCTCGCCCTTCGCCTCGTAGGATTTATGTACGAAGGCGGTCTTAATAAGCGAGGCGTCCTTGAAAACGTAGTCAAGCGCGTTCTGTACGGTTAGTAAATTGAAATTTTCGTTCATATTAACGGTTATTCCTTAAAATATTGCTTTTTATAAGCGGTTTTATAAATTCTCTCCGATAAATTTATCCAGCGCCTCCATGCCCTTACGGTATAGCGCCTCGTTTCGTGCGCTCTTGCCACCTTTGACCTTAAAGCCGAGTGGTTCGATAATTCCGAAATTAGCGTTCATAGGCTGGAATTTTCCCGTACCGCCGCGGCTGACGTAAGCAGCCATAGAGCCGATAACGGTGCTTTCGGGGAATATAAGCGGAGCCTCGCTAAGCGCCGTTTTGGCGGCGTTGATTCCCGCGAGCAGGCCGGAGGCCGCGCTCTCGATATATCCCTCGACACCCGTCATCTGTCCGGCAAAGAAAAGCTCGGGACGGACGACGGTGGCGTAGGTGGGCTGAATAAGTCCGGGAGAGTTTATATATGTGTTTCTGTGCATAACTCCGTAGCGTAGGAATTCGGCGTTTTCAAGACCGGGAATCATGCCGAAAACACGCTTCTGCTCACCTATTTTAAGGTGAGTCTGGAAGCCTACGAGGTTATACATTGTTTTTTCCTTATTTTCGGCTCGGAGCTGAACACAGGCGTAAGGCTCGCGTCCTGTTTTCGGGTCGGTAAGACCAACCGGCTTCATAGGACCGAAGCGCAGAGTGTCAACGCCTCTTTTAGCCATTACCTCAACGGGCATACAGCCTTCAAATACGGTAAGGTCCTTTTGCTCCTCCCTGTCAAAGCCGTGAAGTGCCGCCTCCTCAGCGCCGATAAGCGCCTCGTAAAAGGCAAGGTACTGATCCTTATCCATAGGGCAGTTGAGATAATCGGCGTCTCCCTTGTCGTAACGGGACTGAGCGAAAACTATATTATAATTAAGCGACTGTGCGTCGACTATCGGAGCCGCCGCGTCGAAAAAGTAAAGCCTTTTATCGCCAAAAAAGTCGGAAATATCGCTTGCGAGAGCGTCAGAGGTAAGCGGACCGCTTGCGATAACGCAGACGCAGTCCTTTGGAATACGCTCGACCTCCTCCTCGATAACCGTTATCAGAGGGTGATTTTTGATTTTATCGGTAATAAAGCTCGAAAATTCCTCTCGGTTAACCGCCAAAGCCGCCCCTGCCGGAACCGCGCTTGCGTCTGCCGCCGCCATAATAAGCGAATCAAGCCTGCGAAGCTCGTCCTTTAACATACCCGCGGCGTTGGTTATCTGGAGTGAGCGAAGGGAGTTGGAGCATACCAGCTCTCCGAATTTATCCGAGGAATGCGCTGGAGTGCGTTTTTTCGGCTTCATCTCGTAGAGCGTTACCGAAACGCCTCGCTTAGCTATCTGGTACGCCGCCTCAGCGCCGGCAAGTCCGGCACCGACAACGGTAACTTTTTTATCATTCATCGTCATTTACTTCGTACGGAGCGGAATATCCGCATTCTTCCTTGTTAAAGCAGTAAATAAGCTTCTTACCCTTCTTAATCATAAGAGTTCCGTTGCAAACGGGACACTTTTCCTTAGCGGGCTGGTCCCATGAAGAAAAGTCGCATTCGGGATACTTCTCGCAGCTAAAGAAAACGAAGCTGTTCTTTCCGCGCTTGGAGACCACGCTTGAGCCGCACTTAGGGCAGGGAACTCCTATTTCCTTGGTAATCTGCTTTGTGAACTTACACTTCGGGAAATTCTCACAAGCGTAGAACGAGCCGTATCTGCCGTTTCTTATAACGAGCTTTCCGCCGCAGCTCTCGCAGGTAAGACCTGTATCCTCAGGCTCGGCGGCAGGCTTCGCGGTGGAATCAAGAGGCTTGGTATTCTTACATTCGGGGTAATTCGGACAAGCGGCGAACTTACCGAATCTGCCGTTTTTGACGACCATAACGCTTCCGCACTTGTCGCAGATAATGTCGGTCTGCTCCTCTGGGATAACGATGGACATATTTTTTGCCTCCGCTTCGGCTTTTTCGAGGTTTTCGGCAAAGCCCTTGTAGAAGCCTTTAAGTACGGAAACAAGAGTGTTTTCGCCGTCAGCTATGCTGTCAAGGCTGTCCTCCATCTGAGCGGTGAACTTATAGTCAACGATGTCGTGGAAGTTATCAAGCATTATCTGAGTCGTTATCTCGCCAAGCGAGGTGGGAACGAGAGAGTGCCCGGCGCGCTTTACGTATCCGCGGGAGATTATCGTGGAGATAATCTGCGCGAAGGTCGAGGGGCGTCCGATACCCTTTTCTTCAAGGAACTTGATAAGAGTAGCCTCGTTGTATCTTGCGGGCGGTTCGGTGAATTTCTGTGTGGGGATAAGCTCGTCAAGAGTAAGCGTCTGACCTTTCTTTAAGTCGGGCAGGCGGTTGCTTTCGCTTTCCTCCTCGTCGTCAGTCTCGTAAAGAGCCATAAAGCCGTTGAATTTGACAACGTATCCGCTTACGCGGAAAATGTGGTCGCCCGACTGAATATCGGAGCTTACCGTATCAAACTGAGCGTTTGCCATCTGGCTGGCAACAAAGCGGCTCCATATCAGCTTGTAAAGCTTATACTGACCTGGGGAGAGGTATTTCTTAATAGAGTCCGGCTCAAGCGTTATGTCAGCGGGGCGGATAGCCTCGTGAGCGTCCTGAGCGTTATCTCTTGTTTTGTAGACTCGCGTCTGAGAGGGAACGTAATCGTTTCCGTACTTCTCGGCGATATAGTCCTTGGTTGCGGAGGTCGCCTCCGCGGAAACACGGAGGGAGTCGGTACGCATATAGGTGATAAGACCGTGGGTACCGCCGTGCTCGGAGCCGAGATTGATACCCTCGTAAAGCTCCTGCGCTATTCGCATAGTGTACTGCGACTGGAAGCCAAGCTTTTTAGCCGCCTCCTGCTGCATAGACGAGGTGTTGAAGGGCGGAGCCGGATTCTTCTGGCGGATAGCTCTCTTTACGCTTTTGACGGTAAAGGGAAGACCCTCAAGCTCTTTTACGATAGCCATGGTCTCAGCCTCGTTTTTAAGCTCGGTTTTTGCGCCGTTGCCCGCTTTACCGAAATATCTCGCTTTGACGCTTCCTTCGTTGAAGGCGGCGTCGAGAAGCCAATATTCCTCGGGAACAAAGCTGTTTATTTCCTGCTCTCTTTCAACTATTATTCTTGTAGCGACGGACTGAACTCTTCCTGCCGAAAGACCGCTTTTGACGGTTTTCCAAAGGAAAGGACTGAGCTTGTAACCGACTATACGGTCAAGAATACGTCTTGCCTGCTGAGAATCAACAAGCTTAATATCTATATTTCTGGGAGCCTTTATAGCGGCCTTTACCGCGGGCTTTGTTATCTCGTTGAAGGATACGCGCTTGGTCTGCTCGATAGGAAGTCCGAGCGCGTTGGCGAGGTGCCACGATATAGCTTCACCCTCACGGTCAGGGTCGGTTGCGAGAAAAATCTTACCCGCAGTTTTAGCCTCTTTTTTGAGGGTGGCTATAAGGTCGCCCTTGCCTCTGATATTAATGTAATGCGGAGCGAAGTCGTTGTCTACGTCAACTCCGAGCGTACTCTTGGGCAGGTCTCTGACGTGGCCCTGACACGCAATTACCTTATAACCTGAACCAAGGTAGTTTTTTATGGTAGTCGCCTTTGAGGGCGACTCAACTATAACTAAATTTGCCATTTAAAATCTCCATTCTACCGTTTTCACGGTACATTGTATATTGCTCCGTAAGGCTTTTATTCGCCCACGGAAAAGAGGGCTTTTATATTTTGCCCCAAAATCTGTTAGTAATCCTTGTTTATTTCATAATATCCGCCGGGAGTCTGAATTATTCTGTGCTTGATTTCAAGAACCGTAAGCACAGGGAGAAGCTTTGAAAGCGGTATGCCTGTTCTTGTAAGATTGTCGGCGGTAAGTCTGCTTCCGTCCTCAAGCTCCTTTATAACTCTTATCTCGACGTTTGAAAGGCCTGTGTAATCGGTAACACCTCTTTTTCTTGCCTCTGCTCTGAGTTTTTCACGCTCTGCGTGTATCTCCTTGTCCTTTTCATTGAGCTTTGCCAGCTCCTTAAAGTCTGTTACACAATCGAATACCGGCTGCGGCTTCAGCATATTCTCCTTATTTATTAAGCTTTGCCGCGCCTCAGCCTCGTATGATATCCTTTCGAATCGGGCTATCTTTTCCGGTGTAAGCTCAACGGTGTATCCGCCGGGCGGAATAGGGTCATCTCTGTAACGGAGTATCGGGCGGTGAGCGAGCATATCAATCTCCTCAAGCTCCGCCTTTTCCTCGTCGCTGAGCGACATATAGCTTTTTGCGCTTTTCTCGTCCTCAAACTCACTGTAAATTATTACAGGCTTCGGCTCGCTTACCTTTTTGACGTCTCTGCCTAGCATCGGCATTTTACCGAGGTCTGTATACATAGGACTTTGACGCAAAGGCGCCTTGGTGTGAAGAACGATAGGCTCAGGCTCGGGAGTCGGCTCGGCTATTTTAGGCTCAGGCGGACACGGTCTGAAATTGGTATTCATATTCGCCTTATCCGTTTTGCTCGCGTAGGTGCTGGTAGGATTAGCGTAAGGATTAAAGGTTGGCGTTCTGTAAGGCTCCTTGAAGTCGTCCGCGGGCGAGGTTCTGTACTGAGTGTATCCGCTTCTGTTTTGGATTTCTTTTATGTTGAACAGATGGCGGAAGTCGTCGAGTATATCACCTGAGCAGGTAACTGTTTTTGCGCCCGAAATAAGAAGCTTATTCGTGCCCTCACTTGCCAGCTCGCCTATTCTTCCGGGGATAGCGTAGAGCAGCTTACCCTGCTTTAACGCATGCTCCGCGGTTATAAGAGCGCCGCTTTTCTTAGCCGCCTCAATAACGAGAACTCCGTGGCTTACGCCGCTTATAAGTCGGTTTCTTATCGGGAAATGTCTGCCCTCAGGTCTTGCGCCCGGAGCATAATCCGTCATTACAGCTCCGTTATTTATTATCTCTTGCATCAGACCCTCGTTTTCCCTTGGATACACTCTGTCAATGCCGCAGCCGAGAAACGCCACGGTAGTGCCATTGGCGTCAAGAGCGCCTCTGTGCGCGGCGGTATCGGAGCCGAGCGCCATTCCGCTTACCACTATCGCGCCTGCCGCGGCTAAGTCGTGAGCTATGGTGTAGGCAGCGGAGCTTCCGTATTCGGAAACGCTCCTCGTTCCTACCGTCGCTAACGTAAGTCTGTTGCTGAAATCGGGAACCGTACCCTTGTAATAGAGAACGGGCGGCTGACCTTGTATACGGAGTAGGGAAGAGGGATATTTCGGGTCGTCCTTGGTCAGTATACCTACGTTGTTTTTCTCACAGAAGCTAAGAACCTCATATACTCTGTCAAGACTCTTGTCGCATAGCGCGTTTACGAGCCTTAAATTATTTTTGCAGATATTCTCGTAGTCCTTTCTGTCAGCCTCGTAAACAGCCTTTGGATTATCTCCGAAGGCGTGCAGAAGCGCGTCGCATCTTACAGAGCCGGGCTCGAATATAAGACTAAGCCAAAGCCAATATCTGCAATCGTACATAGCGTTTAAGGTTCCTTTCTGTTTTTTTAAGGTCTTTGACGGTATTGCTCGTAAAGAAGAACGGTAGAAGCCACCGCGGCGTTAAGCGACTCGGTGTTTTCTTCCATTGGAATTATCACCGTTCCGCTTGAAGCGGCTATCACCTCGGCGTTTATTCCATTCCCCTCGTTTCCGACGATAAAGCAAACATCCTTATCGGCGTTTAGCTCGAAAAGCGAAACGGAGCTTTTGTCAAGCGCTGCGGAATAGACGGTTTTTCCGGAGGCAATAAGCTCCTTAACCGTTCCGACCATATCCTTAACCCGCGCGGTCCTCTGGCGGAAAATTGCGCCCATTGACGCGCGAACGGTTTTACTGTTGTAAACGTCAGCGCAGTCCTCGCTCATTATTACAGCGCCGCATTTAAAGGCGGAGGCGGTACGGAGAATTGTGCCGAGATTACCGGGATCGCGTATTCCGTCGAGCAGGAAAAAAGTGCCGTCAGTAAAATGTTCCCTTCTATATATTATATATATATTGTGGAATTTGTCAAGAGGTTTTGATATACAGAATATTCCCTCCGGCGATTTTTCGAAGGAAATTTTTTCATAAACCTCGTCGCTTACCACGGTTATCTTGCATTTAATATCGTTTAAGGGCAGTAAAGGTAACGCCTTTTCCGTTACGAGTATCCTTTCAAGCGGCGCGTTACTGCTTAGCGCCTCGGTTAAAAGCTTTCTTCCCTCAAATGCAAAAAGACCGCATTTTTCGCGGTATTTTTTATCGGAAAGCTTAGCGGCATCTTTTATGACAGGATTGTTTCTTGACGTTATTTTTTCAAAATTCATAGCTTAAACCTTTTTTTAAAGCGTTATATAAACCCAAAAATCAGGCTGAGCGAATATTACTCAGCCTGATTTGAAAGCGAATGTAGATTAAAGAGCAGCCTTAGCCTTAGCGCAGAGGTCTGCGAAAGCGGCGGCGTCAGCGATAGCGATCTCGGAAAGCATCTTACGGTTGAGGTTGATGCCAGCCTTTTTGAGACCGTTGATGAAGGTAGAATAGTTCATGCCGTTAGCCTTGGTAGCAGCAGAAATTCTGGTGATCCAGAGCTTACGGAAATCTCTCTTCTTCATCTTTCTGCCGGCGAAAGCGTAGTTACCGCTCTTCATAACGGCCTGTTTAGCCATCTTAAAATGCTTGGACTTTGCGCCCCAGTAACCCTTTGCGGCCTTTAATATCTTTTTTCTTCTTTTGCGCGTCATCATAGCGCCTTTAACTCTTGCCATTGTTAATTCCTCCTAGATAGTAATGCCCGCAAAATTAAACACGGGGAAGCAGACTCTTGATATTGGGAGCCATAGACTCGCTGAGATATCCAGCCTTGCGGAGACCTCTCATGCGCTTGGAGCTCTTAAGAGCAGTCTTGTGGCGGCGGTTCATGTGAGATAATTTTACCTTTCCGCTTTTAGTAACCTTAAATCTCTTAGCGGAAGCGCTGTGTGTTTTGATTTTTCCCATGGTTAAAACTCCTTTCATTTTGCCGCGGCTGTTTTAGCCGGAGCGATAAACATTATCATATTTCTTCCTTCAAGAATAGGCGCCTTTTCGGGAGAACCGAGGTCCGCGCACGCACCCTTGAAACGTTCAAGAAGCTCTTTTCCAACATCCTGACGGGACATCTGACGTCCCTTGAACTTTACCATAACCTTAACCTTGTTACCGTCCGTAAGGAAGCGGCGCGCATGATTAACCTTAGTGTTGAAGTCGTTGACGTCGATTAAGCAGGTGAGCTGAATCTCCTTGACCTCAATAACCTTTTGCTTTTTGCGAGCTTCTTTTTCTTTTTTATCACGGTCAAAGCGGAATTTACCGTAGTCCATGATTTTGCATACGGGCGGCTCAGCCTGAGCGGACATAAGCACGAGGTCAAGACCTCTGTCGTACGCGGTATTGAGAGCCTGCGAAAAGGTGATGATGCCGAACTGCTCGCCGTCGTCGCCGATTACACGGACGTTTTTGTTGGGAGCAAACTCGATATCTTCGTTAATGACATGCTCTTTTCCGTTAGTGGTTTTGATAGTAAAGCACCTCCATCAAAATAAAAAATGCGGTAAAGATTTCAGAAAATCTCCCCGCAAACCTACACGCGACACACCTATGGCGCGCCGTGGCACTTGTTTATTGACCGTGAAGCGCGATTGCCTCATAGGTGAGAACGGAGATGTTCTGCTTCTTTGTACTCGGTTAGTATACCACAAATAAAACGCTTTGTCAAGGGGTTTTCAAAAACTTTTTTGATATTTCTTTTTTGGCAAAAAAGCTTTACAGCAAACTTGACAGATGACAATGCGGATGTTATAATAAAAACAAAGCAATATCAAAATAAGGGGTGGTATAATGAAGGTAGCTGAAAGAAGAAAAGCGATGGCGAGTCTGCTTTTATCAACGCAAGAGCCTATAACGGGCGGAGAGCTGGCGAGGCGCTTTGGAGTTTCCCGACAGATAATAGTACAGGATATTACGGTCTTGAAGGCGACGGGATACAATATACTTTCAACGAGCAGCGGATACATTGTTCAGAAATCTCTGCTTGCGGAAAGAGTATTCAAGGTGCGCCACACCTCAGCGCAAACCGAGGACGAGCTTACGCTGATAGTGGAGCTTGGCGGAACGGTTGCTAACGTGTTTGTCTGGCACAAGGTATACGGGCGGATAGAGGCGCAGCTCAATATATTTTCAAGGCTTCACGTAAGACAGTTTCTTGAGGGTGTGAGAACAGGGCAGTCTGTGGAGCTTATGAATATTACGGGCGGATATCATTATCACACGGTTCGCGCCGACTCAAAGGAAATACTCGATAAGATTGAGAGGGCGCTTGACAGTAGAGGCTATATAGTACCTGAAATATGAAAATTTAATTTTTGATAACAAAATTGCAAAGCAAAATCTATTGACTTAAATTAATGAATATGATATAATACTGAGCGTTAGTATTTTTTTATTTTAAATTAAATGAAAGTGAGCTTACAGCTTTTTGATGTTGGCTTCGCTACGCTTTTAACGGGGAAAATATAATGAAAAAAATTGATGAAGCCGTAATAAAGGAAACGAAATACATAGCGATATGGGTGCTTATCCTGAGTATGCTTATGCAGGGAGTTTTTCTCATTATAAATAAATGGGATTATACGGTTATTTTAGGTAACGTGTTAAGCGGAGCTGCCGTTATCCTGAATTTCTTTTTGATGGGACTTGGCGTTCAGAACGCCCTCGAAAAAGAGGAGAAGGACGCGAAGAACGCCCTGAAGCTTTCAAGAACTTATAGATTTTTGTTTCTAACCGTCGTGGTGATAATCGGAGTAGTACTCCCGTGCTTTAGCACGTGGACTGTCGTTATTCCCGTGTTTTTCCCGCGATTAGCTATTTGCTTTCGGACGCTTTTCGATAAAAAGCAGTCCTAAAAAAACGAATGGCTTTTAAGGAGGTGATTATAAAATGAGAACCAAAAGCCGCCATTTTGCGGCGGTGGACATACTGCTTATCTTGATGACGGTTATTCCGCTATTGAGCGTTATGGTATTGAAGGTGCTGACAACGCCGCAATCCGAGGGCATATCCATAACGGGCGCGCAGATATATCTGACGGTGCCGATGCCCTTGCAGGACCTATACATCACGTCAGCGCAGATAAACTCATGGGCAGTAATTATTTCAATACTCGGTCTGTGTCTTTATATGACTCACGGCATAAGCGTTAAAGGCGGCACTAGACGTCAGCTGCTTGCCGAATGGATAGTGCAGAAGACGGAGTCAATGGTAAAGGACTCGATGGGAGATTTCTTTTCGGGGTATGCGCCCTTTATCGCGTCGATAATCGCTATTTCGGCGTTTTCAAGCCTACTGAGTCTTTTGGGACTGTATCCGCCGACGTCGGACATAAATATTGTGGGCGGTTGGGCGATACTTGTGTTTGCTCTCATCACCTACTATAAGCTAAAAGGCGGAGTCGGAAGCTATTTAAAGAGCTTTACCGAGCCGATATTTATAATGACACCGCTTAACGTCTTAGGAGAGGTAGCGACGCCGATTTCAATGGCGTTCCGTCATTACGGAAACGTCCTGTCAGGCTCTGTTATCGCGGTGCTGGTAGCCTCTGCTTTGCAGGGACTTTCCTCACTGCTTCTCGGTTGGCTGCCGGGAGCGCTCGGAGAAATACCGTTCTTGCAGATAGGTATACCCGCCATTCTTTCAGCGTACTTTGACGTTTTCAGCGGCTGTATGCAGGCATACATATTCGCTATGCTAACCATGCTGAACATATCGGGCGGCTTCCCTCAGGAGCTGTATGAGGAGAGAAGAAAAAAGAAGCTCGAAAAGAAAAAACAAAAACAAATAAATTAAAAACATAAATAAAAATTCGGAGGAAACAACTATGGAACTCGCAATCGGAATTATTTTAGGCTGCTGCGCTCTTGGCGCGGGTATTTGTATGGGTATCGGAGCTATCGGACCCGGTATTGGAGAAGGTAACGCGGTATCTAAGGCTTGTGAAGCTATCGGACGTCAGCCCGAAAGCAAGGGCGCTGTAACCTCGACGATGATCATGGGCTGCGCTATTTCGGAAACTACGGGTATTTATTCGCTCGTTATCGCGATACTTCTTATCTTTGTTGCGCCTAATATACTCGTAAACGTTCTTCTCAAGGCGATAGGCTTGATGTAAGGAGAAAAGATATGCAAACGTTGGACATCATTTCTGTCAATCTATGGCAGATATTGATTTCTCTTGCCAATCTTGCGATTTTGTTTGTCATCGTAAAAAAGTTTCTTTTCAAGCCTGTAAAGAGAATGATAGAGCAGCGCCAGAAGGAAATTGATGATCAGTACGCATCGGCTGCGGAAGCGGAGAAGCAGGCTATCGATAGCCGCGAGGAGTGGGAAAATAAGCTTTCTACGGCTAACGCCGAGGCTGACGCTATTTTGCAGGAGGCTACCGATAACGCCAAAAATCGCGGCGATAAGATAGTTGCCGAGGCAAAGGAGCGCGCCGACAGTATTGTCCGTACAGCGCAGAGCGAGGCTGAGCTTGAGCGCCGCAAGGCGACTGACGGCATCAAGCGTGAAATCGTTGAGGTCTCAGGCGCTCTTACCGAGAAAATGCTTGAGCGCGAGATTAATACCGAGGATCATCGGAAGCTTATTGATTCCTTTATTGAAAAAATAGGTGACGGAAATGACTGAAATAAGTAAAGAGTACGGAGCCGCGCTTTTTATGCTCGCTTGCGAGGAGCATGAACAAAAAAAATATGCTCAAGCCTTGGACAGAGTAAAAAATGTGTTCCTTGAAAATCCGCGGTATGCGGATATGCTAAGCTCTCCGAGCATAAGCTTAGAGGAGCGACTTAACGCCATCGAGGCGGCTTTTGCGGATACTGTTCCCGAGCACGTTCTTTCGTATTTAAAGCTTATGTGCGAGAAGGGAAGAATTTCATGCTTTACGGAGTCAGTAGATGTATACAAAGCGCTTCTTGACGAGTCCGAGCGCGTTGCTAACGCGGTTATAACAAGCGCCGTGGAGCTTACGTCAGAGGAAAAGCGAAAATTAATTGAAAAGCTTGAGCTTATGAATAAGGGAAGGGTTCAGGCGGAGTATTTCGTTGACTCGTCCTTGCTGGGCGGCTTGATAGTTGAGATTGACGGCAGGATAATGGACGGCAGTTTACGCCATCGCTTATATGATGTAAAGGAAGTGATGAATACATGAGCACAAGACCGGAAGAAATCAGTAACGTAATTAAAGAACAGATAAAGAACTACAAGGCAAAAATAGAGATGAAGGAGACCGGAACCGTTATCCTTGTCGGAGACGGTATCGCGCGTGTCTACGGGCTTCGCGACTGTATGGCGAGCGAGCTTCTGGAATTTGAGGACGGAAGCTTTGGTATGGCTCAGAATCTGGAGACCGAGACGGTTTCGGTAGCATTGCTTTCCAATAATAACAGTATCAAAGAGGGTACCTCTGTAAAAAGAACAGGTAAGGTATTGTCTATACCCGTAGGAGAGGCAATGCTCGGCAGAGTAGTCAACGCGCTCGGAGAGCCTATTGACGGAAAGGGCCCTATCGTAACCGATATTACCCGTCCGATAGAATCCGAGGCTCCGGGTATAATCGAAAGAAAAAGCGTTTCCGTTCCGCTTCAGACGGGAATCAAAGCTATCGACAGTATGATACCGATAGGCAGAGGTCAGCGTGAGCTTATCATCGGCGACAGACAGACAGGTAAAACGGAAATCGCTATCGACACTATAATAAACCAGAAGAATTCAAACGTTATCTGCATATACGTAGCGATAGGTCAGAAGAATAGCTCCGTAGTACAGATAGCAAACGAGCTTGCCGCAAACGGAGCGATGGAGTATACCATTATAGTATCCGCTTCGGCATCGGAGTCCGCGCCGCTTCAGTACGTAGCTCCATATTCGGGCTGCGCTATGGCGGAGTATTTCCGTGAGCAGGGAAAGGACGTGCTGATAATATACGACGATCTTTCCAAGCACGCCGTCGCTTACCGCGCGCTTTCGCTTCTTATCAGACGTCCTCCGGGACGTGAGGCGTACCCCGGAGACGTTTTCTATCTACATTCAAGGCTGCTTGAGCGAGCCGCGTGCGTGGCTCCCGAGTACGGCGGAGGCTCAATTACGGCGCTTCCGTTGATAGAAACGCAGGCGGGCGACGTTTCCGCATACATTCCGACTAACGTAATATCCATTACCGACGGTCAGATATTCCTTGAAACAGAGCTTTTCCACGCGGGCGTTATGCCGGCGATAAACCCCGGTATTTCGGTAAGCCGTGTCGGAGGATCGGCGCAGCTTAAAGGAATGAAGAAGGTTTCGGGTGAGCTGAAGCTGCTTTATTCGCAGTACCGTGAGCTTCAGGCGTTTGCTCAGTTCGGAAGCGATCTTGACGCGGATACCAAGGCAAGACTCGCTCTCGGTGAACGCATAGTCGAGGTGCTTAAACAGGGAAGGAATTCTCCTGTGAGAGTAGGCTGTCAGGTGGCAATCGTTTACGCCGTTATCAACGGATATTTAAACGACACTCCCGTAAAGGACGTAAAGCGTTACGAGAGCAGACTTTACGAGCTTATGGAAAATAAATATTCTGATTTCCTTACGCGTGTTGAGGGCGGAAGCTGGAGCGACGAGGATATAGAAGAGCTTAAAAAAGCGCTGCAAGAGATGAAGAGGTAGGGAAATGGGCGCTGATATCAAACAACTGCGGGTGCGTATAAAGAGCGTAGATTCCACGCTTCACCTTACGAAAGCAATGGGGCTTGTGGCGTCGTCGAAGATACGCAGAGCTACCGATTCGATGAATAAGGGAAAAGAGTACGCGAGCGCGCTTTTGGAAACAGTTTCGCTTCTTACAGCTTATGAAGAGTGCAAAAAAACTCAGTATATGTCAAAGCGTACGGGAGATAGGCTGTGCCTTGTTGTTATAGCGGGAGACCGTGGACTTGCGGGAGGGTATAACGCCAATATTTTCCGTCTGCTCAGAGAATATCCGAGCGCTAAGATAATCCCTATCGGTAAAAGAGCGTGTGAGCGCTTCGGAGAGGTTATCGAGTACGCGGAGAATTTCCCTTATGAAAGAGCAAGGGAGATAGCCGACGGCGTTTGCCGTGATTTTAAAGAGGGCAAGTTCGACAAATTCGGAATAGTATGCTCAAAATATAATTCACTTATGTCCCAGGAGGCGTACGTGAATTGGCTTCTGCCGCTATCGCAGAACGGCGGCGAAAAATCAAGCAACGCCGTTTTTGAGCCCGATGAGCTTACCGTGCTTGACGCGGTCATTCCTCAGTATATAGCGGGTATGATAATCTCTTGCGTAAAGGAAAGCTTTGCCTGTGAGGTTGCGGCGCGCCGTGTAGCGATGGACAGCGCTGGCAAGAACGCTCAGGAAATGATAGACCGCCTCGGTCTTGAATACAACAGAGCCAGACAGGGCGCAATAACTCAGGAGATAACAGAGATCGTTGCGGGAAGCGGCGTATAATTTGAGAAAGGAGAATAAAAAATGTCTGATGTAGCAAAAGGAACCGTTTCACAGGTTATGGGACCTGTTGTTGACGTAACCTTCGAAGAAGGATTTCTTCCTTCCATATATAACGCTTTGACTATGCAGAACGGAGAAAAAACACTGACAGTCGAGGTGGCTCAGCACATTGGAGATAACATAGTGCGTTGCATAGCGATGTCGTCAACCGACGGACTTAAACGCGGAACCCCCGTAACAGATACGGGGAGCACAATCAGCGTACCTGTCGGACGAACAACGCTTGGAAGAATATTTAACGTTCTCGGAGACGTGGTAGATAACGCCCCGTTTGATAACGGCGTTGAGCATTGGAATATCCACAGAGCAGCGCCGAGTTATAGCGAGCTTTCCACCTCAACAGAGGTGCTTGAAACGGGAATAAAGGTAATAGACCTTATCTGTCCTTATTCCAAGGGCGGAAAGATTGGTCTTTTCGGCGGCGCGGGAGTAGGTAAGACCGTGCTTATAATGGAGCTTATCAATAACGTCGCGAAGCAGCACGGAGGACTTTCCGTGTTTACGGGTGTCGGCGAGCGTACCCGTGAGGGTAACGACCTTTATAACGAAATGAAGGAATCGGGAGTTCTTGCTAACACCACGCTTGTATACGGACAGATGAACGAGCCGCCCGGAGCGAGAATGAGAGTTGCGCTTTCGGGACTTACGATGGCGGAATATTTCAGAGATGAAGAAAATCAGGACGTGCTTTTATTTATAGACAACATTTTCCGTTTCACACAGGCGGGAAGCGAGGTATCTGCTCTGCTCGGACGTATGCCGAGCGCGGTTGGATATCAGCCGACTCTCGCTACTGAAATGGGAGATTTACAGGAGCGCATTACCTCTACCAAAAAGGGTTCTATCACGTCCATTCAGGCTGTCTACGTTCCGGCGGACGACCTTACCGACCCAGCCCCTGCCACGACGTTTGCTCACCTTGACGCGACGACGGTTCTGTCGAGAGGAATAGCATCTCAGGGTATCTATCCGGCGGTTGATCCTCTTGAATCAACCAGCCGTATTCTTTCGCCGGACATACTCGGCGAGGAGCATTATAACGTTGCCCGTGAGGTTCAGCGCATACTTCAAAGATATCAGGAGCTTATGGATATAATCGCCATAATGGGTATGGATGAGCTGTCGGACGAGGATAAGCTTCTCGTGCAAAGAGCGAGAAAGATACAGAGATTCCTTTCCCAGCCGTTTGACGTTTCCGAAAAGTTTACGGGTATCCCCGGAACTTACGTTCCGCTTTCCGAGACCGTGCGTGGATTTAAGGAAATTATCGAGGGTAAGCACGACGACCTTCCCGAATCCGCCTTTCTGTACGTAGGAACGATAGACGAAGCGGTAGAGAAGGCGAAGAAGGTGGCAAGATGAAATCCTATTTGCTGAGAATATCCTCGCCTGAGGGCGATGTGTTTTGCGGAAACGCGGTAAATCTTTGTGTACGCGGAACCGAGGGTGAGCTTGCGGTTATGGCAGGACATATCCCATTTGTTACACACGTAAAGCCATGCGACTGCAAGATAGAGCTTGAGGACGGAACAGAAAGGCTCGCGCATCTGCAAAGCGGCGTGCTAACGGTTGGCAAGGATAAGGTAATCCTGCTTTCAGGCGATTTTACTTGGAAATAATACGTAAAAAGGCAACCAAAAGGCGACCTGCGATAGAGCAGTCAACTTACTGATAAAGAGGCGCCTGCTACGTTTACGCAGAAGAAAAATATAGATGAACGAGGTACGGATGTTACTCTGTACCTCGTTCATTTTGTATGTATTTGATAATCCAATAAGGTCTAAAGCTCAGGATTTCTTTAATTTTCCCGACAATTCCGTTTGTATCAATCCAGAATCCGACACCGTGTCCTCAATTCCGGATATGGCTTATCGAATACGCAGACATCAATATTTTCTAAGGTCGTCAATCCGTAAAGAGCCTCCGAGTCGAATTTTTCGCTATCGCAAAGGAAAACGGAGCATTTTGCATTCTCCAGCATAAGAGAGCGAATATAGTTTTCCTCTTGTATGGGGTCGGAAATGACACCGCTTCTGCTTAGACTCTTTGAGGAAAAGAAAAGGATATCGGGATATATCTCGGAAATAGTCCGATATGCCTGTGTCCCCGAAAGGACGGCTGAGTGATCTACCGAAAATCCACCGATGCAATGTGTGGTAATGCCGTAATTTACCGCATTGATGGCGGTGTGCATATTGTTGGTGAATAAAATCATATCCTTGTGCTTGGCTATATATGGAACGAGAAAACCTGCTGTGGAGGAGCCGTCCAACATAACTGACTGCCCGTCGCGCAAGAGTGAGGCGGCCTTTTTTGCTATCCGCTGTTTTTCCGTAATGTTTTTCGACATACGGCTATTCAGTGGAATGGCTTGATTTACGGCATTGAAAATAGACGCGCCGCCGTGTGTGCGCTTGATTAAGGAAAGATTTTGAAGTGTAGAAAGATCTCTTCGGATACTGGAGGCGGAGGTGAATGTCAGCTCTGCGAGCCGTTCGACCGTTAAAAAAATATGCTCGTTTAGATGCTCAAGAATTTCTTCCTGACGTTTTGTAATGCTCATTTTGCTCCTTTTTTGCTCAAATGTTAAAAAATATTGCGTATTTATCTAAAATATCACCATGTATTGTGTTTAAATGCGCATGATGTTATAATTATATCAGAATTTTTGAAAATGTCAAGACAAAAAGTAGGTGTATTGGAAATGAAATTTTTTATTGATACGGCAAATGTAGATGATATTAAGAAAGCGGCGGATATGGGAATCGTTTCGGGTGTTACCACCAATCCCTCGCTGATCGCCAAGGAAGGACGGGATTTTGTAGAAACCGTCAAGGAAATCGGAACCGTTGTGGACGGCCCGATTAGCGCTGAGGTGATTTCTTTGGAGGCGGATAAGATGGTTGAGGAAGCGAAGGAGCTTTACAATGCCATTGGAAATCCCAATCTTGTTATTAAAATCCCCATGTGTGTGGAAGGATTGAAGGCAGTGAAGCGACTTTCAGCTCTCGGCATGAAGACCAATGTTACACTGATTTTCTCAGCAGGGCAGGCGCTTTTGGCGGCAGTCGCCGGCGCCACTTACGTCAGTCCTTTTGTAGGACGCTTGGACGACATTGGCTTCTGCGGCGTGGATCTGATTTCCGAAATTTCGAATATTTTTAAAAAGCAGGGAATAAAGACAGAGATTATCGCGGCATCTATTAGAAACCCTTTGCATGTAATTCAGGTGGCAGCTGCGGGTTGCGATATCGCAACCGTGCCCTATAAGGTGTTCGTGGATATGACTAAGCACCCACTGACCGATAAGGGAATTGAAAAATTTCTTTCCGATTGGGCAAGCGTGAACAATTAAAAGCGGCAAAGTATAGTACATGTTAATGGGCTGTTGCGTTCGCAACAGCCCATTTTGTGATAAAGTCACTGAAAAACGTAAAAAATACGTGTATAATAGGATTGTAAAGAATAAAAAACGGAGGTAAGTATGGATAAAATACACGACGTAGCAATAATCGGCGGAGGTCCCGCAGGATACACAGCGGCGCTATACTCCGCAAGAGCTGGACTTGATACAGTGATTATCGAAAGAATGTCGATAGGCGGACAAATGGTTATAACTGACGTGATAGATAATTACCCCGGATACGACGAGGGAATAGAAGGATACCTTCTCGGCATGAAGATGCAAGCGGGCGCGGAGCGCTTTGGCGCGAGGACGGAGTACGGGGAGGTTATTAAGGCTGAGCTTAAAAATGAACCTAAGAGGATAATAACGGACAGCTCTGAAATCCTTGCCAAAAGCGTCATTGTAGCGACAGGCGCAAATCCGAGGAAGCTTGGGATTACAGGAGAAAAGGAGCTTACAGGCAGAGGAGTACATTACTGCGCTCACTGCGACGGACGCTTCTATAAAGATAAAACGGTGGCTGTTGTTGGCGGAGGCAATACGGCAGTCTCAGACGCTCTGTATCTATCGAATTTAGCAAAAAAGGTAATTTTAATTCACCGCAGAGATTCATTCAAAGCGA
Source organism: Clostridia bacterium (assembly GCA_017502875.1). Lineage (GTDB taxonomy): Bacteria > Bacillota > Clostridia > Oscillospirales > CAG-272 > SIG673. Next base: position 3,798 of record JAFVUF010000003.1, on the reverse strand, counting down.
CCAAGATATACCTTGACGCGCTTATGAAAGCAACAAACGTGGAGCTTGTCAAAAACAGCGTAATTTCCGAGCTTGTATTAAATGACGGACTCAAAGCGATAAAGGTAAAGGACAGTATCAGAGGAGAGGAAAGAGAGATACAAATTGACGGTCTGTTTGTAAGCATAGGCAGAGACCCGGCGACCAAGCTCTTTGACGAGCTTAAGCTTGATGAAAACGGATACGTCATAGCTGACGAGACCACCAAAACTAACGTAAGCGGAGTTTTCGCCGCGGGAGACGTAAGAACGAAGTCGTTGCGTCAGGTTGTAACAGCGGTTTCTGACGGAGCAACGGCGGCGCACTTCGCGGAGGAATATCTTAATGTATAATGAGCAACCCTTTTGGTATTACGGGGAATTTCGTCCTCAATGAACAATGAGAAAGTGGCAACCAAGGATACGAGGACGAAGATTGACGGCAAAGCAGCGCTTTGCCTTAATACGAACCCCCAGTAACTGCGTTACGGGGCTCGTTCAAACGAGCCGGCAAAACAAAAAGGACACCGTATGGTGTCCTTTTTGTTTTGGTGACCCGTAGGGGAATCGAACCCCTGCCTTCGCCGTGAGAGGGCGACGTCTTAGCCGCTTGACTAACAGGCCTCAATCGCTCTGCTATTATAACATATATTTTTGGTTTTTGCAATACCTTTTTAGCAAAATGTTATTAAGATTTATTAATAACTCTATACCAATGTTAAAAGCACAGCCGAAAGGAAATCCAAACGGCTGTGCCATATTTTGATTATGTAAAATAATTGTTGATATAAACTCTTTTTTGTAACAAAGCTTACCAGTAAAGCTTCCAATCGGGATCGAGCATTCTGTGGATAGCTTCCATATAGAAGTAGTCGCCCCAGATATTCATTTCATCAACGCCTGTGTCGCCGGGCTTGCTGTAAGTCGCGCGTACAAGCAGACCGTTAGACTCGGGAATATCCTTTGTGAGATAGTTGTCGATAAGAGAATTCATTATTCTCTTGGTAGCGTTTACGAAAATCTTACGGAGAGGATCATTTTCGTCCATATACTTGATACCCTCAAGTAAACCGCAGACGCAGATGGCGCCTGATGAGGAGTCGCGAGGCTCGTTGTCTCCGTCGGTAAATATAAGATCCCAGTATGCTACGTAGTCCTTGGGGAGATAGTTCAGATAGTAGCTGGCGGTAGCTTTAAATACACTCATCGCCTTTTCATTTTTCTCGTAGATATAAGTGAGCAGAGGACCGTAAATACCCCACGCCTGACCTCTTGCCCATGCGGAGTCATCGCTTGCACCCTGAGCAGTAACACCCTTCTTAGGAGCTCCGGTTTCTAAATCGAAGAAATAGGTATGGTAGGTGCTCGCATCCTCACGGCAGCATACCTCTATTGTGGTGTCGAAATGCTTCAAAGCGATTTCGCGGTACTTAGGATCGCCTGTTACCTCGGTAGCCCAATGGAGAAGCGGAATATTGAGCAGACAGTCAACGATAAGGCGGTAATCCTCCGGATCACCGGTTTTGCCCCAAGCCTGAATAAACTTGCCTTTCTCGTGGTAACGGGTAATGAGGTGATCAGCAGCCATAATAGCGGATTTCTTTGCAAGCTCGTTTCCTGTCAGCTTGTAAGCTGCGACGCAGGAGGGAATATAAAGGAATCCCATATCGTGAGTGTCAGTGCCGAGCTTCTTGTCTATTCTCTCATAGAAGGAGGGGATATGGTGTAGCGCAACCTCCTTATACTTCTCGTTGCCCGTCATCTCATATGCGTGCCAAAGTATTCCTGTCCAGAAGCCTGTGTTCCAGCCGGCATCGTTATCAACGGCTTCGTAAACGTTGTTTACGCTTGAATGCTCCGGGAATTTATCGGTAAATGTAGGAATAGCGAAGTCGATCTTCTTTATAGCCTCGTTAAGAGCATATTCGAGCTTTTCGCGGGGAAGGTCAAAGTCGCCGTATTTTTCTTTGTTAATAATTTCGGGAATTGCAGGTATCATAACTGTTTCTCCTTTTTAGTGGGGATTTATTGTTAAGAATAATATACCATATTAGTTAAGAAAAGTCAACCTTTTTTGTTAAAATTTGCATTTAAAAAGCCGAAGTTTTTGCTTCGGCTTTTTAGGTTATCTTGATTTTGCTTAAAAGGGGTTAAATTACGTATTCTTTATAGCGTCAACAGGCTTACGTCTCGCGATATTCCATACCGGGAGGAAGCTTGCCAGAGCAGCGACGAATATGCTTATAGCTAGCATAAGGACTATCTGTCTTATACCGAAGTTAAGAAGCGTTACGTTAAGTCCTTCCTGACGGACGAAGTAGTTAAGCACCTTGACCGCGGAAATCGTAGCAACAATGGAGAGAACGTAGTTGATAAGAGCTATAATGAGCGCCTCGGAGAAGAATATCTTGAAAACGTCCGAGGAACGCGCGCCGACTGCGCGGAGAATACCGATTTCGCGTCTCTTATAGGAGATAGAGGTGCTGATGAAGTTCATCATCATAAGAGAAGCAAAGACAGCAAAGCCAAGACCGACGAAGATGAATATTGTCGCGCCCGTCTCAATAAATTCGTTGAACATATCAAGCGTGTCCATAACCTGATTCTGAAGCTCAAAGCGAATATTCTCGTTTTCATCGTAGCTCATCTCAACGAGCTTACGAATGAAATCGGTGTCCGTTCCCATAGGAGCGATAGCGAAGGCGTAAATGCCCTGCTCGTGAGGAGCGTACTTGTAGTAGTAATAGCCTTCCTCATCTCTGTATTCACACCAAGCGTTATAGAAGGTATCGGAGATAATGAGACCTCCGGTCATTTCGGTTCTCTCAAAGAAGCCTACGATCTTATAATCTCTGTAATCCTTAGTTACCTCGTTGCCGTCCTCCCAAGTAGAGGTAGAGATATAGTAGCCGGAAAGAAGCTCGGAGTAGGTAATACCGGAAAGCTCAAAATAGGCAGGCATAGCGAGCGCGAAAATATCAGAATAGCTTACGTCGCCGTAGGTTGAGTTGTTGTACTGATTAGAAAGATAATTTGAGTATGCATTAGCGGACTCCTGACGTCTTCTTGCGTCATCGTATTGCTCGTCATCAAAATAATCGTCAACGTCTATTCCGTAATTATTTTTAACGATAGTTTCTACGAAGCTTCTATCGTTATGAATGGTACTTGTCGGAGCATAGATAAGGTTGTATGCGTAGAGCCTTGCGTAAACGCTGACAAGAGTATTTGCGGAAACCGTAAAGCTCATATTCCCGTCCTTGTCCTCGGAGGCGTAGAAATGGCTGTAAAATGCGCTATATGCTATTCGGTCGCTGAAATCAGGATATGCTACGGAAACGTCAATACCGTAAACGGTATTAATCAGCTCCTTATACATAGCTCCTATAACCTCATATTGCGTTTTGAGACCGTAGCGCCAATTTTCAGTATCAGTATTAGGCGAATAGGGGAGATTGTCCGCGATGAACTCTATCATTTGAGGATCGGTAGGATTGCTTTGCCAATGCTCGGCTTTTGCTTTTTCAAGACGCTCGCCGCCTGCTTCAACGATTTGCTTAGCATAAACTCTCTTTGCTATCCTCTCAATCAAGGTATTAAAATCGTTCTTATAATTATCATCGTAGAAGCCGGTCTGCTGAAGCGCGGCGACAAGAGTGTCATACTTGTTTACCGATGATTTATTCATCGCCTGGCTAAGTATTTCGGAGGAAACGAGCATTTCCTTATCACCGAGAGAGGTCTTGCCGTCAAGCCAGGTTATCTTATCGTTTCCGATAAC
>JAFVUF010000023.1 GCA_017502875.1 Clostridia bacterium | reverse complement strand
GGAAACAAGGCAGAATGCCGAGACTATAAGGCAGAGTAACGAGACAGCAAGGCAGAGTAACGAGACAGCAAGGCAGAGTGCCGAGACTATAAGGCAGAGTAACGAGACAGCAAGGCAGAGTGCCGAGGAAACAAGGCAGAAAGCTTATGCCGAGATAAAGGGTACTGCTATCGGTAAACCAGAATGGAACTCAGAAAACGGTAAACTGACATTTAAATATCTTGATGGGAATACAGCAGGAGAGACTATTGATTTACCGATTGAGTCGATAGTTAAAAGTGGAAAATTTGACAGTGAGAACGAGACACTTGTTTTAACGTTGAGGAACGGCGAGGAGTTAAGTATTTCAGCTTCTAATCTTCTTAATCCGACTTGGACTACAGACATCGCAAGCGCTTCGGAGGGGCAGCTCCTTACACCTCCTACAACCGAGGCAGTCAACAACGCGCTTTCTGAAAAGCTTGACGAGACTGATATTGCAGATTGGGCAAAGCAGCCTGAAAAACCTACATACACGGCAGACGAGGTTGGTGCAGCGACGGAAAAATACGTAGACGACAGAATACCAAAGTTTACTGCTTCCGATAGTGGCAAGTTTATAACTGTTAGTGATGACGGTTCACTTGTTGCAACAGAAATAACGGTAGGGGGTGCTTACTGATGGCTATAGACTTTTCAGCATTAGACAGATATGCACTTGAAAAGGTATCAGAGCTTACGGCTCTTGCTGACGCTATCCGAGCAAAGACGGGCGATACAGGTACTCTCACCGTTCCGCTGATGACAGAAGCGGTTAACCTTATTGAAGTCGGTGGCGGTGGAGTTAGTGGCAATATCGGAATTATTGACTATTTAGAATATGCTGAATACGAGGACGGTTACGAGGTAACGGGATTAAAAGACGGCTTTGAGGTAACTGACATTGTAATCCCCTCAACCTATAACGGTAAGCCCGTTATACGCATTGATGATTTAGCATTTGGAGATTATACGCCTCCTGAGTACGGTGGTAATACAGCAAATATTAAAAGTGTTATTATATCAAACAGTGTAAGAGAAATTGGTGACTATGCGTTTGGTAACTGTTCTAGTCTTACAACAGTTGTCTTTATAGGCAATAGTGTTACGGATATCGGAGAGGCAGCTTTTATGTATTGTTCTATATCGGGTGGTTTGATTTTACCCGATAGTATTACAAGAATTGAATATATGGCTTTTCAAGAAATTCTGATTACAGAAATAGTTATTCCCGATAGTGTTGATTATGTTGGAGATGCAATGCTCTTTGCCTGTCCAAATCTTAAAACAGTAACTTTTAAAGGAACTCCTACTACTATTGATTGTCAATATGACGGTGTTTTTACTTATTGTTCTAACCTCACCGATATCTACGTTCCGTGGAGCGAGGGCGAGGTAGCAAACGCGCCTTGGGGAGCAGATAACGCAACAATTCATTATAATAGCGAGGTATAAATAAATGACTCTTAAACCATTATACAGATTTAAAAGAGAGGACGGCGGTATAACCGTAAGTCCTGACAAGCCTGAGTGTGAATACACCGAGCTTATCCGTCTTATTGCGGACGAGGGTAAGGTTTTAACTGACGGAAACGTTACGACACGTTGCAAAGACGTTGAAAGCGCTGACGGTTGGACGGAGATAGAGGATACCTCCGCTGACGAAAGAAAAGCTTACCGTCAGTCTTTATAATTGGGAGGAAGGATGTAAATGAAGATAAAGCTTCTTGACAACGGAACGGGTGTTATTATCACCCGTCAGCCGTTTAAGACTAAAACGGTTATACCGATTGAGTTTGAGGGAGCCCCAGAAAACGCTTTGGTTATCTTTAATTTTGCGGATGGTAAATACGATAACAGGCGTGTAAAAGAAAGTCAGGTTTCGCTTCCAATAGATAACCTTGATGGTGTTGTAAAGCTCACGGTAGCGCTAACAAATCATTCGATAACGAAATGGAAATGCGAGGAACTTTTGATTACCAATAAGGATAACAGCGGTTTTGCTACCGTTTTACCTAATCACTTGGATTTAGAAGCTGCTTTTGTTCGTCTTGTTTGCGAAAATCATGAGATAAGGGAAGAAAATGCGGCTATAAGACAACAGCTCGCGGATATGACAAAAAAGTTTGAGGGCATCCTCGAAGGCTACGATATTATATAGTAAGGAGAAAAAACAAATGAAAAGAATAATATCAATTATAATGGCATTTATGATGGTCTGTCTGCTCACGGTGGCGGTGTTTGCTGAGGGGGAAAGTATCATCGGAAGGACGTTTACGCTTACTGACGAGGGGGGGAATGTCTGTGAAGTAAAGATACTGGACGAAACTCGGTTTTATGTACAGATTTCGCAAGATGGTTCTATGTTAGGAACATATACGCTAAACGGGGAGTACATAACGCTATTGGTAGATGATAAGGTGTTTGAAAATTATAAAATTATCGGTGATGCTATCGTTTACGAGGAGCAGCCTGCGCCCGAAGCTCCTAACGTATTCAGTAGGCTATGGGAATACGTTGTAAAGAACAAGGACACAGTGCTTGAAATAGCGTTCTCGGCCGTGATGTTCATTTTGCTTTGGATTATCAAGAAAAAGACCAATAATCTTAAGACCGACGTTACATCGGCAAGCGCTAACAGCATAAGCGTAGCGGATTCTCAAAGCGGAGTTGTAGGCGTAGTTAATACAATGATAGACGGTTATAATGCCTTTAAGAGCGATTTTGAAAAGGTAAAGCAGTCTGATACCGAGAGAGATAAACAGCTCGCCGCGGTAATGGTTACGAATACGGCGATACTTGAGATACTTTCGAGGGTGTATCCGAACAGCAAGAATCTTCCGCAGGGCGTGAAGGACGTTGTTAATATGACCTACGCCAATGCTATGAACGCAATATCAAATGACGAGCAGCTTGCGGCGCTCGTTACAGCGTCCAAGGGCTTACTAGCGGCAGGAACGGAAAAAGCCGCCTCTGATGAGGAGGCGGTCTGATGACTAACAAGACAAAAGGAAAGCTTATTAAAGGCGGTGCGCTTGCGCTTGACGTAGGCGTACCGCTTGCGGTAACGCTTTCATATTTTCCCCTGTGGGTAGAAAAATCGGCTGAGACAACCGTTTCAGGCATAGCGGTGGTATTTGCGTTACTGTCGATTATCCCGGCGCTGAGAGTGCTTAAAAACCGCGTATCATCTCCTGCGGCGTGGATGGTTTGGACATGTCTTGCCGGTATCCTGATAGCAATAAACACTATCATAGACCAGGCTGTTGTTATTGCCGTATTCGGCGCAATATCTAACGGAGCCGGCGCAGCAGTATACAAGGTCGGGGAACGGATAGAGAAGAAGGAGTGAGGTAAATGGATAAGTTACCTATTAATAATACGCCCAAGGCTGAAAATAGAACGTCTGGTACGGCGCAGAACAGCTCCGGCAGTAAGAGCATTATCGGTAACGCAGGAACGCTCGTAAGCGCTTTTATAATCCTCGTCGTTATCGTTGTTATGCTTGCAGACATTCATTTGACGGATTTTAATGCCTGGCTGAAGCTCGGAACGAATTTCTTTGTGCTGTTGTTTTGCAACTACGCAATGTATATCAACCAGCTTGACAGTGGTATTAAAGCCGGTAAGCTTGATGACGGTTTTATTAATGTTCGCAAAAAATACGATGAGTTAAAAAAGAAAATCGTTGATTCAAGTATAGATTACCGAATGAACGATTTCTGCATCTGGTACATAGGCGAGGAGCTGAAAAGCGCTCGTTCATCGGTTCTTGCGGCAAGCGGAGTATCGTATAGTACGTACGAGCCGTTTATAGCAACGGATGAGGCTGACGTTATGAAAGCCGAAAATCTATCAGAGCAACAGAAGGCGGCTATCATTGAGGCTAACGGCATTAAACCAATATCTCTAAATGCTGACATGATTATGCAGCGTGAGAGCAGCAAGAAGCGCAGGACAAAGCCTCGCGCTACACCGACACAGAAGCGCAACGTTAAATCAGGCTTCAAACTGGGTAAGCTCTTTATAAATTCGGCGCTCATAAGCGCTGTTGCGTTTGAGGTGCTATTAAATCCGAGCTTTGCGACGATAGCGGCGACAGCATTTAAAGTTCTGTTTGTTGTACTCAATGGCTTTGCCGGGTACCGAGACGGCTTTGAAAACATTACTGTTGATACCGTAGACTATAAAAATAATCAGATAGATTTAATGGAGCAGTTCATTAAGTGGGCGGAGAGAGTGCCGGTGGAAGAAGTGAAAAAGGAAGTCGCGTAATGCGGCTTCCTTTTTTGTCTAACAAAAACCCCGCCATAGTGGCGGGGTTCCATAAAGGCTTTGCCGATGAGCAGAGAGCAAATAAAAATTCAGCGTAGAATGTTTTTGTGTCAAAGGCTCCCTCCGAGAGGGGGCTCCGCAAAGCGGTGGAGGAGCCTGCGCAACCTTGGATTTTTATCAAACTTTGAGGTACACGCACTCTCCCTCCGTCACTCCTTGCGTCGTGCCACCTCCCTCCGAAGGGAGGCTTTTTGGCGAACCCGTTTACGGGTAGCAAGTAACAATTGCATGGCTGGCAGGCCAATAAACAGCGCACTTGTGCGCAGCCAGTAGTATTAGGGCTATGCCCGAAACTGAAATACCCCCCGTTTCACGGGGGGATATTTATTAGTATTTTTGCGATTTTTATGACTGATATCATTATGGAACGAGCGAGCTTGCTCACGTCGAGATAGTATCAAGTATACTTTATCAGCTTACGAGAAACCTCAGTGAATGTCAGATAAAGGAAAGCGGCTTTGATACCTACTTCGTCGATCACACCGCGGGTATCTATCCTCAGGGCGCTTCCGGAACACCGTTTACAGCGGCATTCCTTCAGAGTAAGGGCGACATTTTTACCGATTTAAACGAGGACCTTGCAGCCGAGATGAAGGCGCGCACAATGTACGACAACATTCTCCGTCTGGTAGATGACCCCGATGTGCGTGAGCCGTTCAAATTCCTGCGCGCAAGAGAGGTAGTTCACTATCAGCGCTTCGCTGAGGCGCTTGGAATAGCTCAGGATAAGGCTGAATGTAAGACGAATTTCTATCTTACCAACCCAAACTTTGACAAGAACTGTACGCCCCCCTGTACCCCTTCCGGTACAGTAAATAAACGTGATAATATAACCCGTTCAAATAACGGAGTGTATACCATCGATATAAAGAGACCGTACTAAAAATAAGAGCTTACAGAAGACTTCTTTTTGTAAGCTCTTTAATTTAAATAGCGAGGCAGTAGAGTGCTGCCTCGCTAATGACTTTATATTTCGGTTTTTTCTGAGTATTTCAACTTCTTTTTGCGTTTTTTAACCGCTTCGGTCAGCAGATATTCTATCTGTGAATTAAGCGAGCGAAAGTCATCTTCAGCCCACCGAGTTAGCTCCGCAAAAAGAGTAGGGGACAGCCGAAGCGGTACCTGCTTCTTTGCGTTATCGTTCATATTAGTATATCGAACCGGAATTTACGATGGGCTGCGCGTCGCGGTTGCCGCAAAGAACTACGAGTAGATTTGAAACCATCTGAGCCTTTCTTTCCTCGTCAAGCTCAATGGTGTTATGCTCCTTTAAGCGTTCAAGAGCCATTTCAACCATGCCGACAGCTCCGTCAACTATCATCTTTCTCGCGTCAATTATAGCGGATGCCTGCTGTCTTTGGAGCATAACCGCGGCTATCTCGGTTGCGTAAGCGAGGTAGGTAATGCGAGCCTCGATTATCTCGATACCCGCGTCAGCGACACGCTCGCTTATTTCGTTTCTTATACGCTCCGCTACAAGCTCGCTTGAGCCGCGAAGGCTTCCGTCGTCAGCCTGACCGTCTCCCGTGGTATCAACGTTTGGCGAAACGTCGTAAGGATAGATACGTACTACGTTACGAAGCGCGCTGTCGCACTGAAGAGAGAGGTACTCCTTGTAGTTATCAACGTTAAAAACAGCCTTTGCGGTATCGGTTATTTTCCATGTTACCGCTATACCTATTTCAATAGGATTTCCGAGACAGTCGTTAATCTTCTGCTTGGCGTTGCTTAACGTCATAATTTTAAGCGAAAGCTTTTTGCTTTCAACCTCAACCGTCGCTCCGCCCTTGAGAGCCTCGGTTATAGAGTGAGTGGTGCTGACGTCTGCGCTCTGGCTAAGCTTGGTCTTTGCGGCAGGGTTTACCGCGGAACAGAAGGGGTTAACAAAGTAGAAGCCGTCGCCCTTGATGGTGTCTATGTACTTACCGAAAAGAGTAAGCACGAGCGCTTCCTGCGGTTTAAGTATTTTAAGACCGAGGAAGGGAATCCAGCCTACGCACATGTAAACGATACCGATAACAAATAAGACAATAGCCAGCGGATCGGTGTCGCCTACCGTTTCAAATCTGACGATACCTAATACGAACGTCGCAATAGCGGCAAGGTAGAGAATAGCCGTTACGAAAAGCGCAAGCATTCCGTGCTTTTTGTTGTTTAAAATTTTTTCCTGCATTTCATTTTACCTCCAATGCTTTGATATCACAATGATATCATAATGATTTGGATTTGTCAAGAGGTTTTTGAAAAAAACTGAAATATTTTTTAAGTTTTTGGTTATACAGCAATTAAAAATCGTGCGGAAAACCGCACGATTTTTTACGTTAATTTATTTAGACATTATATACTCGTCAATTGCCTTTGCCGCGTTCTTACCCGCGCCCATCGCAAGAATAACCGTTGCCGCGCCCGTAACCGCGTCTCCGCCGGCGTAGACTCCGTCAATCGACGTCTTTCCGTTTTCATCAGCAACTATGCAGCCGTGTCGCTCGGTTTCAAGACCGTTTGTAGTTGACTTAATCAGCGGATTAGGAGATGTGCCTATAGACATTATAACGCAATCACATTCGATTTCAACCGTCGAGCCAACCTTTTCAATAGGCTTTCTTCTGCCCGAAGCATCTGGCTCTCCAAGCTCCATTTCCGAGCAGATAAGCTTTGAAACAAAGCCGTTTTCGTTACCGATTATTTCACGGGGATTTGTAAGCGTACGGAAGATGATTCCTTCTTCCTTTGCGTGCTCGACCTCCTCAGCTCTTGCGGGAAGCTCCTCCTCGGAACGACGGTAAACGATATATACGTTTTCAGCGCCTAAGCGCTTAGCGCACCTTGCCGCGTCCATTGCGACGTTTCCGCCACCGACTATCGCCGCCGATTTAGGCTTCTGAATAGGCGTTGAGCTATCCTCGCGGTAAGCCTTCATAAGATTTATCCTTGTGAGGAATTCGTTTGCGGAGTATACGCCTTTAAGGTTTTCACCCGGAATATTCATAAAGCGGGGAAGTCCTGCGCCTGAGCCGATAAATACAGCCTCAAAGCCCTGCTCACTCATAAGCTCATCAATAGAGAAGGTTTTACCTATAACCGTATTGGTCGATATCTCAACTCCGAGCGCTTTAAGTCCGTCTATTTCCCGTTTAACGATTGCCTTTGGCAGACGGAATTCGGGAATTCCGTAAACAAGCACTCCGCCCGCTACGTGCAGAGCCTCAAAAACCGTTACGGCATAGCCTTTTTTGGCAAGCTCGCCTGCGCAGGCAAGTCCTGCGGGGCCTGAGCCGATTACGGCTACCTTATGTCCGTTTGCTTTTGGCTTTTCGGGGAGTGTTTTGCAATTTGCATTATGGTAGTCGGCAACGAAGCGCTCAAGACGTCCGATGGCGACAGGCTCGCCCTTTATACCTCTTACACATTTTGACTCGCACTGTGATTCCTGCGGGCAAACTCTGCCGCAGACAGCGGGTAGAGAGGTTGAACGGCTAAGCACCGCGTATGCTTCCTCAAAATCACAGTTTGCTACGCATTTAATAAATTCGGGAATATCAATTCTTACAGGGCAGCCGCTAACGCAAGGCTTATTTTTACAGTTAAGACAGCGCTTTGCCTCGTCTATCGCCATTTCGGGTGTGTAGCCGAGTGCTACCTCATCGAAATTCTTATTTCTTACGTTTGGCTCTTGCGAAGGCATTTCATTTTTCTTTAAGGACATATTCGCCATATTTACTTTGCCTCCTTTTTAAGCAGGTTACAGGCGTGCGCGTGCGCTTCGCGCTCATACGGCTTATACATAGCTCCTCTTGCCATAGCCTCGTCAAAATCAACGAGATGACCGTCAAAATCGGGGCCGTCAACACATGCGAATTTGGTCTCGCCGCCAACCGTTAAGCGACAGCCGCCGCACATACCCGTTCCGTCTATCATAATTGGGTTCATGCTTACGGTTGTTTTTATTCCGTATTCCTTAGTTAGCTTGCATACGAATTTCATCATAATAAGCGGACCGATAGTAATAACCTCGTCGTAGGTCTCGCCGCTTTCAATTAACGCCTTTAATGCGTCTGTTACGAGTCCCTTAGCGCCGGCTGTTCCGTCGTCGCTCATAAGCACAAGCTTATCGCTTACGTTTCTGAATTCGTCTTCAAGAATAACAAGCTCCTTGCTTCGAAAGCCAACGATTGAATGAACGGTTGCGCCGCTTTCGTGTAGCTTTTTGGCAACGGGATAAGCGATAGCGCAGCCTACGCCACCGCCTACAACGGCTACCTTTTTAAGACCTGACGTTTCCGTGGGCTTACCAAGCGGGCCGACAAAATCGTGAATAAGGTCGCCCTCATTAAGCTTGGAGAGCTTCTCAGTAGTGGCGCCGACTATCTGGAAAATAATCGTAACAGTTCCGCCCTCGCGGTCGTAATCCGCGATAGTAAGCGGTATGCGCTCGCCGTCCTCGTCAACACGTAAGATTATAAACTGTCCGGGTTCAGCCTTTGCGGCGATAGCCTTTGCGTCCACTACCATAAGCTGAACGGTTGGATTTAAGATTTTTTTCTTTAAGATTTTGTTCATTTGCTACTCCGTATAAAACAGGTAATATACCATATTTGCTCTTATTAGTATAATACTGAATACGGGAAATGTCAAGACTCTGCTTAACATTTCCCGTAATTTTCTATCTTCCGCCGCGATGACCGCCGCCACCGCCGCTTCTTCCTCCGCCGCCACCGCGGCTTCGGTTGCTTTGTATAATTCTTTTGGTTATGAATGTTCCGGCGAACATATCCCTTGACTCTGTAATCTCAAGCCTTGCAAAGCGGTCAAGCGGATATTTTTCGGAATGCTGTTTTTTTCTGTAAGAAGTTATTACGCAGATAAATACTGTTATAGCTGCGACAAGTCCGAAAATTATTCCTACAGCTATCGCAAGAGCGATTTCGGGTGTACATGCTTCCGCTGAAAGCTCAATAAATCTTATGGCAGCTGATGTGTAATCGCCTTCATATTTGATGTTGTCAAAAACGTCGGGATCATCGAGTATAATGTCAACCTCTCCGTTGCTGATGAGTCGGTCGCATTTACCGTAGGTGTACATATCGTAATTTTCGGAAGAATTACAGGAGAGAATAAGTATAACTGAATTTTTGTCAACTCCCGGATTTTCTTTAAGAAAATCCTCTCCCCAATATCCGTAGAAGGGGGCAGTTACAATATATACCGAGCAGCCGTTATCGGTAAAATAACGGTTTGCCGCATCGGTTATCTGCGCCTTTTCGGCTTCACTAAAGACCTTTGCGTAGTCGTAGACTACCTTGTCATTTTGCGCGAGCACGGGAAAGCAGAAAAGCGATATCGCTAAAAATAGAGCTAAGAGTACTGAAATTATTTTCTTAATCATAGGAACATACCTCCTATTAAAGCGATAATGGGAGCGACAGCCGCAAATACCGCGCCACATACGGCAAAAAGCTTACCGAGCGAGACGGGAAGCTCGCCGTATACCTTTCCCGTATAGCCGTTCATTGCGTACTTATATGTTCTTTTTTTCGTAACGTAGTTAAGTATCCATATAGGCATAAGCGAATATTCCCAGTGGCTTTGGCGTATGCGTACTCCGCGGGACGTTTCGTTTACGGTTGCGTATCCGTTTACCGTGCGTTTAAGAAGCGTTGCGGCATAGTCATTCATTCTTGCCTTTATCTCTGAGGAAAGCATATCTCTTTCAATATTACGCTTTTTTGCCTTAAAGCCCGAAAGATAAGGCATTGAAAAAGGCTGCAGGGATTCAGAGGGATAGGGAAGTATTCCTTCAAGCATAGCCTTGTCTTCTTCCTTAATCGCGGAGGTAACGATATCCTCAAAATGAATAAAGCCCCTACGCACTATATTAAATCTGGACGTTTCGGTGTATTCAACGTTACCGACTCGCCATTTTCTTATTTTCGTAGCCTTAGCGAAATATTCTCCGTCGGTATCGGCATCCGTAACCCAGAAAGGATAGTACACTCCTGAAATAAGAGATGCCTGCTGTTTGCTTTTGAATTCCTTTGGAACGAACCACTTCCTCCTCGCGAACTCAAAGAATTTATTTTCTGCTTCTTCCTTGCTGAATCTAAACGGTATTATCCTGTCAGGCATCATCTGTCCCGAAAGCTTACCTTTGAGTACAACGGGGCTATGACAGTATACGCATATATCAGCGGCGGTAGAATCGTCGCACGCTATCTCAGCGCCGCAGTTGGGGCAATAGTATTCGTTTAACTGCTCGCAGAATTCTTTTGCGTTATGTATTTGTTCATTTGCGCTTTCCTTGGCGTTTGTTTTTGAAATCTCATCATGCGTGAATTCAGACTCACAGAATTCACAGCAGAGCCTTTGCTTATCGGCATTAAATTTCAGTTCTGCGCCGCAGTTAGGACAGTTAAATGCTACTATCTCATCGGTAAATAATGCTTCACTTGTGGCGTTGTTCATATAGCACCGCCTTTCAAACTAAAATTACGTATTAATTTTAACACAATAACCGTTAAAAATCAATAGTTGATAAAAATTTACCTTTTTTCAGTCTACTGATAATAAATATCGTATACACAGTGATGATATTCATGCTGTAAAAAGATATAAAAAATAAAAAGGAAACGGCGCACAATCGTGCAGTGCCTCACGTCTACAATTGTAGCATGGCTACCGTTTCTGTAATTATTATACCATAAAAATAAAAAAAGTCAATATGAGAACTGATAAAAAATCTAAACTTATTGCAAAAATATTGTTATATTTACTTGTTGTATTTTTAATTGGCTATATAATTTTCGTATTCAAAATAATATAAGGTGAAAGAAAATGAAGTTAAAAAGAAAGAAAAAAATAGATTACCGTTATTACATATATTTTGCTATTCTCACCGTTTGTGTAGTCCTTGCCGTATTTGTGTATAAACAAAGCTGCGTTCGTATCTGGCAGAACCTTTATACCGCGACAGATTTTTATTCTTGTAAAGGCGTTCAAGCTTTGCGCAACGGTGAATACCAAAATTACAGAGCTGATTTCGGTAGACATATCAAATTTTTTACCTTTTACGATAGAATAAATGCTGTTAAATTTACAAAAACTTATTTAAAAGTTACATGAAACTACACAAGAATTTGATATAATAAGCTATGAAGAATTAGGTCTATTGAAAGGAAAAAATGAGATGTTCTTTTTTGACCCGACATATATAGTGATTTTGCCTGCGCTTATATTTTCAATTTGGGCAAGCATGAGGGTTAGCTCGACATTTAAACAGTACAGTAAAGTGTACACTCGAAGAGGCTATACCGCCGCTATGGCTTGTAGAGCGGTGCTTGACTCAAACGGCCTTTATCACGTTAGAATTGAGCATATACAAGGAAATTTAACTGACCATTACGATCCGAGAGAGGACGTAATAAGGCTTTCCGACTCAGTTTACAATTCAACCTCAGCCGCCGCTATCGGAGTAGCGTGTCATGAAGCCGGACACGCCATTCAGCACGCCGAAAGATATCTTCCAATAAGAATACGGCAGGCAATTATTCCTCTTACCAACATTGGTTCAAGGTTCGGTATATGGATTTTTATTATCGGTATAATATTAACCGCTTGGTCTCAGCAGATGGTATTAGTCGCGTATATAGGACTTGCTCTGTTCTCGCTTACCGCTGTTTTCCAGCTTGTTACGTTGCCTACTGAATATAACGCATCAAGGAGGGCGGTAAACGCCATAGTTCAAACGGGTATTCTTGACAAAGACGAGCTTGAATGCGCCAAAAAGGTTCTTAGCGCTGCGGCGCTTACCTACGTAGCGGCGCTTGCCGCTTCGCTTACGCAGCTACTAAGATTATTCCTTATTCTCGGTAACTCTAAGCGGCGATAATGATAAATTGTTACAAGTAAAAATCTATATATCTTATAAGCTTTAACAAATAATTATAACTAATTGAAAAAGGAAGTCGCGTAATGCGGCTTCCTTTTTAATAAGAAATTTAGGCACATTTTTAGGCACAATAAATATTTGTTAGCGTAAAATATCACTAGTTTGTGTTTTTGTATTCGTTATATTGGATAAAAAATAACTGATTTGCTGTAAATTGTATACAAAAATCGGGGCTTTAACCCCGATTTTTGACTATTGGTGCGGATGAAGGGACTTGAACCCACACGGTATTGCTACCACTAGAACCTGAATCTAGCGCGTCTGCCAGTTCCGCCACATCCGCATAATAACGTACCGTTATTTCAGTACTGCTTTATTATATCACTTTTCTTAAAATTGTCAAGTCAAATAATTAAAATAACTAAAAAATTCACAAATTAAAGCTATTAATGAGATTTTGCCGCATTAATTATTCCGTTTTTGCTGCTTTTCAGTCATAAATACAAAGCTTTTCGCATAGAATTTAGTAAAAAATTTTCGGAGGATGCGAAATGAACGGCTATTTCAATGGTGTTGATTATGACGATAAGGCTTTAATGAAGGTTTACGATTCAGTTAAACATACGGACGTTACTGAGGAGTTTATTCTTCCTGATTACTTGCCCGACGTAAAAAGAATAATTAAGGTTGATGCCCGACCTAAGCTTGACGGAAAGTATGTAAGTAGCGGTAAAATAGATTATGAGGGCGATGTTGTATGTCATATATTATTTTGTGATGAGGGCAATCATCTCAAAAATGTTACCTTTACCGCATCTTTTTCTGACGGAGTTGAGATAGCTTGCATTGAGGACGAGTGTGTTGCTAATCTTATCCCAGAGCCTGAGAGCGTTATTTGCAAAATGCTGAATCCCAGAAGGGTATCAATAAGATTACGCGTGGACACCTCAGTTACCGTTTGGTGCAAAAGGGGCTTTCAGCCTGAGCTGACGGGAGATATAGGAGAGGTCGAGAGAGCTGAGAGAAATGTAGATGTTATGAAGCTTATATGCTCCGGCGAAAGCGGTCTCAGCGTTTCTGCTGACCTTGAAGCTGACGGCGCGCTTCCGCAGATAAGCGAGGTTATCTCTTGCGACGTTGATATGAGCTTTTACGAATGTAAGGGCGCGGACGGTAAGGTGCTTTGCAGAGGAGAAATGCCGATAACCGTTTTTTACAGCTCAAATGACGGTGAAAACGAAGCATATACGGTGCTTTTCAGAAAGCTTCCTGTGGCGCAGGTGGTTCTTGCTGATGATGTGGACGAATCCTATTCATGTATGGCGCGAGGCGCTGTTGATGACGTTAAGGTGAACGTTTCAGAAAACGGATTCGGAGAGAGAAGAATTATCGAGCTTGATATTACATATAGGGTTTATCTAAACTGCGTAGGCAGCTCTAAAATTACTGTAACAAAGGATATGTACGCAATAGGTAAGACGGTAAAGACTGAAACGGAAAAGGAGACGTTCTACCGATTTTCAAAGCTATATTCAACCTCGTTTGGCGCAAACCTTGCGCTTACCAGACAGGAGCTTAATTTAAATAACGCCGAAAGCATTCTTTCGCTTAAAGCGATTCCGAAAATCTCCTCAGTACAGCTAAGCTCGGATAAAAGCAGAGTTACCGTAAGCGGTAACGCTCGAACAAGCGCTATATTCAAGGGCGAGGACGGTCTTATGACTCATGAATATGATGTTCCGTTCAAGGTTGATCTTGAGGCATCGGGAGTTGGTGAAAATTTCATCTATAATTACGATATCGTTTGCATGGGCGCAAAGGGTAGATTTGATTCGGAAAACCTTTACACAGAGCTTGATATGCAGCTGGGATTGATGCTGCTTGAGACAGAGGAGGTCGAGGTTTTGAAAAAAGCCGATTTTAAGGAACCAGAAGAGATTACCGAGCAGCCGCAAATGAGATTTTATTATCCTACCGAGAACGAGACTCTGTGGGAGATAGGCAAGCAGTTCGGGGTAAGCATAGAGGAACTTGAGGGTAAAAACGATATAATTAACGGAAAGCTTCCAAGCGTGCTGTTTATCCCTTACACGAAATAACTAAAAAACGGTCTGTCGTTTTTCGACAGACCGTTTTAATCTATGACAGAAACAGTAAAATATCGTCTAAAAAGCCGGGCGCTTCCTCATAAAGACCGTGTCCGAGGGCTTTATAAAGAATGAGTTGGCTGTTTTTTATAAGAGATTTTGGCTCAATTGACTCGTCAGCGCCTAAAATTTTATCCTCTCCGCCCGCAAAAACGAGCGTAGGACTTGTAACGTTTGCGAGACCTTCGTACGCGTCGTGGTTCATACAGGCCTTGGCTTGTAAAATAAAGCGCTCGTAGCTTTTTGGCTTGCTGATTTTGGAAACGAACGGATACATCATTCTGTAATGCTTTTTGCGTATGTAAGCCTCGGTATATATTCTTTCAACGTTGTCTATCATTAGCGCCTTATGGTCGTTTCTTGCAGCCATATCAAGCCAATCGGTTATAGTGCTTTTTATTTTGTCATTGCTACGCGCGACGGTTGCGGCAAGGATAAGCTTATTAACCTTTTCGGGATATTTGATAGCAAGGTATTGAGCAATCATACCGCCCATCGAAACACCGAGGACGTGAGCTTTGTTAATACCGATAGAGTCCATAGCAAAGGAAAGATCGTCTGCCATAGTTTCGGTAGTGCAGTCGTTTTCAAGCTCGTTTTTTCGGCTGAAAACGTAAACCTTATATTTTTTAGCCAGCTTCCTGTACATAAAAGCAAAGGGAAGAGCAACGCCCTTTACTGTTTTAAGACCGTCTCCAAGTCCGGGAAGTATTATGAGCGTTTCAGCTCCCTTACCAAAGGAAATGTAGTCCATATACGTATTTCCAATCGGTAACCGACAGTTTTTCGCGTTATAGAGCATAGTAAATCTCCTTTCGTGCTGTGTATAGAGTATATCATAAAAGCCCACAGTTGTCAATAAAAAGGACTGTTACACCAAAAAGAGAAGGCAATATCATTCCGTTTTAGGTTTGATATTGCCTTTTTTGAATAATTACCGTGCATATAAAAGCACATACCGAATAGATACCGCATCAGTCTGTGTGAGCGTTTACGGTTACGCGAGCAGCAAATGATAGGGTAGTCGCTTGCGAGTGAGGTGAATAAGAAATGCTATGAAAAAACCTTTTTTAGCTGCGCCATTTTTTCTTCGGACGGCACGGAAAAAGTATGAGCCTTCTTATTTAGTGCATCGTATTTATGCTCGCCAATCGCGTGATACGGCAGCAGTTCTACTGTTTCGGGGGCTCCGTATGAATCCAAAAGCAATTTGATGTTTTGCATTTCTTCGACTGTGTCATTGACCGTCGGAATTATCGGAATCCGCACCCAAACCGCAACGCTTGTATTCAACAAGCGTCTAAGGTTTTCCAAAATCAATTCATTTCCAACGCCTGTGTATTGCTTATGCTTTTCGCTATCGAAGCATTTGACGTCGTAAAGAAACAAATCGGTGTAGGGGAGGATTTTCTCAATTGTTTCATACGGCACGTGTCCTGCGGTGTCCACGGCGGTATGAATTCCGTTTTCCTTGCAAGCCTTCAAAATCTCTGTGAGAAATTCTATTTGCAGTAGACATTCTCCTCCGGAAAAGGTCGCTCCACCGCCCGAATTTTCATAAAAGCTTTTATCCTTGATTACTTCGCTCAGTATTTCATCAGCGGTATATTTTTTTCCGCAAATTTGTCTTGCGTCCTGAAAACAGACAAAATCGGTGTCCTTCTCAGTAAGAGCCGCGCAACGTCCGCAACCGGTACACTTTTCCTTATAAAACATCCATTCAGTTTTGGCGCTTTGACTTTCGGGATTGTGGCACCATGCGCAGCGAAGATTACAGCCCTTGAAAAACACGGTTGTGCGTATACCGGGACCGTCTCCGATTGAAAAATGCTGGATGTTGAATATATTTCCCACCAGCTTTTCAGCTAAATTGACATTACTATACATTATAAACTGTTCTCTTAATTATTTCATCCTGCACCTGCGGTGTGAGGGCGGTGAAATAAGCGGATAGTCCTGATATTCTGACGATGAGATCCCTGTGCTTATCTGGATTTACCTTTGCGTCAAGCAGCTCCTTCGGAGATACCGCATTCGGCTGGAGTGTGGGACATTTTAAATCAGCGCACGAGCGTATTAGTGAGACGAAGATATCGGGGGTAAGATTTTTTGAAAGAGGAAGCTGTACATCCAGCACGGCGCTTCCGCCTTTGCATGCGGTAAAATCGACGTTTTTCATGCTTCTGAGGGGCTTAGTGATATCTGAATTGGCGAACGTTCTTGAAGGGCCGCATCCCATGCTAATTAAATCTCCGTTTCGTCTTCCGTCGGGAGTTGCGCGTAAAGGAGCTGAAAAATACTCAAAATAGTAATATACGAAAAGGCTGGGAATATGGCTTCCGCCGCGCTCATTTTCTGCCTTGCCGACAAACTCAGAAAGCTCGCTGAGCAAGCGGTTTGCCATCTTGTCAACTTCACCGTCAGCCTGACAGTATTTGGTAAGCGATAGCGCCTCGCGACGAAGCTCATCGTAGCCCTGCCAATCGGCGGCAAGAATTTCCTTGAACTTTGAAAGAGATACTGTACCTGTTTCGTAAACAAGCTTTTTAAGAGCGTAGAGAGAATCCACCGTGGTTCCTAAGCCAACCAGAGCTACGGTTGAAAAATTGTATGACGCGCCTCCCTCGCAATAGTCCATTCTGTTTTCTATACATCCGTCTTGAGTTGCGGAAAAGAGAGGACAGTGTTGCCAGACTTTATGATAGACTTGCCTTATTTTTCTTTGCTCAAAAATAGTATTTAAGAAGCTCTTGAGCGAAGCAAAAAATTCACTGTAAAACTCATCAAAGCTCTTTGGTTCTTTTATTCCGTGTATCCAACCGAAGCGCTCGTCCGGGCGTAGAAAAAGATCGAGAATTCTTGGTATCGAAATATAAATTCCGGCGCCCTCGGTATGACCGCCGCCTTCTATCATAGTCTCTTGGCAGCCGCCGTTTACAAACCGTCTGGCGTCCTTTAAGGCAACTCCGTTATTTACAAGACCGGGTATGACAATATCGTCGTTGATAAGCACGAAATTATTATGTCCCGCGGTTAAAGCCTTGCCAATGAGCTTTAGGTACTCGTCAGGGGAATTTTTTGAATATCTGCAATTCAGCTTTGGATTGACAAACCCCGCTTTATGATGCTCTTCAATAAAAATACGGGTTACGCTGTTATATACGGTGTTCCCGTTTTCATCACAACCGCCAAGCTGTATGCAGGTGCTGGTTTCAGGCCAGCTGCTATTCTCAAGGTCGAATTTGATATCGGTATACATCATCCATCTCGTAACGAGATCGCGAGCTTCGCTTTCAGTGAGTCTTCCGGCAGCTATATCGTCCTCGTACAGCTTTCCAAGAAGTCTGTCAACGTGTCCAAGATTTGATATGCCTATATTTTCAAGAGTTGCCAGAGCCTCTCGTGTGAAGAGAAGCATAGCAAGTCCCTCGTAGAACGTTGCGGGCGGCGCCTTCGGGATACGCTTTGCCGTGTCGCGTATCATTGAAAGGAACTTTATTTCTTGCGGCGCTCTTTCTTCCTTTAGCATCTCGTCGGCTTTGCTTGAAAACTTTTCCGCAATAGAGCAAAGGGCAATGCAGCTTTCTTCCGTTGCCTTCAAAAAGGCATATTTATCTTCGTTTGTTTCCACCTTCATAGCGTCTCGTACTCGAGAGAGGATACCGTCTATACCCTCAGCAAAAAGGGTAGTATATCCAATCGTATGGTGGTCGTTATCGAATGAGTTGGGCATGCTGCAAATCCCGGCGCTTTTTTGAAAATATTCCAAAACATGCTTTTCTATAAATTCTACTAACGGATGCTCGTTATAGACTGTTGGGCGGGTTCTAATCCTAAGCCAGCTTGACGGCGTAAGATCTTCCGTTCCCCAACAAAAACGGTCGCGCAGGCTCATTTCATAAAAGAAAGGACTTTCAGAGAATATCTTAGGCTCGAAATTCTCGGCGATGAGCGTATGGATATGGCTCTTTAAGAGCGCAGGATGCTTTTCGTGCTTGTAATATTCATCCATTTCTCCGTAAATTTTTGTCTGAATCTCGATTGCCTTAGACAGAAGGGGCGTTTTTTCGCCACCGCGGGGAAGCTGATCATAATGCTGTTTTAACTGATTTTTAAGTGCGCTATACATAATAACCTCCTCAATGTAATTCGTTAATTACATTTTTATTTTATCGTATTGACTTTCAAAATGCAATATGCTATAATGCTTTTGGATTTAACTTTTGTGCTTTTATGGAGGTGGCACTATGCGAGTGATTGTTGCTGACGTTGATAATATACAAGATGAAAACTTCAAGCTACACCGTCCGAACGGAAGAGAGGATTATCTTTTTGTACTTTTTAAATCGCCGTCGTTTGTTATGGTGGACGGTTCGTACATAAGCGCGGATGCCGGCGACTGTATCATTTTTGATAAATATAAAATTCAAAGCTATTTTCCGGAAAAGGGCCGAAAATTTTGTCATGATTACATCCATTTTAATACTGAAAGCAAAGCTGAGGAGAGGCTTCTTCAAGGTATTCCTATGGGGGTTACTATCAAGGTTTTCTCACCTAAGCGTATTTCAAGTATATTAAAAGGCATTGTCTTAGAGCTAAGCTACGCAAGCTCTAAGTATACGGCGAATATTCTGGATAATTTAACTACTGTTTTTATATATCAACTAAAAAGTGAGCTTGAGCGAGATCATGCAAGCGAGATTGAAAAGCATTACTCTGATTTTCTTGCGATACGCAACGAAATATATATTTCTCCGGAAAAGAGCCGGTCTGTTGAGGAGGTTTGCAAAAGTGTTTATTTAAGCAGATCATATTTTCAACACCTTTACAAACGTTTTTTCGCGGTCTCATATGTAAATGACGTAATTAGTGCGCGCATAGCGTTGGCAAAAAAGCTTCTTCTTAACACTGAACTCCCGATATGTGAGGTTGCGGAGAATTGCGGTTATAAGTCCACGTCTCATTTTATTAAGCAATTTGGAAACGTGGTGGGGATATCACCGAATAAATTCAGAAATAAATAATTTAAAAAGGCAATATCACTCCGATTGGAATAATATTGCCTTTTGTGTTTTTACGCAGACTGAAACTATTGCATTCGCGCCGAATTCAACATATTTTCAATAAATATACCGTATCCCTTTGTCGGATCGTTTACAGTTACGTGAGTAACCGCGCCGACGAGCTTGCCGTTCTGAATAATCGGAGAGCCTGACATTCCCTGAACTATACCGCCTGTCAGCTCGATTAGTGAATCGTCAATAACCTTTATTGAAAAATTTTTGCCGTTATTGCTTCTTGGTGATATTTTTTCTATTTTAATCCTGTACTCCCGTATCTGTCCACTTACTGAGCAGCGAATTACCGCTTCACCGGGCTCCACCTCGTTTATTGTCGCGGTCTTCATTTTTTCACCGACACCGCTTGGGAGAGTGGAGTATATACCGTAGACACCGCTTACTGTGTTCTTTATAAGAGCGCCCTTTTTATCGCCTTTAAATGAGCCCTTGATTTCTCCCGGGACACCGCTTTTACCCTTGACGATGCTGTTAAGCTCTACCTCGGTAACCGCTCCGCGTGAAAGCGGCAGTAGGGAAGTAGTATCGCAGTCGCATATACCGTGCCCAAGTCCCGCAAACTCATTTGTTTTAGGGTCTATATACGTAACTGTGCCTATTCCCGCGGCACTGTCGCGTATCCAGATTCCCGCATGGTATTTTCCGTCCTTGGCAAGAAGCGGAAGCACGCTTATAACCTTTTCCTCGCCGTTTCTTATTACCGTAAAGCTCAGAGCTCTTCCGCCGCACGAAAGTATTTTGTCCGTAACCTGCTTTACCGAGGTTACTGCGCTTCCGTTAAGCCTGATGATTACGTCATTAATCTTTAATCCTGCATCGTATGCAGGGGCTTTTGCTCCGATTTCCGTTTCAACCTTATCCAGACCGACTATCGGAATTCCGTTTGTTTGCATGCGTAAACCGAACAGACATCCGCCTACGATAACTTCCTTACCCGAATCGCTTGTCTCCGCATAAATGGGTAAGAAGGTAAAAATAATAAGCGTAACGCACAGCAAAACGCTTAAAATTCTTTTTGTTTTTTTGTTTGATACTGACATTTACTTTCCCTGCATTTCTTAACGTACTTTCATAAATTCATTCTCTCCGCTTATTAATTTGCTCATTTAACACGTTATTTATAACATACAAAATCTGAAATGATAAAAAGGGAAAAATGAAATAATTTTGTAGTAAATAAAAAAATAAATATGTATCGCAAATATTAGCCATTATTGTACTTAATAAAATATTCGGTTGATGTTTGCTTACATTAACGGCAAGTTTTCAGTTATAATACTACTATGAAATAAAAACATTAAAAAAGTTTTTAAAACCCCCTTGACAAATGGGTATGAATGGTGTATAATACCTAATGTTGAGAAATGCGGGTGTAGTTCAATGGTAGAATCCCAGCCTTCCAAGCTGGTCGCGTGGGTTCGATTCCCATCACCCGCTCCATGTCCTTACTTGCAGTAAGGACTTTTTTGTTTTAAACGGTCAGCATATTACAGAGATTAACAGTGTTAGCAGCTTGTTTTTAACCAAAAATAATCTTGAGCATAGTATAAAGTGTAGTTTATTCTTAGAAAGGAAAAGTATGGAAATAATTACAGAGCTTTTTACGCTTGAGCATACAGTTGCGAGCGAAATCTTCAAAGGATGTACTTATCCGCACGAGGCGCTGACAAAGATAAATGATTTTATATTAAATCTTGGTAAATCGCTCCCTAAGGATTTATTTTACACACCTAAGGAGGGCGTCTGGATTGCAAAAAGCGCTAAGGTAGCAAGCACCGCAAGTATAAGCGCTCCGTGTATAATTGACGAGAATGCGGAAATAAGACACTGCGCGTTTATCAGAGAAAACGCTATTGTCGGAAAAAACGCGATAGTCGGAAACAGCACCGAGCTAAAAAACGTAATACTGTTTGACGGAGTTCAGGTTCCTCACTATAATTACGTTGGCGATTCCATTATAGGATATAAATCGCATTTAGGCGCAGGCGCTATAACATCAAACGTTAAAATGGATAAATCACTTGTTTTCGTCAGCTACGGTAAAGAACGTATTTGCTCAGGCTATAAAAAGCTTGGAGCAATACTCGGAGATTTTGTTGAGGTAGGGTGTGGAGCTGTTCTTAATCCTGGTACGGTAGTAGGTAAGAACACAAGTATATATCCGCTAACCTCTGTCAGAGGATATATAAAAGAGAATTCAATTTACAAAAGCGCTGAGGAAACGCTTCAAAAGCTTCCGTGTGAAAAGGAAAAGGTGTAGCTTATGGGAAGACTTTTTGGAACAGACGGAGTAAGAGGAATAGCAAACGAGGAGCTTACCTGCGAGCTTGCGCTCTCTATCGGCAGAGCGATTTCGTGCATACTTACTGATAAGGAGCAGAGTCCTAAAGTAATAATTGGACACGACACGAGAGCTTCGGCGGATATGCTGGTAAATTCACTAATTGCCGGTCTTTGCTCAATGGGCGCAAGCGTTATAAACGCAGGTACGGTATCGACGCCTTGCGTAGCTTTTTTAGTAAAAGAGCTTAATCTTAACGCCGGTATAATGGTGTCTGCCTCTCATAATACGTGGGAGTATAACGGAATAAAGGTTTTCGGCTCTGACGGCTACAAGCTGCCTGACGCTCTTGAGGACCGCATCGAGTCAATTGTACTTGAACCTGAGAAATACGTTTCCTTTTCGTCAAAAAAGGTTGGCACCTGCGAGCAGCTTGAAAATGCGGTAAATATGTATTCAGAGCATCTGAAAGGCTCTGTAAGTGAAAATTTATCAGGTTTAAGAATTGCTCTTGATTGCTCAAACGGAAGCGCATGTGTTTCAGCGAAAAATATATTCAGCAGTCTTGGCGCAAGTGTTGATGTTATCGCGGCAGAGCCGAGTGGATTTAATATCAATGAAAAGTGTGGCTCAACGCATATTGAGCTTCTTCGTGAAGCGGTATTGAATGACAGCCTTGACGTAGGCTTTGCGTTTGACGGAGATGCTGATAGATGTCTTTGCATTGATGAAAACGGCGAGCTTGTTGACGGCGACCAGATTCTTGCTATGTGCGCGCTTGATATGAAGAAGCGAGGAAAGCTTAAAAATAATACTGTTGTCGGTACGGTAATGACTAATTTCGGCTTTAATAAGTTCTGTAAAAAGAACGGAATCACCTTTTTACCTACTAAGGTCGGTGATAGGTATGTGCTTGAGGAAATGCTGATAGGCGATTTCATTATTGGAGGAGAGCAGTCAGGACATATAATTTTTTCCGATTATGCAACAACGGGAGACGGTCAGCTTACGGCGCTTCAGGTGCTTTCGCTTATGAAGCGTAGCGGTAAAAAGCTCTCAGAGCTTAAAAGCGTTATGAAAAGATATCCTCAGGAGCTCATAAACATAAGCGTGAGCGCAGAGGGAAAGCTTCGCTTCTATAACGACACTGCGGTGCAAAGCGCTATTAGAGAAGCTGAAAACGAGCTATCTGAGGACGGAAGAATAGTTGTTCGTCCGTCAGGCACCGAGCCGCTTATCAGGGTAATGACCGAGGGCGGCGATAAAGAGCTTATTACTAACGTAGCGCGTAGGGTTGCGGACGTAATAGCTCAAAGGCTGTAATTTTTACTATTAACACAAAAAATGGGGGCTAACGCGTTTGCGACAGCTCCCATTTCATATTTATTAATTGCTTTTCAGTAATTGTTCAAGTCTTATGCGTATCCGTTTAATAGCCGCTTCTGGATCACACTCGTCGCCTACCGCTTCTTCCATTGGGCACATTCCGTTACCGGCTCTGTTTACGATGTAGGGAACAGACTCGTCATATTCAAGATAGATACCGTTTGCTTTGATTATTTCCTTTGCGCCCTCGCTTACCACCTTAGCGTAAAGCGCCTTGATTTTAAGAAGAACGTATACCGTCGCGGCGGCCTTTCCTACCACCTTGTCCGCTGCGTAAGCGCCTGAAAAATCGCTGTTACTGTCAAGGATTTCAAGCAGTGCTTTTATACCTCTTTCGTTACTCGATGTCGTTATATCGTTCTTTATTATCACTAATCTGGTATTATTATCAATTAATAACTTTTTTGCTTTACTTAACATTCGAACTCCTTTGCTATCTGCGAAAGGAAATGGCGAATGGTTATCTTTTGCGGACAGCGATCCTCACAGTTTGCGCATCCGATGCAATCCGATGCCTCGCCCTTATCCTTGACAGCCTGCGCATACCTGATTACATAGTCTTGTTTGTTCATTCCGTTAAAACGCATATAGTTGTTAAAGATAGTAAAGAGCTTCGGGATATCTATCTGCTGCGGACAACCCTCAACACAGTACTGACAGTTAGTGCATGGAACAGCTATTGTTTTTCTGATTATCTCGGCGGCTTTAAGCGCTGAATTATGCTCATTTTGCGTAAGCGGAATGAAATCCTTCATATAGCTAAGGTTGTCATTTAGCTGCTCCTCGTTTGACATTCCCGAAAGCACCGTTTCAACATTTGGCAGGGAAGCGGCAAAACGGATAGCCCAAGAAGCTACCGACATTTTTTCGTCAAGAGCGCTAAGAAGCTTTGCGGCGTCAGTGGGAATATTTGCGAGCGCTCCGCCCTTGACCGGTTCCATTATAAGCACCTTTTTTCCGTGCTTAAACGCAACCTCATAGCATTTTCTTGACTGAACCTTTTCGTCCTCCCAGTCAAGATAGTTAATCTGAAGCTGAACGTACTCCATCTCCGGATGACGTGTCAGTATACTGTCAAGCACCTCGGCGGTATCGTGGAAGGAAAAGCCTATATGCTTTATCCTGCCCTTAGCCTTTTCCTTTTGCATAAAGTCGATAGCGCCCCATTCCTCCGCCTGCTCGAAGCTGCTCTTTCGCATTGAGTGGAGAAGATAAAGGTCAACGTAGTCAACTCCAAGCGTTTCAAGCTGCCTTTCAAAAAACGAGGGGATTTCATCTGCCTTTTTTAGCATAAAAAGACTTAATTTGTCAGTTAGCCAATAGCTTTCACGTGGATATCGCTCAGAAACGCAAATGCGAAACGCTTCCTCGCTTTTTTCGTTATGGTAGCAGGCGGCGGTATCAAAATAGTTAAAGCCGTCAGCCATAAATCTGTCAATAAGCCCGTTTACTCTTTGATGGTCTATCTTTGAGATATTACCGTCCTTGCAGGGAAGGCGCATTAGTCCGAAGCCAAGCTTTTTCATATTTGAAACCTCTAAAATTTATTTCCTTTTCAGCAGCTCTTTGAATCCGTCGCCTGAATAGAAGAGTATACCGTTATAGAATTCGTCTCCGTTCCATAAATGTACGGTTTCCGTATTTTTTACAATGCTTATCTCGAACGGTATCGGGTGCACAAGAAGCACTGTGGTAAGACCGCTTCCGTCGTCGGAGAGGTCAAAATTGTCATATTTTTTCTTGTAATACTCATACTGAAACGTCGATTTATTTTTAGGCATACCGTTATGTACGGGAAGGCGCGTGCCGGGAAAAAGGATAAATACCTTGCCCATTATTTCAAAGTATTCTTCGTTTGGAAAATGATAACGTACTCGGTGAAACCTCGTTGTCAGTATAAAAACTCTAAACCCGCCGCTCTCTGTCTTAATTATTATATCAGGCTCGTTTTCACGCTTGAGCATTGATTTAAATACGTGATTTACGGTGATATCAAAGCCCCGCTTTTGGCATATGCTTTTAAGCTTTGACACAAGTAGCAGGCGCTTTACGGGTATCTTGAGTATTGCGTAGAGAACAAACGCCGATATTATAAGCAAGGTTAAAGTAAGCAGTGGCGGCATATCTATACCTCTCGGTGTTACGTTATAGGTTTATTTTAACATACAAAATTAAATATGTCAACCGCTTGAATACACAGAAATTTTTAAAAAGTTTATTTTCAGTTTATACTTTAATGATACACTGAATACATTAAAATGGAGAAGGTGTGTTTGATGGATAATAAACGTGGGTACGCAAGATACGCGGTTATAGCACTGTTCGTTATTTTGGCGGTGATAAGCGCTATACTGTTTCCAAAAGTGAGAATAAATTACAGCATAAGCGACTATCTTGACGAAAGCACGGATACGAAGATTTCTCTCGGAATAATCGAAAGGGAATTCGGTATGACGGGAAGCCTTAACGTTATAATTAGGGACACCGATGCCGAAACGGCAAAATCCGCTGTCGAAAGGATAAAAGCTATACCGAACGTTCTGAACGTTATGTTTGACGAAAGCGCTCCAACTTCTTTTAAAGACGGTAACGCGCTTATAACCGTTATGATAAACGGAGACGATACCTCTGACGAGGCAGCTGAGGTGTATGAAAGCGTGAAGACGGCGTTAGCGGAATATAAAAACGTAAGCTATTCCGGCGGTGTGGCGAGCAGCTTGGCGCTGCGTGATACCATAATGACCGAGATGGTCTTTATCCTTGCGGTTTCGCTTGTTCTTGTCGCTATAATACTTCTTATCACCTCAAAATCCTGGCTTGAACCGATAATTCTGCTTTTCGCCTCTGGCTTTGCGGTGGTAATTAATCTCGGAACTAATATAATTTTTGGCGAGATATCGTACATAACGAATTCTGTCGCGGCTATTCTTCAGCTTGCGCTCTCGATTGATTACAGTATTGTAATGCTTCACACCTACCGCGCCGAAAAGGAGAAAACTCTCGACAGTGTCGAGGCAATGCTTAACTCGATAAAGAAGGTATCCTCCCCCGTGTCCGCAAGCGCTCTTACAACTGTCGCGGGACTTATAGCCCTGCTCTTTATGACGTTTACTATCGGCTTTGATATAGGAATAGTTTTGATAAAGGGAATAGTTATCTCGGCTGTTACGGCGCTTACGCTTCTTCCCGCGCTTATTCTCGTGCTTGAAAAGCCGATGAAAAGACTTGAGAAGAAGGAGTTTATTCCTAAAGGTGAGCTGTTTTGCAAGCTGTCCTTTAAATGCGGTAAGGTAATAGCTCCCGTCGCTCTCATCGTAGTAGTCGGCGCAATGCTTTTGCAAACTTTGAACGTTTACTCATTTTCGGAGCCGTCCGCCTCAAATGAGAGCGATACGTTTGGTAATAACAGTACGGTTCTTGTGCTTTATAAAAAAGGGGAAAACGACTTTGAAAACGAGAAGCTTTTTGCCGAGCGCCTTTCGCAGTATAAAAAATCAGACGGCGCGTCGCCCGTCAATAGCTTTACCGCTTATTCTAACACGGTAAGAGAGGAATATGACGTAGATAAGGCGGTAAACGCCTTGGGGGTGAACAGAGGAGACGCGGAAATGCTTTTCGCTATGTACCATCTTACTAATGATGGCTCTTGTGTTAAGCTGACGCCCTCTCAGCTCGCTCATTTTACCGCCGAGCTTTTGAAAAATGATCCCGACGTTCAAGGCATTATAGATTATTCCGTTACACAGACGGTTGATATGCTGCTTGATATTTCGGAGCTTATGTCAAAGGAGAATACGGCGCAGGAGTTTTACGATGCGGCGATAAGCCTTGGCGGTAATATAGAGCTTGACGATATAAAAACTCTTTATAACAGATACGGCAAAAAATCTATTGTCGGACACGAGCTTGTTTCATTTGCTCTTGATAAATACAGCATAATTATCAATGCCGAGGCGGAAAAGCAGCTTGAGGATATGCTTACTGTCCATTCGTTCTTTGCCGATACCGAGAAATACGGTTATAAACAAATGACCAAAAAGCTTAACGGTACGGTTAAGAGCATAAAAAGCATAGATGTTGATATCACACTTTCAGAGGATATAATTTCGGGTGTTTACGTTAAGTATGCCGTAAATAACGGACTGAATTTAAACGAGCCTGTTATGGCGTACGAGCTGCTTGACTTTTTAGCCACAAACGTTGAGACAAACGAGCTTCTGAGGCTTAAAATAAACGACGAAATGAAGGCTATGATAAGCGATGCACAAACGCAGATGAAAAGCGCCGAGGAGCTTTTCATAGGAAATAATTACAGCAGAATGCTGCTTACTGTTGATTTGCCTGTTGAGAGTAAGGATACAACCGAGTTTGTTGAGCATGTTTCATCGCTTACAAAGGAGATATTCGGATTTGACTCCTACGTTGCGGGCGAGCTTGCGTCTACGTACGATCTGCAAATGACGTTTGCCAGTGATAACACCTTTATAAGCATTTTCACTGTTGTGTCTGTTTTTCTTATAGTAATGCTCATCTTCCGTTCACTCTCGCTTCCCGTTATTCTCGTCGCTGTTATACAGGGAGCTATCTGGATAGCGCTTTCGATATGGCTTGCGATAGGGGAGCCGCTATTCTTTATGAGCTACATAATGAGTAACTGTATACTTATGGGCGCGACGATAGATTACGGAATACTGATGTCGAGTAACTACGTTTCGCTTCGTAAGACGCTTGATAAGAGAGAAGCGCTTCGCAGGTCGGTGGACGCCGCTATGCCGACAGTATTTTCTTCAGGAACAATTATGACCGTCTGCGGCTTCGTTATCGGCGCGATAGCGAGTCAAAGGGCAATATCAAGCACGGGTACGCTGATAGGTATCGGAACTCTCGTATCGGTTACGATGATAACCGTAGTGCTTCCGTCAGCGCTCTGTCTGCTTGACGGATTTATAATGAAGCTATCGCTGAAAAAGAAGAATTAAAACAAAAAACGCCGTTCTCGGCGTTTTTTACTTTAAAAACTTATTATTATGCTCCTGCTTATTAAGCGTATGTCCGTTTCGGATAAGGCAATCGACTTTAAGTGCTACAAGATTTATATCCGTTTTCGTGGCTCTCGCTATCTTCAAGGAATCGTAGCCCTTTTCTATATAGTCAATCATTTCGCTATCGTCAAGCAGCAGGTCCGCGGCGAAGATGTTTGCCTCATATTCCTGTCTTGACGCCATATCGTAGAGCATAAACTCCTGGATAGGCGAGCTTTTGGCGAATTCTCTGTGAAGCTGGTCATGCCCAAGCTCATGAGCGCAGACTATCGTGTTCATTGCCTCGGAATTACTTGAATTAAGTATTATAAATCGGTTACGCTTGATAACTCTGTACATTCCTTTAAGGTGATTCAGTCCTTCGGCAAATATGACCTCTACGCCAAGCTCCTTTGCGATGGCAAACGGGTCTCTTGTGCCGTACATACGTATAAGCTTATGGGAGCGTTTTGTTATGTCGCCATAATATGCGTTCATATATGAATAGTCCTTTCTTACACAAAAGGCGTGTTTGAAAATCAATTTTCAAACTTCACTCCCTGAATATTATTTTTTATACTTGCTTGGCGTATATTTCTTGTTCTTTTCCTTTGCCATCCAATACGCCTGATTAAGCGCCGCCATTATTCCGTCCTTTTCGTCCTCGGCTATCTCTCCGCCCGCGAAAAGTCCGCTTATCTCTGAAACCAGAGCGTTTATATCCCTTGCGCTCCTTGCGCCGCCTCTCTCATAGGCTTCGGCAACAAGCAGTCCGTCGTTTCCGAGCAGATATTCAACCGTGGTATCCAGCGCAAGAGCAAGCTTCTGCGCCGTTTCTATATTCTGCGGCTTTCTCGTTCCAAGCTCGTAATTCTGTATGGTTCTGCCGGTTACTCCCGATTTTTTCGCAAGCTCCTCCTGTGAGATTCCCAGCATATGCCGTCTTGCTTTAAGTCTGTCCTTGAATTCCATATTTTAAGCTTTCCTTTCATGATTTAAGGTGGATAGAAAATTTCTACGCAGCGAACAAAAGTTCGCAAAACCTCTTGACAACGAACAGATATTCGTGTATAATAATTACAGAAACACACGAAATGTTGTTCGTGATTATATGATATCACATGAAAATGTGTTTGTCAAGAGGTAAACGGAATTTTTTGGAGAAAAAATAAATGAACAGGGTAATCTTGCATTGTGATATGAATAATTTCTATGCTTCCGTTGAGTGCGCTTTAAATCCTGAGTTAAAAGGGAAGCCGATAGCGGTATGCGGAGACGCAGAGGAGAGACACGGTATAGTGCTTGCCAAGAATTATATAGCGTCAGGCTACGGCATAAAAACCGCGGAGACTGTATTCAGCGCAAAGCGCAAATGTCCGGAGCTTGTAACCGTAAGACCGCATTTTGATATATATATGCGTTATTCCCGTCTTGCCCGTGAGATATATACAAGATACACGCCGCTTATCGAGCCGTTTGGTCTTGATGAATGTTGGCTTGATTTAACGGGCAGAGCTTTAAATGAGGGAGAAGGCGTAGCGCTGGCAAACGAGATAAAAAACACGGTAAAAAGAGAGCTTGGGCTTACGCTTTCCATCGGAGTATCCTTTAATAAGGTGTTCGCAAAGCTTGGAAGCGATATGAAAAAGCCGGACGCTGTTACACTTATACCGCAAAAGGATTTTCTTTCCGTTATTGGCGGTCTTTCCGCCTCTGAGCTTATAGGAATAGGCGGCTCAACGGGAGCAAGGCTTAACGTTTACGGAATAGAGATTATAGCCGAGCTTGCTTCATTTTCAAAAAATATGCTAAATCAGATGTTCGGTAAGTGCGGAGAGCAGATATGGAAATACGCCAACGGTCTTGACGATTCTCCCGTTACCCTAAGAGATACGGAAGCAATCGACAAAAGCGCGGGTAACGGCATAACGGCGCCTTGCGACCTTGAAAACGGAGACGAGGTATGGAAGGTAATGCTTGAGCTTTCCGAGGAGGTAGGGCACAGACTCGTTCTTTACGGAAAGCGCGCGGCGGGAGTTGTTATTCAGATAAAGGATAACGCTTTGAACGTAAAGCAATGGCAATGCCAGCTTGAATGTCCAACGCAGAGCGCGTATGAAATAGCCAAAAGGGCGTTCAGGCTGTTTTCCGAAAGCTACTCGTGGGATAAGCCCGTAAGGGCGGTTACGGTACGTGCGATAAACCTTGTTTATGAGGGTGAGCCGAGCCAGATAAGTATGTTTTCGTCCGACGGCGAAAAGGAGAATCAAAGGAGTGAGAAAATAGACAAAAGCTTAGATGATATAAGGGCGAGATTCGGAAGCGATATAATAAAAAACGCCGCCGTGCTTGAAAACGGTAAAATACCCAAGGAAAAGACACCGAGCGTGCTTCCCGGAGGGATACGCAAATGAAATATGAAAAAATATACGTTTCGGTAGGATTAAACGTAGATACCGAAGGGGAGATACGTCCTGTGGCTATACGTTGGAGAAACGGCAAAATATATGAAATCGACAAAATAAGGCAAAAGACCTGCGCCGCGTCTTTAAAGGTTGGCGGCAGAGGTATAAGATATACAGTTATGATAGAGGGTAAGGAAAGATACCTGTTTAACGAGGAGGGCAGATGGTTCGTTGAGGGGAAAGCGGTAAGTAATTGAACAAAAGGTAAAAAATTCAGAAAAGGTGTTTACAAAAATAAAATATATGATATAATACTTAAGATAAGATTATATTCCATAAAGGAGAATTACCTTGATAATCCAACTTGACGAAGCAAAAAGAACCTTACTTCAAAAGGCAGAGGATATAGAAGAATTAAAGGCGGCGTTGAAGCTTGACGAGCTGAAGGCGGAAACCGCCGAGCTTGAAAAAAAGACGCTTGAGCCTGATTTCTGGGGAAAAGACGATTCGGGAGCAATACTTAAAAGAGTAAAGTACTTAAAGGACAGAGTGGCGGCGTACGAGGCGCTTGCCTCAAAGCTTGAGGACACTCTTATTCTCACCGAAATGGCTATTGACGAAGAGGACGAAAGCGTTACCGAGGAGGTTCTTACTGCTGTCGCGGAGATAGAGGAGGAGGAGGAGAAGCAGAGAATAGAGATACTGCTTTCCGGTGAATATGACTCAAATAACGCGATAGTTACCTTCCACCCCGGCGCTGGCGGTACTGAGGCGCAGGATTGGGCGCTTATGCTTTACAGAATGTATACCCGTTGGGGCGAGCGCCATAACTATAACGTAAAGCTTCTTGATTGGCTTGACGGAGAAGAGGCGGGTATCAAGAGCGCAACCATTCGTATAGAGGGAGTTAACGCCTACGGATACCTTAAAAGCGAGAACGGTGTTCACCGTCTTGTCCGTGTTTCCCCTTTTGATTCCTCAGGAAGACGTCATACCTCGTTTGCTTCGGTAGAGGTAATGCCGGAGCTTGATGACGATAACAATATTGAGCTTCGTCCCGAAGATCTTGACATCACAGCCCACAGGTCAAGCGGCGCTGGCGGTCAGCACATAAATAAAACCGATTCCGCTATCCGTATTACGCATATACCTACAGGTATAGTGGTAGGCTGTCAGACTGAGCGCAGCCAGCTTCAAAATAAAGAAACTGCTCTTAAAATGCTCAAGGCGAAGCTTCTTGAGATAAAGATAAGAGAGAACCTTGAAAAAATAGAAGATATCAAGGGAACTAAATATAATATTGAGTGGGGAAGCCAGATTCGCTCCTACGTGTTTATGCCCTATACGCTTGCTAAGGACAACAGAACGGGCTACGAGGACGGGAATATACAGTCCGTAATGGACGGTGAAATAGACGGCTTTATTAACGCTTATCTTAAAATGAACGCCAAAAGCTGACGGGTAAAAACATAACGCCGTAATTTCGCAAAATAATAAAATGCGAGCTTACGGCGTTAAAATTTATCAATTATATTAATGTATTATCAATTTTATGAGTATGATATTTAAAGTTACAGAGGATTATAACGGTAAGCTCTTACGTGATTTTTTACGCGCAGGGCTCAAGGTTTCAAGAAAAACGCTGTGTATGCTGAAAGCTCGGGAAAACGGCATAATGCTAAACGGTTCAAGCGTTACCGTAAGAGCAACTGTTCACACGGGTGATGAGGTTGCGCTTAAAATAGAGGACTGCGAGCAGGACGAAAATCCTAACGTCTTTGCTAATGGCAGTATGCCGCCGATAGTCTACGAGGACGAGGCGGTGCTTGTCGTAAATAAGCCTGCAGGTATGCCAACGCACACGTCCTTCGGACATTATGACGACGCGCTCTCAAACGCGGTCTGCGCTTACCTTAAAAGCAAGGGGCAGCCCTTTGTTTTTCGGGCGGTTAACAGACTTGACGCGGACACAAGCGGCGCTGTTCTTATAGCTAAGAATAAATACTATTCAAGTATACTTTCAAAATCGCTTGAAAACGGAGAATTTGAAAAGACATATATAGCGGTTACGGACGGTCAGCTTACCGAAAACGGAAGTATAAAAGGATATATAGCGCGAGAAGGGGAAAGCATAATTAAGAGGCGCTTTTCGCCTGAGCCGATTGAAAACGGAGAGTATTCGAGCACAGAATATGAGGTTTTATGCTCAAATAACAAGGCAAGTCTCTTAAAGGTAACTCCGATAACGGGAAGGACTCATCAGATTAGAGTACATTTATCCTCGCTTGGAGCTTCAATAACAGGCGACTCAATGTACGGAAGCAAAAGCGCTCTAATCGCAAGACAGGCGCTTCACGCATATTCGCTTACGTTTCCATCGCCCTTAACACGCGGTCGGATAACGGTTTACGCGCCGCTTCCAGAGGATATAAAATCACTTATAAACACGTACAGTCTTGAATTTTCTGAGGAGAATAAATGAAGGTAAAAGCTTTTATAAGGAAGTATATTCCGACACCCGCGTTATTCTTGGTAGGGATAGCGCTTATTTGCGCCCTTATTCACGTAATCGCCGTTATATCACCCGCTTTTGCGGACTTTTTTACAGTAAAAATAGCGTCGGTGTTCAGGCTTATTCTCGCAAAGCTTACAGGCTGGCTGCCCATATCCCTTGCGGAGATAGCGATAATTTGTCTGCCGATTATTATAGGAGCTATCGTATTTTTCGCAATTAAAGCGTTTAAAAGCGGTAAAGCGCGGGGAATCAGATATTTGTGCGGATTTTTTTCCGCGCTTACACTGTTTTATTCAAGCTTCGTGCTTACCTTTGCCTGCGGTTACAGGGGATATCAGCTCGGTGAAAAGCTTGGACTTGAAAGAGCTGAGGTTTCAGCCTCAGAGCTGAGGACTACGACAGAAGCGGTAATAAAAGAGCTTAACGCTCTTGCGGCTAAAACCGATTACGGAGAGGATCGCTTTTCAAATATTCCTTATTCGTATACCGAGCTTAATCAAAAGCTGAATAAAGCATATAAAAAAGGCGCTGACAGATACGGATTTATACAGAGTCTTAAATGCAGAGTGAAGCCCGTAATACTGAGCGAGCCTATGACGTATACGCATATTTCGGGCGTTTATACCTTTTTTACGGGTGAGGCAAACGTTAACGTAAATTATCCCGAATACAATCTGCCTTATACAATGGCGCACGAGATGGCTCACCAAAGAGGCATTTCACGTGAGGACGAGGCGAATTTCGTCGCTTATCTTATCTGCATTGAAAGTGATGACGAATATATAAGGTACAGCGCTTATCTTAATATGTTTGAGTACCTTTCAAACGCGCTTTATAAAGCGGATAGGGAGGCGTACAGGGAGCTTATTAAGACCGTTGATATAAACGTGCGCTATGAGCTTGTGGCGTATAGCGAATTTTTTGATAAATACAGAGATAACGTTATGGCGGACGTTTCCGGTGCCGTAAATAATTCCTATCTTATTTTACAGGGACAGACAGGCGGCACAAAGAGCTACGGTCTTGTTGTTGATTTGGCAGTCGCGTACTATAAAAACGTTAACGCTTGATGATATCAGCGCCGAGCGAGGCGAGCTTGGTGTGAAAGGACGAGTATCCGCGTTCAATAAAGGAAACGTTGTCTATAACACTTTTTTCATTTGCGTTTAAAGCGGCGATAACCATAGCCGCCCCGCCTCTTAGGTCGGTAGCCGAAAGACAAGCTCCGTTATACTGCTTTATACCCTTAACGGTAAGCTTGTTTTCGTCAAGAATACAATCCATTCCGCATTTCCTTAGCTCATTTATATATAAAAACCTGTTTTCAAATACTGTTTCGTGAACGTGGCTTTCACCTTTTGAAATGCCGAGAAGTGCGCTTATCTGGGGCTGAAGGTCGGTTGGAAAAGCGGGGTAGGGAGCGGTAACGATATCCGTTGCCGAAAGTGAGTCTGCGGAAGCTGTAACAGAGTCGGCAGTACGGATTACCTCAGCTCCAATAGCTTCAAGAGCAGAAATAGTGGCTTTTAGCTGATGAACAGGTGCGTTTACACATTTCACCCTTCCTTTAGTAGCTAAAGCGGCAATCATAAACGTGCCCGCTTCTATCATATCAGAGTCAATTCGGTAGCTTTTGCCGTTAAGAGACCTTACACCTTTTACAGTTATAACGTCGTCGCCCGCGCCGTATATCTGCGCTCCGCAGGTGTTTAAAAAGCCGCAAAGGTCGCTTATATGAGGCTCACGCGCGGCGTTGCAGATGACTGTAACACCGTCCGCCTTTGAAGCGGCGATAACGGCATTTACAGTGCCGCCAACAGTCTTTGAGGGAAAGCGTATAATGCTTCCTTTAAGTCCGTTTCTTGCGTAAAGCTTGCCGTTTTCGGCATTTTCTTCGGCTCCGAGCGCCTTTATTGCGTCAATATGAAGGTTTAAAGGGCGGGCGCCGATATCACAGCCGCCGCTTTCGGGAAGAACACATTTACCGAATCTGCTCATTAAGGCGCCGATAAGGTAGCTGGAGGCCCTGAGCTTTACTGTCAAATGCTTAGGATAAGGACGGTACTCTATGTCCCTGGTAATGATTTTTACAGTTGTTTTATCAAGGTATTTAACAGTACAGCCGTAGTAAGCGAGTATTTCAAGGCAGACTTTAACGTCCGATATATCGGGAAGACCGGAAATCACCGTTTCTCCGTCAACCGTAAGGCAGGCGAAAAGCACCGCAAGCGCGGAATTTTTACAGCCTTGAACGGTGATTTCACCGGAAAGCTTGTTTGCGCCGTGTATAATATATTTACTCATTTTTATTCTCCTTAAAACGCAAAACGGCGTATTTTGAAATCATTAACATACTATGCGTAAGGAGAAAAACGGTTAATTTAGGCGGTTGCTTCATTCATAAAATAAAATGCAGTTGCGTTGCAACTGCATTTTATTTATTCAAGAATATCTCCCGGTTTTATTTTAGAGCCGTTTACAAAATCGAGCGCATTCATTCGTCTCTTGCTTTCTGGAAAAACTTTTGTTACTACAAGAATACCTTCACCGGTTGCTACCTTAATCTCGCCGTTCTTTACGGAGAGTATCTCGCCCGGCTTTTTACCGTTTATATCGGCTTCCTCGGCTCTCGCCTCGATTATCTTTAACATTTTACCGTTATATTTACAGTAGGCGTAAGGGAAGGGAGTTAACGCGCGAATCCGGTTGGAAATAGCCTTAGCGGAATTGGTCAAGTCGATTATTTCATCGTTTTTAAGAATCTTTTCGGCATAGGTAGCTTCCTCGTCATTCTGCTTAAGGTAAACAGCCTTGCCGCTTTCGATAAGCTTCATGGCGCTTAGAAGCGCGTCGCCGCTGATTTGCGCAAGTCTGTCATGAACGGTTTCAAGGTTATCAGTATCGCTTATCGGTGTTTTTACCGTAAGTATCATATCTCCCGTATCAAGCCCCTTGTCCATTTTCATAATCGTAACGCCCGTTTCAGCTTCGCCGTTCATAATAGCTCTTTGCATAGGAGCTGCGCCACGGTATTTGGGGAGTAGAGATGCGTGAGCGTTTATACAGCCGAAGCGAGGAAGATTAAGCACCGCCTCCGGAAGAATCCTTCCGTACGCGACTACAATAATAATGTCAGGGTTAAGGTCGCAAAGACGGTTAAGGAAGCCTTCGTCAGAGAGTCTTTCGGGCTGAAGCACCTCTACGCCTTGTTCAAGGGCATATCTTTTAACAGGCGAAGGACGAAGCTCGTTGCCTCTGCCCGCAGGCTTATCAGCTCTTGTAACGACTGCTGTCGGAGTATTACCGCTTTCGCAGAGCTTTTTAAGTACGGTAGCCGAAAAATCCGGCGTACCCATAAAAACTATACGCATAATGTCCTCCAATCAGCCAAACAGCTCGTCCGCTTCCTTTTTGGAGAGCATTCTTGCGTGGTCGCTATACAGTATTCCGTCAAGATGGTCGGTCTCATGGCAAATTGCTCTTGCTAATAGGTCTGTGCCCGTCAAAGTGTAGTATTTACCGTTTCTGTCCATAGCTCTTACAGTTACAGTTTTAGGGCGCTCTGTATATCCCCAGCGACCCGGTATAGAGAGGCAGCCCTCAAGCTCATGCTGAAGCTCCTCGGAGCGCTCGATTATTTCGGGATTAATCATCTCGTAGAGCTTTCCGTCCTCAACCTCGATAAGAACTATTCTACGAAGCACTCCAACCTGCGGCGCGGCAAGACCTGCGCCGTTTGCCTTGTGGAGCGTATCCTTCATATCGTCAAGCAGAGTTAGCACACGGGGAGTTATTTCTGTTACCTCACGGCTTTTTTTACGAAGAAGCTCATCTCCGTCCTTTAAAATCTTTAAAACTGCCATTTCGTCCTCCAAAACAGTAAATCAAAGTGTTGTCGGATTTATGTCAATACCGACTGAAATATTATTCGGCATGCTGTTACCGAAGAAATTAAGCGCGTTTCTGAATAGCGCGCGTGTTTTTTTGTTGTTTTTGCATTTTATAATCAGTCTAACTCTGAACCTCTCATTCAGCTTATAAACAGGAGCTTCAAACGGGCCGAATATCTGAAGTCTAACGTCTGAGTAACTGTTCATAACCAGCTTTTTTATTTCCTCAAGCAGCTTGTTAGCCGCTGAAAAGGCGTTAGCCTCGTTGTCCGAGGTAACTGTAATTGCGGCTATGTCGCAGAAGGGAGGAAATACGAGGGAGCGCCTCATAGGTATCTCGTTTTCGTAAAAAGCGCGGTAATCCTGATTTTTTGCCACCTCAAGCACAGTATGGTCGGGACTGTAACACTGGATAAGCGCGTTTCCTTCCTCGTCGCGCCTGCCCGCGCGTCCGACTGTCTGACAAATAAGTGAAAAGGTACGCTCATTCGCTCTGTAATCGTCAACGTAAAGCGACTGGTCGGCGCTTAGCATACCGACTAAGGTAACGTACGGAAAATCGTGTCCCTTAGTTACCATCTGCGTACCGAGGAGAATATCCGCTTCCTTATTACGGAAACGTGTCAGTATATCGTCGTATGAAAATTTGCCCGCAGTAGTATCAGCGTCCATTCGCAAAACTCTGGCGCTTGGGAACAGTTTTTTTATCTGCTCCTCAGCAAGCTGAGTTCCGTATCCCATAAAACGCATATTTTTGTTATGACATTTCGGACATTCATCAGGAATATGAGACTTATATCCGCAATAATGACAAAGAAGATATCCTTTTTCGTTAAAGCGTGAATAATGATGAGTAAGCGACACGCTGCAATGGGGACACATAAATACCTCACCGCACGACGGGCAGCTCATGAAGCTGTGATAGCCGCGGCGGTTAAGGAAAAGTATGGACTGCCTTCCGTTTGCGAGATTATCGCCCAAGGCGTCGACAAGACGTGAGCTGAAAAGAGAGAAGTTACCGTCCTTGGTCTCGGTTCTCATATCGACTATATCTGTCTTAGGTATACCGCCGCTTCCGTATCTGCTCGGCAGCTCGCAAAGAGTATAAGCTCCCGTAACGGCTTTATGATAGCTTTCAACCGATGGCGTTGCCGAAGCGAGTAAAAGCGTACAGTTATGCTTTCCGCAACGGAACGCGGCTACGTCCTTTGCGTTATATTTTGGCGCTTGGTCAGATTTATAGGTATGCTCCTGTTCCTCGTCAATAACAATAAGTCCGAGG
The DNA here is from genome assembly GCA_017502875.1 of Clostridia bacterium. Classification (GTDB taxonomy): domain Bacteria; phylum Bacillota; class Clostridia; order Oscillospirales; family CAG-272; genus SIG673. The sequence continues at coordinate 31,534 of JAFVUF010000023.1, read as the reverse complement.
TTTTTAAAGGGAGCAAATATTGCCGAGCGAGTGCCTATACAGACGTCCACCTCGCCTTTTTTAATTCTGCGCCAGGCGTCGAAGCGCTCGCCTGCCGAAAGTCCCGAATGGATAACAGCTGTTCGCTCTCCAAAGCTTGCGGAAAAGAACGAAATTGTCTGCGGCGTGAGAGATATTTCTGGAACGAGCAGAATGACGGCTTTCCCTTTGCTGATAACCGATTTCATAACGGTGCGCATAACCTGAGTTTTACCGCTTCCCGTAACGCCGTACAGAAGCGCCGCCTTAGGCTCGCCTGACTCCGTAAGCGCAATTATTTTATCCGCTGCTTCCTGCTGAGCCCCGTTTAGCTTTACTGACTCGTTAGCCTTTGATGATAAATAGGGAATTCGGTAGCATTCTCGCTGCTCGGATAAGGCATATCCCTTTTCGACAAGTGTCTTAATTTGACTGCTTGAAACACCGAGAGCTGAAATAATTTCGCTTTGCTCAGATTTTCCGTGCTCAAGCAGATATTCAAGAATCTCCTTGTGCTTCATTGAACGGAAGGGTATTGAGTTGATTTCATGCTCGCTTAGCTTTGTTTCGTAGCATACAGTATATTTTACGTTGCTAATATCCTTTGCTCCGATTTCGCATGCAAGCGCGCCCTCTGATATTAGCTTAGAAAGTATTTTTGAAGCTGAGCGCTGTCCGAATTCGCTGAAAAGCTTGTTTTTAGTGCAGCCTTTTGTTTTTTTAATAAACTCATATACCTTGTATTCAGGTGTTTCTGGCGTGTAATAATCACTTATTTGAGCAACGCATTCAATATATTCCTCAAGCTTTGAAAAAGCGGCAGAGGGCGTTATTGAGCGAACAGCGTCTCCGGTTGTGCAAAAGGTTCGTTCCTTTAAAAATTCAACGAGCGCCATAGCTTCCTCGCTAAGCGCAAGAGATGAGTCAAGAATACGGCTAATCGGCTTGTATCTAAGCTCAGTATCAATATCGCTGTCAAGCTCGCTTACCTTAAAAACGAGCGCGGTTTCAGGTCGGTTTCCACCGCCAAAGGGAACTGCCACAAGATACCCCGGAAAAACGTCTGTATTACGGTCAACGAGATAGTCAAACGGCTTATCAAGATGGTACGGAGCGCTCAGTATAAATACTGAAGCAAGGCGAAAACGGCACTCGATACGAGCGCCGTTAGGTTTTATTATGTTATCTGACATTTTTTCCGGGAGCATGAATAGATTCATCGTCTATTTCGTACTCGTGATTTGCCAGACGCTTAATTGCGGTCTTAACCGCCTTATCGTCGCGAAGCTCCTTCTGAATGATAGCGGATATCGGCTTATCCGTTTCCTTGTTAGCAACCATCATCTCAGCCTTTGCGTACTGCTCAACGTATTCGTCAGTAACCTTTCTTGCGCACTTAGCGGCGGCAATGCAGAGAACGTAGCGGTTGTACTTTCCGTTATCGGAAAGCTGTTCAATTCCAGGTTTTATAATCATAATAGGTTCAACTGTCCTTTCAAAAAAATCATTTGTTATTGTAAAAAGACTTTAAAAAGCCTTTATTGAGCGAAGTGGACATTTTGTCCACATTAACTATTTCACGTATTTTTTCCGCAGCCTCGTTTGCAAGACCCTTTTCGTTTACAACTATATAATCGTAGTAGGGAATGAATTGCATTTCACGCTTTGCGGCGGTAAGTCTTCGGTTTATATCCTCATCGGTGTTAGTTCCTCTGCCGCGAAGACGCGCTTCAAGAGTTTCGTAGTCCGGGGGAGAGAGCCAGATAAGGATAGCCTCGGGAAATCTTGATTTAATTTGGAGAGCGCCTTGCGTTTCAATTTCAAGAATAACGTTTTTGCCCGATTTTAAAAGCTCTTCAACGCTTTTGATCGGAGTTCCGTAGAAATTACCGACGTACTCCGCAAATTCAGCAAGCTCACCCTTTGTAATCATTTCAAGGAATTCCTCAGAGCTTACGAAATTATAAGTAACTCCGGGAATATCGTCAGCTCTCGGCTGCCTTGATGTAGTGGATATAGATACCTTGTAGCTTTCGTCCTGAAGCAAAAGTCTTACTACAGTTCCTTTTCCGCTGCCAGCGGGACCGCTTATCACGATAAGTGAACCTTTGTTTGTCATAAATATTTTCTCCGTTCTGCTATCAAAGCAAATTAGATTTAATAATTAATCTTGGTTATCGCTTGAATCCGAGCCGCTCAGTCTTTGTGAAATTGTCTCACATTGCAGGGAAGAAAGAATTATATTGCCACAATCGGTAATAAGAACCGAACGGGTTTTTCTTCCGCAGGAAACATCAATTACCGTTCCGTTCGCCTTACCGTCTATAACCAATCTCTTAATTGGCGCTGATTCGGGGCTGACAACCGAAACTATTCTTTCCGCGCACACGGTATTTCCAAATCCGATATTAACAAATCTCATTATACGTTACCTTTCGGTTTAATTATTCAAGATTTTGAATCTGTTCTCTGATTTTTTCAAGCAGAGTCTTGACCTCGACTACTATTCTTGTTAAATTAATATCCGACACCTTAGAGCCGACAGTATTTATCTCTCTGTTTACCTCTTGGAAAAGGAAATCAAGCTTTCTGCCGATACTGTCTTCACTTTTAAGCGTATCGTAGAACGCCTTATAATGACTTTCAAGCCTCGTAAGCTCCTCATCGATTGCGGTCTTATCGGCAAATATCGCGCACTCGGTAACTATTCTTGCCTGATCTACCTCAACGTTTAGTCCCTCAAGAGTAGAGGTGAGCTTGGCTTCGAGACGCTTACGGTAGGTCTCCTGGGCGTCATCGGCGTGCTCTTTAAGGTAATTGATGTAGGAGCGAACCTCCTCCATTTTGTTGCAGAGGTCGCTGGTGAGATTTTCACCCTCCGCCCGTCTCATTTCAAGGAAGCTATCCGTTGCCTTTTCAAGAACGGGAAGGAAAAGCTCCCATTCCTTCTGCGCGTCCTCCTCCTGCTTTACAAAGCGGAATATCTCTCGGTTGGAAGCCACTCTCATTACGGATATGTCGTCCTTTAAACCGAATTTATCCCTAAGCTCGCAAAGCGCCGCGAGATATTTCTCGGTATACGAGGTATCAAGAAGAATATCGGTGCTTTCGTTTTCAGTAATATCAATTCCTACGAAAACACTGAGCTTACCTCTGGTTATTCCACGACTTTGGAGATATGCCTTTATCTTTTCCTCAAAATATCCGTATAGCGCGGAAATCTTGATGGAGCAGTCGAAGAATCGGCTGTTTACCGACTTAAGCTCGACTATATAATCCTTGCCCTCCGCCGAGCCTGTAGCTCTGCCGTAGGCAGTCATACTGTACGCCATATTTGTCCTCTCATTAAGTCAAAAATTAAAATTGTATGTAAAGATAATTATACACTATTTAAGTCTGTATGTCAAGTTTTTGTTCACAATTGTTTACAGTTTAGTTTAATATTATATATTATTTAAGCAGATCGTCGATTTTAAGTCTCTTTCTAAGGCTTCGGCAGTAGTAGGATATAAGCTTTGTAAGAGCGAAATCAAAGATATAGAATACTACGGTAAAAATCGGGTAAGCGATAAGGACTGCCTTAATTAAGTCAGCCTCAGGAGCAAAGAACTTAATTCCGATAAAGGCTACCAAAGCGTACGCCGCTGAAAATATTACGCCCTTTGAAACGTATGAAAGCGGCTTTATTTTTATTTTCTCAACGACAGATTTTAAAATAGGGTAATATCCGAAAAAACCCGCGAAATAAAGCAGAGGATCCTTAACCGGCAAAAGCAAAAAAGCAAGAACAGACACAGAGGCGTAGAGAAGAACGGCATAGGTGTATCCAAGCTCAACTACCGCAACTATTACAACCAAGGAAGCGATAGCGGGAACCGAAAACGTAACCGTTTCAAGAACGCAACCTATTAAAAGAATTATAAACGCAAGCGCGGCGAGAATTGCCGCAAGGCTGATTTTTTTTGTAGTTTTCATATCAATACCTTAAATTCAGTACAAAGAATAACGGCGATAGTGTGAATCGCCGTTAGAAAATATCAGCAGCAAGAAATGAAGTCTCCGCCCATACACTCGCAAAGACAGTCGAGACAGATAAGCTTCGTACAGCAGTCCATATCACAGCCGCTGTTATTTGAGCTGTTTTGCGGCATTTCGGTTTGTGTATAGCCCTTTGAATAGCTGTACGCGGTATTTCTCATGCTTTCGTACGCGGTGCGGTATTCTTGGTTTTGAGGGTCCATATTGCAGGCTATCTCAAAGAATTTCTGCGCGTCAAGATACCAGCCCCTTTGAGAGAGCACGCAACCCTTCAAGAAATGCCATTCGGCGTTTCTGTCCGAGGCGTTCATAGCGTCAAGCTTGATTTCAGCCTCAGAAAATTTCTGCTCGTTTATAAGAGTTCTAATCTTGAAAAATTCCGATGTTGAATAGCTTGAAGAACCGCCGTTTTTCTTAGTGAGAGTATCGTACGCCTCGTTTATCTCCTTCATTTTCTCGTTTGCGAGCTCTTTCATAGTGTTATCGGAGAAATTGTCGGGGTGATATTTCTTGGCAAGCTCGTGATAAGCGTTTTTTACCTGCTCGTCGGTCGCGTTATCTGGCAGACCGAGAACAGAATACGGATTTTTTGACATAAATCTCTAAAACCTTTCGATATAAGTTAATTATGCTCTGTAAGCATAGACACGTTCTTTGTTTTATTTTCAAAAACCTTTTTAACCGCGCTGGGCATTCCGAAGCAAATGATATTTTCAATAACTCTATAAATATCAGCGTATTCGATTTCAAGAGCCTTAAAGGCTTGATAGGAAAGCTCGGTTTCTCTCGTAAGAGTTGCTCTTAACATGGTTTCGGGAAGCTCTGTAAATCCGGCTGAAAGCAGTGGGTTGAAGGAATTTCGTTTTTTGTCCTTTTCAAAGTCATCACAGAGGTCGATAAGATAAATCCAACGACCGATATGATAACCAAGCTCGTAGCAGAGCCTTGCTTTTTCCTCCACGTCAACGCAATGAGAAAAGCATACGGCTAACAACCGGCCGAACACCTCAGCACATTTGTCTGCCGAATCGCATTTTGACGCTTCAAGCTCGGTAAGCTCAGCTAAAATCGAGGAAACAGCCTCGGAAAGCTCATTAAGCTTATATTGCGGAAATGCCTTTATCGCTTTTTTCAGATTTCTGCGAGCTTGTCTTAAAGCGGGCTTAACTATGATACGCTTCCTCGAGTCCTTATCGTTTTTGTCGTCAAGAAGCTTGTAGTAGGTAAGAACTGCCGATACAGCGGAGCAAAAGCGAAGCGACTCGTTTTCGTTGGCTATCGGGCGATTTTTTATCGGGTGCGCAATACATTTTCTCGGTTTAACCGTAAATCCCTCGTTTTGAATTCCGCTTCGAATCAGCGCAAGGAGTACAAAATCATAGGTTAAGGTAAGGGGCGAGGAAATTCCCGTGTTTCTGTTCATCGTTTTGCAAAGGCCGCAGTAAACGCCTCGGTAAAGACCGAAATCGTTTATTTTAAGCTCGCCTTCGAGCACTCTGATATATCCGAACACCGCAGACTCCCCCAAAATTATTTAATATAATACATATATAATAAACCAAGTAAATTACTTTAAGATAAAGTTAGGATAAACTTTTTGTAAACAAAAGCTTGCAAACCGTGAAAATATCGGCTTGCAAGCAATAAAATAAGTATTCGTAATATATAATCTGCCTTTTAGCTGAGGGATTTGTCGTTCCCAAACAAAACGCTCTTGTGTTTTTTCAGAGCGAAGATGAGAGCCGTACCTATAACAGAGCAGGAAATTATTTCACCAATAGCGACGGTCAGCATTGAAAAGGGAATGGACGCTATATTTCCGTCCATATACGCAAAAGCCAGCACAAATGGAATTATAAGCGTATTGGAAATAACCGTCGGAACAGATACAAGATATGCGTTTTTTCTGAAAAAGCCTATGTAACGGCTTAAAAGCAGACCTATAAGAGTAGCAAGTGTACCGAAAACCGCGTCAAGCGGAGTTCCGAAAATAAGATTATAAATAAAGCAGCCAAGTGTAACTCCCGGTACGGCGGCTGCCGTATAAAAGGGAAGAACACATAGCGCTTCAGAGATTCTTATCTGTATTGCCGCTTTTCCGTCTAAGCCGAACAGCGCTGAAACGAGTGTAAGAACCACGTAAAGCGCTGCAATTACGGCAGCTCTTACTAAGAATAACGTCTGATTTTTTAGCGAACCTTCTCTTTTCATATTAATTTCTCCTTAGTTTTGTTTTAAGTGAGGATGGTTACGAACTCACTGCCTGTATATTATACATACTTAAAGCTGTTTTGTCAATAATATTATGCAAATTACTTCTAACAGGCTGCGTAACTTGACAAAAGCAACCTCATGTGATATAATTACCGAGTAAACAAATAGGACTAAACGCAATTTCATTTCTGAAAAGAGAAACTTTATGTTAGATTTAAATAAAGCGGTTGACGTCAAGGGGCTTAATAGCGAAGAGTTAGCAGGTCTTTGTACGCAGCTTCGAGAAGAAATAATCGATTCAGTCAGTAAAAATGGCGGACATCTTGCCTCAAATCTCGGTGTCGTTGAGCTTACGGTTGCATTGCACAGAGTATTTGATTTGCCAAACGACAAGCTTATTTTCGACGTAGGACATCAATGCTACGTTCATAAGCTTCTGACCGAGCGCCACACAGGATTTATGAAGCTTCGCAATGAGGGCGGTGTATCAGGATTTCAGCTCAGAAGCGAAAGTGAATATGACTTTTTTGGAGGCGGACACAGCGGTACGTCGATTTCGGCGGCGATAGGCTATGCGGAGGCATGTAAGCTTGACAGTAAGAATAATTACGCTATTGCGGTGGTCGGAGACGGGTCGTTCACCAACGGTATGATATACGAGGCGCTGAATAATGCCGCGACCGAAGGACTCAGACTTATAGTAGTTCTGAACGACAACGAGATGTCCATTTCCGAAAACGTCGGCGCGATGTCCAATTATTTTGGCAGACTACGTACGAGCGCTAATTACTATAAGCTTAAAAGGCGTGTCAAAAAGGGACTTGGCAAGATTAAAATTATTGGCAGACCTATCGCCTTTATTACGAAAAGTATAAAAAATCTGTTCAAAAAGCTTCTTGTTAAATCAACTCTTTTTGAAAATCTCGGTATTGGCTACATGGGACCCGTTGACGGTCATAGCCTTAAAAAGCTTGAAGCGGTGTTAAGAGAGGCTAAGTATCTTGAAAAGCCCGTGCTTGTTCACGTCTGTACCCAAAAGGGTAGGGGATATAGCTTTGCGGAGGAAAGCCCTGAGCTTTATCATTCCGTATCAAAATTTGATAAGGCTGTCGGTGTTACTTCATCGGATATAAGCCTGAGTGATAACGAATATTCAGGATTTTCGCAGTGCTTTGGCAAAAACCTTTCGCATCTTGCCGAGGAAAACAAGGAGATAGTTGCCGTTTCAGCGGCAATGTGTGAGGGAACAGGTCTTACTGAGTTTAAAAAACTGCACCCAAGCAGATTCTTCGATGTAGGAATAGCGGAGGAGCATGCCGTTACCTTTGCCGCAGGTCTTGCCGCGTCGGGTAAAAAGCCTGTCGTTGCCATATATTCAAGCTTTCTTCAAAGAGCGTATGACCAGATTATTCATGACGTGGCTATTCAGGAGCTTCCCGTTGTTTTCGCTATTGACAGGGCCGGCTTTGTTTCGGGCGACGGAGTAACTCATCAAGGAATTTTTGACCTTGCATTTTTGTTGCAGATACCTAAAATGACGGTATATACGCCTGAAAGATATTCGGATATGCACGATATGCTGCTTGAAGCACTTAATTCAGATTGTCCGTGCGCTATACGTTACCAAAAAGGCAATGAAAGCGAATACGATAGAGCCGAGTTTAAGGATTTCGGTACGTTCAGACAGGCAAAATTCGGGGAAGGCAAAAAGGTTACGGTTATAACCTATGGCAGAACAGTAAAAAACGCATATGATACCGCTATACTGTTAAAGGACTTCTGCTGCTTAAACATTATTTCACTGAAAAAGGTTAAGCCGCTTGATACGGAAGCGCTTTACAAGGCTATTGAAGACAGTCAGCTCGTTTTGTTCGTAGAGGAGCAAGTTAAAACAGGCGGAATTGGTGAATATATCATTTCAGAGCTTGTTACGTCAGGGAAAAAGCTTCCGAGCTGTGAAATTATCGCGGTAAATGATGATTTTCCAGGTCATGCGAGTATTGAGGAGCTTCATAAAAAGTACGGAATGGACGCAAGCAGCTTAGCTGAAAGAATCAAAAAATCTATAACGTAGATAGTAGAAAAGATAAAAAATGGCAGAGAATTTTCTCTGCCATTTTTTCGTTATATTTTAATACGTGGTAAGCTTCACTTGCTTATTTGTCGAACTTAGCTTCGTTTCCAGGTTGACGGAGAGAACAGAAGAAGCATCGGGAAAAGCTCAAGTCGTCCCGCGAGCATATCAAAGCTCAGAACAAGCTTTGAAAACACAGAAAAATGTCCAAAGTTTGCGTAAGGACCAACCGCGTCAAGACCGGGGCCTATGTTGTTGAGAGTTGCCGCTACCGCTGAAAATGCCGTTTCAAAGCTATTGCAGTCAAACGATATAAGCAAAACCGAGACAAAAAATACAATAACGTAGCAAAGTAGATATACCGCTACTGAGTGAGCAACCTCGTTACCAACCGGCTTATTATCAACAGTTATTTTGTTTACTTGCTTTGGATGCAGCATGCTGCGGAATTCCTTTGCAACGCTTTTAAAGAAAATGATGATTCTTGAAACCTTGATTCCACCGCCTGTGCTTCCGGCGCAAGCGCCGATAAACATTAGCAACAGCAGCATTGCTTTGGAAAATACAGGCCATAAATTGAAATCAACTGTTGAAAAGCCTGTTGTCGAAATTATTGACGCAACTGCGAAGGAAACGTGTTTAACAGTATCAAAAAGAGTATCGAACTGATATCTTACGTTTATTGATATAAGTATGATTACTGAAATTACAATTCCGAAAAACCAGCGTATCTCGGATGTAAGAGCATCCCTCAATTTTCCTTTTAAAACGAGGTAATAAGAGGCAAAATTGACTGAAAAAAGAAGCATAAATACGGTTACGACAATCTGGATATAGGAATTAAAGCTAAACATGCTGTTGTTTCTTGTTCCGAATCCGCCTGTTCCGGCGGTACCGAATGCCGTGCAAAGCGATTCAAATACGTTCATTCCGCCGAATAGAAGCAATACAAACAATGCCATAGTTAATGCGAAATATATAACATAGAGAATCAAAGCCGTTGTCTTAACTCTCGGAACAAGCTTACTTACTGACGGTCCCGGGCTTTCCGCTTTCATAATGTGCATATTATTCGCGCCGCTTAACGGAAGAAACGCCATTATGAATACAAGAACTCCCATACCGCCTATCCAGTGCGTGAAGCTTCGCCATATGAGAAGGCATTTGGGCAGCGATTCAACCTCAGAAAAAATACTTGCGCCTGTGGTAGTAAATCCGGAGACCGTTTCAAAAAACGCGTCGAAGTAGCTCGCGGCGCCTGCAAAAACAAACGGCAGCGCGCCAAACGCGGATAATACTATCCAGCTTAATGAAACGATAACTATGCCTTCTTTTGAGTACAGTGTCTTGTTTTTGGGCTTTCCTACTGTCATCAAGGCTCCGACAGAAGCACAAATAAGCATGGTAAGCAGAATAGAGAATATTGCTTTTTCTCGGTAAACGAGCGCCGTGATAGCCGGAATAATCAGGAACGCCGTTTCAAAGAGCAGAATCCAACCGAGTATATTTTTTATCATTCGGTAGTTCATTTACAAGTAAAAACCTCTCTTTAAGGTGAGTTATTTTAAAACGTCAGAAATATCGTGAAGGGGCATAAACTCCGATACGATAACAACGGAGTCTCCGGGAATTATAACGTCGTTACCTCTTGGCAGAATAACGTGTCCGTTACGGATAATTGAGCTTATAAGAATATTCTTTTTAAGCTTAAGCTCGGATATCGGTATAGAGGCAATCGGCGAGTTTTCTTTTACTATAAACTCAGCCGCGGTTGCCTTGCCTGGAATGAAGTTGTAAAGCGTCTCAACGTTGCTTCCGAGAGTGTTTTGTGTAGCTCTTACGTATCTTACAATCATATCCGAGGTTATGGTTTTGGGGTTAACGGTGGTATCAAGGTCGAGATTTTTTGCGATAGCGTCAAAATCAGCCTTTTTAATCTCTGTGATAATCTTACCCTTGGAGAGATTTTTCATTGTAAGAGAGAGAAGAATATTTTCTTCATCGAGGTCAAGCAGAGATACGAATGCGTCGGTGTCTCGCACGCCCTCCTCAATCAGAATGTCTATGTCAGATGTATCGGCGTTGATTATCGAAATCTTACCAAAATCAGAGCACATTTCCTCGCAGATATGACGGTCTTTTTCAATTACCTTAACGTTCATTCCGTGCTTTGGCAGCATCTCGCACAGATAGTGAGTTATTTCACCGCCGCCCGCAAGCATAACATTTTTTGCTGAATGGGTTTCAAAGCCCACCTTTTTAGTAAATTCGTCAGCGTTTTTATGTGAGGCAATTATTGAGATAATATCCTTGTCTTTAAAAACAAAATCACCGTATGCGATGTAAGTGTCGCTATCACGCTCGATTGTGCATATAAGAACGTCGCATTTAAGCTTGGTAACTACTTCCTTTACCGACATTCCCGCAAGCTTGCTGCCCTCAGGGAGCCTGAACTTCAAAAGCTCAACGTTTCCGTTTGCGAAGGTTTCAATTTTAATTGCTGAAGGGAAGCGAAGCAGTCTTGATATTTCCTTTGCTGCAACATATTCGGGACTTATTACCATAGCAAGACCGAGCTGCTCCTTAAGATAATCAGCATCTGCTCTGTAAACAGGAGTCTCAACTCTTGCGATTGTCTGGCATTTACCTTCCTTTTTCGCTATAATACAGCATAAAAGATTAAGCTCGTCCGAGCCTGTTACAGCAATCAGCAGATCGGCGTCCTCAATTCCTGCCTCTTGCTGAATACGGTGAGTTGCTCCGTTACCGACTATTCCGTTAACGTCATATTTAGTTGTTATGGCGTTAATATTATCTTCCTCAAGATCTATAACCGTAATGTTATTTCCGTCCTCGCTCAACTGCTGCACAAGGTTTTTTCCGACCATGCCGCCGCCAACTATGATTATATTCACTGAAAAACTCCTTTTCTTATGCTAATACTTATATTTTATCATATAAAATTTAAAAAGTAAATACATATTTCAAAAAAAGTAATTTTTTGCATATAAGTATTGCAAATCTAACAGTCATATGTTATAATAATGACAGTTAAAAGTAAGGACAGTAAAACAATGATTTTTTCAACACAGAATCACGTAATGGTCAAAAGCTTCGGACAGGAAGAAGGCGACAAGCTTCTTATGGACGCAGGATATCCGGCGCTCGATATGTCTTTTTTCGGAGATATTTACAGTTATATTTTTGAAGATGATTACAGGCAAAGAGCCGCTAAAATGAAAGCAGCCGCAAGCAGCAGAGGAGTCATCTATAATCAGGCGCACGCTCCCTTTGGCGGCGGCTTTGAAAATTACACGACAAATCTTATTCCTCAATTTCAAAGAGTCTTTGAATTCTGCGGACTGCTCGGTGTCAGACAGATAATTGTGCATCCCATTCAGCGAGGTCAGTATTTTGGCAATGAAAAAGAGATTTTTGACCTTAACATTGAATTTTACAAGAGTCTTGCTCCCATGGCTAAGGAAAACGGAGTGAAGATTGCAATAGAAAACATGTGGCAGAGACATTACGTTAATAAGCAGATAATTGACGATATCTGCGCTGACCCACATGAGCTTGCCGCTATGTACGATACGTTAAACGACCCCGATGCTTTTACGGTATGTTTAGACATCGGACACGTAGCTCTTTGCAGACGCGAGCCGGATGAGGCTATAAGAATTCTCGGACACGACCGCTTGGGTGCGCTTCACGTTCACGACGTTGATTACGTATCTGACCTGCACACGCTTCCCGGTATTCAGAAAATCAACTGGGATAAGGTTTGTCAAGCTCTCGGAGAGATTGATTACAAGGGCGAGCTTACTCTTGAAGCGGATAATTTCTTAAAGAATTTTGAAGACGGTTTCAAGCCTGCTGCCGCGCGCTTTATGGCGGAAACCGCGCGTTATCTTGCCGATAAGGTCGACTCCTACCGCATAAAGAGCTAAATTATTTTATAATATTCATATAAAACGAGGTGAATTTATGAGCAAAATCGAAATCTTTTACCCGAATTATTCCAGAAAAGCGATAACCTTTTCAATAGACGACGGCAACGTTCCGATGGATAAGAAATTTATTGACATTGTGAAGCCTCACGGCATAAAAGGAACATTTAACCTTTGCTCTCATAATTTAGGCGCGTTTGACGCGCAGGGCTACCGCGATTTTTATGATGGCTTTGAAATAGCTAATCACGTTAAGTATCATCCGTTTCCGTTTATCGACGGCAAAGAATATAAGTTTGCCGATGTTCCGTTTTCACCTGAAAGCGCGGACCCTTCTCTTATATATGAGTCTGGCGTAGACGGGCTTTATCTACTGCACATAATAAGACGGTGGCGACATGTTTGCGGAGATGACGATTATATCCGATTTACCAAGGAGTGTAATGAGGAGCTTGAAGCGGTCTTTGGCAAAGGAAGCGTAAGAGGTTTTGTCTGGCCATACGGTAAGCAAAACAATATGAACGTATGTAATGAGCTTTCTAAAATGGGATTTTATTCAATTCGCAACGGCGGCGACGTTTACGATAGGGACGGCTTTGCTATTCCGAAGGATAGAAATGATTGGAGCTATAACGCAAGCAACTTAGCGCTGCTCAAGGTTGCTAAAATGTATGAGGAGTATCCCGATGACGGCGAGCTTAAATTCTTCTGCTTCGGCGTACATTCGATAGATTTTGAGAGAAGCGGAAACTGGAATGACCTTGTTGAGTTTGCTGAAAAATACGGAGACAGACCGAGTGATTATTGGTACTGTACGGTTTACGAGGCGTTTAGTTACGAGGACGCTGTAAAAGCGCTTAAAATAAGCGAGGACAAGGTAGAAAACACCTCGGATATTGCCGTTTATATAACCGTTGACGGAGTAAAGACAACAGTTCCTGCGCATAGCAAAATCGAGCTTTGATAGCGTTTAAATTTTAAACACATAAGAGGATGTGATCATATGAGTAAAATTGAAGTTTTTTACCCTAATTATTCAAGAAAGGCAATAACCTTTTCCATAGACGACGGCAATGTTACTATGGATAAGAAATTTATTGATATTGTGAAGCCTCACGGTATAAGAGGAACCTTTAATCTTTTATCTGATAATCTGAATGCTTTTGATGCGCAGGGCTACCGAGATTTTTACGACGGATTTGAAATATCCAATCATGTTAAATATCACCCTCAGCCTTTTATTGACGGAGTAGAATATAAAATCACTGATGCTCCGTTTTGCAGGGAAAGTGCGGATTATTCTTTAACGTATAAAACAGACGTAGACGGCTTGTACTACATAAGTAAGGGTAAATCGTGGAGGTTTGGTTGCGGCGCTAAGGATTATATCCGTTTCACAAAGGAGTGCAATGACGAGCTTGAGGCTATTTTTGGTGAAGGTAGCGTAAAGGGCTTTGTCTGGCCATACGGAAAGCAACCCAATATGCAGGTATACGAGGAGCTTTGTAAAATGGGCTTCTACGGACTTCGTATTACGGGGAATACAGTTGATAAGGACGGCTTCGCTATTCCGAAGGATAGAAATAATTGGAGCTATAATGCGAACAATACAGCGCTTCTTGACGTTGCGAAAATGTATGAGGAGTACGAAGATGACGGCGAGCTGAAATTCTTCTGCTTCGGAGTTCATTCGTTTGATTTTGAAAGAAGTGGAAACTGGAACGAGCTTGTTGAGTTTGCGGAAAAATACGGAGACAGACCGAGTGATTATTGGTACTGCACAGTTTATGAGGCGTTTAGTTACGAGGACGCTGTAAAAGCGCTCAAAATAAGCGAGGACAAGGTTGAAAACACCTCGGATATTGCCGTTTATATAACGGTTGACGGCGTTAAGAGGATTGTGGCTCCGCATAGCCTGGTAGAAATCTAAGTAAAAACTCAGGGGATTACAATAATGGAGCTATTTAACGGAAGACCGATAAGTGAAAGCGGCAGAGCAGCAAAGGAAATAAAGGCGTACGATTTTCTTGACGGTCTTGGGGTAGAGTATAAAAGAATAGATCACGAGCCTGCAATGACGATGGATGCATGCGTTGAAATTGATAAAACGCTTTGCGCTTCTATGTGCAAAAACCTTTTTCTTTGTAACCGTCAGAAGACGGAATTCTACCTTTTGCTTATGCCCGGGGACAAGCAATTTAAAACGAAGGACATATCAAGTCAGATAGGCTCATCGCGTCTTTCGTTTGCCTCAGGAGAGGATATGGAAAGGTTACTTGATCTTACGCCCGGTTCGGCAACTGTGCTTGGATTAATCAATGATATTGATAATAATGTGGTTTTATTGATAGATGAAGCTGTTATTTCCGCCGAATACATCGGTGTTCATCCTTGCGTTAATACGTCAAGTATCAGAATAAGTGTGTCTGATCTCGTAGGAAAAATTATTCCAGCGCTTAAAAATACCGTCATTTACGTAACGCTTTAAGGTAAGACATATGAAAAGAATAATGTTCGTTTGTCATGGAAATATATGCCGAAGTCCTATGGCTGAGTTTATATTCAAGGCTATGCTAAGAGAAAACGGAATAAATGACGTTACAGTATGCTCCTCAGCAACAAGCACAGAGGAAATTTGGAACGGTGTAGGTAATCCCGTTTATCCGCCCGCGAGGGAGGAGCTTAAAAAGCATGGAATTTCGTGCGATGGGAAGCGCGCCGTTCAGCTCCAAAAAAGCGATTATGAATACTTTGATATTTTTCTTTGTATGGATTCTGCAAACGTGCGAAATACGTTAAAAATATTTGGTTCAGACCCGCAGCGCAAGGTCAAAAGGCTTATGGAGCTTACCGACCGACCGCGCGACGTTGCTGACCCCTGGTACAGCAACCGCTTTGATATCGCTTACGCGGATATATATGAGGGCTGTTCCGCGCTTTATAAAAAAATGTATAACTAAAAAGACCGCGATTGCGGTCTTTTTATATGCTAAGCTCAAAGGTCGTCAGCGTCCTGAATAGGTTTTCCGTATGGGTCATCTGTCGGTACGCCAGTCCAAGACCCCTGAGGATCAGTATTAATTTTATTCTGCTGCTCATTGTTTAGGCATTCCTGCGCCCACTTTATTTCTTTTTTTTCGTCTTTTTTAATATTTTTCTTTTCCATTTGACGTCTCCTTTTTTAAATAGTGTTCCTTTATTTAATACTCAATATTCTTGTTTATTCAAAAAATGAGATTAATAGAAAATGGCTATCCAATTAAGATAGCCATTCTTGTTGCGGGCAAAGCCGCGTTTGGCGGAAGCGGTGGGATTCGAACCCACGGTACCGTGAGGTACAACTGATTTCGAGTCAGTCCCGTTATGACCACTTCGATACGCTTCCGTATAATTTAAGCTCTACGTGAGAGATAAATATTTGTGAATTACTTACGGGAAGTCCCGTTATGTCCTGTTGCGGTTCCCGAAAAAACCATCGCAACCGTAGGCGCTCGGTTTTATTCGACCGCTGCCACTCCTTATTGCTCGCTTAATCTGCCACCGGCAGCGCTCGCAAGCGTCCCCACTTCGATACGCTTCCGTATTAATCAATTTCACAAGCTTTTGTATTATAACACACTTTTTTTCAAAAATCAAGAGGATTTACAAAAAAGTATTGTTTTTTTGAAAAAAATAATATATAATGAGTTTAGTTAATGCTTAAATACTGTTTGGAGGATTATTCGTGAAGATAGGGCTTATCGGCTTCGGTTCAATGGGAAAAACACACTCCTGGTGCGTAAACAATTTAAATTATTTCTACAAAGACCTGCCTTTTTCTGCTGAATATTCCGCAGTTTGCACATCTAAAATTGAGAGCGCAAAAAAAGCGGCTGACTTTCTCGGAATAGGTAAATATACTGTAAACGAGGACGATATTATTAACGATCCGGATATAGATATAATTGACATTTGCACACCTAATATCTATCATTACGAAACGCTTAAAAAGTCTATAAGCGCCGGCAAGCACGTTTACTGTGAAAAGCCTCTGTGCGTTAACTACGGGCAGGCGAAGGAGATAGCTGAACTTGTAAAAGGGAAGAATATAACCACTCAGATGGTATTTAATAACCGATTTTTGCCTGCGATAATGAAAGCAAGGGAGCTTATAGACTGCAAAAAGCTCGGCAGAATTATCTCATTCAGGTGCGAGTATCTACATTCAAGCGCCGCTGACCCGAATAAAAACGCGGGTTGGAAGCAAAACAAGGATATTTGCGGCGCGGGTACGCTTTTTGACCTTGGTTCGCACGCGGTGGATCTTATATACTATCTTTGCGGAGATATCGTGAATGTCAAGGGTAAGAGCCAGATTGCCTATCCTATACGAAAGGGAGCTGATGGCGCGTCTTGGCAAACAAACGCGGACGAAGCGTTTTATATGATATGCGAAACCAAGGACGGTGCAATTGGCACTATCGAAGCAAGTAAGGTTGCGGTAGGAGCCAACGACGATATTAATCTCGCTGTTTACGGAGAGAAGGGCTCGATTAGGTTTTCGCTTATCGAGCCGAATTGGCTTTACTTTTATAACTCGGAGGCTGAGGGGGGAAGCTTCGGCGGTGAACGGGGCTTTACAAGAATTGAGTGCTGCGGCAGATACGAGCTTCCCGGCGGAATTTTCCCATCCTTTAAAGCGCCTATCGGTTGGCTTCGCGGACATCTTCACAGTATGTATTCTTTCTTGAATTCTTGTCATCTCGGTAAGCAGGCTTCGCCGTCAATTGATGATGGAGCTAAGGTGCAGTTAGTTCTTGAAAAAGCGATAAATAGTGATAATTGGTGATAATGATAGTGTATAACTGATAATTTGGTGGTGATATTTTGGCTATGATAATTGGAGTTACCGGGACTATAGGTTCCGGAAAAAGCTACGTTACAAGGCTTTTTAAAGAAAAAGGTCTACCGACAGTGGACGCCGATAGGATTTATCATTCACTTACGAACAAGCGAACTGAGCTTACCGAGGAGCTTGAAAAAGAATTCGGTTCAGCAGTAATTAATGAGGACGGCTCTCTTAACAGACCTTCTCTTGCCGATATTGTTTTTTCAGATTCTGATAAGCTTCATCGGCTTAATGAGCTTACGCATAAGCACGTTATTGAAATGATTACAAGAAGATTTTATTTGAACATAGCAAAGGGAAAGCCTATTACAGTCGTTGAGGTTCCTTTGATGTTTGAAAGCGGCTTTTATAAAAAGTGTAGCGAGATAGTTTGTGTCGTAGCAAATGATAAAACAAGAATAAAGCGTTTAATGAAAAGGAACGGTTTTACCGAGGACGAAGTTAAAAAAAGAATAAAAAATCAAAAAAATAATGATTTTTATATTGAAAATTCTACAAAGATAGTGTATAATGAAACTTATGGGGGCGCGCGCAAAGATTTTGAGCGAGTTTATAACGAGATTATGCTCTCGCATGGATATGATCCGGACAACCCGTTCCCGCCTTTAATTGACAATTAAAATATTAAAATTTTGGAGGATACAAAAATGAATCAGATTTGCAAAGAAATCGGCTCTTACGGTCTTGTGCCCGTAATCAAGATTGACGATCCCGAAAAGGCCGTACCGCTTGCGAAGGCTCTTTGCGACGGAGGTCTTCCCGTTGCTGAGATTACTTTCCGTACTAAGTGCGCTGCTGAAGCAATCGCCCGTATTACTAAGGAGTTTCCTGATATGCTTGTAGGCGCAGGCACTGTTCTCACTACTGAGCAGGTTGATCAGGCAGTTGCGGCAGGCTCTAAATTCATCGTTAGCCCCGGCTTTAATCCTAAGGTCGTCGCGTATTGCGTAGAGAAGAATATACCGATAGTTCCCGGTACGTCCCGTCCTTCCGACGTTGAGGCGGCAATCGAGCTTGGTCTTGATACAGTTAAGTTCTTCCCTGCAGAAGCAGCGGGCGGAGTCGCTATGCTTTCTTCTATGGGCGGTCCTTACGCTGGAATCACCTTTATGCCAACCGGCGGAATTGATGAGAAGAACCTTATGGACTATCTCACTCTTAAAAACGTTCTTGCCTGCGGCGGCAGCTTTATGGTAAAGAATAAGTACATTGCTGAGAATCGCTTTGACCTCATAACTGCTGACGTTAAGCTCGCTATGACCACTATGCTTGGCTTCAAGCTTGCTCATATCGGTGTTAACTGCGAAAACGCTGACGAGGCTAAAAAGGCTGCGCTTCTTATGGAGAAGATGTTCGGTATGACCGCAAAAGAGGGCAATAGCTCTATATTTGCCGATAGCCAGTTTGAGTTTATGAAGGAGCCTTATCTCGGTAAGAAGGGACACATTGCTATCTCCACTAACTTTATTGACCGCGCCGTTGATTATTTCAAGCGCAACGGCTTCAAGTTTAACGAGGCTTCCGCTAAGTACAACGACAAGGGCGGACTCGTAGCTATCTATTTCGAGGACGATTTCTTCGGATTCGCAATTCACCTCGTACAGAAGAAATAATACGCATAATGATTGCCTTGAACGGATTTTGCGTTAATACGCGAAATCCGTTTATGGCGTTTAAAAGAATAATTTATTTGGACTGAATATGTTACAGAAACTTTCAAAAGCAGAAGAAAACTATATTAACCTTGAAAATAAGCTATCAGACGCAGAGGTTCTCTCAAATCCTGAGGAGTACGCGCGTTTGATGAAGGAATATAAAAACAATACTCCGATTATTGAGAAATACCGCCTTTATAAATCCGTTGAAAAGGAAAAAGACGGAGCTTTTGCGCTTATGCAAGAGGAGGTAGGAGAGCTTGCTGAGCTTGCCGAGGCGGAGTATTACGAAAAAAAGGAAGAGCTTGAAAGGATAATATCCGAGCTTAAGGTTCTGCTCCTTCCCAAAGACGAAAATGACGATAAGAACGTTATTGTTGAGATAAGAGGCGGAGCAGGAGGCGAGGAAGCGGCTCTTTTTGCCTCGGTTCTTTACAGAATGTACGGAATGTACGCCGACAAAATGCGATATAAAATCGAGCCGATGAACGTAAATGAGACCGAGCTTGGCGGAATAAAGGAAATATCCTTTATGGTAATAGGCGAGGGCGCTTATTCAAAGCTCAAGTTTGAAAGCGGAGTTCACCGTGTTCAAAGAGTTCCGGAAACAGAATCTCAGGGAAGAATACATACGTCCACCGTTACGGTTGCGGTGCTTCCCGAGGCTGATGACGTAGAGGTTGAGATAAACCCTGCCGACTTGAAGATTGAGACCTGCAAAAGCTCGGGCGCGGGCGGTCAGCACGTTAATAAAACAGAGTCCGCTATCCGAATAATCCATAAGCCGTCGGGTATCATAGTCGAGTGTCAGGAGGAGCGTAGCCAGTTCAAGAACCGTGATAAGGCTATGAAAATGCTCAAAACAAAGCTTCTTGATATCAAGCAGCGCGAGCAGGACGATAAAATCGCGAGCGCAAGGCGTTCTCAGGTCGGAACAGGCGACAGAAGTGAGCGCATAAGAACCTATAACTACCCACAGGGCAGAGTTACAGACCACAGGATAGGTCTGACGCTCTATACCCTTGAAAGCTTTTTAAACGGCGAAATATCGGGAATGATAGACGAGCTTATAGCGGCTGACACCGCGGAAAAGCTTAAGGAAAGCAGCGATGAAAACTGAAATACTGAACGATAAAAGCGCTTTGGACCTTGAAAACGCAGGTAAAATACTCCGTGAGGGCGGTATAGTCGCCTTTGCAACCGAAACAGTTTACGGTCTTGGCGGAAACGCGCTCGACAGTAACGCGATAATCAAAATATTTGAGGCAAAGGGCAGACCGCAGGATAACCCTTTGATAGTTCATATTTCCGATCCGAGCGAAGCGGATAAATACGTTTACGTAAACGAGCTGTTTAATAAGCTCGCAAAGGAATTTATGCCCGGTCCTATAACGGTAATACTGCCTAAAAGAGACGTCATATGTAAAGAGGTCTCCTGCGGACTTGATTCTATCGGAATAAGAGTACCGCTTTACGCACCGGCAAGAGAGCTTATCGCAAAAGCGGGAATTCCTGTCGCGGCTCCGTCGGCTAACATTTCAGGTAAACCCAGTCCGACCAAGGCTCAGCACGTAATAGATGATATGAATGGAAAAGTTGACGCTATACTTATCGGCGACGATTGCGCTGTTGGCGTTGAGTCTACGGTTGTTAAAATTACGGGAGAGGATTCTCTTGTCATCTGCCGTCCGGGGGCTGTTACGCTTGAAATGCTTAAAGAGGTATGCGGTAACGTAACGGTTGATCCCGCTGTCCTTGCTAAATTTGAAGGCAAGCCTGTTTCTCCCGGTATGAAGTACCGTCATTACGCACCCAAAGCCGCTGTTACGGTTCTGGTTGGAACAGAAGAACAGTTTTTTGATTATTTAAAAGGAAAGGCTGATTTCGGAGTTCTGTGCTTTGATGAGGACGCTAAGCTATTAGAATTTAAGAATTCAATGTCGCTTGGTTCTTGCTTTGATTTAAGCGAGCAGGCAAGCAAGCTCTTTGACTGTCTGAGAGAATTTGATAAGCTATGCGACGTAAAAGAAATATACGCGAGAATGCCCGAAAAGAACGGAGTTGGACTTGCAGTTTTCAATAGGCTGCTGAAGGCGGCGGGTTTTAACGTAATCGAGCTTTAAGCCGCGTTTCAAAGGAGTTATAAAAACGAAAGGACGATAATAAATGGCAAAGAAAAAGAAGACACCTGATATTGTCAGAGAGCAAACAGAGGTGATAGCTGAGGCAAGACCGCAATATATAACGGACACAATTATTACAAACTATATGCCGTACGTTATGAGCGTTATTGTGTCAAGAGCTATCCCCGAAATAGACGGCTTTAAGCCCTCTCACAGAAAGCTTCTTTACGCTATGTATAAGATGGGACTTTTGAAAGGAGATAGAAGAAAGAGCGCAACGGTTGTTGGAGAAGCGATGAAGCTTAATCCACACGGAGATATGGCTATATATGAGACTCTTGTAAGACTCACCAGAGGACACGATGCGCTTCTTCATCCGTTTATCGATTCAAAGGGAAGCTTCGGTAAGCACTATTCATCTGATATGGCTTTTGCCGCAAGCCGTTATACCGAGGTAAAGCTTGATCCTTTCTGTAACGAGATATTCGGCGGTATAGACAAAAACGCCGTTGATCTTGTTCCTAACTATGATAACACGCTTGAAGAACCTACGCTTCTTCCAACCTCCTTCCCGAATATACTCGTATCATCAAATATGGGTATAGCCGTAGGAATGGCGAGTAAAATATGTTCGTTTAATTTAGCTGAGGTATGCGATGGAACAATAATGCTTTTAAAGAGACCTCATATGTCAAGCGAGGTGCTTCTTGACGTTATCAAGGCTCCTGATTTTTCGGGCGGCGCTTATCTTATATACGACAGAAATAAGCTTGCCGAGATATATGAGACGGGAAAGGGCTCAGTAAAGCTCAGAGCGAAGTATTCCTACGATAAGGAAGAGAACTGTATCGATATACTTGAAATTCCTTATTCGACGTCTATTGAGATCATACTTAAAAATATTGCTGACCTTGTAAAGAACGGAAATCTCAAAGAAATTTCCGATTTCCGCGATGAGATAGATAAGAATGGATTTAAGCTGACGCTTGATCTCAAACGCGGCGTTGATCCCGACGCCCTGATGCAGAAGCTTTATAAGCTTACAAAGCTTGAGGATAATTTTGAATGTAACTTCAACGTGCTTATCAACGGCTCACCCAAGCAGCTCGGCGTAAAGGGTATTCTCGAGGAATGGATAAAGTTCCGTCTTGAGTGCGTGCGCAGAGAAAAGGAATTTGAGCTTAACAGAGTACAGGAAAGATATCATCTGCTCGAAGGTCTTTCTAAGATCGTTTTCGATCTTGATAAGGCCATTAGGATTATCAGAGACACTAAGAACGATAAAGACGTTGTTCCTAACCTTATGTCAGCATTTGAGCTTGACGAGGTACAGGCAAATTACATTGCGGATATCCGCCTTCGTTCGCTGAATAGCGAATATATTGAAAGCAGAATGGAGGAGCTTTCCGAGCTTGCAAAGCAGGAGGTTGAGCTTATTTCACTTATTGGTAGCGAGGATAAGCTTAAAGCCGTTATAATTGAGCAGCTAAAGGAAATCAAAAAGAAGTACGGAAAGCCGAGAAAAACTGAGATAATCACCGAAACCGAGGTGATTATCAAGGAGGTAAAGCCTGAAATTGAAAGCTATAAGGCAAAGATTTACTTTACCGATAAGGGTTACTTCAAAAAGGTTAAGCTTACCTCGCTCCGTATGAATGACGATCACAATCTGCGAGACGGCGACTTCATAGTTAAAGAGCAGGACAGCGATAATACAGAGCTTCTTATGTTCTTTACAGACGCTGGTCAGGTCTATAAGTCCAAGGTTGACGATTTCGAGCCTACCAAAGCCTCGCAGGTCGGAGATTACGTTTCCGCTAAGCTTGGTTTTGAGGAAAATGAGAAATACGTTGGCGGTATCTCCATAAAGAGCGAGGAGGACGGCGGAAATATAGTCTTTATCTTCAAGAACGGAAAGGGCGTTAAGATTCCTCTTGAAAGCTATATCACCAAAACTAACCGCAGAAAGCTGACAAACGCTATGTCAACCGCTTCTCCCTGCGTTTACGTAGGCTATGAAAAGGAGCCATACGACATAATGCTCGTTTCCGAAAACGGCAGAGGTCTTGCGGTTTCGACTGCTGATATTCCTTTAAAAACAACGAGAACCTCAAACGGCGTTACGCTTATGACCTTGAAAGCGAAGAACGCGATAGCAAAAGCGGAAAATGCCACTGAGGAAAAGTTCGGTCAATACAGGAAATTTAAAAAGAGTATACCTTCAGCAGGCGCAATGTTGGATAAAAAGTAATTATTAAATTATTGAAAGGAAAAAAATATGGCAGATAAGGAATTTCGAAGCGGTTATTCTAAAACGGTAAGGATAACCTGCATAGTTTTAGCGGCTCTTACTGTGCTTGGAGGTCTCGTCGGAACGCTCGTATACGTTTTAGCGCATTTTTAATTAAAAATCGGCTGAGATTTACTCAGCCGATTTTTTACTTTTACTGATATTTAGATTAAGTATAACTATTGCGGATATAACGAGCGCAATTCCAATAACCTGAAAAACAGATATGCTTTGGTTAAGTATAAATACACCGATAAGCGCGCAAACGACGGGCTCGGTTGACGCGGCTATTGCGGCGATGTCAGGCTTTACGTTGGTAAGACCGACTGTATAAAGCATATAGGGAATTATAGCGGTGCATATACTGAATAAAGGAAGAATGAGGATTTTTAGCGGCTCACCTGAAAACGCGATTATCTCGGAAACAAGACTTATTGGATTTGTGATAAACAGCGCAGCTATTGCAGCAAAGGTAAAGCTGAACGTAGTGCAGGCAAGTGGAGATACTCCAAGACGAAGCGCAAAGGTTGAAAATATACCGTAAAGCGAATAGGCAAAGCCTGAAAGTATACCGAAAACGACACCTAACACAGAGCCTGTAAGTCCGCCGATAATTCCTGAGGTAAGAGCGCAGCCTATAACAGCGAGAAGCAATGCGGTTCCTTTTTTTACCGTAAAGCGTTCCTTAAAGAAAATGACAGACATTATCATTACAAAAATAGGTGAGGTATACAGCAGGACCGCGCTTACGGCAGCAGAGGTCAGAGTCATAGAGCAGTAGTAGCAAACGCACATTGTCAGTACAGAGCCGACGCCGCATATAGCAAGGTAAGCGAAGGCTTTTATCGGCATTTTATAGTTTGAACGTCCACTGATAAGTAAGCAAATATGCAGAAGCGGAGCAGCGAGCACTATTCTTATCGCGGTGCATTGAAAGCTGTCAAAGCCAAGCTCAGTAAGATAACTTACAAAAAGCGGCGAGCTGCCCCAGAAAACTCCCGATAATAATACGAATAAAAGCGATATTTTTTTTAACATAACACGTTTCCTTTTTCATTAACTAAAAGGAATTATACCACTGTGAAAAGAAAAAATCAATAACTTTTAAGTTTTTTTTATTATATACTTTACTTATTAATTTTTTTGTGATATAATCACTATTGATATTACTATGGAAAGGTATATGAAGTTGAAAATTGCCGACCTACACTGTCATACATCGTATTCTACTGACAGTCAAACAAACCCAGAGGAGCTTATTCTTACCGCAATTACAAAGGGAATAAAGCTTTTAGCTATAACCGATCACGCGGATATTGATTATGAGGACTGCGGTATGCCGATAGACCTGCGCTGTGAGGAAAGGAAAGAAGTTATTCTTTCTCTTAAAAGAAAATATAAGAATAAGATTAAGGTAATATTCGGTATAGAGCTTGGTCAGCCGAACAATAAGCGCGCTCTTGCCGACAAGCTTATTTCCGATAACGGCTACGAATACGTTTTAGGCTCGATACATAACCTTAAAAACGTACCGGATTTTTACTTTCTTGATTTTAAAAAGCTGAATAAATACCCTGAGATGATAGATAATCTTTTCAGAAAATATCTTGATGAGCTTATAAAGCTTGCCGAAGTGCCGTACATAGATGTCATTGCCCATGCTACCTACGTACTGAGATATATTCAGGCGGCAGGAGGCGATCTTTCGCTTAATGCCTATTACGGCAAATACGAGCAGCTATTCAAGACTATGATAAAAAACGGAAAGGCGCTTGAGATAAACACCTCAAATCTACGCAGAGGATTTGGTACAACTATGCCAAGTGAGGAGCTGATAAAGCTTTACAGCGAGGTTGGCGGTAAGAGTGTAACGGTTGGCTCAGACGC
Source organism: Clostridia bacterium (assembly GCA_017502875.1). Classification (GTDB taxonomy): domain Bacteria; phylum Bacillota; class Clostridia; order Oscillospirales; family CAG-272; genus SIG673. Next base: position 6,397 of record JAFVUF010000023.1, on the reverse strand, counting down.
TCATAGAGTACATGAGGTCGGCGCGAATATTGAGGAAGGCTATGCGTTAGCGAGGAAATACGGGCTTGTACCCGTAGATGATATAAAAGAATTATACATTTAACGGAGGATTTTTAAAATGGACATATTGAAGCTTCTTGAAACTAACAGTAAGCTTACCCCCTCTCAGCTCGCGGTAATGTGCGATATGAGTGTTGAGGCGGTTAACAGTAAGATAAAGGAATACGAGGAAAAGGGGATTATACTCGGTTATAAGACAATAATAGACTGGGATAAGACCGAAAGAGAATACGTAAGCGCAATGATAGAGCTTAAGGTTGCTCCGCAGAAGGACCTTGGCTTTGACAGAATAGCGGAGCGTATCTGCCTGCACCCTGAGGTTCAGAGCGTGAGTCTCATGAGCGGCGGCTACGACCTTCTTGTTGTAATTGAGGGAAAGACCATGAGAGAGGTCTCGAACTTTGTGTTTAACAGACTTGCGACAATGGACGGAGTAGTTTCTACCGCAACCCACTTTATGCTTCGCAAGTATAAGGATAAGGGTGTTATCTACAATTCCGATGAGGAAGACAAGAGAGGAAACATTCTGTGATAGATTATAACAAAATACTGTCTGAACGGACGGTAAAGCTTCAACCCTCGGGTATCCGTAAATTTTTCGAGATACTCGATGAGGTAAAAGGCGTTATCTCTCTTACCGTCGGACAGCCCGATTTCGTAACACCGTGGCATATAAGAGAGGTTGCTATGCGCTCTCTTGAAGATGGAGAAACGTATTATACCGCAAATAACGGTATGATAGGGCTGCGTACAGAAATTTCGAAGTATCTTGAAAGAAAATTTGAGCTTAGCTACGACCCGAAAAATGAGGTAATAGTTACAATAGGCGGAAGCGAGGCTATTGACCTTGGTATCCGCGCGCTTGTAAACCCGGGTGATGAGGTCATAATTCCCGTTCCGTCCTTTGTTTGTTACGGACCGATGACCGAGCTTGCCTGCGGTAAGCCTGTGTTTGTTAACACCTATGAAAAGGATAAGTTTAAGCTTACTCCCGAAGCTCTTAAAGCGGCAATTACCGATAAAACCAAGCTTCTTATTCTTCCATTCCCCAATAATCCTACGGGCGCTATCATGACAAGGGAAGAGCTTACCGAAATCGCCGATATAATAAGGGACACCGCTATTATGGTTCTGTCAGATGAAATATACGCGGAGCTGACGTATGGAAGAAAGCACGTTTCCTTTGCTTCGCTTCCGGGAATGAGAGAGAGAACCATTGTTGTAAACGGTTTTTCTAAGGCATACGCGATGACAGGCTGGAGAATGGGCTACGTTGCCGCGCCGCACGAGATATGCGAGCAGATGCACAAAATTCATCAGTACTGCATAATGTGCGCGCCTACCACGAGCCAGTTTGCGGCTATCGAGGCGTTAAAGAACGGAGATCCCGATATTGCGGAAATGACGGCTGAATACAACCGCCGCCGCCGTCTGATAGTAGACGGGCTGCGAAAAATCGGACTTTCCTGCTTTGAGCCGGAGGGAGCCTTCTACGTATATCCTAACATAAGCGGATTTGGAATGACAAGTAACGAGTTCTGCGAGAGACTTCTTCGCGAGGAGAAGGTCGCTATCGTTCCGGGTACCGCCTTCGGTGAATGCGGCGAGGGCTTTGCCAGAATTTCCTATGCGTATTCGGTAAAACATATTAATACAGCGCTTGAAAAGATTGAGAAGTTCGTAAATAAATATAAAAAGTAAAAAAGCTAACTTAATAAATTTAGCCTTCACTGCGCTTTGTATAAGTACAGTGAAGGCTTTTTTTTATAAAATATTCAAGACAGTATTTATGGTTTTTTTAGCTTTTTTTGTATAAGCTTTTTTATCCCAAAGCTAATGCACGCAAGCAAAGCGTATATCAGTACACAGTCTAAGCAGCTTCCCATATGAAAGAAAATATTAATTGGTATAATAAAGGCAACTGAGGTCATAATCAAGCAAATTAATAGCTCTTTAAGTAGGTAAGAGCATATTATCCCAATTAATATATACATAATCGGGAAAACAATGTAAATTCCGTCTAATATGTCCTTACCGCCTCTCATTAAGTAAACAAGTACAAGCATCAGAAAACTTGGTACAATGATTTTTAATATTCTTTTCATAAGATTTTCCCCTTAACAAATACTGAGAAAGCTGAGAGTAAAAGAGCAAACAATAAACAAAATTATGAGAAAAGCAAAGCTGAATAACGAAAACACCTTTAAAAACTTAATAGCTTCACCAGGACGCGCTCCTATGTAATTTCGAAACGTTATAAGACTTGCAAGCGAAGCGATAAGAGTACCTGTTCCGCCAATATTTACACCGAGCAAAAGCGCGGGGTAATCGTTTGTGAAATGCGATAAAAGTATAGCGGACGGAACGTTAGAAATAAACTGACAGCTTACAGTTGAAACAAGCAACGTGTTCTTTGAAAGCAGAGAGTACATAAGAGTATTTACAGCTTCAATTCTCGACATATTTCCGGCGAAAATAAAGAAGAATACAAAGGTAAGAAGAAGTCCGTAGTCTACGTTTTTGAGCGCATGTCGGTCAGCGTATAAAATAGCCGCTAAAATTACTGTAAGTCCAATTAAGTACGGAACTATTCTGAAAACCATGAGTATCGAAAGAATAAAGAAGAAAAGATAGTAAAAGGTCTTTTTTCTGATTATCGTTCCGTACGGAGTTTCGGTAAGAGTAAGCGCCGCCTTTGGAAACAAAAAGCAGGAAAACGTTACCAAAAGAACTGCTACCGCAAAGGGAATAACCATAATCCTTAAAAATTCAAGGGTTGGTATATTAAAGAAGGAGTAAAGATACAGGTTTTGCGGATTTCCGAAGGGAGTAAGCATTCCGCCGAGGTTAGCCGCTATGTTTTGAAGCACGAAAAGCTTTGCCATATATTTCTCGTTTCTCGTGCAGTGCAAAACGAAATACCCAAGCGGCAGAAACGTAAGCAGCGCCATATCGTTTGCGATAAGCATTGAGCCTATAAAGGTAATGTATATAAGCGCGATAGCCGCCATACGCATATTTCCAGTAAGAGAAACTATCTTACTTGCCACTATCGTAAAAAAGTGGATATTTTTCAGCGCGCAGATTACCGCGAGCGTGCAGAAAAGGCAGATGAGCGTGCCGTAGTCAAGATAACCGAGATATTCCTTGTCAGGCGGAACGATAAACGAGGTAATAACAGCGGCAATCGCGGCTATAAGCATTACAAGGTTTTTCCTTGAAAACTCTTTTGAACGGCTGACAAGGGAATGGAACATTCCTCGGATAGTGTAATGGTGATGACTGTGTGATGATAATGCTCGGGGTCTCATAAAAATGCCGAATTTAATCCTTTACAGGTTATTAGCGGCCTTTGCCGCCTTCATTTCAACGAACTGCTCGTACGTGCCAAGATAATCCGTCATACCTTCGGGCGTTATCTCGATTATTCGGTTAGCAACCGTATTTACTATCTCGTAGTCGTGAGAGGAAAGAAGCACCACGCTCTTGAAATCGCTAAGCCCATTGTTAACGGCGGTAATTGATTCAAGATCAAGGTGGTCGGTGGGCTGGTCAAGCATAAGCACGTTTGCGCCCTTTAACATCATTCTTGAAAACATACAACGCACCTTTTCGCCACCTGAAAGCACGTTTACAGGCTTGTATACGCTATCGCCGGAGAAAAGCATACGTCCGAGAAATCCCCTGAGATAAGCCTCGGTCTGATCGGTGGAATAAGCTCTCATCCAGTCGATTATCGACTCGTTATGTCCGTTAAAGTATGCGGAATTGTCGTGAGGGAAGTAGGAGCGAGAGGTGCTGATACCCCATTTAAAGCTACCGCCTGTTGCCTCAATTTCATCGTTTATAACACCGAAAAGCGCGGAAATTGACATTTCGTTACCGACGAAGGCAATCTTGTCCTCGCGTCCAACTGTAAAGTTAAGGTTTTTAAAGTAGGTAACACCGTCCTTTTCAAGAGAAAGGTCGCTTACCGAAAGCACGTCCTTGCCAAGCTGACGGTCAATATCAAAGCCGATGTAGGGGTATCTTCTGCTGGAAGCGGGAAGCTCCTCAACGGTCAGCTTATCAAGAAGCTTTCTTCTGGACGTAGCCTGACGTGATTTAGACTTGTTAGCCGAGAAGCGAGCGATAAAGGACTGAAGCTCCTTGATTTTTTCCTCGTTTTTCTTGTTCTGCTGCTTTATCATTCTCTGGATAAGCTGGCTGGATTCGTACCAGAACTCGTAGTTACCTATATACATCTTGATGCCGTTAAAGTCGATATCAACGATATTAGTACAAACGTCGTTCAGGAAATGACGGTCGTGCGAGATAACCAGAACAGTACCGAAGTAGTCCGCAAGGAAATCCTCAAGCCAAGCTACTGCTTGAAGGTCAAGACCGTTTGTAGGCTCGTCTAAAAGGATAATATCGGGATTTCCAAATAGCGCCTGAGCGAGAAGAACCTTAACCTTTTCACTCTCCTTTATCTGCGACATCTCGGTATAGAGCATATCAACAGGCAGTCCTAAGCCCTGTAAAAGCTTTGAAGCCTCGGATTCCGACTCCCAGCCGTTAAGCTCAGCGAATTCTGCTTCAAGGTCGGAGGCGCGCAGTCCGTCCTCCTCGGTAAAGTCCTCCTTTGCGTAAAGGGCGTCCTTTTCCTTCATTATCTCATAAAGACGCATATTACCCATTATTACGGTATCAAGAACAGTGTACTGCTCGTAGGCAAAGTGGTCCTGTTTAAGTACAGACATTCTTACAGTGTCGGGAATAGATATATCTCCCGTAGCAGGCTCAAGCTCACCGCAAAGAAGCTTGAAAAAGGTAGATTTTCCTGCGCCGTTAGCGCCGATTATTCCGTAGCAGTTACCCGGAGTGAATTTAAGGTCAACGTTCTTAAAAAGCGTCTGACCTCCAAAATGAAAGCTTAAATTGTTTACTGTTATCATTATCTATATACCTTTCTCATTAATTATCAAAAAGTGAACCGCCGTATAGGTCGTTTCCGACAACAAGAGGGAAGCTGTCAAAGGTCATTTTTTTAACCGATTCGCAGCCAAGCTCGTCAAAGGCAATAACCTCGCAGCTTGTAATGCTTTTTGCGGCTATTGCGCCCGCGCCACCCATAGCGCAGAGGTAAAGAGCGCCCATTTCGAGCATTTTCTTTTCGACCTCTTTTTTTCTTGCGCCCTTGCCAATGGTAGCGAGTAAGCCCATATCAAGCAGCGTTTCCATAAAGCAGTCCATACGGGTAGAGGTAGTCGGACCGGCGGAGCCTATCGGCATACCGGGCTTTGCGGGAGTTGGACCGCAGTAGTAGATAACGGCGTCCTTGATGGGAAAGGGAAGCGGCTCGCCTTTTTCGATAAGCGCCATTATTCTTTTGTGAGCCGCGTCTCTGGCGCAGTAGACCGTTCCCGAAAGGAAAAGCTCATCTCCCGCCCTCAGCTCCTTCGCCACATCACGAAGCTCGGAAACGTCAATATATCTTGCCTTATTCAGAGCATATCACCCCTAATTTAATATATTTAAATTATTATAACATACTATCAAAATATTTGCAACGGGTTTTAGGAAATATTTTCGACTAAAAAGCCGACCAAATTGGTCGGCTTTTGATAATAGATTAGATAATTCAGACTGTTCTGTTAAAATAATAACGAAGGTATGTAGATTTTAGGTATGTTGAGAGGGTGCTTGGATTATTCATTTCACCTGTGGGTATTGGCCAGCCGTTCGCAGCATCCTTGAAGTTGGAGAACCACCAATTATTTGACACCACACTCGGAACAGTTACCTTGGTTAAACTCGCGCAATTCTCAAATGCTACCGCCTCTATTCTGCATATTTCCGCAGAAAGATTTACCTCGGTAAGACGGGTAGCCTGAAAACAACCCGTAGCAATAGTGGTTACGCCCGCTTTAACGGTATATGTGGTTGCGTTTTTGCCGGGGGCGTAGCGAATAAGAGTTTTCATATCCTTAGAATAAAGGTCGCCGTCGGCAGATGCGAAATTCGGGTTTCCGGCCGCAACGTTTATTTGCTCAAGCTTTTTGCAGTCCTCGAATATAGAAACACCTATTTCGGTAACACCCGCGGGGATAGTTACAGATACAAGAGATTGACATCTTGCAAAAGCGTTTCTGTCTATTGATGTTACAGTAGAGGGCAGAGATATTTCAGTCATATTGACACATTCGGCAAACGCCGAGGACTCTATGTCCGTTATTCCCTCGGATACGGTTATCTTGGTTATTACGGTGTTTTGTTCGATAGCCGAGGGGGCAAAGGCGCGCATACCAATACTTTTAACGGGAAGACCGTTGAAGGTAGCGGGTATTACCAGCTC
>JAFVUF010000002.1 GCA_017502875.1 Clostridia bacterium | reverse complement strand
CCATTTGTTGCTGAGATCAAGATACTGAGTGTCCTCATTTAAGTCAAGAAGACCGCCTGAGCATGCTATGCTGAGAGCGCTTCTTACCGGAATTCTGAACGCGTCAAAGGTAGCCTCCTGCGCCTGTATCTGATTTTTCGCGTAATTTTCCAAATCAGCTTCTTGGCGGCGCTTGACAGTAATGCCGAAATTCGACTTAATCTTCTCGTTTCTTTCTCTGACCGCTTTGATGATGGTAGTATCACCGAGATTGTCAGCTTCTACGAGGTCTACAACGTTGAACGCCCGTCCTTTGCTACGGTCAACCTGTGTTAAAACAGTGTAGTTACCGGAGAATTTTAACGTAGTTCCACTAAAAGCCGGCGAAAGCTCTTCATCGGGGAGCGGTTGTATTGTGCCGCCACCTGATGTTCCACCGCCTGACGTTCCACCACCTGATGTACCGCCACCTGATGTTCCACCGCCTGACGTTCCACCGCCTGATGTACCGCCACCTGATGTTCCACCGCCTGACGTTCCACCGCCTGATGTACCGCCACCTGATGTACTGCCGTTATTTTGTATCCATTTTGCCGTAAGAATCATATCCTCGGTAACCGTGTACCCGACAAAGCTCCATTTTTCGTCACCAAAATACCAACCGTCAAAGGAATACCCTTCGCGTTGAGGATCCGCAGGAGCCGATACCTTTTCTCCCTTTGCGACAGTTTTGCTGTCTACTGCGCTACCACCGTTAGGATTAAAAGTAACAACACAGGTTTCCTCAGTTGGCTCTTCATCGCACGAAAACATTGAAAAGCAGCTAATTAACATAGCTACACATAAAAGAAGCGCCAATCTTTTTTTCATTAATTCACCTCCAAAGATTTAATCAAAAAGCAAAAGCGGACATTACGGTCCGCTTAAAACATTAATGGAACTTCGTTCCGTCCTCAAGCTCGGGCATATCCTCTGTCTCGCCCGGAAGTCGCTCGTCGTCAGCCTCGGAGCCGATATACCACAGTATACCTGCCGCCCCAATTCCAAGTACAACGACTATCGCCGCCGCTATAAGACATATGAGAATTGCCTTTTTCGAGCCTTTTCCAGAGCTTTCCTTGGCTTTTTTCTCCTTCGCCTTCTTTTCCTTCTTGGACTTCTTCGGCTCGTCCGTTACTTCTTCGATTTGTTCAGTTACCGCTACGTCTTCATCTACGGTATCCTGCGAAGCCCCAAGCTCTACCTCAGCCTCGGTTATTTCGGTTTCCTTTTCAAGCTCACGGTTATCCATAATCAAAGTTACCTTTCTAAATCAAGCGTTTCTTAAAAAAACAGTTCAACAGTATAATAACATATTTTTTTATTTCTGTCTATCCGTTTCAGTACTGAATTTACACTTTATTTACAAGAATTCCCGCTTTTGAATCGGCGCTTTGTCATATTCACCTATTTGACGTCATCTTTTTGTGCATTATCAACACATACCCTCTTTTCCACCTTTTTTACCGCAGCCGTCGTTATGATTATTACCGCAAGCATGATTACGTAAGACGCCAAAAAAACACAGGCGCTCACCATAAGATTAAAGCCGAGCAGACCCGCGACAGCCGCGTTTATCGCAGAAAACATAATCGCAAGCGCAAGTGCCTCCTTCACAAACAACATAACGAGTAACGAAAAAACAAACACTCCCGTCCATACCCCGACAGTTACGAGCATAAAAAATCCTCCCTTACAAAGCAAAAACTAATGAAAGTATTCGCCCTCAAGGGAGGAAAATATTCAGTTATGAGCCGTAGTAATCGGTTATAAGGTCTATTTTTCCGTCGCCATCGGAGTTAATTAGGACTCGCATAAGCGTTCTGCAATAGTATTGGTCGTCGCAGTCATCACGGAACATGCCGTCATTTCTGTAAATATTATAGCTTACCACAAAATAATAATCGTCGTATTCCGAATTGTCAAACTGCGGATCGTTATACAGCTTACGGGTTATTTTGATATTAAAGAGCTTCTGCATCGGGAAATCCTCATATTCACCGTTTTCCTCGATATAAGCCTCGGTAAGCATGGAGTTAAGCGCCTCGTGGTCTCCTCGCTTCACCGTATCAAAATACTTATTGAGGAAAACAAGCTTATCTCCACCCACTTTTTCAAGCTCACTCGGACCGACTCTTGTAACGGTAGCGCCGTCGTCATCACTGTACTCAAGCCTTTCGGGAGAACGCGCCAGATACTCAGGCAAGGTAAAGATATCCGTCTTCCAATCGGGATCGTATATTTCGAATATGATAGGCGGATTCCCGTCATTTTCAAGCAGACCGTCGTCGTTATAGCTGTTATCTGAAATAAAATCCATTCCCGAAAGCACCGCCGCCGCAATAAGAAGTACCGCAATCGATACAACGAATATTATCGCCTTAATAGCGAATTTCTTCTTCCCTGCCCTATCGACATCTGCTTCTTTTTTTATCTGCGCCGTGTCCTCGGAAGATCGGGTATCTATGCTGTCCGAAATAACTTCGTCCATATCAAAGAAGCCCGTTTTCTTCTTGCCAGACTCTTTGTTACCATTATGTAAACTTGTATTACGCATTATCTGTTCTCCACCGCGAAAAATGCTTAAAAATTGCAAAATAAGCAATATTTTTGTTGTTTTGTACAACATTATAGCACATTTTAATGCTTTTTTCAAGTATTATTTTTTAAAATTGCTTGACAAACAGGCAAAAAAACATTATAATCAATTAGAGGCATTGTTGACTCATTAAAGCAGCTGCCTCTCGAAAGGAATTTTGATGGAAAAAAAGTTTAATTACGATATAAAGCCCTCGCCAATATCCGACCTTAAAGAGTTAGTCGAAAAAAACGCGTTAGATTACGGCGATAAGGCTCTGTACATGTACAAAAGCGGTAAAGAGGTGCTTTCATTCAGCTACAAGCAGGTGAAGGAAGCGGTTGACTCTCTCGGAACCGCGTTTTCCGAAATGGGATATATGGGAAAGAGCATCGCCGTTATAGGCGAGGCTAATCCTTACTATATGGTGGCATACTACGCCGCGGCAAACGGAGGCGGCACAGCGGTTCCGCTTGACAAGGAGCTTGACCCTCAAACGATAGCAAGCTTTATGGAAATAGCGGGCGCTGAGGTTATAGTTTACGCCGAGTCGATGAACAGGAAGATGCCTGAGATAGCAAGGCTTGCCGTCAAGGCGAAATTTTTCCTACCCATTGTGCCAAACGAGGCGTATATGCCAGATGAACGTTTCGTTCCTCTAAGTGATATTATCGCTAAGGGAAGGGCGGCGCTTGATAACGGCAACAGAAGCTTTGTTGACTTTACGCCTGACCGTGAGGCGCCCGCGGCTATGATATTCACATCCGGAACAACAGGTACGAGCAAGTGCGTTCTTCTCTCTCAGAAGAACCTCGCATCGAACTGTAACGCCTGTGTGGACGCCACTCATTTCTGCTCCGACAACACCTTCGTTTCCGTGCTTCCTATGAATCACTCCTATGAGGTAACGACCGAGCATCTCGCTCTTTCTCGCTACGGAGGTACAACTTACTTAAACGACAGTCTGAAAAACGCTCTTAAAAGCTTCAGTTATTTTAAGCCTGATTCGCTTCTTTTAGTTCCGCTATTTGTTGAGACCATTCACAAGCGTATCTGGAAGGAGATAGATAAAAAGGGTAAGAGAAGGACCGTAAATTTCGCTATCAAGCTGAGCAACGCTCTTAGAAAGGTCGGTATAGACCTTCGCAGAAAGCTTTTTAAAGAGGTGCTTGAGGCGCTTGGCGGAAATCTTCAGATGGTAATATGCGGCGGCGCTCCGCTTTCAAAGCAGCTGATTAAGGATTTCGACGCCTTCGGTATAGACATCTACGAGGGCTACGGAATAACCGAATGCTCTCCGCTTGTCGCCGTTAACCGCTACAAAAAGAAGAAGCTCGGCTCAGTTGGACCCGCAGTCATCGGCTGCGAGGTTAAAATCGACAGAGATGCCGAGTCTGAAACGGGTGAAATTCTCGTGAAGGGCGACAACGTAATGATAGGCTATCTGAACAACCCCGAGGCAAACGCCGAGGTATTCACTGAGGACGGTTGGTTCAGGACGGGCGATATCGGGTATATGGACTCCAACGGATACGTCTTCATTACAGGTAGAAAGAAAAACGTTATCATTCTCTCAAACGGCAAGAACATATTCCCTGAGGAGCTTGAGGAGCACCTTTCCCATCACGGTATAATCGGTGAATGCGTCGTTATCGGACGCGCAAGCGAAAGTGGAGAAACGGTCATAACCGCGGTTATTTATCCTAACCCGGAGCTTACCGTAGGTAAATCCGCTGATGAAATAAAAGAGATGGTACGTGAGGCCGTTGAGATTACCAACAAGAGCCTTCCTACCTTCAAGCATATTGCCGCTCACGAGATAAGAGATACGGAGTTTGAAAAAACCACCACGAGAAAAATAAAGAGATTCCTCGTAAAATAATTTATTAAACGGAGATTTTTATTATGTTTGAGAAAGTAAAAGAAATACTAATGGAAGAGCTTCAGCTTAAGGAAGATGAGATAACACTTGACGCAGACCTCAAAAACGACCTCGGTATAAATTCCCTTGAGCTTGCGGATCTCGTTATGATTTGCGAGGAAAAGTTTGATGTTGAAATGGACGATGAGATGCTTGGAAAAATTCTCACCGTTGGCGATATCGTTGACTACCTCTCCACTCTTGAGGGTTAATTTCTGTATAGCGAAAACGTACTGTTAACATAATACATGTGCCTACTCCTTCGGGGTAGGCACGTGTAGTTTTTACCCAAATCGACATTTTTTTATAATATATTACGCACTTTGAGTTAATTTTGCTGATAATGAAATGATATAAGTCATATTTTGTCAAAAGGAGAACCACATATGTCTGTATTTATAAGCATAGTTACCTTTGCGCTCACGTTTGTTATAGCGGCAAGGGTACTCGAGGTGCTTTTGGTAAAGGGTTACTGCTCCGAGCTGCTTTCAGAGCCTAAAAACTTCACCTCCTCTCTTCCGTCGCGGCTTTCTGCCGCCGTTCTGCCAAAAAGCAGGATATTCCGTTCTGTCGCACTTCCGATACCCGGCAGAGACGGCGAGGAGATTCAGCTCGGAACGGTTATAGTGAGCCGTTCGGGGATATTTATCGTGTGCCAGATAAACGGCTCGGGAATTCTTGAAAACTCACCAAACGGTAAATGGAAGCACATTTACGGCGGAAAATGCGTTGAGTACGAAAATCCTTTTCAGCTTCAAAGCGACGCGAGAAAGCTTATTGATTACTACGCCGAATGCGAGGGACTTTCCGATATCAAGGCTCATTCGCTTATCGTATATACAAGCGAGGCGCTTAAATTCACTTATCCAAAGCCAAGGGGAATCATCAGCGCTGAGAATTTCCCCAAAAAGTTATCGTATTTTGAAAAGCGCGGAAGACTTTCCAGACAGCAGATAAAGGCTGCGTGCGCTATGCTGCGAGGCGCCGACTCCTACTGATATTTCCCCTATATATTGAAAGGACTTTAAAATGAATTTTTCAAAAGAAACCCTCGCTCTCGTCAAGGAGGCTGACGAGGCTTTACGCGAGGTTTACGCCAAAATAGACGAAACAGCGCTCATTAACACCTCAAAGGTTATGAATGCCTTCAAGAACAACCGCGTTTCCGACTCTCATTTTTCAGCCTCAACCGGCTACGGCTACGATGACGCCGGCAGAGAGGTTACTGAAAAAGTCTACGCCGAGGTTTTCGGAACGGAAAAAGCACTCGTCCGTCAGTGTATATGTAACGGAACTCACGCTTTAACGGTAGGACTTTTCGGACTTCTCCGTCCGGGCGACACGCTTCTTTCGGTTACGGGCAAGCCCTACGATACTCTTGAGGAGGTTATCGGTCTTACAGGCGTAAACGGTAACGGCTCGCTTAAAGAATTCGGAGTTAATTATAAGCAATGCGAGATAGGTCAGGGCTTTACCGACATGCTTGACGACAAGGTAAAGGTAGTTTATCTGCAGCGTTCAAGAGGTTACGGTCAGCGCCCCGCGCTCTCCCCAAAGGATATTACCGAGATAACCCGTTTCGTTCACGCAAACTCAAACGCATACGTTATGGTCGATAACTGCTACGGTGAATTCACCTGCGCCGAGGAGCCAGAGGCTGACCTTCTCGTAGGCTCTCTTATCAAGAACCCCGGAGGCGGAATAGCGCTTACGGGCGGATATCTTGCCGGAACGGAAAGAGCCGTTGAGCTCGCCTCTTACAGACTTACCTCCCCCGGTGTCGGCGGCGAGGTCGGCGCTACGCTCGGTCAGACCAGAAATATGCTTCTCGGCTTTTGGATGGCGCCTCACGCGGTTGCTCAGGCGCTTAAAACAGCGGCGTTCTCCGCTTACGTTTTCGAAAAATCAGGCTTTGACGTTTCCCCCTCGTATAGCGAGTCTCGCTACGACCTTATCCAGACCGTAACGCTTCACGATCCGGAAAAGCTTAAAGCCTTTATTCGCGCTATTCAGTACAGCTCGCCCGTCGATTCCTACGTAACGCCTGAGCCTTGGGCAATGCCCGGCTATACCGACGAGGTAATAATGGCGGCGGGAACATTCACGGGCGGATCGACCATAGAGCTTTCGGCAGACGCTCCGATGAGAGCGCCTTATACGGCGTTCCTTCAGGGCTCGCTTACCTTTGAGGGCGGCAAGCTTTCGATTATGAACGCTCTCGAAGCTACAAAAAACAGTTAAGGAAGGCTGAAATACATATGAAAAGCATAGCCGTTATAGGCGGCGGAGCCGCGGGACTTATGGCTGCCGGTACCGCAAAAGAAAACGGCTCAGCTGTTACTCTTTTTGAAAAAAACGCGAAGCTCGGCAGAAAAATAGCTATCACGGGAAAGGGTCGGTGCAACGTTACAAATAATTGCTCTGAAAATGAATTCTTAGCAAACGTCGTTACTAACCCACGATTTATGTATAGCGCCGTTTCCGCATTTTCCCCTGCCGACGTTATGGACTTTTTTGAAAGCAGAAAAGTACCGCTTAAAACGGAGCGCGGAAACCGAGTTTTTCCCGTTTCCGACAGAGCCTACGATATTGTTGACGCTCTCGGCGCTTACGCCTCGAAATGCAAGATAACGCACGAGGTTGTAACTAAAATCTCGGTAAGCGACGGCTCGGTTAACGGGGTGTACGTAAAGGATAAATTTTATCCTTTTGACGCCGTTATCGTTTGCACAGGGGGAGTATCCTATCCGCTTACAGGCTCGACGGGCGACGGACTAAGCTTCGCTTCTGAGCTTGGGCATACAGTAATACCGCCAAGGGCGGCGCTCGTTCCGATAGAAACCGACGACCGCTACGAGCTTGCGGGGCTTTCGCTGAAAAACGTTACTCTTACCGTAAGCCGCGACGGCAAAACGGTTTATTCCGAGCTTGGAGAAATGCTGTTTACTCACTTCGGTATCAGCGGCCCGCTTGTGCTGACCGCCTCGTCGCTGATGAAGCAATCCCCTGTTTCAAGCTACAAAATGAGCATAGACTTGAAGCCCGCGCTTGATCACCAATCGCTTGACAAACGGATAATTTCCGACTTTGATAAATATAAAAACAAAAACTTCGGAAACGCTCTCGGAGACCTGCTCCCAATCAGACTGATTCCCTTGATAATCGGTATGAGCAAAATATCCGAATACAAAAAGGTATACGCGATAACCAAGGAGGAAAGACAACGTCTTGTCTCTGTAATCAAGGCGTTTCCCATATCTCCCGTTTCCTTCCGTCCTATTGATGAGGCGATAATCACCTCGGGCGGAGTATCCGTAAAGGAAATAAACCCCAAAACTATGGAGTCCAAGCTCGTAAAAAATCTTTATTTTGCGGGCGAGGTCATTGACGTTGACGCTCTTACGGGCGGATTTAACCTTCAAATAGCCTTCTCTACCGGCAGAGCCGCCGGGCTTGCCGCCTCAGAGCAGGATTACTGATAGCCTAAATATTAAGGAAGAACAAAGTTATGATTAAAATAGCAATAGACGGGCCCTCCGGATCCGGTAAAAGCACACTCGCAAAGGCGCTGTCCAAAAAGCTTGGCTATATCTACGTTGATACGGGCGCGCTTTACAGAACCATAGGTCTTTATATGCTGCAAAACGGCGTTGCGCTTACAGACAAAGCGGAAATAGTACGCCGTTTGCCTGAAATTACGCTCTCCATGTTCCACGACGAAAACGGCTCTCAGCACGTTACCCTTAACGGAGTGGACGTTGGTGATACAATTCGCACCTCAGCGGTCTCGGCTGCCGCTTCCGCGGTATCGGCTATACCGGAGGTACGAGCCTTCCTCCTCGATACGCAGAGAAATATGGCAAAAGAACATAACGTAATAATGGACGGCAGAGATATAGGAACAGTGATTTTCCCAGACGCAGACGTTAAGATTTTCCTTATTGCCGGAAACGAGGCAAGAGCTATCCGCCGTCATGCCGAGCTTATTGAAAAGGGTGAGAATATAACTCTCGAACAGGTGCTTTCCGATATGGAACGGCGCGACGTAAACGATCGCACCCGAAAGGAAGCTCCCGCTATCCCCGCTTCTGACGCCGTTATGCTTGACAACTCCTCGTTTGCGCCCGAACAAACACTTGCGGCAGCGCTTGAAATCATCAAATCTAAACTAAATAAAGCATAATTTTTCTATTATTGCATTATATTTAGCAAAATATCTGCAAGGGAGTAGTAACTTTGAATATTAAGGTCGCAAAGGGCTCCGGCTTCTGCTTCGGTGTCCGCAGAGCTTATAAAATTCTTGAAGACGTAATAGCTGACTCTAAGCCAAATGACAGGATAGCGACGCTTGGAAGCTTCGTGCACAACCCTCAAATAGTCGAGGGGCTCAGAAAAAGGGGAATCCCACCGATAACCGAGGACGATATCGACGCTTATTACAAAATGGCGAGCAAGGATAGCAATGTAACCGTTGTACTGCGAACTCACGGAGTACCGAAGGAGCTTGCAAGCAGGCTTGCCGAGCTTGAGAAAAGCAATCCGTATTTTCATTCAGTTGACTGCACCTGTCCATGCGTTTCACGCATACACAAAATAGTTGAAAGTGAGAGCGCTACCGACACTGACGACACGCTTATAGTGATTATTGGAGACAAAAATCACCCTGAGGTTGTCGCTATTATGAGCTACTGCTCGTGCGAATGTAGGGTGTTCGCCTCACTCGATGAGTTAAAGGAGCTCAAAACTGATAAAAAGCGCATAATTTGCGTTGCTCAGACTACGCAAAAACTAACAGAATGTAAATTATGTCAAAACTATTTATTAAACCACTTTACTTTTACTAAGATTTATGATACAATTTGCAGAGTTACGGAAGAACGTCAAACCGAAGTAGAAAAGCTTGCCAAGGATTCAGACATTATGTTGATTATTGGCGGCAGAGAAAGCTCAAACACTAATAAGTTATTTGAGATATCGAAAAAAATTCAGCCAAGTACCTTCTTTGTTGAGCAGATCAGTGAGATTCCTTTGGAATGCATAAATCCGGACGTTAATATAGGAATATCTGCGGGAGCATCAACTCCTGACAGCTTAATTGAGGAGGCTATTAGAGCTATGAGTGATAATTTTGAAACTAAAAATGAGGATTTTGCGGCACTTCTTGCCGAAAGTGAGATAAATCTCCCCAGAACAGGCGCTATCGTTAAAGGAACCGTCGTCGAGATAAATGACCGCGAGGTCATAGTTGACCTTAACACCAGCTGCACCGGATTTATTAAGTCCGAGGAGTTCGATGACGATGAAAGTCTCATCAAGGTCGGAGACGAGGTTGAGGCGGTTGTAGTAAAGAAAAACGACGCCGAGGGTACTATCCTTCTTTCCAAGAAGCAGGCAGACGGCAGAGCAAGTAAGGGTAAGATTGAGGAGGCTTTCAAGAACGGCGACATTCTTGAGGGCAAAGTTACCGAAATAATCAAGAAGGACGACTCTGTTAAGGGTGTTATCGTAAATGCTCTCCACGCGAAGTTCTTCGTTCCCGCTTCTCAGACAGGAATCGCTAAGGACGGAGACGTTTCCGCGCTTCTCGGAACTACCCAGCAGTTCAAGATAACAGAGCTTGGCGTTGGCGCTAAGCGCACCGTCGCTTCTATCGCTATCGTTGAAAGAGAAAAGAAATCTGCGGAAATTGAGGAGTTCTGGGCAACTCTTACCGAGGGTAAGGTATTCGAGGGCACCGTTAAGTCCATGACAGACTACGGCGTATTCGTAAATATCGGTCCTATCGACGGAATGGTTCATAAGAGCGAGCTTTCCTGGAAAAGATTCCGTGTCCCCTCCGACATTGTATCCGTAGGCGACACTCTTACAGTTTACATCAAGGATTTAAACCCCGACAAGAAGAGAATTTCTCTCGGCTGCAAGACCGCAGAAAACAATCCTTGGAATATTTTCGTTGCCAAATATAACGTTGATGACGTTGTTTCCGTTAAAATCGCTAATATCATGACCTACGGCGCTTTCGCTGAAATCATTGACGGCGTTGACGGACTTATCCACATCTCCCAGATTGCTAACAAGAGACTCGGCAATCCCGCTGAGGTTCTTCACACCGGAGACGTTGTTGACGCTAAAATCATTGAAATCGACAACGAAAACAGAAAGGTTTCTCTCTCCATTCGCGCTCTTCTCGAGCCCGAGGTTGAGGCTGAGGTTGAAGCTGAGGTTGAGACTGAAGAGGAGTATACCGACGGCGCCGATATAGACACCACTGATATCCCTGAGACCGAGGAATAATACAAAAGCTAAGCAAGGCTGAGTCAACGGACTCAGCCTTGTTTTAATGTTAAGGGGCTGTCGCAAACGCGACAGCCCCATTTTTTACTTTTCTATCATATACATATCAAATATATCAAGCGCTCTTGTTTCAAAGCTCACGTATCCATTTTCATATACATACGGTATTTCATCTCCATTCGGCAAAAGCTTGACTGCCTTCGGAGCGCTTTCCGCCTTGACAGAAAGCTTAAACGGCGGATATACCTTGCTTACGGGTCTCTCCACTAACACTGATAGATTTACCGTTTTATAGCTATCGTCATCAAATAACGTTATTTCTATCTCGTCTGAGCAGTAGCTTTTAAAGGAAGGCTGATACTCCGGCAGAAGCGACATGAGTAGATTTAGGAATATCTTGTCAAATTCATATATTCCGACCGATTCCAGCGGAATCGCAGACCAGACTATTTCACCCTTTCCGACTTTCTTTCTCAGAACCAAGGGTGTCCTCGTAGCGATACCGGGCGGATTCGAGTGTATAGAGGCATATCTTTTTTCATTTGGCAATGTATACGGTAGCGTTAACGTTGCGAGTACCTCACAGCTCCCGTCAGCTTCACAGATAGGAGCTGAGCCGTCAAACATAAGAGGATACTTTTCATTGAAGTCAAGGAAATAACGGCTTCCGGACTCCGTGGGAGCAATATAGACACGTTTTGCCGCAGTTCTCTCTTTAAACTTAATACCCATAAGGCTATCCAGCATTTCAGGGAACTCAGCGCCGCTTATATACAGCTTTCCGCCATCTTCAACATATTGCTTTATTCTGCCTAAATCACCGCGTTCAAAATCTGTAAGCATTGGCAGTATAACCGCTTTATAGCCCGAAAGTCTATGGTAATTACCTGTTACTCCAAAGGGTATATGCGCGCCGATAAGAGCCTTTGAAGCATGGATACATGACTCTTTATTCTGATACACCTCGCCATATGTGTTAAAGCGGCTCTTTATGCTGAAATACAGTCCGATATCCTCAACCATTTCACCGGTAAAATACTTTTCGTATTTCACTTGCGTATCAAATACATTTCCTATCCTATCATATACCCTTTTATCTAATGTACCTATCGGATCTATGGCGTCTATAACAAGTGTGGCGCCGTGATGAGCTGCTGTGAGCATGATTTCCGACTTCATCTCATCCACGGTTTTTGTCAAGGTATGTGATGCAAGAGTTGGCTTACAGCGAGAAAACATATACTCAAACGGATGATTCGGGGTTATATTCTTATAGAACTTGCAAGCGAGTGAATGATTAAGAATTCCGCCATAAAGATCTCCACCGGCATAATCACAAGCTCTCAGAACCTCCTCGCCACAGCCGTTATTGGAGTCGCCTGCTATTGAATTCGCGAAATTATGTTCTATCGAAAGCTGCGGCGCTACTTTTCTTACATAGTCAGTAACGCTTTGTATAAATTCGCCCATCCACTGATACTTTTTAGCGATTATATCCTTTTTTTCCTTATCAGTTTTGGCAAGCAACGGGATTTCATAGCCAAGCTCATCTTTAAAGCGTCTACGACAGTTATCGCAATAGCAGGTGTGCGACCAGAATGGCATATCAAAGAAAAATCCGTCGAGTGTGAAGTATTCAAGCATCTCGTCTATCTGGCCGTAAACGAACTCTCTGTAACTCATGCTGTTTGGACAGCAAAGACCGTATCTTGCCGGAATTTCAGCGGAAAAATTAGTCTTTTCATTTTCCCTAACCTCACCGCCATCACGTACTGACGCTCCGTTTGAGGTTATCATTTTAAAGTCCTTATGCCTATCGTGCTCCCAAGTGTTAAATACAAGGCTGTAATAACCGGTAACCGCTATCCCTTCGCTATGACAAAGATCGACCACACGCTTTATCATATCCTCTTTGCCTACAAAAGCCTTATGCATCACCCCTAATTCAGTCGGAAAGTAACAGAGCCCCGCATGCGACTGAAGATATATCATTGCGTTGGTTATTTTCGCGGTCTTCAAATTTGCCACGTATTCTTCGGGAGAAAACTGAGATAAAAACTCATCGTTCCAATCAGCTATATGCATATCGCAAAGATGTCTTCTATAGTTTTTTTCGTACCACATATTTTAGTCTCCTTTCTGTTATACAAGCAAAAGAATTCAATTTCTCTAAATAATCAACCCTTAAATAAATCAAGGTCGGGGTTTTCCGCAAAATGCTTGAGCATTACTAAATTCTCAGTTTCGCTCGTATTGACAACGGTTATTCCCTTGCGCGCAGCGCTTTCGCTTACAAAGAACTCGTCGTTTGTCAGCTCTCCGTATCTTATTAGAGTCGGAGTTTCTATATCCCATTTACCGAACTTGCCCTTTCCAGCTATAAGTATGAAGCCATAGGCAGCGCTATCGGATATACTAACCGTCTGTCCCGGATAAACCGTAAGACGTTTAGCGCAAACACTGTCGCACTTGTAGCATATCCATTCTTCTTTATACCTTTGATCCTCTCTTGCTACTATGGGACGCATAAAGCGATTCTTTTTAAAATAAGGATCAACATTGGCGTCCCAATCGATAACGTCCATGAGATAATCAAAGTTTCCCTTCTCCTCATCAGGACAGTTCTTCCAAAGCAAATCCTCTCCTACACACTGTCCACCGTAAAGCACCGACTGATACATGGCGTATACGTCCGAGGCAAACTGCGGCTCGTAAGTACACATGCTAGCAGGCGCGTGAAGGACTCCGGGCGGAACGTCCCAGCCTGTATCAAGCTCAATTTTATATGCCTGAGAATAATTAAGCAAACCGTTATCACCGTTCTTGAAGTTCACAAGGCAGTTTTTAATATCATCCTTGCTAGCTTCGGGATTAATTCCGAAAAACGTGAACGGAAATTCTCCCCCGTGGTTATTAAGCTCTGCGGGGAAAAAGTACATTTCGGGCTTTCCTGCTGCGCCAACTCTGTTAGCGTGCTCAGTTCTATGGTGTATGTGATGCGGAAGCGGACCCGCATTATCAAAAAACTTTGAAAACATCGGCCATTTTCCGTATTTTTGCCAAAGTCCTTCGCCTATCAGCTCTCCTTTAAGCTCGTCTACTGCGTCGCGCAAAAGAATACTTTCGCTTCCGTCCTCGCTCACAACGTAGCTTAATCCCTCGTCTTCCGGTGTGCTGGGCCCGTTTTCTGCCCAAGTGGTAGATGCAAACCATCTCTCGTCTATACCGCCGCGTTCAAGACCGAGAACGTAATAATCATCCGGGTGAAGCTTAATTCTTTTTCCAGGACGGCAAAAGCTACGCGGTACCCAGGTAGGCTTTAAGCGAAGTACTCCCTCGCCCTCATTAAACAATTTTTTTGCAAGCATAATTTAATCCCTCCGTTTAGGTTTTATAACCAAATTATAATGTCATTAAAAACATTAAAATAGGCAAATTCATAAACGAAAACATTGTTTTTGTATTTTTTTATACATTTGTCTTGAAAATTCAATTTTGTTGTGGTATACTTTTAGCATGGACGTAAAATATAACAGAGAGAAGCTTTCCGCAATTCTAACCGACGTTTATCAGCTAATTAAAACACCTATGTCTATTTTTGATAAGGATTTCGTTTACGTAGCCTCTTTTCCATCTGATTACCTTACGGAATACTGCTCTATCATAAGGGAGGATAAAGCAAGATTTAATAGGTGTATGCGTTCTGACGGCGAAGCTTGTACCAGATGCAGAGAGAGCAACGAAAGCTTTTCATATCACTGTCATGCAAATATACTTGAAACAATCACTCCGATACGTTTTGAGAATTTAACTATTGGATATATAATTTTCGGTCAGTATAGGGACGAAAGCTTTGAGTCTGCCGTCATTGATTATGCCATAGAGAACGGCATAGAAACTGAGCGTTTTATTAACGCGTACAGAAAGCTGACCGTGTTGACCAAAGAACAGGTTGACGCAACCTGTAACATTCTAAATCATTTGTTCCTTAAATTCTGGCTCACCGATGCAATCACCTTAAACGAAAACAAGATATGCGAGCGAATAAAAGATTTTATCACTGAAAATATCGACAAGAAGCTTACCGCGGAGCTTTTATGCAGAAACTTCTTTATTAATAAGCAACAGCTATATGCTCTGTTCAGACAAAATTTCAATATGACGGTTAAGGAATACATTCTTGAAAAAAAGCTGGATAAAGCAAAGCTGCTGTTAAAGACCACTAAGCATTCTGTAACCGATATTGCTGAAATGACAGGATTTCCGGATTACAATAATTTTATTCAGCGCTTTAAAGCGCGCATTGGAATTACACCTCTAAGGTACAGAAAAAGCTGTAAATAAAAGCCTTTGGAGCTTTAAATGTAATATTGACAAAAAACGGGCTGTCGCGTTTGCGACAGCCCGTTTTCAGTTATATCAATTCTTTCTCTTTTGCCTTAACCTGCTCGCCCGATTTTACGGAATAATGCGTTACCCCTGAGATAACGTCTCCGTCCACCTGAAGCGGAGACGGGCGGTCAACCTCAACCGATATATTCTTTCCGGTGAAAGCCTTTATAATCTCTGTGTACTTCATATGCTTGCC
This sequence comes from Clostridia bacterium, assembly GCA_017502875.1. Lineage (GTDB taxonomy): Bacteria > Bacillota > Clostridia > Oscillospirales > CAG-272 > SIG673. The sequence continues at coordinate 63,462 of JAFVUF010000002.1, read as the reverse complement.
CTTGAATATGCTTGGAAACGCAAGCAGTGTCTTAACTCTGCTCTTCGAGGTAACCACAAGGACCGAGACAGTGTTTTCTTCATTAAGCCTATCCTGCATAGGCGCTATCATTACTCCGCCGCCAAAATATCTGCCGTTCATAACGGAGACCATCCATACGTTTTCAAACTCCGTTGTAACTCCGTCCACCGTTACCTTAGCTTTTCCCGGCTCATAGGAATACAGCAATCCTTTAAGCGCCTCAAGCGAATAGCTTCCCTTCTTACCCGTAGCCTTCTTTCGACTGTCAATCACCTCGCAGCTATAACCGTCGACACCGTAACCGACTCCGTTTATAAAACGGTAGGATTTTCCGTTCACCTCAATTACGGGCAGCGTCTTTATGTAACCGTTAAGTAAAATCAGCTCCTTCGCGTTTTTACCTTTTATGTCGTTCATAAAGTCGTTGCCTGAGCCTGCGGGGTAAAAATATATATTCTTATCGGGAACGTTATCGCCGAGTATATTTACAAATCTGTTTAAGGTTCCGTCGCCGCCCGTCAGAATGACGTCGCCGTCCTCCTTGGCGAGAAGCTCGAATATCTCCCCGTCCGTTATTGTTGTAAAATCTATAAAAACATACTTGTCCGACGGATATTTTTCCAGAAGCTCGCGCGCGTTTTCCGCGCCGCAGCTATTATCCGACATCGGATTATAAAGAACGTATTTCATTTTTAGTTCCTTTCCTTAAATCAGAATTCAAGGGAGCTTACAGTTCATTTCGCAAGATAGCTTTCATTTATCATACCGTACGCAATATCGGATAGCTCGCCAGAGCGCTTTTCCTTTACCGTCTCCGCAGGGATAACGTCAACGAATTCAAGCTCCACAACGGATTTGAGAGGGAAACGCTTATGAATACGGTCAGTACCTTTAAGCGAAGCTACAACCACGGGACAAGCCGCCTTTTTTGCGATAAGGAAGCAGCCCTCGCTAAACGGCGCGACACCCTCTTCTCTGCCTCTCGTTCCTTCGGGAAAAACACCTATGCTCATATTTTCGTTTTTAATAAGCTCAGATGAGGCATGTATCGTTTTAAGCGCGTTTCTTGGGTTTTCCCTGTCAATTGCAAGATAACCGCAACGCTTAATGAGGCGACCCGCAAATGGGATTTTGAAGTTTGAGGGCTTGGAAATGAACACGAGATACGGGTCTCTTATCACTGAGGTGATAACGAAATTGTCAAAATTTGAGCGATGGTTACAAACAAGAAGATAAGGAACGTCCGGAAGCTTTTCCTTTCCCAAAGCCTTGACCTTTATCCTCGCCAGCCAACACACCTCGGTAATAGCGGTATTAAGCCAGAACGAAAAAAATCCGCTTTTTTTACTGTCCTTGCCTCCAAAGCCCGATACAAAAGCAAGGAAAATAACAAACAGCCAAAAAAGTATATTTACAGCTAAAAAAGCGACTGTGAATGCTATGACATACGCAAGAGCTGCCCACCACCCGTCATACATAAACGCAAACGGAACGGCGGCGCTAAGCGACAAAACAAGCTTAATTACGCCTATTCTCACGACAATCAAGCTCCTTTCAAAAATAAAACTATAAATATTGTACTACATTTTAATAAAAAAGTCAACACATTTCGCCTTTTTATATACAACCAAGCTTTAACAGTTTGTATTTGTCCGCATATACTGTGAGCAGAACGGTGTTTTCCGTCATAAAAAACAGTACTGAGCTGCACTTAAATGCTATGCGGAAAGGATGTAGTCAAATGAACAGTATCAAAATCGCCGTGCTTGGCGGCGACCTAAGGCAAAGCTATATAATAACTGAGCTTATTGCGCTCGGATACTCCGTATCAGCCTACGGTATCAAGGGAAATACGCAAAACGAGTGCGCTTCTATAAGCGAAGCCCTTGACGGCGCCGACGCCGTTATACTTCCCTACCCCATTTCTCCCGACGGCGTATTTCTTAACGCTGTCTGCGAGGACTGTAACGTAAGGCTCGACGAGCTCTTTTCAGAAATCAAGAAAAAAGGAGTACGCCTTACCTTCGGCGGCGGCTTAAAAAGCTCCGTAAACGAGCTGGCAGAAAAAATGGAGCTTAACGTAACAGACTATGGACGCATTGAGGCGGTTATGATAAAAAACGCCCTTTGTACTGCCGAGGGCGCCATTGAGATTGCCATGAGAGAGCTTCCTACAAATCTTCACGGCTTGGCTACTACTGTGATTGGATACGGAAGAATAGGCAGACTGCTATGTCATAGATTAAAGGCTCTCGGGTGTGATGTTTGCGTTGCGGCGAGAAGAAGCGAGGCTCTTGCAGCGGCTGAAACCGAGGGAATGCGCGTAACTTCACTCAAAGCACTCGGAAGCTCGATAAAAAAAGCTGATATTATTTTCAACACAGCGCCATCTCTTGTCCTTGACAAACATGCTCTTGCCGTTATTTCCGCGGACTGTCTTATAATCGACTTAGCCTCGGCTCCCGGAGGTGTTGATTTTTCAGAGGCGGAGAGACTTGGTCTTAAAGTGATATGGGCTCTCTCTCTTCCCGGAAAATACGCGCCCAAAAGCGCCGCAAGCATTATATGCGACGAGGTTACTTCCCATATTGAAAACGCCTTCCATCTAACCCGTAACTTGTGAAAGGATAAAAACAATGAAAATCGGATACGCGCTGACGGGTTCCTTCTGCACGGTGCGCCGCTCGCTTTCCGTTCTGAATACGCTCATAGAGAATTACGAAATAGTACCTATTGTGAGCGAAGCAATATCACGAACCGACACCCGCTTCGGAAAAGCTGAGGATACTCTTATGGCATTGACCGACGTATGCGGAAGCTCCCCAATTAGATTAATCACAGAGGCTGAGCCGCTTGGCCCTAAAACTCCGCTGGACGCAATGGTGATTTGTCCCTGCACCGGAAATACCCTCGCAAAGCTTGCGTGCGGTATAACCGATAGCACGGTAACGATGGCGGCAAAGGCTCATTTAAGACAGGACAGACCGCTTGTTATCGCAATCTCAACCAACGACGCGCTCTCTCAAAACCTAAAAAATCTCGCCACCCTTCTCCAACGCAAAAGCGTTTATATCGTCCCCTTCGGTCAGGACGACCCGATAAACAAGCCCCATTCGCTTATCAGCGACTTCTCTCTTACTGAAAAAACGCTCTCGCTTGCGCTTCAGGGAAAGCAGCTCCAGCCTTTGTTGATATAAAAGCGACGGGGCTGTCTCTGTTAAGACAGCCCCGTCTTTCTTGTTTTTTATTTCAGTCCTCTGAAAAAGCTTATACTGTCATCTACCCATCGCTCGTATCTTTTGTCTATATAACCGAGATTGCCGTTTGCGGTAATGGCGTTACCCAAAGCCATACCGTGAGGGCCGTGCGGATACACGTGAAGCTCAAACGGAACCTTTGCGTTTGCATACGCGGTAGCCATCATAAGCGAATTATGTACGGGAACAAGCTCGTCCTCCGCTGTATGTATGATAAACGCCGGAGCGCTCCTCTCGTCGACGTGCTTTTCAAGAGAATAATAATCAAGCTGCTCCTCGGTTGGCTCGGTTGTACCTATAAGATTGTAGAACGAGTCCTTGTGAGCCTTTTCTCCGCCCGTTATTACAGGATAGCAAAGAACCACTCCGTTTGGCTTATTCTCGCCGTACTCTATTCCTGCTTTTTTGACTATTTCATCTCTGTGCCAAAGCTCTCCAAGCGAGCCGCAAAGATGTCCTCCCGCGGAAAAACCGACTGCGTACACCCTATCTGGACAAATCCCGTACTTATCCTTATTTCTTCTTATGTACGCCACCGCCGCGCTTGCCTCGGCAAGAGGACAGTTAATAGGAGCCGCTTCTCCAACCGAATATTGAAGCACGAACGCGGTAAATCCCTTTGAAAGATAAGAAAGCGCAATAGGCTCTCCCTCTCGGTCAGTACACACCGCGCCGTACCCGCCTCCCGGAATAACAAGAATCGCCTCGTTTTTATTGGTTTTATCGGGCTTATATACGTGAAGCGCCGCATTCCCGACACCAAGCGTTATCTCTTCATATATCATGTTTTTATATTTCCTTTCCGTTTTTATTATGATAACACATTACGTTCTTTTTTTCAAGTAGTTTAAATAAAAAATGCCTTGACAAAAGCTACATTTTAAGTATAATGAAATTACCCCTCATTTTATGATGAGCCGAATACAAGAAAGCGCTTTTTGCCAAGAGGATTACTTAATGCAAAGCTCAAAATCAGTCCGAATAACAGAAGGTCCTCTGTTTAGCAGAATATTTCTGTACGCTGTGCCAATTATGGTTACGGGTATTTTACAGCTCCTGTATAACGCTGCTGACCAGATGGTCGTAGGCCGCTTTTCCGGAGACCCGAACGCTCTTGGCGCGGTTGGCTCGACAAGTAGCTTAAACAATCTTATAATCAACTTCCTGATAGGCATTTCGGTTGGAAGCTCGGTTGTAATAGCGCAGGCATACGGCGCAAAGAAAAGCGAGGAGGTCTCTCGCGCGGTTCATACCTCCATAACCTTTGGCTTTATCGGCGGAGTCGCGCTTTCCGTTATAGGTTTTTTTATATGCGAGCCTGTTCTCATACTTATGGGTACAAAAGAGGTGTTTATTAAGAACGCTGTTCTTTACGTTAAAATAATATGTCTTGGTATACCCGCGAGCTCAGTTTTTAATTTCGGGGCAACGATACTGCGCTCAACGGGCGACTCACGCACACCGCTTATAATACTTGCCTCAACAGGACTCGTGAACGTCGCGCTTAATCTTGTTTTCGTTATCGGCTGCGGTATGTCCGTCGAGGGCGTTGCCATTTCGACCATTATCGCGCAATACCTGTCTGCGATTTGGGTAATAATCAAGCTGGCAAAATCAAACGACTGCTTTAAATTTTATTTATCTAAGCTCGGTATAAACATAAACTCACTTAAAAAGATACTTGTTATAGGTCTTCCGTCAGGTATTCAGTCATCACTTTTTTCACTATCCAACGTTACCATTCAGACCGCCGCTAATACCCTGTCCGCCGAGGTGATATCTGCAAACGCAATAAGCGGCACCATTGAGGGCTTCACCTACACGGCTATGCATAGTTATCAGCAGGCAACGATAACCTTTACCGGTCAGAATTACGGCGCCGGTAAGACCAAAAGAGTGATTAAATCTCTTTTATACTGTATGATACAGGTCGTAATCGCCGGTATCACAGTCGGTTTCATCTCGATTATCTTTTCAAATCAGCTTGCCAACATCTTTATTGATCCCACAGACCCCAACAAAGCCGCCGTGCTTGACGCGGTAGCGGTACGTATAAAAATAATGCTCGGTACGTACTTCCTTTGCGGATTAATGGAAATATTAAGCGGATATCTAAGAGGACTCGGCTACTCAATCACCACCATGATCTGCTCGCTTACCGGTGCTTGTCTGCTGCGTATCGTCTGGGTAAAGTTCATATTTGTTTTAGAGCCGTTTAACTCCCCAGTAGGTCTTTACACGTGTTACCCGGTTACTTGGTTTCTTACGTGCGCGGCGCTGGGTATCTTTTGTATTTTTTATTCCAAGCGCTCGCTTAACACTGTTAAGCTTTAATATTTTTTATTATAGAGAGGAGTCTCATTCTTATGAGCCGCTACGATATTTTACAAAATATTTTTGACTCTGCCGAAGACGATTATTATTCCCTTACACAAGAAGAAAAAGCGGTATACAACCTAAAAAGCATTTATGACGCGGTAAACGGAGCCGGGCTTCTTTCATATTACCAAAGCTATGCCGGCGGATATGCTTCTGACGCGCTTGACAACCTATACAGTGTCGGCATGGAGGAAATAGCTGCGATAATTGACAGCGCTAACGCCATATTCCCCGAATGCATGCCGCCTGAGGATACCGAAGAAAGACTTGAAATAATCGACGAATGGGAGGGAGAATACGACGCCCTCTTTGATGAATGGACAGAGGAAATCCTTGAATTTGCCCCGTCTCTTATGTGTGAGCTTGAAAAACTTATTGAGGAGCTTGACACTTAAGAGAATAAATAATATTAAATCCGTCAACAATAGTGATAACTTTACACGAAAGGTAGGACACTTAAGTTGACGGATTTTAATTCAAGCGAAACAAAGGACAATCTTATGAGAGCTTTTGCGGGCGAGAGCATGGCAAGAAACAGATACACGTTTTCAGCCGAGCTTGCCCGAAGCCAATCGCTTCACGTAATTGAAGCGGTATTCACCTACACCGCAAACCAGGAGAAGGAGCATGCGGAAATCTTTTACCAGCATTTAAAGGAGCTGTCGGGAAAGGAGCTTAACGTAAACGCTGATTACCCTATTGACATAACTAACGACACGGTTCAGCTTCTTCGTTACGCTCAGCAGCACGAATACGCCGAGCATGAGCCAATATATAAGGAGTTCGCCAAAAAGGCTGACGACGAGGGTTTTTCACAGGTTGCCGCTTCCTTCAAGCTGATATCCGAGATCGAAAAAACTCACGGTAACCGCTTCGGTATGCTTGCCGATCTGCTTGAAGGCGGTAAGCTGTTCGTATCCGACGTTGCGTGCGACTGGGTATGTCTTAACTGCGGTTACGTCGTTAACGCCACGGGCGCGCCGGAGAAATGCCCCGTTTGCAAGCACGACAAGGGATTTTTTATCCGCCTTGAGCTTGCGCCCTATACTAAAAAGTAAATAAAAAACGCCGTCTAAGCTCAAACACAAAGCTTTAAGGACGGCGATTTTTTATTAAACTTATTCTCCTGAAAAAGTTTTTTTCAGTACTCTTATAAGGAAATAAACGCACAAAAGCAGGCTGAGCACTTCGGCTATCGGGAACGCCCACCAGATGAGATTAACGTTTCCTAAAAGCGAAAGCAGGAATGCCGAGGGGATAAGCACAACAAGCTGTCTGCCAAGGCTTATTATAAGACTGTATATACTCTTTCCAAGCGCTTGACAGGTTGCCGAGGCAATAACCGAAAATCCCGCGAAAACAAAGCATATACTGATTGTTCTCAAGGCCACCTTACCGATGGCGAGCATGCTCTCCGAAGCGTTAAAGAATCCTAAAAGCACCGTGGGGAATATCTGAAAAATGAGAAATCCGAGAAGCATATAGCCTATCGCGGTAAAAGCGGCGAGCCTTATTGTAGCTATAACCCTATCCTTTCTTTTAGCTCCGTAGTTATACGCTACTATCGGAACCATTCCGTTATTAAGACCGAAGATAGGCATAAACACAAAGCTTTGTAGCTTGAAATAAAGACCGAATACGTTTAATGCCTCCGTACTGAAGCCTATGAGTATCTTATTCATACAGAAGGTCATTACGCTGCCTATCGCCTGCATAAGCACGGACGGAATTCCGATAATAAGAATTTCCTTTACAAGCTTAAGCTCCGGAATAAAATTCTTTACTTGAAGCTTAAGCTCTTTATTAATACAAAGATTAAGAACTATTCCTATGATAGCCGCTACCCACTGTCCGATAACAGTAGCGTATGCTGCGCCCGCAACTCCCATTTCGGGAAGTCCAAGCCACCCGAAAATCAAAATAGGGTCTAAAACAATATTAACTATCGCGCCCGAAAGCTGAGTAAGCATACTGTAAAAGGACTTTCCCGTAGCCTGAAGAAGCCTCTCCGTAACCACCTGAACGAATACTCCAAGAGAGCCTATACAGACTATTGAAAGATAATCAACGCTATAATCATAGAGCGTCGTCCCCGCCTCCGCCTGAGTAGAAACAAACGGCTTTACCAGAAACAGTCCTATTATAAGGAACAAAAGATAGCCGCAGAAGGTGAGGAAAAAGCCCTGTCCAGCGACCTTATTCGCCTTCTCGAAATTTTTTTCTCCGAGCGACCTTGAAAGGAGCGCGTTCATACCTACCGCAAGTCCTACCGCAACCGCTATCATCAGGTTCTGTATCGGGAAAGCGAGGGTAAGAGCGCCCGTTCCCGCTATATTGTCGTACTGCGCGACGTATACCGAGTCAACTACGTTATACATTGCCTGTACAATCATGGAAATTATTATCGGTAAGGATATTGAATAGAGCAGCTTAGGTATATGCCAAGTACCCATTTTATTTTCTTTTAATGTGTTTTCCATCAGTTACTTCCTTAAACTTGCAAAAATCCTTATTATTCTATCACAAACGGACTTTAATGTCAATATTCAAATGTAAAAAAACGCCCGTTCGGGCGTTTTTTAGTTTAGATAATTTACTGTTATATCTCTGCCTCAGCATGACGCGCGACATGACAGTTCACGTTGACAGCAACGGGAAGTCCCGCGATGTGCGTAGGATAATATTCAATATTGACACCAAGCGCCGTGGTTTTACCGCCAAAGCCTTGAGGCCCTACTCCCGTTTCGTTCAGAGCCGAAAGTATATCTTCTTCAAGCTTCGCGTACATAGAATTGCTGTTACCCTCTGAAACGGCTCTGGTAAGCGCTTTTTTAGCAAGCACTGCACAGTAGTCAAAGGTGCCGCCTATTCCAACGCCTATAACAACGGGTGGACAGGGGTTGCCTCCCGCGCTCTTAACCGTATCGACAACGAAATCTATTATATCCTGTCTTGAAGCAGAAGGATTGAACATCTTTATTTTGCTCATATTTTCGCTTCCGAAGCCCTTAGGCTCTGCCCAAAGCTTTATTTTATCGCCCTTGACAATTCTCGTATGAATAATAGCGGGAGTGTTGTCGGTTGTGTTTTTTCGCTCAAAAAGCGGATCAGCGACAACGGAGCAACGGAAATAGCCGTCTTTATACGCCCGTCTGACACCGTCGTTTATAGCTTCCTCGAAATCACCGTCAGTTATATGTACCTCGTTTCCTATCTCACAGAAAACGACCGCCATTCCCGTATCCTGACATATCGGCATTTCGTTAAGCTCCGCCGCTTCAAGATTGGCGACCGCTACCCTTAGCGCCGCCGCGCCCGCGCCGCTTGTTTCAGTTTCGCACGCCTCTTTGATACGCATAGCGGTATCACACGGCAGCTTAACATTAGCCTTAATAAACAGCTCTCTGACTTTATCGGAAAGTATCCGCGCCTTTATCTCTCTCATTTTTCCTATTCCTTTTTTCCTGCCTTATCCTTTCGCTTTCCTCCATCGCCAAAACGGCTTTTTGCGCTCTTTTTTTAACCGAGCGCCGCCTTAGCGTTCCGAGGATATGACACGTTATTTTCTTTATCGGTGTAATTATTGGATATAAAGCCACCTTAGCGGCTTTTTTTATCAGCTTTAGCGCAAAGCTGATAACCCTTGAAAGCAAGCTGTATACCGCAATTCCGAGTGTTTTTTTATATACGGTAAAGCCCGCAAGCGCCGCAATCAGCGAAAACGCCCTTATTTCGCCGTAATTCAAGTGAAAAATTAGTATTATCACCGCAAACGCGCTGATAACGCAAAACACTATATCAGAAAAAAAGTATACAACGTCTCTTGCCTTCACCGAGACGTCTATCGGATACAGCGCCCTTTCGGCGCTTCTTTCATCTGCTCCGAGCAGCCTTCTGCCACTCACATTCAACTTTTTTTCAGGTAAAAGTGTGTTTATAAAAAGCCGAAGCGCATCGTAAAAAACGCCGAGCATCGCACCCGTAATCAGTGAAAACGCCAAAAGCACCCAGAAGCCCTTCGCGTCGGCAAACATTATCTCTGCCTTTTGCGGAATATGCCTCCGCCCTTCACCGCGCCCTCGGGATAGATTATACCGTTTACGCTTCCGGAAATTTCGACGTCGCCCTTATCGGTATCAAGACTCAAAATATGCATTCCGGAGCCGTCCACTGACATTATTCCGCAAACGGTTGACAACACTATACAAGCCTCGTCAAAGCTTACAACGTCCTCTACTCCGCTAACGTAAAGCGACTCTCTGTTCGCCATCTGAAGCGAATGCTTCTTTACACCTGTGCTTACGCTTTTCTGTATTTCCGCCATATTTTCCGCCCCTTATTATTATCGTTATACGAATAATCCTATGCTTTGACGGAAAATTTTATGACTTTAACTGTCGCTTAGCTTTACGCTCTGCTCTATAACCTCGTAAAGAGAGGACGCGTCCGCTTTGAGCGTATGCTCGCGCACATCGAGAACTCTCACCTTCAACGTGCGTTGACCGAAGGTGATTTCGATAATATCGTTCTCTTTTACGTCGTATGACGCCTTTGCGGTTCTTCCATTTACCGTAACATGCTCGGCATCGCACGCTCCGTTGGCTACTGTACGACGCTTTATAATCCTTGATACTTTAAGGTATTTATCCAGCCTCATTGTTTTTTCCTCTCGTGTTAAGTGCAAAAAAACGAAGGTCGAATTGCATACGCAAAACGACCTTCAAGATTAACAAACAGTAAATTAGGCGTTTACTGCATCCTTAAGGGACTTACCTGCGGAGAACTTAGCAGCCTTGCCTGCCTTAATAGTGATCTTCTCGCCAGTCTTGGGGTTTACACCCTGACGCTCGCCGGTTGCCTTTACCTCGAAGGTTCCAAATCCGGTTACCTGTACCTTATCACCGGCTACGAGAGCCTCGGTAATTGCCTCGATTACCGCATTAACCGCCTTGTCTGCGTCAGCCTTCTTGAGATCCGCCTTTGCCGCTACTGCTTCGATTAAAGATGTCTTTGTCATTTCCGTTTTCCTTTCGGTTTTATAAATTTATTAAGCGCACCGAATATGACTTTGTGCACTTATTTAATAATATTATAGCACTATTATTTGTAAAAATCAATAGTTTTGAAAAAAATCGACGTATTTTATCAAAAAAACGCCAAATTTATAGCTATTTTGCACAAAAAATGCATTTTTTATACGTTTTCCAGACCGTTAAATCCTTTTAATTACCCTGCTTAACCGATTATGCTTGACATAAAAGAAATAATTTGATATAATGTTTTATATCTTTTTAAATATTTATTTGTGATTTAAGGAGAATAATCTGTGAATATTACAGTAATCGGAAGCGGACGTTGGGGCTCGTTTCTTGCCTGGTATACAAAAAGGCTCGGAAACGACGTGTTAATCTACGGACGCCAGACAAGCGCCTCATATCAGGAGCTAAAAAACACGAAAAAAAACGAATACATAACCTTACAGGACGATACTAAATTTTCAAGTGATTTGAAATACTCTGTTGAGTATGCGGATACCGTTATTATTTCCATCGGCGCTCAGGGTCTGCCTTCCCTTGCGGAAAGCATCAGGAACGCAACTGCTCAGGCAGGCAAAAAAAGCTACGTTCTATGTATGAAGGGTATAGTCGAGGACGGCGGAAAGAGACTTTCCGAGGTGATTTACGAGACACTCGGTCCTGACACTAAATGCGCCGTTTGGCTCGGTCCGGGACACGTTGAGGACTTTACAAAAGGTATTCCTAACTGTATGATAATGTGTTCAAGGGACGAGGCGTTCGCAAAGGAGCTTTGTCAGAGCTTCGCTTCGCCGCTTATACGCTTCTATTACAGCTCCGATCTTATCGGCTGCGAGCTTGGAGCAGCGACTAAAAACGTAATGGGAATAGCGGCAGGTATCCTTGACGGAATGGGCTACACCTCACTCAAGGGCGCGCTTATGGCGAGAGGTCCGAGAGAGATAGCAAGGCTTGCCGAGGCTATGGGCGGAAATGAAAAGAGCATTTTCGGTCTGTGCCATATAGGCGATTATGAGGCTACGCTTTTTTCTCCCCACTCACACAACCGCCGTTATGGCGAGGCTTTTATCAAAAAAGAGCCGTACGATAAGCTTGCCGAGGGCGTTTATACAGTAAAAAGCGTACTTTATTTAGGTAAAAAATACGGAGTTGAGCTGCCCGTTTGCGAAACCGTATACGATATAATCCACGGCGGTAAAGCTCCCGAGGAAGCGCTGACCGCGCTGTTCTTACGCGCTCAAAAGAGTGAATACTGATAAAGATAAAAAGCCATGAATCCGATTTATATTACCGAAGAGCTTCTCTGCCAAAGGCTGAAGCGCTTATCAAAGGACTGTAACAAGGGATCAAACGGTACTCTTAATATCATCGCAGGCTCGGAAAAATTCCGAGGAGCTGCCGACCTTTGTGTCGGCGGAGCGCTGCGTACGGGCTGCGGTATAGTTCGTCTTATATCAGAGGAAAAGTCGGTAGCAGCTGTCGCGTCCAGACACCCGTCGTGTACGTTTTATCCCGCTGCGAGCGCTGAAGCGCTTAAAAAATTCATCTACGGCTCGGCGGACAAAACATTTCTTATCGGCTGCGGTATAGGACAAAACGAAAAAAGCGCGTGCGCCGTTTCAGCAGTACTTAACAAAGCTGAAAAAGCCACGCTTGACGCAGACGCCTTGAATATTGTTTCCGCTAATCCGCAAATGCGATATCAGCTTAAAGGACATATCGTAACTCCGCACGTTAAGGAGTTTTCAAGGCTTACGGGCGTAACGCTGGACGAAATCAAAGGCGCGAGCGCTTCCTACGCCTGTGAATTTTCACGTGAATTCGGCTGCGTTACCGTTTTGAAGGACAGCATAACCGTTATTGCTACTCCCGACGGAAACGTATACATAAGCCAAGATGCAAGCGAGGGGCTTTCAAAGGGCGGAAGCGGAGACGTTCTTGCCGGACTTATCGCGGGATTTCTCGCCCAAAATTACTCCGTGGAGGACGCGGCGGTTATCGGTGTAGCGGTACACGCATACGCCTCGGCTATGTGTGCCTCGGAGCTTGGAAGACGCAGTATGCTCCCCTCTGACCTTGAACACTACGTATCTAAGCTTTTCGCAAGACTTGGTTATTGAGGCTAAATACTTGAAGGGAAGGTGTGATAGTTAAATGGGCCCCGGATTTTTTGGACCTCCTCACAATGAGCTTAATAATCCCCCTAAGCCAAAAAACATAAAGGAGCTTCCGGCTTATCTGAAAAAACTGATGTCAGACTTCTTTTCAAGGCTTTTCTATATTTTCAGGCTTGTTTGGGAAACAGGACCCTGGATACTGTTCGTAATGATTTTTATGTCGGTATTCAACGGCGTTATTCCCGTTATCGGTGCTTCTATCACCGCCAATATACTTAATTCTCTTGTCGGCGCGTTCAATACGCTCACCCCTGAGGCTACTCTTTCAGAGCAGCTTTCCTCTATGCTAGAAAATGAAGCGTGCAGAGCTATCGTTTTCTGGCTTGTAATTCAGTTTGCGTTTACGTTTATCAAGAGCATTGTTTCAAATATCAACACTATTCTAAGCCGTATCTACGGTGAGCTGGTCGTTAACCACATCAAGCTGAAAATAATGAACAAGGCAAAGCAGGTAGACCTTGCGAGCTTTGACACAACAGAGTTTTACGAAAAGCTCGAAAACGCCAATCGCGAGGCAGGTATGCGTCCGGTACAAATACTGAACTCTACGTTTAAGATATTCAGTACGTTGATAACCGTGGTATCCTTCGTTATCGTGCTTGCCGCAGTAAGCCCCTTCGCTCCAACACTAATAGTGGTTCTGGCTATTCCCTCCGCTATAATCAATTTCATCTACCGCAAAAAGAACGCCGATTATATTAAACGTCGCTCTAAGGACAGACGGGTGATGAACTACTATTCAAACATCATAACCAACAAGGATATGGTAAAAGAACTGAAAATGTTCGCTCTGTCCGACGTATTTATAGGAAGATACAAAGAGACCTTCACAAAATATTTCAAGGGGCTTAAAAGACTGTTTGTCGCGGAAGGACTGTGGCATGTAGGTCTTACGGTTATAAACGCCGCCGCAAACTGCGCGCTTTTCGTATTTATCGCGCTTCAGGTGTGCAACGGAAACGAGGAGATTGGTAACTATTCTCTCTACGTCAGCGCGCTAAATAACATTTCAAGCGGAGTCGCAACCCTCATAAGCACCACGGCTACCATATACGAGGGAACGCTATTCATAGACAATATGATAGTGTTTATGAATAACAAAACTGTGATAGCGCCGTCTCTGCCCGAGCCGAGAGCAGTGGAACGCAGAATTCCTCACGTAATTGAGTTTAAAAACGTTTCATTTCGGTATCCTAACACCGAGCGGGACGTTATAAAAAACGTATCGTTCAGGATAGAGCCCGGCGAAACGGTGGTTCTGGTTGGTCTTAACGGCGCTGGAAAAACAACGCTTGTCAAGCTGCTTACACGTCTTTACGACCCGACTGAGGGCGAAATACTTCTCGACGGACACAACATAAAGGAATACAGCGTTGATGAGCTTTACCGAATGTTCGGCATAATCTTCCAGGACTTCGGAAAATACGCCGTAACGGTAAGAGAAAACATCGCTTTTGGCGAGATAACCAAGGAAATATCGGACGAAAATATTGAAAACGCCGCTCTGGCAAGCGACGCCGTTGACTTTATTAATCATCTTCCAAACGGATACGATACTCCGCTTATGAGGATATTTGAGGAAAACGGTATAGAGCTTTCGATAGGTCAGTGGCAAAAGCTTTCAATAGCAAGGGCGTTCTATTCCGACTCAGACGTGCTTATCCTTGACGAGCCGACAGCCTCGCTCGACCCGATGGCTGAGCAGGAAATATTCAACCGCTTCGACGAGCTTCGCAAGGACAAAACGTCCATTTTCGTTTCCCACAGACTGTCCAGCGCCACAACAGCCGATAAAATCCTCGTGCTGGAATACGGAGAGCTTATTGAAAGCGGCTCTCACCGCGAGCTTATGGAAGCGAAGGGAAAATACTATCAGCTCTTCTCTACTCAGGCTAAACGCTACATAGAGTCCGCAGACGAAATTAATAAAACCGAACCTCCGTCTCCGCGTATGCATAGCGACAGACCGCGCGGAAATTTTGATAAAAATTTCTAAATGCTATTGACAAACTAAAAAAACGGGTCTATAATGTTACTGTACGGATTACAGTCCCGTAAACACTTAAAGCAGAAAAGGAAAATATCATGCTTACTTTAAAGAACGCAAAGGGATATTACTACTATTACTGTGTCGAAAGATAAAGTAATAGTGCTTTTTGCTGCGTTCTGAATTTGATATTATTTCAGCCCCACAGTGAAAACACTGCGGGGCTGTTTTTGTAAATAATAAGCTTAACGAGGTATATTATAATGATTGCAGTATTAAAACCGAATACAACCGAAAAGCAGCTTGAAAGTCTTACCGCTTGGCTTAAAGCGCAAAATCTTGACGTTCATATATCAAAGGGACATTTTCAGACCGTAATCGGTCTGATAGGAGACGTCGCAAAGGTGGACGCCGACCTCCTTGAAAGTCTTGAAATGGTGGAAAGCGTCAAGCGCATAAGCGAGCCTTTTAAGAGCGCAAACAGGAAATTTCACCCTGACGACACGGTTGTGGATCTTGGAAGCACGTCTGTCGGCGGAAGCGCGTTTGCTATTATGGCAGGCCCCTGCTCCATTGAAAGCGAGGAACAGCTTACCGATATTGCCGAAAAGGTAAAGGCGTCGGGCGCTACCGTTCTTCGCGGCGGAGCATTCAAGCCCAGAACCTCTCCCTACGATTTCCAGGGTCTGAAAAACGAGGGAATCGAGCTTCTTCTAAAGGCGAAAAAGGCGACGGGTCTCCCCGTAGTTACCGAGATAATGAGCCCAAGTCATTTGGATATGTTTAACGACGTAGATATCCTTCAGGTCGGCGCGAGAAATATGCAGAATTTTGAGCTTCTTAAAGAGCTTGGCAAAACTAAAAAGCCTATTCTTTTAAAAAGAGGTCTTTCCGCTACCATTAAGGAGTTTTTAATGAGCGCCGAATACATCATGGCGGGCGGTAATACAAACGTTATTCTGTGTGAAAGAGGTATACGCAGCTACGATACCTACACAAGAAACGTTCTCGACCTTTCCGCCGTTCCCGTTCTTTACGAGCTTACTCACCTTCCCGTTATCGTTGACCCAAGCCACGCCACGGGTGTCGCAAGGCTTGTTCGACCAATGGCGCTCGCCGCTGCGGCTTGCGGAGCGCACGGACTTATGATAGAGGTACACAACGACCCGATAAACGCTCTGTGCGACGGCGCTCAGTCGCTAACACCCGAACAGTTTGACCGCGTTGTTAAGGACGTAAAGAAAGTAATTGAGGTAACGAGATAATGGATTTTACTGACTTCAAGACGGTTGGAATTGCTGGTCTCGGTCTTATCGGAGGCTCGTTTGCAAAGGCGTATAAGCAGAATAGCGACAAAAGAGTGCTTGGAATGGACATAAATGACTCAACCGTCGGCTTTGCTCAGCTTTCGGGCGCTATCGACGGAGTGCTTGACGACATAACTGTTTCAGAATGTGATGTTATCTTCATCGCCCTATACCCCTTCGCCACTATCGAGTATATGAAAAGAATAGCTCCGCTTCTTACAAAAAAACAGATAGTTATAGACCTGTGCGGAACAAAAAAAGAGGTATGCAGGGGTGGTTTTGAGCTTGCGAGCAAATACGGCTTCACCTTCGTTGGAGGACACCCAATGGCGGGTAAGCATTTTTCAGGCTTTAAATACGCAAGCGCTGAGCTTTTCAAAGGCGCTCCGATGGTGATAGTTCCGCCCATTTACGACGATATAGCTTTTCTTGATGGCATTAAGCATATTCTCGCTCCCTGCGGATTCGGCTCGATAACCGTAACAGACGCAAAAAAGCATGACGAAATAATCGCCTTCACCTCTCAGCTTGCTCACGTTGTCTCAAACGCTTACGTCAAAAGCCCCACCGCTAAGGTGCACAAGGGCTTTTCCGCAGGCTCATATAAGGATATGACACGTGTCGCTTGGCTCAACGAGCATATGTGGAGCGAGCTTTTTCTTGAAAACAAGGAGCCGCTTCTCTTTGAGCTGGACACTATTATAGCCTCGCTCACGGAATACCGAAACGCGATAGCAACAGACGACCGATCTACTCTTGTTGATTTACTAAAAGACGGACGTATCGCAAAGGAAAGTATCGACGGCAGCGTAAAGAAAAAATAAAAAGAATGCACCCGCAATCGGCAAAACACTGAATTACGGGTGCTATTTATTACTTATTCTATTACAAACTCAAAGCTCATTTCGTTTTCGTGAGCCTTTACCGTAAGGTCTACCGTATAGAACGTAAAGGGCTTTCCGACATGATCTGGGGTTACGACAGATGTATACGAAGCATAGAATTTATCAGCATCGTACGAAAGGGTTACGGCCGTGCCGTCGCTCGCGGTAATGATAAGCTTCCCCGCTTCAAGCTTAGGTTCAATTCTTGTTATAAAGCGCTCAACAAGGCTTTCAATCGCACCCGTAAACCTGAATTTGTCCTTTATAACCGCTTTAGCAGGCGACGGAGTGAAATTAAGCTCACGAGTAAACGAAGTGAGTTCCGGAGCGTCATAAGCACCAATAAGCTCCATTCTGATACCACTCTCGTTCACCTCAACATCGGTAGCCTTTCTGTCCTTGCCTGCGACCTGCGTCTTACCGTTTATGATCGGCACGCTGTGTCCCTGCGACCCGCAGTGCCAGGTCTTGTATCTGCCACTACCGAAATATGCCTTATTGTACTCACCCGAGCCGAGATCCGCAAAGAACTCGACACCGTTCTTGAACACCTCAAAGTTTCCAAGATCGTTGTGGTTGTGAGGCTCGCCGTTATTACCCGCCTTTGCCGCGATACCGAAATTATCCGAGCCGTTTGCTACGTACCATTGCGCGTCAGCAAGCGGATATATCTTCATGGCATCGCTTACGTCGGGACGTTCAAGTCCTGCCCAGATAAAGCTACGCAGATTTTCTGCAAAGCGGTGGCAGCCCGTGATCTCAACTCCCGCAGTCATATTAGCGGTTACCGGGATAACCATATCGGGACAATGCTCCATAAGCTTGCTCGCTATACCAAGTCCTATGCCGCCTTTGCTTCCGGCATCGGAAAATCCGACTGTACGGCTTCCATAGAAGAACATCTTTGTCGGGAAGGTGGCTACAAGCTTTACCTTATCATCGTCAAAAAGATTGATCTTTCCGCCCGTTCTCTTATAGAGCATGTCGGCGTAGTAGGAGAAATATCCAAATCCATAGCTCCAATAACCGATCCCCTCAAGACAAGCTCCGTCGTTTGAGAAGCCTGACATAAATGTTCTCATTGAAGCAAGGTTCTTCTCTATCATCGTAGCAAGTCGCTCGTTATCGTCAAGCTCACAGATCGCCGCCATACCAACAGAACCGGCGCAGACAGCCGCCCAGTTGTTGGTTCCCTTAGCCCACCAGAAATCAGAAAGCTCTCCGTCAATGAAACGGTCGATTATTCTCGTCTTTATCTCCCTCTTTGCTCTCTTCACAACAAGAGGATTAAGCTTATCACCGACTATCTGGAGTATTTCGGCAATTGCCTGACCGGTTTCGGCGGCAAAGAGATCGATGGTAAAGCGATCAGGCTGATAGTTTACGTAGATACCCTGATTCCCGTTCATATGCGCGGGGAGCGACCACGTATATTCATCGCATATGGCCCAGATGGTGTCTTCAAGAAGTCTTATATCCTCATCTTCACCGTAAAAAAGCGTGGAAAGTGCCCATGTCTTAAGATGACCTCTGTGCATAAAGTATCCTTTTTCGGCATACTCAAACTCCGTTCTGTCTCCGTCAACCTCATATCTCTTGAACATTGAAAACGGTATTGAATAAAGCGGACGATCACGGTAGAAGGCTCTTGCCTTTTCAAGACTTGAAAAAGCGCCCTCAAGGAGCTTATTGCCCTTCATCTCTGCGACCTTTTCGGCGCTGATCTTAACAGCATCGTCTTTAGGGTTATCATTTAAAGCTTTGATAATTTGTTCTCTTGTGTAATCAAACATATTAATTTTCCTTTCTTTTACCGACAGGTAAATAAATACTATCATAAAAAAATCTCTCTGTCAACAAAACAGAGAGATTTAAATTATTTATTTCTCTATATAAGGTGTCTTAAACGGCATAGGTGAGACGGGATACGCAAAGCCAAGCGAATATACGCTGTCGCATACGGCAGCCCTTTCAAGCTGAGCGCGTTGACTTGCGTCGAAATCTCTTGTTTCCGCCATTCTCGTTACTAATGGTATACGGAAGCCCTTACGGGCGCTCGCAATATAATTCTGTCCCTTCTTATTGGCGGCAAGAAGAACCGTATAGCCGGGCTTTTCGTTTTTTATGTCGTCGTTTACTCCGAAAAGATACGCTATCATCTCTCGGCGCAGACGCGCCATAGTATATGTTTTGGTAGGAAGAAGCGAAACAAAGCCATCGAAGCTCCCCGCTTGCTTTGCGCAGCTCTTCATTGAGTTCACTATACCGTTTCCGTTATCTCTCCCAAAATCAAGCCGCAGCGCTCCTAAAATCAGGCTTGAAAGCCCGTATATTCCTTTATGAAGCTCGGACACGCTTATATTTTGACCGTTCGGAAGAAGGCGTTTAAGCTCCTCAGTGTCTGCCGTTTTGAGCGCGGCTCTGGCGTCTGTCGCTCGGAAATTTTCCGTTCGGTGAACAACGTACGGAGTGATGGGCGACATATCAAGAGATAAAGCCTTGAGGTATTCAAGAGCAAGTATATCATTACTACCAACAGGTAATTCTTTGCCGTATACAGTTAGATATACGTCATTTCTTGCTGTGATTACAGATATATCACGGTATCTTGCGGTATACGACTCGAGCTGCTCCAAAAATTCGGGAGAGCTTAAATTAGCGGCGCATTCGGTGAGCGCTGCAAGGTCTCCGCATTCGCTTCCAAACGCAAGAACGCCTGCGCCTATCGCGTCCGCGATATACACACCCGCGCGAGCGAACTGCTCTCCTGCCGAGCAGGAGTACGGAAAAGGCAGCTCCACAACCGCGTCAAATCCGTTTTGTACGGCTATTTTAGCTCTGTCATACTTATCAAGTATAGCAAAATCGCCTCTCTGGACGGTGTTTCCACTCATTATTGCTATTAGCGCATGCTCCGGGTACGCCTCTTTTATCTGCCTCGCAAGCAGCGCATGACCGTTATGAAAGGGGTTGAACTCCGCAATTACCGCTACACATTCCATTTTTTTACTAAAACCTTTCGAAAATTTTAAAAAAGGTATTGATTTTTATTATTAGAGGTATTATAATATATTATATATCAATTTTGGCACAAAGTCAAGAATTTTTTCATATAAGAAAGGACATAAAAAATGAAGGTACTTGTAGTAAACGCTGGAAGCTCCTCGCTTAAATATCAGCTTATCGACTCTGAAACCGAGAACGTTCTCGGCAAGGGTCTTTGCGAAAGAATAGGAATCGACGGCCGTATCGAGCATAAGCTACCCGACGGCAGAAAAATGAAGAAGGACGCGGCAATGCCCAACCACGCGGAAGCGATGAAGATTCTCATCGACGTCCTCACCGACAAGGAATACGGCTGTATTGAGTCTATGGACGAGATAAGCGCTGTCGGACACAGAGTCGTTCACGGCGGTGATTATTTCAGCGGAAGCGTTATCGTAACCGACGATGTTATCTCTAAGCTCGAAAACTGCCGCGACCTCGCTCCGCTTCACACTCCCCCCGCGCTTATGGGTATAGCGGGCTGCACCGAGGTAATGAAGAACGTTCCTCAGGTTCTCGTTTTCGACACTGCGTTCCATCAGACTATGCCTGATTACGCCTATATGTACGCGCTTCCCTACGAGGCTTATGAAAAGTACAAAATCCGCCGCTACGGCTTCCACGGCACATCTCACCGCTTCGTTTCCGCTGAGATGTGTAAGATACTCGGTAAGACCGAGGGCACTAAGATAATCACCTGCCATCTCGGAAACGGCTCGTCCATTACAGCGGTAAAGGACGGCAAGAGCGTTGATACGACCATGGGCTTCACTCCCCTTGAGGGTCTCGAGATGGGTACGCGTTGCGGAAGCATCGACCCCGCTATCGTTACCTTCCTTATGGAAAAGGAAAATATGACTCCAAGTGAGATGAGCAACTACCTCAACAAGAAGAGCGGACTTCTCGGAGTTTCCGGAATTTCCTCTGACAGCCGTGATATTGAGGATGCAATCGCCAAGGGACATGAGAAGGCAATTCTCGCTAACAATATTATGGTTTACGAGATAAAGAAATACATAGGCTCCTACGCCGCGGCTATGGGCGGAGTTGACGCTATCGTATTCACCGCGGGTCTTGGAGAGAACAACCCCGATCTCCGTAAGGCCGCCCTCTCCGATATGGAATTCCTCGGCATAAAGATTGACGACGAGATGAATAAGAAGGCTTTCCGTCAGTCCGACATCATCAAGATAAGCACTGCCGATTCCAAGGTTGACGTTTACGTTATCCCCACCAACGAGGAGCTGGTTATCGCTAGAGATACCGCAGAGCTTATAGGCAAGTAATTATCCGCCAAAATTTAAAAAATACTCCGTATGCGTTTTAGTGTGCTTACATAACGCATACGGAGCTTTTTTTATTGTATTTTCTGAACCTTAAAGCCGATATCACCGAACATATACAGATAACCGTCAATACACACTGCTCTCTTTGTATCGTCGCTGCCGTCAAGCGAGACGTTACAAAGCTCGTTTAACGCATATCCGTCGAAATGAAGCAGAACGTATCTGCCCGTCTCATCTGACGGCTGAGCTGATTTCAAGCTATACGTAATACCAAGTCCTATAAGGTCGTTTTCACGGTCGATAAAATAGGATTTATAGACCTGTGAGTAATAAGCCGTACCATACTCCTTTTTGCATACAGAGACGACGCCGCCCTCGCTCTCCTTATAGACCTCAAGCTTCACCGTATCGGCGCTTGCGCCCTGACCGATTCCAAGCAGATAGCCGTTTCCAAGCTGAATAAGCGAGGTGGAAAAGCCCTCTATTGTGCCCGTATCCGTATATGTGATATTATCGGTATCACTTAAATCAAAGAAGAACACTGGGTCGGTGCTTTGTACCGCGGTGCATACGTAGGCAGAGTCTCCGTCAAAGCGAACCGAACGCACGGTTTCACCCACAGGCGCGAAATTCTCGACCGCTGCCACCGTCTGCCAGGTATTCAGGTCTATACAGTACAGGCTCGCGCTTGTGGTAACGCCAAGGCTTACAGACGTATCAATGTCCTCGGCTGTGGCTTTACCGCTTTCTTTATCCTTATATTTGCTTATTTGTGTGGTTAAGGCGGCGCGCAGAATACCGTTATGCTCGTCAAGGCTGTACTGATCCTTTAAGTAACCCTTGACGGTAGCCGTACCAAGATGCTTAAATTCATTTTCCGAATACCCAACGCCCGCTATTTCTGTTACAATCTCGCTAACTGAAACGCCGTTTTCAGCGGTTTTATTCTGATACTGTCTTGATACGTATACGTTGTCGGGGGAAACGTACACTTCGTTTGAATACGACAGATACGCCGTATAATCAGTAAGTAACGCGCTCGCCCCGTCAAATCTCCATATAACCGTATAAAGCGAGGAAGAAAGCTTTTCGGGTGAAATAATATCGCTTGCGGGAATGCTTACAAAGCCCTCTCCCGTATTATACTGCGGAAGATAATTTTCTTCCTTTGAAAAATCTGGATTGCTGCCTACCCTGAAATTACTGATAAGAAGCATATCTCCGCCTACCGTTCTTGAAGAAAGATATCCGCCACTTAGTATTATCTGCTTTTTCTCGGTTATCTCCGCGGGATTGGAAACGTCAAGCAAAATAATAGCTATTCTGCCGCCGTTTTCCATTTTTGCTCCGTACGGCGCTATAACCGTAACGGTTTTTCCGTCAGCGGACAGATACATTTCCCAATTATTATGGTAGGAATACGAATATTTTTTATCAAGCGTTATCTCTATCTTATACTCTCCAACCTTTTCGGAGGCATCGCCTTTTATGGAATAAGCCGACAAGGTATCCTTTCTAAGATAAAAAATATACTCGCCGCTTGCCTTGAAAAGATCGCCCTCGATTACGCCCTCGACCTGATTATCCGTTACCTCGCGGTAGGTGGAGATGCCTTCAATTCCCGTATCTGTGGGCGCGTCATCACCGTCCTCCGCCTTTGCACCGAGCATATCGCTAAGCCTGTAAAATATCCTCTGAAAATTATTCTTATATACGGGCGGAGCAAACGTCGCGACGTTCAGCTTCTCAATAATTGGATAGTATTCGCTTCCCTCGTACTCGGAAACGTCGGGAAGCTCTGTGCTGAACGGAATAAACATAAAAAGACTGAGCGACGTTATCAGCACGCAAAGACAGGCGGCGAGAGCGCCAAGCCTCATTATACTTTGTTTTTTACGTTTTAATCTCTCAGGGTGAGCCTCATCGACGTATTTTTCGTCAATAAGAGACATTGCCGTTAGCAATTTGTTTTTCTTCATACCGTGATCCCCTCTCTTTCAAGATGCGCCCTGAATTTCTCTCTTGTTCGGAGAAGAATGACCTTTACGTTGCCCTCGGTGAGACCTCTTTGCCCCGCTATATCCTTTATACTTAGCATATACCAATACCTTTGAACGAAGATTATCCTTACGCGCTTTGGAAGGGTGGCAAGAAAGCCGTTTATCGCCTCGCGAAGCGCAAGCTCGTCGGACATATCCCCGTCTCCGTTCGGTATTAGCTCCTCTATCTCGTCAAGTATAAGCTCGTTATTTGCCGAACGCTTGACAGCGGTGCTGTAAAGGTATTTGCTGAGCGCCAGATTTCTCGTTATCTTACCGAGAAAAGCGGATAGCCTCTGCGGTTTATGAGGCGGCATGGCTTCCCAAGCCTTGACGTAGGTATCGTTTACACATTCCTCGGAATCCTCGTCGGAATAAAGGATATTATACGCGACAGTATGCAGATATCGGGAATATTTAATCTGAGTTTCGCTGATTGCCCACTCGTTTCGCTCCCAATAAAGCTCTACTATCTTTTCGTCCTCCACGTAAACCACCTCCTCCGAATGTTTTTGAAGGCCTTTCACCCTTATAGACAGGAAAACGGTATCAAAAGTTACATTTTTGCAGGAAAAATTTTCTTAGCCGAGCAGAACGTCAGTTACAAGCATAACGCAAAAGCCCACGAGAAGCGCATATGTAGCACCTCTTTGGTGCCCGTGAGCATGAGTTTCGGGGATCATCTCGTCGCTTATGACGTAAAGCATAGTGCCGCCCGCAAACGCAAGGGCAAACGGCAGTATAGCTGAGGCAATACTTACCGCAAAATATCCGATAAGCGTTCCGACAACCTCGATAAGTCCCGTTATCATAGCGCAGACGAAGGTCTTTTTCGGCGTAACGCCCGATGCGAGCATAGGTCCTATTATGACCATTCCCTCGGGAATATTCTGAAGCGCTATACCGCCCGCTATCATAAGCGCCTGCGACGTGTTGCCAGAACCAAATCCTACTCCTGCCGCTATACCCTCCGGAAGATTATGTATAGCGATTGCCGTTACGAAAAGCAACACCTTATTAAGAGATGCGTTATTGTGCTTTTCTTCGTCCTGACTTGCCATAAGCTTATGAAGATGCGGTACGAGCTTATCCACAAGATTAAGACAAAAAGCGCCTACGAAAACACCCGCAACCGTTATTATCAGTCCGTATTTTCCGCCGTAGTCAAGCGACGGTATTATTAGTCCAAGCACCGCCGCGGCGAGCATAACGCCCGCGGCAAACGAAAGCACTATATCGGAAAAGGTGTGCGAAAGCTTCTTGAAGGCAAAGCCTATCAGCGCGCCGAAAACCGTAGCTCCGCCTACGCCGAGCGCTGTAAGTAAAACAAGCTCCATTTTTGTTTATTTTCTCCTTTTTACAGTACGAGCCCACAGCTAACCGTATTCGGTTGACCGTGGGCTCATTAGGTCTTTATTCCGCTTCGCTGAACATATCCTTGCCTACTCCGCAAAGAGGGCACTCAAAATCATCGGGAAGATCCTCGAATTTGGTTCCGGGAGCTATTCCGTTTTCGGGATCGCCCTTTGCCTCGTCATACTCCCAGCCGCAAGCGTCGCATACATACTTTTTCATAGTGATATTCTCCTTTTAAAATATTATTTACTCAACTCTGCCGCAAGCGCGTCTATCTGCGCACTGCTTTCTTCATTTACGGCAGAGAGAATTTTTACGTTATTTTCGGTGTAGGTAAGGTTTTTGCTCTTTTCAAGCATTCCCTTCATCACCTTTATCGCCATTGGCGCCCAGCTTCCGTTTTCAATAAATCCAACCGTGCGGTTGCTGTAATTACGCTCAGTAAGATGGTCAATAAAGGTTCGCATAAACGGGAAGATGTCCGCGTTATACGTTGTGGTCGCAAGGACTATCTTACTGTATCGGAACGCGTCCTCTACCGCCTCCGCCATATCGCATCTGGCGAGGTCGCTTACCGCTACCTTTACTCCGTTTGCCGTAAGCTTTTCGGCAAGCATTTCCACCGCCTTCTTGGTGTTTCCGTACACAGAGGTGTACGCTATCGCGACTCCCTCGGTCTCGGCTCGGTAGCTTGACCACGTATCGTAGAGACCGATGTAGTAGCCAAGGTTATCGTTAAGCACGGGGCCATGAAGCGGACAGATGATATTTATATCGAGAGCCGCAGCTTTTTTTAGCAAAGCCTGTACCTGAGCTCCGTACTTGCCTACGATACCGATATAGTATCTTCTCGCCTCGCACGCCCAATCATCGTCCTCGCTGTCGAGCGCTCCGAATTTTCCAAAACCGTCAGCCGAGAAAAGAACCTTATCAGTACTGTCGTACGTTACTATTACCTCAGGCCAATGCACCATCGGCGCCGTTACAAAGGTCAGCTCGTGTCTGCCGAGCGAAAGCTTACTTCCTTCGCCTACGACTACCTGTCTGTCGCAAAAATCGGTTCCGAAAAAGTTTTTCATCATAGTAAACGCCTTTGATGAGGACACTATTTTCGCCTCCGGATATGCGTTTGCAAACTCGACTATGGAGGAAGAATGATCCGGCTCCATATGCTGAACAACAAGATAGTCGGGAGCTCTGCCGTCAAGCGCTGTCCTGATATTATCAAGCCACTCGGCAGTAAAGCCCTTATCAACCGTATCCATTATAGCTACCTTTTCATCGGTTATAGCGTAGGAATTGTACGATATCCCATCGGGAATTATATACTGTCCCTCAAAAAGATCGGTAATTCTATCATTTACGCCGATATATTTTATGTCCTTTGTTACGTTCATATTTTTCTCCAAGCAGTATTTTTTATTATTATAACACATAAAAATGAAAATTTCAACCGAATATTTTCATTTTAATCAAGAATTTTTCCGTCAGTCGAAACTGTAATTACCTGCCACGGAATAAATTTACCGCTTGCCTGAATAGCTCTCTTAGCCGCGCTTTCTATACCGCCGCAGCAGGGAACCTCCATACGTACAACCTTAACGCTCTTTATGTTATTGTTAGCAATTATCGCCGTAAGCTTTTCGGCATAGTCCCCCTCGTCAAGCTTTGGGCAGCCGATAAGGGTTATATGACTACGAATAAACTCGTTATGGAAATTCCCATACGCGTATGCCGTACAGTCAGCGGCTATAAGCAGGTTAGCGCCCTCAAAATACGGAGCGTTCACGGGAACGAGCTTTATCTGACAGGGCCACTGTGAAAGCTGACTTGCCACCTCGCACGCCGACCTTACCTTAGGCGTATTTTCTCTATTTATCGCCTTACTCTGTGTTCCGGGGCAGCCGCACGGCAGCTTTACTCCGTTCTTTTTCAGCTTCGCCTGACGCACCGCCTCCCCGTCATATGCGGGCGCTTCACGCGTCTCAAAGCTTATCGCGTCCGTCGGGCATGCGGGAAGGCAATCGCCAAGCCCGTCGCAGTAATCCTCACGGATAAGTCTTGCTTTACCCTCCACCATCTCAATCGCGCCCTCGTTGCACGCCGCCGCGCACGCTCCGCAGCCGTTACATTTATCCCCGTCTATTTTGATTATCTTCCTTAACACCGTTTTCCCTCCTGATTTAAAAGCATTTACCGCTTTTGCAGTCCTCCGCGCTTCCGCAGCGGTAGCAAAGCTCGTTTTCGCACTGACCGTTCTTTACTATCGAAACAAGGTTGCTCACCGTCGTTTCCGCTATATTCGACAGCGCCTCCTCGGTCAAAAACGCCTGATGCGAGGTAACTATAACGTTTGGCATTGAAATAAGTCTTGCCAAGGTATCGTCCTCAAGAATATGCCCTGAATTGTCCTCAAAGAATAGCTCCGACTCCTCCTCGTAGACGTCAAGACACGCCGCGCCAACCTTTCTTAGCTTAATGCCAGAAAGCAACGCCTCCGCGTCAACAAGCGCTCCCCTTGATGTGTTGATGATAACCACGCCCTTCTTACATTTCTCTATCGCTTCCTCGCTTATTATATGGTAAGTCTCGTCGTTCAACGGACAGTGAAGCGAAATGATGTCGCTTTTTTCAAAAAGCTCGTCAAGCGAAACGTATCTGACGGTATCACCGTTATCTAAATCCCGCGCGGGAAACTTATCGTACGCAAGCACCCTCATACCAAAACCGCGGCAGATGTCGATAAAAACTCTGCCTATTCTTCCCGTTCCGATAACACCGACGGTCTTTCCGTAAAGGTCAAAGCCCGTCATACCGTTCAGACTGAAATTAAAGTCTCTTGTACGGATATACGCCTTGTGAATACGGCGGATAGACGTAAGCAACAAAGCTATCGCGTGCTCAGCTACCGCGTAGGGCGAATACGCCGGAACACGAAGCACGTGTATACGCCCAAAGGCGTGCTTTATGTCCACGTTGTTAAATCCCGCGCAGCGAAGCGCTATATATTTTACTCCATGATCACAAAGAATATCTATAACCTTAGCGCTAACAGTATCGTTTACAAATACGCACACTCCGTCATAGCCCGCGGCAAGCTCCGCTGTATCCTCGCTTAGCTTGGTTTCAAAATATTTAAACTCTATTCCGTTTTCCTTCCCGTATTTATCAAAGGAAGGCTTATCGTACGGCTTAGTATCAAAAAAAGCTATCTTCATTTTAATTTATCCTTTTTATTTTTTAGTTTGCTCTTGACTTTGCTTTTTTATTATAGTATAATCAAAGACAAAAGTATGTTGAAATTTCAACAAAATGGAGAAAGAATGAAAAAATATTTTGACGTTTTACGAAAATGCCCTCTTTTTGCGGGAATAGAGGACAAAAATCTGCTTTCTATGCTTGGTTGCCTTAACGCCAAGGTTGAGTTTTTCGATAAGAAATATACAGTTTTTACCGAGGGCTCACCCGCAAGGCTTATAGGAATTGTGCTTTCAGGCTCAGCGAAGATAGTTCAGGTGGATTACTACGGGAACAGAAGCATTTTGGGTAGAGTTCAACCCTCCGAGCTGTTTGCAGAGGCTTTCGCCTGCGCCGAAGCTACGGCTCTGCCTGTCAGCGTTATTGCCGACGAGCCGAGTGAAATAATGCTTATTGACTGCCGTCATATACTTCATACTTGCAGTAATAACTGCGTCTTTCATCAGAAAATGATATTCAATCTTATGAAGGACCTTGCAGTTAAAACTATTACGTTCCACCAGAGAATACAGGTAACCTCAAAGCGCACTACCAGGGAAAAGCTCCTTGCTTATCTAAATATACAGTCCAAAAAGGCTAAAAGTAATAGCTTTACAATACCGTTTGACCGACAGGAGCTCGCGGACTACCTTGAAGTAGAGCGAAGCGGACTGTCTGCGGAAATAAGTAAACTGAGACGCGAGGGTGTGCTGGAAAGTAATAAGAATAAGTTCAGGCTGCTATGAAGTATATTTATTTTTTAACATGTGGACTTGAACTTACGTACTAAAACACGCCATACTTCTTCACTATTCACTATTACCTTTTACTTTCCAAAAAATCCGTACACGCCTATTTAGTGAAAAGTGAAAAAGTAAAAAATCCGCACATTTACGTGTACGGATTTTTTGGCAGGGGTACAAGGACGCGCTTCGCTGTCGAAGTGGCTTTGCGGGAACCTTTTTGCATTTGTGTTATTTTTCTTCGCAAAGCCTATGCAAAGTTGCTTTTGCAACTTTGCGGCTTCTTCGTCTCTAAACTCTAACGAAGCAAAACAGACCCATCGCCGAAGCGATGGGTCTGTTTTACTTGTGATGCCACTACAAAATAGATCCATACAAGACTATCGTACAAAAACAGTCCGTGTTTTTTGCCGTGAGGGTACACTTATCCCTTGGCGAAGATGGGCGTTGCACTTGACCGCTATCTTCCCGGGGCGCAACGCCATGCTTGCAAACGAATCTATGTATAATTAGTAGATGCGTGTCACATCAATTTTCATTTTTGCTTCCTCACCTGCAAGTTTGACAATCACTTCTTTGTTGGAAACATTTTGAAGCGTGATAGATTGATCTTGATTAACATCAACCGAACAATAATATTCTCCGTCAACAATAATTACTATTTCAGCGTTTCCCGATTCTACGGAGCTACTGATGTTAAGCGTGAGGATGTTTCCCGATATTTTAGTTGCTTGAAGAATTACAACGCCGTGTATTTTTCCAAACGACCTGCTAATGTAATCATAATCGTAATCTCTAAGTCTTGTTCCGATTATGTTTGTGTGACGTCCGGAATGTCTTTCCGACACCATAGAACTTCTGTAATTATTATCTTTACTCAAAATTTCATCACGGGTGATTTCGGTCAACGCAAAATTCTCAGGTCCGTTTGTATCAATAAAATCAGATTTCGATGTTAATGAAATGATAACTGCAATCAGTATGGCAACAATAACAACAACCGGAATAGAGATACACAATGCTATGAGCTTTTTATTGACGACTCTTTGATATCCACACGAATCGAGATAATCTCGCAAGACTTTCTTTATCTCTTCCGAATCGAACACCTCTTTTGACCCATCCAAGCAGTAAGAAACTGTTTTTTTTCGGACTCCGTATTGCTTACGGTACCCGTCAAAGTCATAAGTGCTTTCGGTATAGGTTTTATCATCCTTGATATGCGCGATACAGCGAAATGTAGATTCTCTAACACGCGATCCGCGATATTTGGTTTCGATGATTATTTTATCGCCTTCAACCGTAATAGTATATTTCTTATCACTACAGTTCAAGGCAAGCGCGCCCTGCAAAACCTCTTGTTTTATCATATTAGCACCACCTTTCTGTTCTGTAGTTTAATTGTATCATAAATTTGTTAATATTTCAACCGTTTCGATAGTTCGAATCCTTCGACTCGAAGAAAAATCGAAAATGGATCTATGGAAATCTGAAAAAAGTTAGGCGCGAAAAAACGGGAGAAATCTCTCGAAATCTCCGCTTTTCTTGCGCCTTGGCGCGGTTTTCTCGGTCGGATCTAAATCGACCTAAAGATTTGGCAGGGGCAGGAGGGGCTCGTCACGCAAGGCCAATGGCCTTGCTATGAAGCTGGCCTCGCCCCACCGTGGCGCTCGCAAAGCGAGATCGGCCATCTTCCCCACGCCGCGCTTCGCGCTACGCGATTTCTCACATTCCTGCCCGCGGCCAAGCAAAACAGACCCATCGCTTCGGCGATGGGTCTGTTTTACTTGGCAGGGGTACAAGGACTCGAACCCTGGACACGCGGTTTTGGAGACCGCTGCTCTACCAACTGAGCTATGCCCCTTTATTTGACTGTACTATTATAGCACAGTCATTTTTTATTTTGATTAACTGATTGTAGAGTTTTTATTAACCAAATGTTACTTTACTCACTAACGTATTCGTGATATATAGCGTTCATCGCTTTCTCAAAATCACATTCGTCAACCGCTATGATAATATTAAGCTCACTTGAGCCCTGATCAATCATTCGTATGTTTACGTCAGCCTCGGCTATCGCCTTGAATATTCTCGCAGCCGTTCCCTTGGCGTTTTGCATACCGCGTCCAACTACCGCTATAAGCGCGATTCCGTCATTTAAGGTGATAGAGTCAGGGTTAACGGCAGCGGTCAGCTTTTCAATAATACGCTCACGCTTGCCCGCAAGAGCATCGCTCGCGATAACAACAGTCATCGTATCAACACCGGACGGAAGATGCTCAAACGAGATATTCTCTCTTTCAAGAACCTCCAGAACTCTACGTCCAAAGCCTATTTCGGAGTTCATCATATCCTTTTCAATAAAGATAGTTGAAAAACCGTGCTTTCCCGCAATTCCCGTGATGACTCTTTGGTGGTCATAACCGTCGCTCTTAGCAACGATCATAGTTCCTGCCTCCTCGGGATGATTTGTGTTTCTTATATTTATCGGTATTCCGGCTGTTCTGACGGGGAATATAGCGTCCTCGTGAAGAACCGTAGCTCCCATGTAGGAAAGCTCACGAAGCTCTCGGTAGGTAATCTTGGAGATAGTACAGGGGTCCTTAACTACTCTTGGGTCTGCCATGAGAAATCCGTTTACGTCAGTCCAGTTTTCATAGAGATCAGCCTCTACTGCACGAGCGACGATCGAACCCGTAATGTCCGAACCACCACGGCTGAAGGTCTTTACCGTATCGTTAGGCATTACTCCGTAGAAGCCGGGAATAACGGCATTGTCGCAATCCTTGAGAACGTCCGAAAGAACCTCATTAGTCTTTTCGGAATCAAGAGAACCGTCCTCTTTAAAGAATATTACGTCTGCCGCGTCAATAAACTTATAACCGAGAGCGTTTGCCAGAACTATTCCGCTGAGATACTCACCGCGGCTTGCGGCATAATCTCTGCCTGCCTTATGAATCATAGAACTTTTTATCTGCTCAAACTCACCCGTAAGGTCGAGAGAAAGACCAAGCTCTTTTATTATTGAGTTATATCTGTCCATTATCGCGGAAAACGCCTCGTCGATATTCTCACCCTTTGCCGCAAGCTCATAGCAACGGTAAAGAAGGTCAGTTACCTTAGTATCATCCTTACTGCGCTTACCGGGTGCGGAGGGAACGACATACTTTCTGTCATTTTCCGCATTAATAATATTCATTACTTTTCTGAACTGCGCGGAATCAGCAAGGGAGCTTCCGCCGAACTTTACAACCTTGACCATTTGTTTTCTCCTAAAAACTGAATATTTATAAATTAAATCGTATTATATTATATTCGATTTGGACGCGTTTGTCAAGAGCAAGGACTTTCAAAAAACATTTTTTATCGATATGCACATTAAGAAATAACTCAAAATAACCGATTTTATCACTTTTTGCCACAAAAAATATATACATTTACGTTTTTCACGAGGAATTTAAGAGATGCCAAAGCTAAAAATCAGTCTTTTCAGCCTGCTTCTGATTCCGGCAGTAATATTAGATCCAAGCGGAGAAATAGCCGCAACGGTTCTTGCCGCTACGGCTCACGAAATCGGTCATCTGGCTGTCATAATTGCTTCGGGGATAGGAATAAAGGAATTACGGGTTACGCCTTACGGACTTGAAATCGGAACTGTAAGAAAATACCGCAGCTTCACCGAGGAGATAGCAGTGAGCTGCGCGGGCTGCACTGTTAATTTTATGAGTTTTTTCCTGTTTTCTCGGTTTACGGGTTTCGCCGTTTCATTTTCCTACGCTTCCGTAACACTTGGAGTTTTGAATGCTCTGCCCGTCCTAAGTCTTGACGGAGGCGAAGCGTTACACGCCGTATTTTCAGCTCTGTTACCTTACAAGACGGCGGAAAGGCTATCTTACACCGTATCCTTTATCACACTCCTCGCAATGTGGATAATAGCTGCGTACATATTTCTTTTTTCCGGGTATAATTATTCACTTTTTATCATGAGTGTATGGCTTTTTGGGAAGATATATTGCTCGCGTTGACGGGTATGTACTGTTTGAGTCGATTATTTACCGAACATTAATATATAATTAATATATATGTGTTAAACTATTTTATAATAGTTAATATCATTTCTTCAAGGTGAATATATGTTTAAAAAATTTATAGGAATAATTAAACTGATGCGTGTAACGCATTACGTAAAAAACGGTCTTATTTTCCTGCCGCTTTTCTTCTCGCTTAATCTTTTTGAACCGCAACTTATCCTTAAATGTATTATTGGCGCTGCTGCTTTTTCCTTTATTTCTTCCGTTGTTTACATCATTAACGATATACGGGACAAGGAAAAAGACAGTAAGCATTCAAAAAAATGTCAACGCCCGATAGCAAGCGGTCTTATCTCGGTTCCGCTTGCATCCGCAGTTGCAATTTTTCTTTCGCTTATCTCTGCCGCCCTTCTCTTCTTGCTTGGAAGCTGGCTCGGAGCGATTTTCGCAGCACTCTACGTATTAGTTAACATCGCTTACAGCTTTGGCGCAAAAAATATACCTATCGTAGATATAGTCCTTCTCGTAAGCGGATTCGTTATCCGTCTGGTATTTGGCGGCGTCATAATTGGAGTTTCTGTCTCCACCTGGCTCTTTATCACGGTTATCTGCGCCGCATTCTACATGGGCTTCGGCAAGCGCCGCGGAGAGATACTGCGTGAAACGGAAAACACCCGTGAGGTCAATTCAAAGTACCCTGTTGATTTTCTTGATCAGCAGATGTCGGTGTTTATGACTCTCATTCTCGTTTTCTACTCGCTTTGGTGTATCATGACACCATCTTCCGCATTCGCAAATCCAGGCTTTGAATGGTCTGTCATAATCGTTATGCTAATATTCGTTAAATACAGCTATAACGTAAAAAGAAACTCCGATGGCGATCCAATAAACGTACTTATGAAAGATCCGCTTCTTATAGCGTTGGTCGTACTCTACTGCGCATACATTTTTGTAAGCTTGTATATACCGATACCGCTTTTTGCAAAGATTGCAGAGCTTATCTGAGCAGGAGGATATGCATTTGAAGCTTTTTGATTTTGATAAAACGGCTTACTTAAAGGATTCAACAGTAGAACTTTACAAATTCTGTTTAAAGAAAAAGCCGTATCTTATCTTATTCCTTCCGTATCAGATATTCGGATTTCTTGCGTACAAGCTCCGATTCAAGAGCAAAGAATACTTCAAGGAAAAATTCCTCTTTTTTATCAAGCACTTCAAAGACACCGAAGGTCTTATAAATGAATTCTGGGAAAAGGAAGAAAAAAATATCTGTTCGTGGTTTAAAGACATGGTTCAGAGTGATGATATAGTCGTTACCGCATCTCCTGAATTTCTCGTTCAGCCCATAACGGACAAGCTTGGTATCCGCTGCATAGGTTCGGTTGTCGATGCTAAAACAGCAAAATTTTTCTCCCGAAACTGCAAGGGCGAAAACAAGGTCGAACGTCTCCATGAGATTGGAATAACGTCTGCTGACGCCGCCTATTCTGATTCTGAAAGCGATATGCCGATGCTCAGCCTTGCTGCCAAAGGTTATATTATCAAAAACTTTTCTTATGACAGTATGAAAATTTTAAAAGAAGTCAATAAATAAGGAGAACTTGGTATAATGATAGGCTTTCTTGCTGTCCTTATGACAGCTTTAATCTTGGTTTTTATCAGCGCTTTCGGAATAATTGTCAAAAAAACTGTATTAAGTGTTATCAAAAGCGATAAAAGCGTAAACGATTCCATATTTTCAACTCCGATAATTGGACTCATTGCTCTTATCTGTATAACACAGACCTTGAACATTTTGCTTCCCACAAGAGCAATCGCTATACTTTTAACTCCTGTTGCGGTTATTGGCATAATTTGGTACAGAAAGGATATTGCAGACTTTTTCATTAAATTAAAAAGATTCCCAGCAATCTCTTCAATTGTATTTATTACTCTTGTTTTGACGCTTCTCCCCTGTATACGCTATAACGATCTTCTTATCCCGCATTTCGCGAACAACGACGCCGCCTTCTATCTTTCATCAATGGAATGGCTTCGTGATTATACCTATTTGGATCCGATAGGATTTACCTCGACAGAGCCGTATTATTCTCTGGCAAATTATATGCTGAGAACAACCCGAATTGGAATGGATCTTTTTGGCGCATTGGTGCTTTCTTTTATTCCGCTACAATCACATCAGGTATTTATGATACTGTGCGCCATATTCAATGTTATCTTGGTTTTTTCAGCAGTTCATCTTGCAAAAGAAACGTTTGGCATCAAATACTGGCTTACTTGTCTATGCGCGGCGTTTATAGGCTTTGGAGCATCTATAGTTGAGCTTACTAAGCAACACTATCTCCCTCAGATATTGGGAATAGCCTTTTTTGTGTATTTCATCGCATGTATAATACGTTTCTTCACACAAAAAAGAAGCTTGTGGACCATAATCGAGCTATCACTTGCCGCCATTGCAACAATATCCGTTTATTCCGAGTACGCCTCGTACGCCGTAATACTTTTCTTATTTGCGTTTATTATAAAAACAATTCTTGCCAAAGACTTTATCAAAGACGTTATCGATTCGTTTAAAATGCTTGTGCTGGCATTTATTTCCAATATCCCGGGCTTTGTAATTGCTTTAAGATTTAATATTAACATATTGTTTTCACAGCTCGGAAGCCTCAATAATATCGATCCTTACAACGGAAATATTACTGATATTGGCACGTTTTTAAGATATATCCTCAATATCGATTTTAATGCAATAAGAGCAATGTCGAATTCTAACACATTGTATAGATATATCTTTTATTTCCTTGTTTTCTTTATGTGCATCATAGGTGTAATTATTGTCCTTCACGCAGTCAGAGGCGCTGTTATATCTATAAAACGGTTTGAAACACTGTTTGCGATAAGCACACTCGTATTTTTCTTTGCTTATCTTATGTTTTTCAGAGCAACCTCTTACGCATACGGCGAATATAAACATATTCACCTCACTATGATTCCATCATTAATTTTGTTATTATACCTTGTGTTTATATCCTTAAATACAAAATTCAAGATTAATGAAAATACGTCAAAAGCGAAAATAATTTTAGCTAAATACACTGTTACCGTATCAAAGAAAATCATTGCCGTAGTTTTTGTTGTTTTTTCTATTGTCAACTCTTTCGCATTTTCTTCAATATCGAAGTCGAATTATAGATTCGATCACTCTCTTGATGAACTTAGCGAGGCGGTAAAGACCTATGTTCCGGTAACCGAAACCGTAGGTATCATGAACGGATACTATTTCGATGCTCATTCAATCGTTTACGCGCTCCGTGATTCTGAACGAAGCGTATCAATTCTTACTCCGGACTCGTATTATATATCTCACCTCCCATCAAAACCTGTTAGACCTGTTAATCCAACTTATATAGTAACTCCTGTAACAGATGCGGACGCTTACGGAGATATTCTGAACCTTGAAGATTATACTCTTCTTTGGAAGAATTCCAGACACTGCATACTGAAGAATAATACCCCAGTCGGCGTGTTTATCGATTACGGTTTTTCAGGGCTTGACGTATCAAATCCTCACAAACCAACAAGAACGGCTAATAATAATGCCGCAATCGTTGTCTGGAATACATCAAACACAAGCATTTCCGTAAATATTGATTTTGCAACGCATGCAGCTACGGATGGCTTAACGTCTACCTTCGAGATTTATCTTGAAGATGTTCTGATTTTTAGCGGTACATCGGGAGATATAGCTCAGATAGTAGATGTAACTATTCCTGCCAGCAGCAGTGTAAGCTTACGTATTAATGCGGAAAACCCAATTAAAATAACTTCGCTTGATACAGATATTATAAGTTAAAAGAGGAAGCGTATATGAAAATTCTTTTTGTCCTTAATTATTACTACCCTTATATAAGCGGTGTATCGGAATATGCAAGAGTTATTGCCGAGGAATTGGTAAAGAGAGGACACAGCTGCACCGTTGTATGCTCAAATCACAACAAGCTTCCGGAGACTGAGGAAATAAATGGTGTTAAGGTTGTCCGCGCTCCGATAATAATGAAATTAAGCAAGGGTACGGTAAGCCCTAAATTTATTTCGCTTGCAAAGAAATACTCAAAGGAAGCTGATGTAGTTAATCTACACCTCCCCATGCTTGAAGCAAAATACATTTCAAAATCTATTCCAAGCAAAAAGCTAATTCTGTCCTACCAATGCGACGTCAATCTGCCAAAGGGTTTATTTAACAATTTCATTGTTTCCACAATGGACAGACAGCATAACGGCGCATTTAAACGAGCATCGAAAATTTTAGTTACAACTCTTGACTATGCTATGCAGTCAAGAATTGCCAAAAATTATCCCGATAAGCTCGTTGAGGCGTTCGGCCCTATCAAAAAAATTATACCCACCACAAAGAATGCAGGCGATAAAAAGGTTATAGGCTTCTGCGGAAGAATTGTTGAGGAAAAAGGTATCAACGTACTTCTCGAAGCATTCAGAATAATTAAAGAAAAGCGTGATGACGTGTGCCTGAAAATCGGCGGCGACTACAAAAGCGTTGCCGGTGGCTCGGTCTATCCCACGCTTAAAGAATACATTGACAAGCACGGCATAAATGACGTGGAGTTTTTAGGTAAGCTTCCCGAAGAAGAAATGGGCGCGTTCTATTCGTCTATGGATGTTTTTACTCTGCCAAGTATTAATACACTTGAAGCTTTCGGACTTGTACAGGTTGAGGCAATGATGTGCGGAGTGCCGGTAGTGGCATCAGATCTACCAGGTGTTAAAACGATAGTTCAGAACACGGGTATGGGACTTATCTGTAAGCGCGGAGATGCACAAAGCCTTGCTGACTGTATTCTCACTGTACTTGATGAACCGAAAAAATACATCAAGTCATCTGAATATATTTCTTCAATATACAGTACTGAGATAACCGTAAATAAATATTTGCAGTTGTTTGAAGAGGCGGCAAAAAATGAAGCAACGGATAATTGAGCTGATAAAATACGGCTTTTGGGGTGGGATTACCACATTAATAAATCTCGCTCTGTTTGCTCTGCTTGATTCCTTTAACGTTATGCATTACATCATTGCTAACGGAATAGCCTACGCTATTGCTGTTGTGATAAACTACGTATGCAATAAGCTTTTTGTATTCAAATCTAATGACGGAATACCTTTAAGCAAAAGAGAATCAACCGTAGAATTTATAAAATTCGTTATTTTGAGGATAATTTCGCTTGCTGTTGACAGCGCTTTGTTCTTTGTTTTAGTTGAGCTTTTGGAAGATATAATTATAATAAACATCGGATTTATAACAACAAGACTTATAATAAGGTTTATATTAAGTACGGTTATTATTCTCGCCACCTATATCATTAATAAATTATTTATTTTTAAATCAACAAATAAAAAGAAGATATCAGAATGAAAATAATCGTTACCGGCGGAGCCGGATTTATCGGAGCTAACTTTATTCAATACATGATGAAAAAGCACGAGGATTACAGAATAATCTGCCTCGACTGTCTGACCTATGCCGGAAATATCGAAAACTTAAATGATGTTATAAACAAGAATAATTTCCGATTCTGCAAGACGGACATCACCGACAGAGAAGCGGTATACAGGATTTTCGAGGAAGAAAAGCCAGACGTGGTCGTAAACTTCGCGGCTGAAAGCCACGTTGACCGTTCTATTGAAAATCCGGGTGTATTTCTTAACACCAATATTATGGGAACCGCGGTGATGATGGACGCCTGCCGTAAGTACGGCATCACTCGTTACCATCAGGTATCCACCGACGAGGTGTACGGCGATCTTCCTCTTGACCGCCCCTACCTTTTCTTTACCGAAGAAACTCCGCTTCACACCTCAAGCCCCTATTCCGCTTCAAAGGCAAGCGCGGATCTGCTCGTTATGGCGTACCACAGAACCTTCGGGCTTCCCGTTACCATATCGCGCTGTTCTAATAATTACGGGCCTTATCAGTTCCCCGAAAAGCTTATCCCTTTGATGATAGCTAACGCGCGTCAGGACAAGCCGCTTCCCCTTTACGGTGAGGGTATAAACGTACGCGATTGGCTCTACGTTGAGGACCACTGCATAGCTATCGACCTTATTATTCATAACGGAAAGGTCGGCGAGATTTACAATATCGGCGGCCACAATGAGATGAAAAACATCGACATTGTAAAGATAATATGCAAAGCAATGGGCAAGCCCGAATCGCTTATCACACACGTTGCTGACCGCAAAGGCCACGACCTCCGCTACGCTATCGATCCCGCAAAGATTCACCGCGAGCTTGGTTGGCTTCCCGAAACGATGTTTGCTGACGGTATTCAAAAGACTATCAAGTGGTATCTCGACAACACCGACTGGCTTGAAAATATTTTAAGCGGCGAATATAAAAACAACAATTTGAAATAACGCCGTATGAGGTGTGATTTTTTACTCCTCAAAAGTTACTGTATTTACAAGTATAAAAACGTTTACTGAATTTTTTACTGTTGTACGATAAAGGGCTGACCGAACGGTCAGCCCTTTGCGATTATATTGTGTGCTCTGTACGAAGAATGACCTCCGCCTGCATCTGAGGCGATAGCCTTGTG
This sequence comes from Clostridia bacterium, assembly GCA_017502875.1. Classification (GTDB taxonomy): domain Bacteria; phylum Bacillota; class Clostridia; order Oscillospirales; family CAG-272; genus SIG673. The sequence goes on along the minus strand of JAFVUF010000002.1, from coordinate 24,063 downwards.
AAATAGTCGCTATATCCTCCGATTCTTACAACAAGATCACGGTACTGCTCAGGATTTTCTCTTGCCTTTTCAAGAATCTCCTTATCGGTTACGTTGATCTGTATCTCAAATCCGCCTCTCTCAATATACGTCTTGATAAGGCTCTGCATAATGCTCAGCGAATTATCGCCCAGCATGCTTTTCGCAAACTTCATATTTACGGCAACACCGCCGATAAGTTCATAATGCTTCCACTTGGTAGAAGACAGTATTGACGCGGTTGGGCCGTTCAGCTCTCTTCCCTGACACGGACCTGAGCCGTCTCCAAGCGGGAAGCCTGCGAGTCTTCCATCGGGAGTCGCTCCCGTTTTCTTGCCGAAGCGCTCGTGCATTTCCCAGCAGAACACGCTTGGAATTATGTTACCGGCGGAATGAATAGCGGTATATTTTCTACATTCAGATATGATATGGCTTGTGAACTTTTCAAAATACCTATCAATTTCATCTAAATCGTTACCGTACTTTGGCAGGTCATTCAATAAATAAAGTCTTAAAGGCTCGTTACCCTCAAAATTTTTGTCAAGTATCTCTTTGAGCTGGCAAACAGTGTACTTTTTATCGTCATATACGACTTTTTTCAGCGCGTAAAGTGAATCAACAAGATTTGCCATTCCAACATAGCTCGGCATAATCCAGTTGTACCTCGCTCCACCCTTTTCTACATCCGTTCCTCTTTCAAGACAGTCGTTTACAAAGCAGGACAGCAGAGGATTTATATTATTCTCGGCGCGGCGCTTACGGTAACCGTTCTGAACCTCAAAATTGCGCTTTATATCCTCATCAATTCTCTCAAACAACGCGGCATAGTGGTCTTCAAAGCTATCGTATTCCCTTGTCATTGTATCAAGCAGCAGCTGCACCATATTGGTATATTCACTTGCTACCCATACGTTTGATGACGCGCACGGAGTGATCTCAACGCAGGTACTGTGAATATAGTTATGTGATTCGGACTCGGATACTCCGTAGCCTTGCAGCCCCTTGGAGATAACGTCATCATTGAAAATAGCGGGGTGAGATCTTCCGTGTGAAAGTATCTCGCAGGCTTTTTTAAGGTAACTGTCGGGCATTCCTTCGGTATAACAAAGTCCAACCGCAGGATAAACCAATCTTATATCGTCAACTACCTGCATAAGCATTTCTGTAAGCTCGTTTTCCACAAGTTTACCGTTTTCATCTCTTCCGCCAACCATATATCCGCTTGAAAGACCGTTAGGAACACGCATATTTATCTGTATTCCCAGACAGTCAAGCAAAAGCTGCGCTCTTTCCTTTGTCAAAACTCCCTTTTCAATATCGTTTTTGTAATAAGGATAAAGATATCTGTCGGGGTGTCCGAGCTGGAACTGTTGGTGGTATATACTTACAGGATCAATTGATACGCAATACGTTACAAAGTGAACCGACTGTACCGCTTCATAAAAGCTTTCAGCAGGTTCAGCGGGTACCTTTTTACAAATTTCCGCTATTTTGAGAAGCTCTTCCTTGCGTGTTTCATCACTTTCCTGCTCCGCAAGACGCTCGGCAAGAGCAGAATAATTTTCTGAATGCTTTATTACTGCTAAGAGACATGTCCTTGCGGCAGAATAAAAATCAAGCTGCTCGCGGCGGCACGTCTTCATGTATTCATCAATTTGAGCTACGATTCCACGCACGCCCTTAGAAAGCAAAAGCTCATAGTCTATCGCCATATGGGAGTCCTGTCCCACCATAATACGTCTGAACCTGTTCTCAGCAATCGGTTTATAAACAGTTTCCCACTCTTCCTTTTCGGAGGCATTCAATCCGTTTATTATTTCTCCGACTATCAGTTCCCCATCATATATATTTGGGGTCAATGTTGAAAAAGCAAAATCAAACGCTTCGGCATATTTACGGTAATCCATTGCGTCTTCACTTTTTCCATAGCTTTTGCAAAATTTATAGAGAAGCTCATCTTTGATATTCACACGGTCAAGAGCTATCTTGCGAAGATTTTCTATTCTATTCATTCGTTATCTGCCTCCAAATTATAATTTACACTTGCATTATAGCTTAAATTGTGATACAATAATAGTATAACTATATCACAAGAATGTAAAATCATTCCAAAAATGAGGAAAAAATATGAAGCGCATAATGGACATTAAATTTCATTGCAGCGAAGATGAGCATTTTACAAAAAAGGAACCGTTATTTCGGGCGTTTTCCTTTCAGAATTATTACATCGAGCCTCATGCCCACGATTTTTATGAAATGAACATCGTTCTTAGCGGAAGCGGAATTCACCAGATTGAAGCCGTAAAGCTTTCTGTTAGCGCGGGTGATGTTTTTGTTATCCCGCCTATGACTGCCCACGCTTACTACAACACAGAAAATTTAGAGGTATTTCATATCATATTTAAGAAAGATTTCATCATCAGCAATCATTCCGAGGCAATTACTGTTCCTGGGTTTTTACAGCTAATGGAAATCGAGCCGTTTCTGCGCCAAAACTGCTCGGAGGCTATGTTTTTGCACTTAACCCCCTCTCAGCTTTCGCAAATACGGCTTGATTTGAAAATTATCGAAGACGAAAGTAAAATAGATAAAGAACTATTTTCTGCCTTTCATAAGCAGGTCGTATGGAAAATAATTTACCACCTCGCATATCTGCTACATGAGCAAATCAATAACAAAAAAGAACAACCGTCATTAAAATACAATCATCAAGTGTTAGATACGCTTGAATACATACATCATCATTTTTCAGACAAAATCACTATTGAAGACCTCGCAAAGCGCGTTTATCTTTCTCGTTCTACCTTTCTCAGAAGCTTCCAAGCGGTATACGGCTGCTCCCCTGCTCTGTATTTAAATCAATACAGAGTAAAAAAGGCGATGGAGCTTCTTGAAAGCTCTAAAATGTCAAAAACCGAGATTTCGTGTTTTTGCGGCTTCTATGATTTATCCCATATGGAAAGAAGCATCAAAAAATGGGGCGCCTGATTAAGCCGCTGATTCTTGCGTAAATTCTGCTTTTAACCAAAGTAACAAAATATTAATAAAACCGTTTTAGTTTAGAGATAACATTATTGTACAATAGATATTAAAAAGAGTCAGTTTTATTCAAAATCGGATATTTTTTAGCAAACAATTGGCATAAGGAGCGCATAAATGTATACTTTAAAGGTGGTTGCCAGCATACTTATTGGATATTTGCTCGGTACGATAAGTCCCGCGGCGCTTATCTCGAAATTCAAGCATATGAATCTCCGCAAGAAGGGAACGGGTAACCTGGGCGCGACAAACGTTATGCTTAATTTCGGAAAGCGTTACGGCGTTTTGGTTATGCTTTTCGATATGGCTAAGGCGTTAGTGGCGGTAAAGCTCGTTCAGCTTATTTTTTCGGACATGATTTTGGGCCTTATTGCAGGTGTTGCGGCAATCGTAGGTCATATTTTCCCTATATATATGCGATTCAAGGGCGGAAAAGGTCTTGCTTGCTTTGCCGGACTTGTACTCGCTTACGACCCTTGGATATTCCTTATCCTTTTGATACTTACAGTAGTGCTTATCATTATAATCAATTACACCTTCGCTATGCCCTACTCCGCCGGGATTCTTTTTCCCGTTATGTCCCTAGTTAAAAGCGGGGACCTTCGCGTATTCTTTTTAACCGCCATCGCCAGCGCTTTGATAATGTATAAGCATTATGAAAACGTCGTCAAGGCAAGAAACGGAACTGACACAAAGATAAGAGAATTTATAAGAACTAAGCTTTTTAAAAAGACCACCGACAAATAAAGCTTTGACACGACAGTTAGCTATATAGTAACAGTTAAGACAAGGAGGGAGACCACTGAATAAGATTAAAACCGCGCTTCAAGGAGTGGCTTTCCCGCCGCCCGCTTTATTTATACTTTTAATTCCCCTATCGGTAGCAATGCTTATTTACACCTTCCTCTTTAATAGAGAGCAGGGCTCAATAGCTATCGTCGCATACGTTATATCGGCATACACGCTTATGGCGGTATGTTTCAGAATTCCGGCGCTTGTTCGTTGGTGTATTCATATCCACGACACTAACGTCTTAATAAACAGACTGTTCCACGACCCGTTTTTGCAGATAAAAATATCGCTCTACGGATCACTAATCATCAATACGGGTTATTCCATCTTCCAGCTTGGACTCGGCTTTTACTATTCTTCACTTTGGTTTTGCGCCGTTGCGGCGTACTACATATCACTTGCGGTAATGCGTTTCTTTTTGCTTAAAGACGTAAGAAGCTTTACTCCCGGCGAGGACCAACGAAGCGAGCTGCTGCGCTTTCGCTTTTGCGGAATAGGTCTACTGACCATTACCGTATCCCTAGCAGCCATAGTGTTCTTTATCGCGTATAAAGACGAGGGCTTTCATTACAATCAAGTAATTACGATAGCCATGGCGATGTATACGTTTTGCGCTCTTATAGTTGCTATATGCAACGCCATAAGATACAGAAAATACAAGAGCCCCGTCTGTTCCGCGGCTAAGGCAATAAGTCTGGCAGTCGCGGCTATCTCGGTGCTCACCCTTGAAAGCGCTATGCTCTATGCCTTCGGCGACGAAAACGTAATGGCTTCAAGATCCTTGGTTACGGGAGTTACGGGTGTTGCCGTTTGGTTTTTCGTTTTGGCAGTCGCAATCTATATGATAGTAAAGGCTAACATTAAGCTCAGTAAGCTAAAAAAGGAGCGTAAAGCTCAGATATCATAAAAAGCTACCCGTTTTAAAGACAAGGGGCTGTCGCAAAAGCGACAGCCCCTATTAATTTATTCAATATCCTGCTCGAAAAACTCCTCTGCCATTCGGTAAAACTTTCTGTTTGAAACGTCATTAGGCATAGCAAAGTAAACGAGCTGCTTATAGTATGTCTTTGTCTCCTTGGTCTTTTCCGCTTTGTCGGCTTCTGTGCGGTTATCCATTGTACTGTTATTATTAATTCTGTCCGCTATCTTTATCATAGTCGCAGGAATACTTGTACAGATATTTTGTATGTACTGACCTATTACCGCGGGGTCGTCATAATCCTTGCCCTTCTCCTTTGACACAAGATGAACAAGCTTCGCTATCTTCTCGTTATAATTAAGCTCAATTAAGTCGTAGGTACATTCATCAATATCCTCTATACAGTCGTGAAGCAGCGCGGCGGCTACCGTATCGTCATCGGCATCGGTGTTATCAAGCAATATTTTAGCCACCGCTATCGGATGGACGTAATAGTCCTCCCCGTTATACCTGGTCATTCCGTTTTCCTTGCTCATTTTCTCGGTTACGTAATCAAGCGCTTTGAGGGAACGCGCCTTTTCTCCGAAATTCCTGGCAAGCTCCTTCTTAAAATCGTCAAGCGGTATTCTTGGGTCATATTTAACCATCTTCGGCTTCTTTTCAGAGGTAGAGCTTTGCTTTTGAAAATCAAGCGCCGGAGTTACTATGGAGATAATGATAGGTATTATAGCTATCGCCTTATCGTAAACACCGAGGTCTATTACGAACTGCACACAGCCCGAAATAATCAGCAGCACCCACGCTATCCATACGATGATAACTACCAACGAGTTTCGCAAAAACTGCGCCAATCTGTCAAGGAAAAGCAATTTAAAGCTCGCCTTACCCTTATGCTTTTGTTTGTTGAAGAAGTAAAAGAATACCTCGGTAAGAGCATAAAGCGCTACCGTAACCGAGGCTCCTATAACCCACAGCCATTTATCAGTACCCATTCCTACGTGGAAATATATAAGCTCAAGAGTTATAACGATGAAGCCCGCGGCGGCGTTTTCCGAAAAAGTGGATAGGTGAGAGAAAACCCTTTTGTTATTGTGAAGCAGATGGCAAAGAACAAGTCCCACTGCCATAAGCGCAATACCGTAGTACCGTCCGTTTCTCGTAAAGCTTGCTCCGTATAAAAGCATAAAGAGTCCCAAGAGAAAGCCTATCATCTTTGTAAGCGCTATAACCTGTCCCCACGTCATATCCTTGCTTACGTCTTTATCTTCCTTCTTTTTGGATTTATATACGTAATATGCGATTTCAAACGCGATAGCGCTGATTATCGACACTGCGATAGCAAAGCCTGACTCCTCTATCGGAGTTCCTCTGAGAACACAATAAGCCGCATAGATCGCACCCGCAAGGCTTAATTTAAGGAATGCTCTGTATAGCAGCACTGCCGTTTTTCTCGATTTATGTCTGAGATTAGCTTCCTTACTCATTTTTTAATCCTTTCAATCCGTCAAAATAATCTCAACAGTAGTATACCACTATTCCCTTTTTATGTCAATAGCTCAGTATATTCTAAACTTAAATAGCATTAACCGATAGGTACTTGACCAATTGTTTTTTTTGTGGTATAATTAATAGAAAAATCTATTTCGGAGGAATTATGTCGGAAGAATTAAAGGAAAAGGATATCTCTGAGCTATCTGAATTAGCGGACACAAATCAAAAATCAGAGAGTACCTTTCAGGAGAACAAAGCGACGCATGCAACGAGATATATCGTTTTAAGCGCGGTATTTGGGCTTTTCTTCGTGCTTGGAGTTACCCTTATAGCCATTTCAATTTGGTATAAAAACAACTATTTTCTTGAATTCAAGGAGCTTCTCTACGTCCTTACCGGTCCGCTTGAGGGAACGGGCGGCTCAATGATAAGCGACATACTGTGGGCTACGGTTCCGTACGCTTCGGTTGCGCTTGTTCTCTACTTTGCCGCGGTTATAATACTCGCTAACAAAAAGAATCTTATCAAAAAAGCCGTAGCTTTAAAATGGATAAGAATAGGCGGCTCACTGCTATGCTCCTGCACGCTTATCTTTTCACTTGTGTTTACCGCATTCGCTTTCAGAATAAACACTTATTCAAGCGCCATGCGCGAATCCACAGACATATACGAAAAGTATTACGTCGATCCCGCAACCGCTAAAATAACATCAAACGGAAAGACCAAAAACCTCATACATATATACGTTGAAAGCCTTGAAAACACTCACGCGACAGTTGAAAACGGCGGATATATGACCGAGGATTATATGCCGAATCTTACCAAGCTCGCAAAGGAAAACCTCTCCTTTTCAAGCAAGGGTGAGGGACAGCTCGGAGGCTTCCGCACCGTAACGGGAAGCGGCTGGACCATTGCTGCCCTTCTCGCCACCTCATCAGGTATTCCGTACGCCTTCTCAGTAGGCTCAAACGATATGGATAAGGTCAAAAACTTCGCTCCTAAAATGACTAATTTCGGTGATATTCTTGAGAAAAACGGCTACCGTCAGATGTTTTTATGCGGCTCTGACGCCTCATTTGCGGGCAGAGATAAGCTTTATAAACAGCACGGCGGTTACGAGATATACGACCTTAGCACCGCGCGTAAAAACGGAGATCTTCCCTCTCCCATATATCACAATATGTGGTGGGGCTATGAGGATAAGTATCTGTTTGAAATAGCCAAGGAGCAGGTAACCGAGATGGCAAAGGGTGATAAGCCCTTCAATCTCACTATGCTGACCGTTGATACTCACCCCAAGGGCGGATACGTATGCGACCTTTGCGGAAATGAATTTGAAAACCAGACCGCAAATGTAATAAAATGCACCGATAAGCTGGTTTACGATTTCGTTGAGTGGTGCAAGACTCAGGATTTTTACAAGGATACCGTTATCGTGATTATGGGGGATCACCCTCGCCACGACAACGCTCTGGTTGAGCACGTCAACTACGCTGAGCGCACTATGTATAACTGCTTTATTAACGCCGCAATTACCCCCGAAAACGCAACTACAAACAGAGAATGGACCTCTCTTGACGTATTCCCGACAATGCTTTCGGCTATGGGCTTTGAAATCGAGGGTGAGCGACTCGGTCTTGGCGTTAACGTTTTCTCCGAAGCGGAAACACTCGCTGAGCAGATGTCATTCGACGGGCTTAATGCTGAAATGAATAAGTTCTCTGAGTTTTATCTTGTGAATTTCGCTTATTCGGACGACGAAAAATAAATATACATCTCATTTTCATAACAAAAAGGAGCTTTTTCATAAAAGCTCCTTTTTGTTTTAAAGGTGAATTATATCGCGTGAATTCCAAGCTCGGCGTCAGCGTTCTTGCCGTCTATGGCAAGGCGCTCTTTTTCTCTGTTATCAAAGAATTTAGCCGCAACCTGCTCAAACAGCGCATAGGAGAGAACGTCCTCGTCGGTCATACCCGTCCATGCCTTGCACTTCTCGCGAAGCTTATCCATTTCCGGTTCAAGAGCGTCCGCCGGGCGATAGGTTACAAGCTCCGCGTCCTTACCGAGAATCTTTTCGACAAATTCCGGAGCGATAGGCGCGGGAGTCGTACCGTATTCACCCTTAACGAGTCCCTTGAATTCCTTTGTTACCATCTTATAGCGTTCGCCGCCGATGATATTGAATACCGCCTGAGTTCCGACTATCTGAGAGGTAGGGGTTACAAGCGGAGCGTAGCCCGCGTCCGCGCGTACTCTCGGAACCTCCTCAAGACATTCTATAAGCTTATCGCTCTTACCTGCCTGCTTAAGCTGGGAGATAAGGTTGGAAAGCATTCCGCCGGGAACCTGATAAAGAAGCGCGTTTACGTCAACCTTGAGAACCTTGGGGTCAAGCTGACCTGACGCAAGATACTTTTCACGGAGAGCACCGAAATACTTGGAAATCTCGTTGAGCTTGTCGATATCAAGACCCGTATCGTACTCAGTTCCCTGAAGCGCGGCAACCATAGGCTCGGTAGCGGGCTGAGAGGTTCCGAGCGCCATAGGGGAAATTGCGGTGTCGATTATATCTACGCCTGCCTCGATAGCCTTCATAGCGGTCATTGAAGCAAGACCTGAGGTATAGTGAGTATGAAGCTCAAGCGGCATATCGCCTACCTTTTCCTTTATAGCCTTTACCAGATCGTAGGCGTCGTAGGGCTTTAAAAGGCCCGACATATCCTTTATACAAATAGAGTCCGCGCCCATCTCCTGAATCTGCTTCGCGAAGTTAGCGAAGTATTCGTTATTGTGGATAGGAGAGGTTGTGTAGGAAAACGCAACCTGGCAATGTCCCTTTTCCGCCTTAGTGGCTTCAATAGCGGTTTTCAGGTTTCTGGGGTCGTTAAGAGCATCGAATATTCTGATTATGTCGATACCGTTTGCGATAGACTTCTGTACGAAGTACTTAACGACGTCGTCAGCGTAGTGGCGGTAACCGAGAATATTCTGTCCTCTGAAAAGCATCTGAAGCTTGGTGTTCTTTACCTTATCGCGAATCTTGCGAAGTCTCTCCCACGGATCCTCGTTTAAGAAACGGAGACAGGAGTCGAAGGTTGCTCCGCCCCACGCTTCAAGAGAATGATAGCCTATCTGGTCCATCTTTTCAAGAATGGGGAGCATCTCCTCGGTGGTCATTCTGGTCGCGATAAGCGACTGGTGCGAGTCACGGAGAACCGTTTCGCATATTTTTATCTTTGCCATAATTATAGCCTACCTTTCTGAATTACATAAAGCTGGAGAGAAGAACTCCCGCGGCAACAGCGGAGCCGATAACTCCCGCAACGTTGGGGCCCATAGCGTGCATAAGAAGGAAGTTGCGCGGATTTGCCTTCTGTCCCTCTATCTGAGAAACACGCGCCGCCATCGGAACGGCGGAAACACCCGCGCTTCCGATAAGAGGATTAATCTTACCCTTAGTAACAAAGCACATAAGCTTACCGAACAGAAGTCCTCCGCAGGTGGAGATACAGAACGCCGCAAGACCGAGAATTATAATCTTTACTGTATCGAAGGCGAGGAAATCAAGCGCGTTAGCCGTTGCGCCGACGGATACGCCGAGCATAATGGTAACGATATTGATAAGCTCGTTCTGCGCGGTCTTGGAAAGACGGTCGGTAACTCCGCAGACTGTAAATAGGTTTCCGAGCATAAGGAAGCCCACAAGCGGCGTCGCGTCGGGAACGATAAGACATACGATGAAAGCGACTACTATCGGGAAAATAACCTTCTCTATCTTGGATACGGGACGGAGAGTTGTCATAACAATCTCTCTCTCATTCTTCGTGGTAAGCAGCTTCATAAACGGCGGCTGGATTATCGGGATAAGAGCCATATACGAATACGCCGCTATCGCGATAGCGCCGAGAAGATGAGGAGCGAGTATTTTTGTTACGAGTATAGCGGTAGGACCGTCCGCGCCGCCGATGATACCGATAGCCGAAGCCTCGAGAAGATCGAAGCCGAACAGAATAGCTCCGAGGAACGCAACGAATACTCCGAACTGAGCCGCCGCGCCCATAAGAAGACTCTTAGGATTAGCAATAAGCGCGGTAAAGTCGGTCATAGCGCCAACTCCGAGGAAGATAAGCGAGGGATATATACCCGTTTTTACACCGAGATACAGGAAGTCAACAAGTCCTCCGTTATTAAAGACCTCCTTGACCATTGCGCTCATCTTTATCTGGATAAGCGTACCCTCGTCGTTAAACTTAGCGACACTTCCCATGGTCTCTTTAAAGAGGTAATCAACGTACTCTTTCTGCGCTTCGGTAAGCTGGGTGAAATCAAATCTTATAGTACCGATACCCTCTTCAAACGAAATCGTATAAAGATGATATGCAGCGGGATTAAAGTTAGCGTTAAGGCTTGCAAGGAAGTCTTCTATATAGTGAGCGTACGCGCCGCTTGGCTTTGCGTACTCTACTCCGTCCAAAACTACCTTTTCAAAAGAGATATAGTATTCATCAAAAAAGAAATCCATATGGAATACTCCGCCGCCGGGAAGGTTGGCGAGCAGCATACCGAATGCGATTGAAGCCAGAAGCAGGGGCTCAAACTTTTTGACTATCGCAAGATAGAACAAAACGCCTATTATGACGTACATAGCGAGATATTTCGCTATATCCGCAGGCTCATGCTCCGCAAAAAGCTTATACACACCCGTGCTTTCAAGAAAACTGATTATTGAGTTAAGCATTTCTTAAAACATTTCCTTTCATAGAGTGGACTTTCTTTATTTCCCTGAATATCAGTTAAGAGAAACGAGAAGATCGCCCTGATTCATGGAAGCGCCCTGAGAAACGTTTACGGAGGCTACGGTTCCGTCCTGCGGAGCCTTAATCTCCTGCTCCATCTTCATAGCCTCAAAGGTAAGGAGAGTATCGCCTGCCTTTACCGCGTCGCCGGCTTTAACGAGAACCTTGGTTACGGTTCCGCCCATAGGAGCCTCTACCTTTACAGCGCCAGCTGAAGCGGGGGCTGCCGCGGGTGCGGGTGCCGCTACAGGCGCGGGAGCTGCTACGGGAGCAGGCGCGGGTGCCGCTACAGGCGCGGGGGCTGCGGTGCCGCCAAGAGTAACGATAACGTCGCCCTGGTTCATGGTAGCGCCCTGAGATACATTAACAGAGGAAACTGTTCCGTCCGCGGGAGCCTTAATCTCCTGCTCCATCTTCATAGCCTCGAAGGTAATAAGGGTGTCGCCCGCCTTGACGGTATCGCCAACCTTAACAAGAACCTTTGTTACAGCTCCGCCCATGGGCGCCTCTATCTTGACTCCGCCGGTTACTACCGCTGCGGGAGCAGGCGTAGCTACGGATGCGGGAGCAGGGGCGGCAACGCGAACAGGCGCGGCAACCGCTACGGGCGCTGACGCTACCTCGCCCGCTTCTTCAACATAAACCTCATATACCGTTCCGTTTACGGTTACATTATACTTTTTCATTATCATATTCTCCTTAATCTGTTACTTTCTCTTTCTGAATGAAACTACTCTGAATGGAACTGACGGAGGTACTCCCTCGTCTGCTCTCGCGGCGGTGATTGCCGCTATAATAGCCGCGACGATTTCCTCGTCGTTTGCGTACGCGCCCTGACTCTGAACGGGAGCTCTCTCGCTAACTGACTGACTTTCTTGCTGCGAGACTTCCTTCTTTTTCATTTCGGGCAGGGTGTAGAAGAAATATTTAAGAACTTCAAGACTACCCCAGATTATAGACAGCACGGCAAATACGGTTAAAACACCGAGAAGCGCGACGGGAAGTCCTGCCTCAACGAAACGCGCCATGGTGTCGTTGCCGAAATTATCAACTATACTTGCAAGATAATTTATCATAAGCATATCTGTTTTCCTTTCATATCAATAACAAACTGAAAATAGACGCTTAATCGGCGTTCATCATTTCGACTGCCGCGCAAATACGCTGACGAAGCTCTGCCGCGACAACGATATCGTCTATTTCACCGAGACGCGCGGCGTTAACAGCGGAAGCGTTTTCTTCCTTCCAAGCCTCAAGCTTTTCCTTGCGAGCCTCATCAGGCTTCTCTGCCGCCGCAATCTCCTTACTGTAAAGGAAGGAAACTGCCGCATCGGGAGCAAGCGCGCTTATCTCGGCGTTCTCGGTTGCGTATACAACGTCGGCGCCAACGCTCTTAGAGCCGAACACGGTTCCGGCGATGCCGTAAGCCTTTCCTACAATAGCGGTTATAAGAGCCGCGGGAGCCTGAGAATAGGAATACGCGAGAGAAGCGATAGCGGACGCGTAAGCGGCGTTCTCGTTCTCGGCGTTCGCCTCGGTTCCGACGGAATCAACGAGCGTTACAACAGGGAGACCGAATGATGTGCAGAGGTTTATAAAGCCTGCCGCCTTGTCAGCCGCAACGGGAGTGATAGCTCCGTTCTTTACCTCAGGGTCATTTGCGACGACTCCGCAGGAGTAACCGCCGACGGAAACAAATGCGGAAATCATTTCGGGAGCGTAGTCCTTACCTATTTCGCACACCTTGCCGTTGTCGGCGACTGCGCTTATAAGCTCACGCATTTTTCCTTTTCCAAGAAGATTTTCTACCTCGGGGGTGAGGCGGTTGAGGTCGTCGTCGTTTTCAACGATAGCCTCGCTATCCGCACTCTGAGGAAGATACGTGATTATCTCCTTAACCTTAGCGGCAAGCTCGTTTTCGGAGCATACCAAGTCAACGGTACCGTTATTTGCGGAAACGGAAACGTCAGCCGCAAGCTTGGTAACGAAGGGAGATGTAACGTACATCTCAGCCTTATCGCTTGCGATAACGAAATCGTTCATTGCCGCAATAGCCGCGGCGCTTCCCGCGCAAACACCGTTGATTACCGCTATCTGCGGAATATAGCCGGACGCCTCGGAAGCCTTATTCATCACCTTGGCGTAAGCCGCCATAGCCATTACGCCCTCTTCAAGCTTCGCGCCAAAGGAATCGAACACTCCTATAATGGGCGCGCCCGCCTTCATAGCCATATCGTAGATAGCGCATATCTTCTTAGCCTGAGCCTCTCCGAAAGCGCCCTTCATACGTGAGCTATCCTGAACGTAAGCGAAAACGAGTCTGCCGTCAACGGCTCCGTAGCCCGTAATGACTCCCTCAAAATCGCTCGCCTTGTCGCCGTCGTCTGCCGCTACGGTGTTGCGTTTCACAAACGCTCCGAGCTGCGCAAACGTTCCGGCATCATAAAGCCCATTTATCAACGAGCCTGCCGCGCTTCCCCTTGAAAGCGACACGCGAAGCTCGGAAACGGACTTACGCTTTTTGTTTTCCATTTGTATTCCTCCGTTTATATTATTTCTTACATAAATTATTATAGATGTGCAGGTGTTTTCAGCCCGAAAATAAGTCGATTTTTCAAGCGAAAAACAACTCCGTTTTCCAAAAACACCATTCTATCCCATTATAATCCTAGTATACCCTATCAGGCTTTTTTCCTCAACAGTTAATAATTATAATTCTGTAAATAAATTATTAATATTAAATCACAAAACAAAAAACGCAGAGAGAATTCTCTGCGCTTTATGTATTCATTTTGAATCAGTTAAGCAAGTACTGTAATTTTGTTTGAAGTGATCTCAGTAATGAGGTCGATAATCCAGAAAATAAATCCGATTCCAAAGAAGCACAGTATACCGATTACAAGGGTAAGTATGTTCTTGGTCTCAAGAAAACGAACGATTCTGTAAACAGCGCTTATCGGGTATCCGAGGAAAATCTGAAGAAGAACCTTCACGATCTTAGGAAGGGACTCATATATTCCGGTGATTGCTCCACTCTTTGCCATGATAAATACCTCCATAAATAATTTCTAATATAAGTATAACATTTTATTTGAAATTTGTCAATAATATTTGTAGAAAATATGAAATTCCATATTTTGACTAAAATATATTGTTATTTTCGTCATAACACCAAAACCGGCGTTTTACAGCCGATAAATTTGGCATATATTTTAAAAAAACGTAAAAAGGGGTGTGTGCAGTATAAAGATTCTTTATTCACTTTCGGACATCATCTGCGGTATGTTTTTACCCGCTTTGCTATTTATAGCGGGCGCTGTGTTTTTCATAAGACTTGGCAGATACGTTTTTTCGCCAAGATTCTTCTTATCACGGCTAAAAGAACGCAGTCCTGACGGAAAAAGCTCGCTTTCTTCCCTTTGGCTTGCGCTTGGCGGAACACTCGGTGTCGGAAATATATGCGGAATATGCGCCGCCATATACGTCGGAGGCGCCGGGTGTGTATTCTGGATATGGGTATGCGCCTTTCTCTCCGCCGCTACAAAGTACGCTGAAACAGTACTTGCGGTTCATTATAGAGAAAAAGACTCCGACGGCAACGCCTACGGCGGAGCGCCAAGCTACATAAGGAAAGCTCTTGGACTGAAGGCACTGCCTAAAATCTTCTGTATTCTGTGTATTTTCACCGCGTTTACAATGGGCAACGTTACTCAAATTAAAACAGCGTCGGATTTCGCCCTTTACACTATGAATATTCCGAGATGCGTTAGCGCTTCCCTTTTCTTCGCCGCGGTTTTTCTCCTTACGTTTGGAAAGGGCAAGCTTATTTCCGCTTTTACCTCAAAGGCGGTGCCTATTTTATGTATACTTTACACCGCCCTGTGCGCTGTTAACATTACGGTATTCAGAGAAAACATCGCACCCGTAACCCGTCAAATCCTAAGCGAAGCCTTTTCGCTCAGGGCGGGAACGGGCGGTATTTTAGCCTTTTTATCCTCCCCTGCTCTTAGACTCGGAATAACGAGAGGAGTTATGTCGAATGAGGCAGGCTGCGGCAGCGCTCCCATCGCCTACGCCGCAGACAAAAGCGCCTCCCCCGTCAGAAGCGGTATGCTCGGTATAACCGAGGTTTTAGTGGATACGCTACTTTTATGTACTCTTACCGCATATGCCGTTCTTACTCCCCAAATCCCGCTATCCGAAAGCTCCGCTAAAACTGTAATAAACGTATTTTCTACGGTTGCGGGTGGCGTCATCGCACCATTAATCGCCGCTTCGGTGGCGGTTTTCGCCTTAGCTTCCGCTTCCGCGTGGGCGTTCTACGCCATCAGCTCCGCAAAAGCCTTAGGGCTTGGTAAGCGCTTCTTCACCTTTTTCTCCATTCTCTATTCAATTACCGCTTTTTTTGCCTGTTTTATAAACGAAAACCTCGTGTGGACTCTTGCGGACATCTCCGTATCCGCTATGGCTGTAATAAACACCGCGGCGCTTCTTCTGATGCTTGGCAAGGTAAAGGAAATAACTAAGGAAAGCTATGCGCTTTTCCTTTCGGATAATAATTATAAAAAGAATATTTCGTGTCTCAAAAACAGATAAAGGTAATTTTATCCTTGCATAAAAAACACCTCGCTAAGTCAATACTCAATACGTATCACGGCGAAAACGAGGTAAACATTTTGTACTATAACAAGGTTGAAATCTGCGGCGTCAATACCTCCAAGCTTGAAACTCTGAGCGAGGACGATAAAAAACGCCTTCTTATTCTAGCGCGCAACGGAGACCAGAACGCGCGAGACGAGCTGGTTACAGGTAATCTCCGTCTTGTTTTAAGCATAGTTCAGCGCTTCGGCGGCAGAGGCGATTCACCTGATGATCTGTTCCAGGTGGGCTGTATAGGTCTTATGAAGGCTATCGACAATTTTAACACAGACCTTGATGTGCGTTTTTCCACCTACGCCGTTCCTATGATAATCGGAGAGGTCAGAAGATATCTAAGGGATAATAACTCAATAAGGGTAAGCCGTTCCGTGCGTGATCTTGCTTACAAGGCTCTTTCAGTACGGGAGACACTGCTTAAAACCGAATGTGGCGAGCCTACCGTTTCAAGAATATGCGCCGAGCTTGCTAAAAGCGGAGAGATTCACGACGAGCGTGAGGTGGCGCAGGCTATGGAAGCTATAATAGAGCCTGTCTCCCTTTACGACCCCGTATATTCCGACGGCTCATCATCAGACAGCATTTACGTAATGGACCAGATAAGAGATGAAAGCAGCACCGAGGAAAAATGTATTGAGGAGCTTGCTCTGCACGAATCCTTCAAAAAGCTGAGCGAGCGTGAAAAGGGTATCCTTACGCTGCGATTCTACCGTGGAAAAACTCAAATGGAAATAGCGGAAGAAATCGGAATTTCTCAGGCTCAGGTATCACGTCTTGAAAAAGGCGCTCTTGAAAGAATTAAAAAAGAGCTTATATAATTTTTTACGCATGCCGTTCCGCTGTTTTTTCAGCAGAACGGCTTTTTCCATAAATTCCCATAACTAATTTAGTGTAATGCTTAGAAAAACGTGAGATAATTAGTAATACAGTAAAACGAAAGGAAACAAAAAAACAATGAAAAGGCTATTAAAAATTATATTGATGATAACCGCGCTCTCGCTCATTATCGGAGCTTTCCCTTCATGCAAGAGAAATGACGGCGGGGACGTTCACGTTTTCTACTACACTTACAGCGACCCATATATTTCCACAGTGCGCTCGGCACTCGACAAGCGTCTTGATAACGCGGGAATAAAGTATCAGGATCACGACGGAAACAACAGTCAGACAACCCAGACCGAGCAGATACAGACCGCTATCACCAAGGGCGCAAAGGTAATCGTTGTTAATATCGTAACCACTGGCTCTGACGACGCGGCAAAAGGCATCGTTGATCTGGCAAAAAACGCCGGTATTCCTGTTATTTTCTTTAACCGCGAGGTGTCTGACGAGGTTGTCAGCAGCTACGACAAATGCTCCTTTATAGGTACTAACGCAAAGGAAGCCGGATATCTGCAAGGAGACATGATTGGAGATTATCTTGTAAACAACTACTCTGCCGTTGACTTAAACGGAGACGGAAGGATATCCTACGTTATGTTTATGGGTGAAAAGGGTAACAACGAGGCTATCTACCGCACCACCTACTCTGTCGAAAACGCAAACAAAAAGCTTGCCGAGGCAGGTAAGCCCGCCCTTTCCTTCTACGATTCTCAGAATACAGACAAATACCTCCTTGACCGCGACGGCAAATGGTCTGCTCAGGCGGCAAACGAATATATGACTACACTTCTCTCCTCCTTCAACGCGGCTAATAATAATATGGTTGAGCTCGTTATCTGCAACAATGACGGAATGGCGGAGGGCGCTATATCGGCGCTGAACGTCGCGGGGTACAACACAGGCGCGCAGGGCAGTATTTCTATTCCCGTTTTCGGCGTTGACGCCACCTCCGCGGCGCAGGAGCTTATAGCTGCGGGCAAAATGGCGGGCACGATAAAGCAGGACTCCGATGGTATGGCTGAGGCTATTGAAAAGGCTGTAATCAACCACCTCGACGGAAAAAGCGTAACGGAGGGAATGGACAAGTTCCCGATAGACGAGAACGTAAAGAAATTCCGTATTCCCTACTCCGTATACGTCAAGGAAAACGCCTGACAAAAGGAGAATGGCTTAACGTGAGTGAAAAAAACGACGCACTCCTTGAAATGAAGGGCATAAGCAAGGAGTTTCCGAACGTAAAGGCGCTGGATAACGTATCCATCACCGTAAGGCGCGGTACGGTTCACGCGCTTATGGGAGAAAACGGTGCGGGAAAGTCTACTCTTATGAAATGCCTCTTTGGAATATATTCCTACGATAGCGGGGAGATATTTCTTGACGGCAGCCCCGTCAGCTTCAAAACACCCAAGGAAGCGCTGGAAAACGGCGTCGCCATGGTCCATCAGGAGTTAAACCAAGCGCTTAAACGCAGCGTCATGGACAATATGTGGCTTGGCAGATATCCAAAGGCCCTCGGCGTTTTTACCTCCGAAAAAAAGATGTACGAGGACACTATGGCGATTTTTGACCGACTCGGACTGAAAATCGACCCCAAAAGAATAATGTCAACAATGCCCGTTTCACAGAGGCAGATGGCGGAAATCGCAAAGGCGGTCTCCTACGACGCAAAAATAATAGTTCTTGACGAGCCGACCTCGTCGCTCAGCGACAGCGAGGTTGAGCAGCTGTTCGAAATAATACAAAAGCTGAAGGCAAACGGCTGCGGTATAATCTATATATCTCACAAAATGGAAGAAATACTTCGTATTTCTGATGACGTAACCGTAATGCGCGACGGAAAGCATATAGCTACAAAGCCCGCGAGCGAGCTTGATATGAACACTATAATTAAGCTTATGGTCGGCAGAGAGCTTAGCAACCGTTTCCCCGAAAAGACGAATAAGGTTGGAGAAACGGTGCTTGAGGTCGTCGGACTTTCCGCCGCTCACAACCACGTAAGCGACGTTTCCTTCAACGTGAAATCGGGTGAGATAGTCGGCGTGGCAGGTCTTGACGGCTCAGGCAGAACAGAGCTTCTTGAAGCGCTTTTCGGTATCTCGGAAAGAAAAAGCGGAAAAATTTATCTTAGCGGAAAAGAAATAAAGAACCGAAATCCCCGTGAGTCTATATCGAATGGCTTTGCCCTGCTCACCGAGGAAAGACGTAAAAACGGCATATTCGCTATACTCGACATTCTCGAAAACACAGTTATCTCAAATATTAAAAGCTACCGAAGCTACTATCTGAGCAACGGAAAAATGCGCTCCGACACTGACAGAATGATAAAGGCTATGCGAATAAAAACTCCTAACAGTTCAACAAAAATACGTTCGCTTTCGGGCGGAAATCAGCAAAAGGTAATTCTCGGCAGATGGCTTCTTACCGAGCCTGAGATACTGCTTTTAGACGAACCGACGAGAGGCATCGACGTCGGAGCGAAATACGAGATATACCAGCTTATCATTGAGCTGGCAAGCAAGGGCAAGGCGGTAATAATGGTATCCAGCGAAATGCCTGAGCTTCTCGGTATATGCTCTCGCATACTCGTTATGTCAGGCGGAAGGCTTGCGGGCGAGCTAAGCGCCGAGGAAGCTACCCAAGAGGAGATAATGAAGCTTGCCACCTCAAATATCTGATACCAAAAAGGAATTTATATAATGGACGAAAAAATCAATCTGAAACGGCGTATCGCCGATTTCAAGGCTCTCGACCCTATCGAGAAAAACAGGTTATTAAAGGAGTTCTTAATAAACAACTCGCTTTATATACTGATAATTGCGGCAATAATAGGTATACAGATATACCAGCCGAGGTTTCTGTCTCTTACCTCTATAATCAATATTCTTACGCTTTCCGCCGCTAATCTGCCGATAGCTCTCGGTATCGCGGGCTGTATAATCCTGACGGGAACCGACCTCTCCGCAGGACGTATAGTAGGTCTTACCGCCTGCGTTGCCGCCTCTCTGCTTCAAGCGAGCGGCTATGCTAATAAGATGTTCCCGCAGCTTGATACCTTCCCTATATGGCTGGTGCTTATCATCGTAATCGCAATAGGCGCTCTTATCGGCTTTATAAACGGCTTTTGTACCGCTAAATTCAAGCTGCACCCGTTTATAGTAACCTTAGCCACTCAGCTTATCACCTACGGCGTTCTGCTCATGTACCTTATGAACGGAACAAATAACGGTCAGTCGATATCTGGACTTGATTCAAAATACACGAGCTTCATTTCGGGAAGCATAATCCGTTTTGGAAGCGTCGCTATACCAAATCTTATTTTTTACTCTCTCGGAATAACCGTTATTATGTGGTTTATATGGAATAAAACCGCTTTCGGTAAGAATATGTTTGCCGTAGGTTCAAATCCAGAGGCGGCAAACGTTTCGGGAGTTAACGTTACCCTCACTATTATCGCAGTTTTTGTGCTTGCGGGTATGATGTACGGCATTACAGGCTTCATCGAAGCCGCCCGTATCGGCTCAAACACTGCCTCAACCGGCGCCAATTACGAGCTTGACGCCATAGCCGCTTGCGTTATTGGCGGAGTATCGTTTGTTGGCGGTATAGGCAAGATACGCGGAGTTATAACGGGAGTGGTGCTGCTGCGAATTATTTTCGTAGGCTTGACATTCCTTGGAATAGACTCAAACCTTCAATACGTGATAAAGGGTCTTATCATTCTCGTCGCTTGCGCGCTGGATATGAGAAAATACCTCATAAAACGCTGAGCACGCAGGGAAATAAAAGCTCGTTTGATTGCACCCGTAAGCTAAAATAACTATTAAAAAGCTCCGTCAAGCTTTAATGCTCGACGGAGCTTTGGTTATTCACTCACGTTCTTCCGTAACGTCTGTTCCATTCGCGGAATTTCGCGCGGTCAATATTCTTTAACTGCTCACGGGTTAGACGGTAAGCCCAGTTGCCGTCGCTCTTTCCGGGAGTATTAAATCGGGTATCGCTTCCGTAGAAAAGAAGGTCTTGTACGGGAAAAATAAGCATACCCGCATGACTTGCAAGCATAGTTCTCATTATGGCGTCGTAGCAGTGATCCCAATCCCCTCCGGAGTAGCCGCAATAGGCAAACAACTGCCTACGGGTGCTTTCATCTATCTCCCAGACATAACCGAGCAGAGTGTTATTGTCATGAGTTCCCGTATAAGCGATACAGTTATTCTCATAATTATGCGGAAGATGCGGCGAGCTTTCATCACCGAGGAAGCCAAATTGAAGCACTCGCATACCGGGAAAGCCGCTATCCTTAACCAGCTTATGCACCGCGGGAGTTATATCTCCGAGGTCCTCAGCAATAAGCAGCTTATCTCCGCAGACCTTTTTTAGCTCCTTTATAAGCGCCATTCCCGGACCCTTTACCCATTTGCCGTTCCTTGCGGTTTTCTCGGTTGCGGGTATGCTGAAATAGCTTTCAAGTCCTCTGAAATGGTCTATTCTTACGCCGTCGAAAAGCTCTGTCATAAAGAGCATTCGCTCCTTCCACCATGAAAAGCCGTCCGCCTTCATCTTCTTCCAATCGTACAGAGGATTTCCCCAGAGCTGACCGTCCTCGCAGAAATAGTCGGGCGGTACTCCCGCAACATTTGTCGGCTGATAGCGCCCGTCAAGCTGAAACTGCTCAGGATTTGCCCAAACGTCCGCGCTGTCATGCGCCACGTATATCGGCACGTCTCCTATGATAGATATACCTCTGCGGTTAGCATATTCCTTAACAGATGCCCATTGCTTAAAGAACTGATACTGTATGAATTGCCAGATTTCAAGAGTATTCTTATCGGGCGTATTTTCAGTCCATTTCGTCCATTCAATTCCTCCGTTTGCCTCGCGCAGTGCCATAAATTCACAGAACTTAGCACTTTGCGGGTGCGATGAAAGGAAGCCTTCTATCGCGGTTTTATCCTTAAAGCGCTTCGCCGCCTTTGAAAGCAATGCGTAGCGTTCAGCCTTCAAGCGCTCAAATTCACAAACGTACGGAGAACATTGTCTTGCCTCCGCAAGCTCACTCTTCGTGATAAGTCCTTCCTTAAATAACGTCGGCAGGTCTATAAAATACGGGTTTCCACTGAACGCGCTGTACGACTTATACGGTGAACTATATTCATCAGGCAGGCAAAAGGGCAAAGTCTGCCAAACGGAAAAGCCGCAATCGCACAAAAAATCTATCCATTCATATGCAGCCTCGCCAAACGCCCCCTCGGAATACTCTCCCCATAGCGCCGAGACGTGCATTAAAACACCGCTTTGCCTTTTCATAAAAGCTACTCCTTTTACCGCGAGTTTATAACAGCATACTAATATTGCAACCGTATGTCTATACTATTTTAGCATATTTTTTCGGTAAATACAAGCACTTATATGATTAAATTGACAATATTTTGATTATTTGAATGTTACTTACTCATGCAATACCTATTTTATATAGTAATAAACATAAAAAACGGTACCTCTTTCGAGATACCGTTTTTTGTTTTAGGGGTTAAGTTATATTAACTTTTTCTTTTTGGAAATTAAGGCGTATACACCGAAGCCTATTGCTTCAACTGCTAATGCCGAGCCGACAGAGATACCGACAACTGCGCCAGTTCCCAGTTCGCCCTTGCTGTCGCCTATCTGATAATCGCAAGCATCGCACTTGCCATTTTCATCGCTGTCCGCGTGATCACCTGTGTTTGCCTTAGCACCACAAGCACATTCGTTCCAGTGGTTGCTTGCATCACTCTTGAAATCACTTCCGTAGACGTGCGCTGCAAGCTCGCCGTATACATTACCGCAAACAGCGCATTCTGCCTTTTCAGTACAGGTTGCAGTGCCGCCTGAGCAGTTGGCCTCATCGAGATGTACGGTACAGCCTGTGTTGGTGCAAGCCTTCCAGTGCTTTCCGTTCTCGCCGGTCCACTCTGTCGCAGGAGCATGAGCGTTAGGATTAACTACGCCATATTCATTGCCACAAACGGAGCATTCTGCCTTTTCAGTACAGGTTGCAGTGCCGCCTGAGCAGTTGGCCTCATCGAGATGTACGGTACAGCCTGTGTTAGCGCAAGCCTTCCAGTGCTTTCCGTTCTCGCCGGTCCACTCTGTCGCAGGAGCATGAGCGTTAGGATTTACAGAACCGTGGGTCTTGTTACAGGTAGGACAGGTCGCCGCCGCTACACATGTAGCTTCGCCGCCGTGAACAGCCTTATTTAAATCCTCGCCACATCTCTTACATTCTTTCCAATGGTGAGTTGCGTCAGATGACCATTCGGTTGCTGCGTTGTGGTTATATCTGTTTATTTCGCCGTACAGATTACCGCAAACGGTACACTCAGCCCTTTCGGTACAGGTCGCTATTCCACCGTAGCATGCCATCTTATTAAGATCATATCCACATTCAGTACAATCATGCCAATGAGTAATTCCATCTGATGTCCATTCAGAAGAAGCGATATGAGCTACCTTGTTAAGATCCTCACCGCATCTGGTGCAATCCTTCCAGTGGTTAGTTCCGTTTGTTGACCACTCGCTAGCCGCTTTATGGTTATCAACATCTATTTCGCCGTATGAATGATTACATACAGAGCATATTGCCCTTGTGGTACAGGTCGCTTCACCGCCTGTATGGTCCTCTACAGAGCTTTCATTAATTGCTCCGCAGAGACATGCCATCCAGTGCTTGTTAACGCTGGATACCTGAACTGTGTAGCTGTGTGCAATAGTATCGCCGTATGCTGTGTCGCAAACTGAACATATTGCTCTTACGGTACATGTTGCTGTTCCGCCTGTATGTCCAAGTGCTGTGCCTTCTGTCTCTCCGCATACTGAACAAGTCTTAGGTGTAGTGCAATCCGCAGCTACCCATGAATGTCCAAGCGCGGGTGCAAGTTCTTCACCACATACCGTACAGGTCTGTGCGTTCTCGCAATCTGCCGCTACGCCGGGTGTATGTCCAAGCGCGGGTGCAAGCTCTGCTCCGCATACTGTACAGGTCTGTGCGTTCTCGCAATCTGCCGCTACGCCGGGTGTGTGTCCGAGCGCGGGAGCAAGCTCTGCTCCGCATACCGTACAGGTCTGCGCATTCTCACAATCTGCCGCTGTGCCGGGTGTATGTCCAAGCGCAACGCCTTCTGTCTCTCCGCATACTGAACAAGTCTTAGGTGTAGTGCAATCCGCAGCTACCCATGAATGTCCAAGCGCGGGTGCAAGTTCTTCACCGCATACCGTACAGGTCTGTGCGTTCTCGCAATCTGCCGCTACGCCGGGTGTATGTCCGTTTGCAGTCGCAATCTCTACTCCGCATTCATCACATATCTGTGCAGTTGTACACGTTGCCGCTGCTCCTGAGTGATCCTCTATTGAGGTTTCATCAATAGCTCCGCAGAGACATACCATCCAGTGCTTGTTAACGCTGGATACCTGAACTGTGTAGCTGTGTGCAATAGT